>PDSA01000055.1 GCA_002748285.1 Rhodobacterales bacterium
CACGTTTGGCGGCGTATTTCTTCACCAGCGCCTGACGCTTCTTTTCGCGTTCGATCATTGCTTTTTTAGCCATGTCTTCTTTCCTCCCGGCGCTCAAGCGTTGAAGGGCATGTTGAAGTGCTTCAACAGGCTCTTGGCTTCCGCGTCGGTCTTCGCGGTGGTGGTGATCACGATGTCCATGCCCCAGGTCTCGTCAACCTTGTCGAAGTCGATTTCCGGGAAGACGATGTGTTCCTTCAGGCCGGTGGCAAAGTTGCCGCGACCGTCGAAGCTGGGCTTGATACCACGGAAGTCGCGGATGCGGGGCATCGCGATGGTGATCAGGCGGTCCAGGAATTCATACATGCGGTCGCCACGCAGGGTGACTTTCGCACCGATGATCATGCCCTCACGCAGACGGAACGGAGCGTGCGACTTGCGCGCTTTCGTGCCGATGGCCTGCTGACCGGCGATCTTGGTCAGATCCTCGATGGCCGACTTGGCCTTCTTCGAATCCTTCACGGCGGCGGCACCGCAACCGATGTTCAGAACGATCTTTTCCAGACCCGGGATCTGCATGTCGTTCTTGTAGCCGAACTCTTCCTTCATGGCGGCGCGGATCGTGTCACGATACACGGCCTTCAGGCGAGGGGTGTAGGTAGCAGCATCCAGCATCAGACGGCCTCCCCGGTGGTCTTGGCGAAACGCACCTTCTTGCCGTCTTCCATGCGGAAGCCGACGCGGGTGGCTTTGCCGTTGCTGTCCAGAAGCGCCAGGTTCGACAGGTCGATCGGCATCGCCTTGGGGATGCGGCCGCCCTGCGAGGTCTGGCTCTGACGGGTGTGGCGGATGGCGATGTTCACGCCTTCGACCACGGCTTTGCCGGCTTTCGGGTCAACCGACGAAATCTCGCCTTCCTTGCCCTTGTCCTTGCCGGCCAGCACGACGACCTTGTCGCCTTTTTTCAGTTTCGCAGCCATCTTACAGCACCTCCGGAGCCAGCGAGATGATCTTCATGAAGTTCTTCGCGCGCAATTCGCGAACAACCGGGCCGAAGATACGGGTGCCGACCGGCTCGTTGTTGTTGTTCAGGATGACCGCGGCGTTGCGGTCAAACCGGATGGCGGTGCCGTCTTCGCGACGGACCTCTTTGGCGGTGCGCACGACGACGGCTTTACGCACATCGCCTTTCTTCACGCGG
>PDSA01000015.1 GCA_002748285.1 Rhodobacterales bacterium
CTTTTGTAAAAAAAACGAAATAATCCAAAAAAAAGCAAAAAATAACCAAAACAAAACAAACAAAACCCAAAATAAATAAATAAAAACAATGCGTTAAAACAATACAAACCCTACAGGTTGTTAAGTGAAAAAAACATACAACACAAAAGAAAACCGCCCATCGGCACAAAACCAATGGACGGCGAAAAGCAAAGTACAGGTTTTGGCAGAGCGGCTGAGCCCCTACCCTTCCAGCCGCGACAAATCAGCGACCGTGCTGCAAATCTTGTGGATCTCACCCAGCAGGTTCAACCGATTCCGGCGCAACACCGCATTATCGGTATTGACCTGCACCGCTTCGAAAAACGCATCAATCGGGCGGCGCAGCGTGGCCATGGCGGACATGGCGGCGACAAAATCCTCGGCTTGCAGGGCCGGAGCAATGTTTTGCTCTGCCGCAGCCAAAGCCGCAAACAGCGCCCTTTCTTCGTCCGTTTCGGCATATTTCGGATCGGCACCATAGGAATATTCGACCCCATCCTTCTTTTCCTCGGCGGTCAGGATGTTGCTGGCACGTTTCACCCCTTGCAACAGATTTTCCCCGTCATCGGTTTTCAGGAAATCCTGCAAGGCATTGGTGCGTTTGACCAACAGGCCCAGATCATCGCTGTTGGGCATGGCCAGACAAGCGTCGATCACGTCATGGCTAACACCCTGATCCCGCAGATACACTTTGAGCCGGTCGTGGAAAAAGCCCAGCAGATCAACCGAGACATCCGGGATTTTACCCTGAACATGCCGAATCTCGTCGGGGATATCATCGCCCAGGCGGTCGAGAATCGTGCGCATCGCCGCGCCGAACACCCCATGCTCGGCAATTTCGGACAGCAGGTCGGACAACAGTTCCGCAGGGTCGGCGGCGATTTCATGGCGCAGCAACTGGGCATCAATGAAGCGATCCAGCGGCAGGCGCAGGTTATTTTCCAGAATCAGTCGAATTACCCCAAGTGCAGCGCGGCGCAGGGCGAACGGGTCTTTCGAACCCGTGGGCTTTTCGTTGATCGACCAGAACCCGGTCAACAAATCAATCTTGTCCGCCAGCGCCACCGCCACCGAAACCGGCTGATGAGGCACATGATCGGACGGGCCCAGCGGCGAATAATGTTGCAGGCAGGCTTCGGCCACCTCTTGCGGCAAACCGGCCGCTTCGGCGTAGTAACGCCCCATCAGCCCTTGCAGTTCAGGAAATTCATAGACCATTTCGCTGGACAGATCGGCCTTGGCAATCTCGGCGGCCTGTTTGGCCAGCCCGGCATCGGCCCCGACCAGCGGCGCGATCTCGGCGGCCAGAGCAGCGATGCGCCCGATCCGTTCGGCCTGACTGCCCAGCTTGTTGTGGAACGTCACATTGGCCAGCTTGGCCGCCATATCATCCAGCGGCACCCGCAAATCATTTTGCCAAAAGAATTTGGCATCCGCCAGCCGCGCCGACAGCACCTTTTGGTTGCCCGCCAGAATGGTCTTGCCCGCATCCGAAGTCTCGCGGTTGGCGACGGTGATGAATTTCTCAATCCGCCCGGTTTTCGGGTTCTTGACGCTAAAGAATTTCTGATGCTCGCGCATCGAGGTCTGCAACACTTCGGGCGGCAATTCCAGAAAGTCATCGGCAATATCACCCATCAGCACCACCGGCCATTCCACCAGCCCGGCGACTTCGCGCAACAGGGCCGGATCAGGCACCAGCTCCAGTCCCGCTTCGCTGGCCATCTGTTCCGCAGCCTGACTGATCTGATCGGCCCGGCTTTGCTCATCCACAATCACATACGCCTTGGCCAACTTGCTGCGGTAATCTTCAAACGAGTGCACGGCAAATGGTTCCGGTGCCATGAAGCGGTGGCCCTGAGTGGTATCACCGGCCTGAATGCCGTCGATTTCCAGCGGCACCACACTGGCACCTGCCGAATCGCTGAGGATACACAGGATCGAATGCAGAGGCCGCACCCAGCGCAAACTGCCCGCCCCCCAGCGCATAGATTTGGGCCATGGGAAATGACGGATGGTTTTTTCCAGCAGCTCGGCCACGATCTCGGCGGCGTCACGGCCCGGCTTTTCGATCAGGGCAAAATAGACCTGACCCTTTTTCTCGTCCCGGATCTGCAAGTCTTCGCGGGCCACGCCGGCACCGCGCAAAAAGCCCTCGATCGCCTTGTCCGGTGCCCCCACCCGCGGGCCTTTGCGCTCTTCACGCACGGTCGGGGATTTGGCCAGCAGCCCCTCAACCGACAACACCAAACGCCGCGGGGTGCAATAAGCGCTGGCGGCATCGTAGCTCAGCCCTGCCTCCTGCAACCCGGCGGTCATCAGCCGCTTCAGATCCGCAGCGGCGCGGGGCTGCATACGGGCCGGGATTTCTTCGCTAAACAGTTCGATCAACAGGTCAGGCATGGTTCACTCTTGCTCATTGGGTTGGGTCCAGACAAAGCCGCGACCATCCCCGTAAATCACGATAACCCGATCCAGTCCATCGCCAATCCCGGCGCGTGACAAAAACGCCAGCGCCTTGTCGGCGTTCAGATCGGCCACAATTTCGGCGCTGTCATAGCAGGCCATCGGGTCGGTTGGGGTGGCTGGATTGGCGGCCTCGTATAGCTGATAGGTTTCGGTCAGCATCGGTAGCGACATGTCAGTTTGAAAACAGCCATAAGAACCTGATTGCGAGTCCTCATCCAGCTGTAGGTTATCGGCCAAAATCGCCTCGGGCTGGCCGGTGATGATTGAGGTCAGCTCAAGCGTTTCCGGGGCCGGGGGCAGCACCACCGGTTCGGGTGTGAGGGTAAAGAACACAAAGACCCCCAGGAAGATCACAGCGAGTATCACGACAAACAGCATTTCATTGACTTTGCGCATCACGGGCAATGGGTTGATCCCAAACATAGCCCTGCCCGTCGCCAAACACCACCACCACGCGTTCCTGATCATTCGACAAGGCCGGCCCACCCGCAAAGGCCAAGGCCGTATCCGCCGCCAGAGCCGCGCTGATTTTGGCCCCGTCAAAGCAGTCCAGCCCGCCGGTCGGGGTGATGGGCTGGGCGGTTTGCAAAAGCTGATAGGTCTCGGTCAACATCGGCAGAGACATCCCGGTTTGAAAACACCCATGCAGCTGTTCGCCACTTGCGGCCTCGGCTTGCAAATGATCGACGCTCACCACTTCGGGATTGCCCGAAACGACCGACACCAGCTGCAATTCCATCTGCACCGGAGCCATACCATAGCGGTTTTTGCCGTCATCTTCGCCCATGAAATAGAAATAGGCCAAGGTCACACCAACCACCAACAAAAACGGCATATAGCCGGTGAACAGCAGGCGGTTGGGTTGCTTGGGCTGGCTCATGGCTGCCAGCCTCCGGCCTCGGTCAGCACAAAGGCATCGGCGCATTTCTTGGTCAGGGCGCGCACCCTGGCGATATAAGCCTGGCGTTCAGTGACCGAGATCACCCCGCGCGCATCCAGCAGGTTGAACAGATGGCTGGCCTTGATCGCCTGATCATAGGCCGGATGCGCCATGACGATGCGCTTGCCGGTTTTGGGGTCGGTCTGCGGGCGGTCCAGAATATCGGCGCAGGCGGCTTCGGCCTCTTCGAACTGTTTGAACAGCACGTCGGTATCGGCCACGTCGAAATTCCAGCGCGAATATTCTTGCTCAGTCTGGCGGAACACATCGCCATAGCTCAGCGCAATCGGCGCATCCGGGGCGTTATAGGGCATGTCCATCACATGATCTATGCCCAGCACATACATCGCCAGCCGCTCCAGCCCATAGGTCAGCTCGCCCGAAACCGGGTGGCAATCCATGCCGGCAACCTGCTGGAAATAGGTGAACTGGCTGACTTCCATGCCGTCGCACCAGACCTCCCAGCCCAGACCCCATGCGCCCAGAGTGGGGCTCTCCCAGTCATCCTCGACAAAGCGGATATCGTGCAGATCCATGTCGATGCCAATCGCCTCGAGACTGCCCAGATAGAGCGCCTGCAAATCGGGCGGACTGGGTTTGATGATCACCTGATACTGGTAATAATGCTGCAACCGGTTGGGGTTTTCGCCATAACGCCCATCGGTGGGGCGGCGCGAGGGCTGCACATAGGCCGCCGTCCAAGGCTTGCTGCCCAGACTGCGCAGAGTCGTCGCGGGGTGGAACGTGCCGGCGCCGACCTCCATATCATAGGGCTGCAACACGGCACAGCCCTGACGCGCCCAATAGTCTTGCAGCCGCAAAATGATTTCCTGAAACGAGCGGGGTTTGTCTGGGGCTGTGGGCATGACTGACCTTTGCAGAATTGGCTTTGCCACACCGCCGCCGCCGGTGCAAAATTGACTTACCGACCAACCAAGCCAAAGCCAGATGCCATGTCAGACTCCAAAAACCGGATTTCCAAAATCAACATCGACGATAGCGGCCTGGCCGCCACCACGCCCGAAGTCGAGCAAGAGCGCAAAGTCGCCATGTTTGACATCCTCGAGGGCAATGTCTTTGCCCTGCCCGCACGCGGCGACCAGCAGGCACCGGACGGCCCCTATCACCTGACTCTGGCCATTCGCGAACGTCGGTTGGTGTTTGACATCACCACCGAAGACGAACAAAAGGCGGCAGAATTTCACCTGTCGCTGGGGCCGTTTCGCCAGGTAGTCAAAGACTATTTCGCAATCTGCGAAAGCTATTTCGACGCGGTGAAAAAGCTCGCCCCCAGCCAGATCGAGACCATTGATATGGCCCGGCGCGGCATCCATGACGAAGGCGGGCGCATCCTGCAGGAACGCCTTGAGGGCAAAGCCGAAGTCGACACCGCCACCGCCCGGCGTCTGTTCACCCTGATTTGCGTTTTGCATTTTGGTGGTTAAGGCGATGGCAGCAGCACTTCCCGGATCCGTCCTGTTTTGCTGCGACCATAACGCCGTGCGCTCGCCCATGGCCGAGGGCATTACCAAACAGCTTTACGGCCAAAAGATTTACGTTCAGTCGGCCGGGGTCAGGAATGATCTGGAAATTGACGGCTTTGCCATTGCGGTGTGCAATGAAATCGGGATTGAGCTGGCCCAGCATCAGACCCGATCATTTGACCAGATGCAGGATTGGGGGGATGATTTATCGGGCTATGATCTGGTGATTTGTCTGTCGCCAGCCAGCCAGCGAAAGGCGTTGGAGCTGACGCGGTATCATCATCTCGAGGTCGAATACTGGCCGGTGCTGGACCCGACTGGTCTGGGCGAAGGGCGCGAGGACAAGCTGGCCTCTTACCGGCAGACCCGGGATCAGATCAGGGACCGAATTCTTGCAAAATTCGGCGCACCGGAGCCGGAAGAGGGTGAAGAGCCGGCCTGAGTCCAGCATCATAAAGCAATCCCCGCCCGGCACCGCCTGCCTGCCCCCCCCCGCGGGCGCAATCAACCTTTCGCAACTGTGCAACGTAGTGGTGTCTTTTACAAACCGCGTTTGCTTCCACGCTCTACACAAGCGCCTACCCAGGCAGGCGCAGCCCTCTACCTCAATGTCCGGGCACAAATCACCCCAACACCGCCAGCCACCCCCAAGCTGTGATGATCGTCGCCGCCGTCGACAACAACAACGCCGAAGCCGCCACCCGCCGGGCCACCCCATACATATTGGCGAAAATATAAGCGTTGATCCCCGGAGCCATCGCCGATGTCAGCACCGCCGAGCGAAACGCGCCCTCGGGCAAGGCCAGCGCTGTGCCCATCAACCACGTCACCGTTGGATTGAAAAACAGGCTGACCGCGCTGATAAACAAAATGATCCGCACATCCCCCTCAGGATGGTAACGGTATAAAATCCCGCCCATGCCAAACAGCGCCGCGGGCAGGGCTGCGCGGGCAATCAGCTCGGTTCCGTCATTCAGAAAACCGGGCAAATCCACCCCGCTCAGATTGACAACAAACCCCAGCCCGATGCCAATCACCAGCGCGTTCTTGAACATCGCCCGCAGCACCGATTTGCTGGTGTTTAAAACACCGTGACCACGGTTGCGCACGATCTCCATCACCGTAATCCCCAGCCCGTAACAAAACGGAGCATGAATGGCGATAATCGCGTAATTCGAGGCCAGAGCCTCGCGGCCATAAGCACGTTCGGTAATCGGCAGCCCCAGCAGCAGCGCATTGGTGAACAGCGCGATAAACCCGATCACCACGCTGTCTTGCCAGTCGCGATGGAACACGAACCGCGTCACCAGCATTCCCAGCACAAAGCCACTAACCGACCCGAAATAGAAGCTGAACAGCAGCCTGAGGTCAAATTCCTGTGCCAGATCCAGCGACGAGATCGCCCGAAACAGCAAAACCGGAATGGCAAAGCCCTGAGCAAAACGCATCACCCCATCAATCGCCACCGGCGGCATCCAGCCCCGCCAGGCGGCCAGATAACCAAAGCCGATGACCAGAAACACCGGCAGGATAACGTCGATCAAGGCCTGCATATCGGGGTTCCTTGGTATGGGGGGAATCGGTGTTCACGGGTCAAAGGAACCCGCGCCGGGACCGCAAGGGCGCTGACGAGCAAAAGGTAGAGCAAGCTAACAAAACGCATGACCGGACCCGGAATAACCAACGCGCCCATCTGGCGCGTTTACCCGCCCAAGGTCAACTGCATTCCGTCATAGGCCGGCGCAACGTGATCCGGCGTTTCCGCCGCTACCCTGTCGTAATCCAGATCAATATGCATATTGGTCAGAACCCCTTGCTTGGGTCCGGCGCGCTCAATCCATTGCAACGCCCGCTCCAGATGCACGTGGCTGGGATGCGGCATATAGCGCAGCGCATCCAGCACCCAAATATCCAGATCATTCAGCATCTGCCATGTGCTGTCAGGAATGCCCGAAACATCCGGGATATAAGCCAACCCGCCAACACGAAACCCCAGCGCCGGAATCTGCCCATGCTGCACCGGCAGCGGAGTCAGACACATCTCGCCCCCCGCGCCGTTGATCTTGACCTCTCCGATGATGCTGTGCAGATCGCAGATCGGCGGATAGTTCGAGCCCTCGGGCGTAATAAACGCATAATGAAACCGGGCCAGCAGATCAGCCTGAGTCAGAGCATCGGCCCAGACATCCATGCGCTTTTTGCTCTGCATCACGATCATGCGCAGATCATCCAGCCCGTGCATATGATCGGCATGGGCATGGGTGTAAACCACCGCATCCAGTTGCGAAACCCCAGCCGCCAACAGCTGAGTTCGCATATCCGGCGAAGTATCAATCAGCACCCGGGTGACACCCTGACTGCCGAATTGCTCCAACAACATCGAACAGCGCGAGCGTCGGTTTTTCGGGTTCCCGGGGTCGCATTCCCCCCAGAGATTGCCAATCCGCGGCACCCCGCCGCTGGAACCACAGCCCAAAATCGTTGCCCGCAATTCTGCCATCAGCTGCCCCCTTGATAGGCTGCGGCCTTGGAGAACAGGCGCTCGAAATTCTGCGTGGTCTGCCGGGCGAAATCGGCATAGTCCATGTCAAAAACCTCGGCCCCGACCCGAGCCGTCAGGGCGCAATAGGCGGGCTCGTTGCGCTTGCCCCGATGCGGGGGCGGCGACAGGTAAGGCGCGTCGGTTTCCACCAGAATCCGCTCAACCGGGGCGCTGGCGAAAATCTGGCGCAGCTCGGTTGATTTGGGGAAAGTGGCGATGCCGGACATGGACAGGTAAAACCCAAGGTCCAAAGTGGCTTCGGCCAGTTTGGCGGATGAAGAAAAGCAGTGCATCACACAGCTGTAAGCGCCGGCGCGGTGTTCTTCGGTCAGGATGCGGATCATGTCATCATCGGCATCGCGGGAATGGATGATCAGGGGCAGGCCGGTCTGGCGGGCGGCCTCGATATGGATGCGCAGATTTTCCTGCTGAATGGCTTTGCTATCGGCGGTGTAATGGTAATCCAGTCCGGTTTCGCCAATGCCGACAAATTTCGGATGCTCGGCAATCTGCACCAGATCGGCAACCGAGATCAGAGGCTCTTCGGCGGCGCTCATCGGGTGGGTGCCGCCGGCGAAAAACACCTGAGGATAAGTTTCGGCAATATCGCGCACCTGATCCAGCTGGCGCAGCTTGGTGCAGATCGTCACCATGCGCTCGACCCCGGCTTGCGCAGCGCGGTCGATGACCTGATCCAACTGGCCGTCAAAATCGGGAAAATCCAGATGGCAATGGCTGTCGGTAATCGGGAAAATATCGCTGGAATGGGTCATGCTGGTCTGCCTTCATGCGGCGGTTTTGGCCGCTGTTGCGTCGATCTTGAACACCATATCAAGGATCAGCGCAGCCGGGTCAAGGTTGACGGCCCGGCCATGGCGGATTCGGTTGCCCAGCTCTTGTTGCAGCTGCGCCCAGACCCGGGCAGCATGAGGGCTGGGTGCCAGACGCAACAGCAGCGCCGCCTCGCCCTCGGCCGCCTCGAACGGAGCCATGCCGGTGGCGCCACTGCGGGCCACACGCGCCAGAAACAGATCCATCAGCGTCAGCAGCAGATCATAGCGGGCCTCTTTGGTCTTGCCCACCACGCTTTCCGCCAGACGCAGCGCCCGGGCACGATCCAGCCGGGGCAGGGTCTGGAACAGGTTGATCAGCTCCTGATAGCTCTCTTGCCCGCCCAGATTGATCAGCCGCAGAGCTTCACCAACCGAACCACCACTGAGGCTGGCAAGAGCCTCGGGATTGGCGGGGCTGGTGGCCCCGGCGGCGGCAAGCGCTGTGGCCATATCATCGGCCCCCAACGGAGCGCAGCGCAGCGCCCGGCAGCGCGAACGGATGGTGGGCAGCAGGCGCGAGGGCTGGTGGCTGATCAGGAACATCACCGTGCGATCCGGGGGTTCTTCGAGCAGCTTGAGCAGCGCATTGGCCGCATTCGGGTTCATCTCGTCCGCCGTATCGACAATCACCACCCGCCAGCCGCCATCCGCTGCCGACAGGGCAAAGAAATTGCGCAATTTGCGCACCTCATCCACGGTGATCACAGGCTTCAGACGCTTGGCCTTGTCATCCCAGGCGCGGCGCAGCAGGAACAGCCGGGGCTCGGACAGCGCCTGCAAACGGTGGCTGACCGGATGATCCGGCGAAACCGCAAGGCTGTCGGGTTTGGGCGGCGCATCCAGCAACAAAGACGGCCCCTCTTCGGGTTGCGCCAGCAAGAACCGCGCCAGTTTCCACGCCAGAGTCGCCTTGCCCACGCCGCGAATGCCGGTGATCAGCCAGGCATGGTGCAGACGTGACAGGTTGTAAGCCTCCAGAAAAGCCTGCTCGGCCGCCTGTTGGCCAATGATGGTTTCGGTTTCGCGCGGATGCGGTGCGCCCTCAACCCGGTCTGGTTCTGGCAAATCGTCGGGTGTTTTCATGGCAGCATGTCACTTGTGATCCGGGCGATTTCGGCCGCGATGGACCCCATATCGCGGGCGCCGTCAATCACCCGGCAGCGATCGGGGAAATCCTTGGCCAAGTCCAGAAACCCCCGGCGCAGAGCCTGCTGAAACGCCAACCCCAGTTCTTCGAACCGGTCCTCACCCGATTGACGGGCCAGACCGCGGGCCAGAGCCGCCGCCGGATCCATATCAATGATAAAGGTCAGATCGGCCTCGCGGTTGATCATCTGTTGATGCAGCGCATCAACCACGCCACGCAAATCCGCCCGCGCCACGCCCTGATAAACCCGGGTGGAATCTGCAAACCGATCACTGATCACCACCTGCCCGGCCTCTAGCGCGGGCTGAATGGTCTTTTCCAGATGGTCGCGGCGGGCAGCGGTGAACAGCAGGATTTCGGTTTCGGCCGACCACCGATCCGGGTCGCCTTCGACCAGTAAACGGCGGATTTCCTCGGCTCCAGGGCTGCCGCCGGGCTCGCGGGTCAGAACCGTGTCGACCCCCTGCCCTTGCAGCGTTTGCGCCAGGATTTTGGCCTGCGAAGACTTGCCCGAGCCGTCAATGCCCTCAAAGGTGATAAAACGGCCGGTCCCTACAGCATCCGCAGCCATCGCTGACACCTTAAATCCACTTGCTGATCTGGACAAACAGCACTTTCACCGCCGTGCGCATCCGGGGCAAAAAGCCCCCCTTGGCCACATCCCGATCCGCCACCAGCGGCATTGTCTTTGTCCAGCGCCGGCACCAGCAGAAACAGGTCTTTGGGGGCGACAATCCCGATCTGGCTTTCCTCACCCATCCAAACATCGGCTTCGGCCAGCTTGTGCCCTTTTTTGATCACCGTTTTGTTGACGAATTGACGAAAGGCCCAGTTCACGATGCGCTCGGCCTCCGTCGCGCGCTCAGATGCGCTGTTCAGGCCGGTGATCACAAAAATGATCCGCCGATCACCCTGCTTGGCCGACCCGACCAGACCATAGCCGGCCTCAGACGTATGGCCGGTTTTCAGACCATCCGCGCCGATGCCCAGCTTCAGCAACGGGTTGCGGTTGCTTTTGTTTTGCGGAGCGCGGCCGTCAAACAAGAACTCGGTTTCGGAAAACATGGAATAAAAGGCCGGGAATTCGCGGATCAGACGGTTGGCCAGCACGGCCAGATCATGCACGCTCATCCGGTGCCCGACCTGCGGCCAGCCATTGGAATTGGTGAAATGCGAATTCGTCATGCCAAGCTCTTTGGCGCGCTCGGTCATCATGCGGGCAAAGCCGGCCTCGGTGCCATCCGGGGACAGCGCTTCGGCTAGCACCGCTGCGGCGTCATTGCCCGATAACACGATCACCCCGCGGATCAGGTCTTCGACCCGCACCCGGTCAGAGGTGTTCAGAAACATGGTCGAGCCCTTATAACTCATCGCATGTTGCGTTACCGGCAGCCGGTCATCCAGCCGCAAACGGCCATCCGCCAGCGCCTCGAACACCATGTTCAAGGTCATCAGCTTGGACATCGACGCTGGCGGCAACGGCAGATCGGCGTTTTTCGACAGCAACACCGTGCCGGTGCCATAATCCACCACATAGGCGGCTTTGGCCTGAGTGTTGAATTGCGCACTGGCGGGCAGGCTGAAAAACACCACCGCCAACAGGGCCAGAAAAGGGAGGACTCGCCGTTTCATGATTGCTGATTTACCCCATGGTTAATTGGTGACAAAATAGGCATCGGAAAAGCCCATCTTCTTGATTTTCTTAAGCAATGTCTTGCCCTCAGAGGTGCTGCCAAACGGGCCGGCCAGCACCCGCCAAAAGGTCTTGCCGCTGCTGGATTGCTTTTTGACCACCGGCGCGATCCCAGCATTGCGCATACTGGCAGCGGTGTTGGTGGCGTTGGTTTTGACGTTGAAAATCCCCAGCTGGATGTAAGGCTTGCGCGGGGTTGCGGTTGATTTTTTCGAGGGTTTAGCGGCCGGTTTTGGCGCGGTTTTCTGCGCAGAGTCAATCGCCGCCGCCGCAGAAGCCAGCGCATCCAGCTTGGTTTCCTTGATGCTTTCGGGCGCATCCAGAATCTGATCGGCAGGGGCCGGGCCTTCCTCGGCCACTTTTTCCTTGCGCAACGCGGTGACATTCAACTCAGCGGGCTGGCCGGCCAACATGCCCAGCGCCTCGGCCGCATCCGAAGACACCTGATATTTCGGCCCCGGATTTTCGCGCTCGCGGCGGAACAATGCACCGATCACGAATTTGCCATTGGCCTTGTTGCGGATAATCGCGCGCTCGGGGTCGGCCACATCGGGATGCGCCACCCAGACGCCACCCAAGGACGGGCGACCATCCCACAAGCCGGGCTCGGTGCTTTGAAACACATCCGGAGATTCCACATCCCGTTCCACCATCTTGCCCGAACCTTGCGCGGGCTGAGCAGCCTCGCCTTTATCCTTGCCCTTAAATGGCGAAAATGGCGAAAAATTCGTGTCTTCACAGCCGGACACCACACTGACCGCCGCAACCACGGCGGCAATTTTTACCAGACCCGACCACATGCTTTTATTCTTTTGCCGGTTTTCCTGCCCATTGTTATTCAGCATCATGCCTTACCCTCTTTAACTTGTGCGCTGCTGCCACAGCCCTGCTCCACCGAACGCTTTTCAACGCGCTTTTGGCGCATGATAGCGTCAGTCCGGTTTCAAGGAAAGGGTGCAAAAGACGGTCGGCAGAATTCCCCTTCATTTTGCCACTTTCAGAATCAGACAAGGCGCGTTATGCCCAGCGCGTCGGAGGAGTGGCAGAGTGGTTGAATGCACCGGTCTTGAAAACCGACGTAGGTGAAAGTCTACCGTGGGTTCGAATCCCACCTCCTCCGCCACCTCCCCTTAGGGACAGTCACAACTTTTAATTTAAAATCAATAGCCTAACGATTGTGATCTCCTGAAACGCCCGTTTTTTGCCTTGACTTGCTACACATTTTGCAACACAATCCGCTACACAAGTAAGCGGGAGGGCGTGACGTGGCAATCATCAAACGTGGCAGCACATATCACCTGCGCAAGCGGGTGCCGGTGCGCTATCACGCCATTGAAGACCGCAAGGACATCTGGGTGAGCCTCCACACCGATTCCGATTCCATCGCCCGGCAGAAAGCGCCCATCGCCTGGCAAAACCTGGTAGAGGCGTGGGAAGCCCGGCTGGCGGGGGACACGGCGGATGCGGAGCGGCGTTTTGAGGCGGCACGGGAACTGGCGGCGGTGCGGGGCTTTCGATACCTGCCGGCGGCGAGCGTCGCGGACCTGCCCCGCGACGACCTCCTTGCGCGCATCAAAGCAACGACGCAGCGAAAAGACGAGCCCGATCCGCGTGAAGCGGCGGCCGTGCTGGGTGGTACCCCCAAGCCGCCGATCACGGTCTCGCGGGCGCTGGAACTGTATTGGGGCCTGGCCGCTGACAAGACCATCGGCAAGAGCGAGGATCAGCTTCGCCGCTGGCAGAACCCGCGCAAGAAGGCGGTTCGGAACTTCATTTCGGTTGTTGGCGACAAGGCGCTGGCCGACATCACCGGCGACGACATGCTGGATTTTCGCGGTTGGTGGCTGGAGAAGATGGAAGCCGACGGGCTGACCGCGAACAGTGCCAACAAGGATCTGATCCACCTCGGCGACGTGCTGAAAACGGTTAACCGGATGAAACGCCTTGGGTTGGCGCTGCCCCTGTCTGACCTGTCCTTCAAGGAGGGCGAAGCTCGCCCGCGTCCGCCCTTTTCAGAAAGCTGGATCAGGGATCACCTGCTCAAACCCGGCGCGCTGGATGGGTTGAACAAGGAGGCGCGCTGCATTCTGCTGGCGATGATCAACACCGGCGCGCGGCCCAGCGAATTGGCTGCCCTGACCGGAGCGCAAATCCACTTGGACGCCCCGGTGCCGCATATCTCGATCGAGCCGGTCGGGCGACAGCTGAAAACCCGCAACGCCCGCCGCGTCATTCCGCTGGTGGGGGTGTCTCTGG
>PDSA01000004.1:0-16894 GCA_002748285.1 Rhodobacterales bacterium
GCATCCCAGCCCTTGACCAGATCCCAGGCCGCATCCAGCGATCCCTGATCATACATCAGCCCGGTCCAGAACGCCGGCAAGGCACAAAGCCTGCGCCACGGGCCACCATCGGCACCGCGCATCTCCATATACTGCTTGATCCGGGCTTCGGGAAAGGCCGTGGTCAGATGGTCGGCCCAGTCTGATAAGGTGGGTTTTTCGCCGGGCAGCGCGGGCAGTTTGCCGTTTAGAAAATCGCGGAATGACTGCCCCAGCGCGTCGATATAGCGTCCGTCGCGATAAACGAAATACATCGGCACATCCAGCGCATATTCGGCGTAGCGCTCAAAGCCCATGCCGTCTTCGAACACAAAGGGCAACATGCCGGTGCGGGAGGCGTCCAGATCGCGCCAGATGCGCGAGCGCCAGCTTTTGAAACCGGTCACTTTGCCCTCGAAAAACGGCGAATTGGCGAACAAAGCGGTCGCCACAGGTTGCAGCGCCAGCGCCACCCGCAATTTCTGCACCATGTCGGATTCCGAGGCAAAATCCAGATTCACCTGCACCGTGCAGGTGCGGTACATCATCTGTTTGCCATGGGTGCCGACCCGGTCCATGTAATCGGTCATCAGCGCATAGCGGCCCTTGGGCATCACCGGCATGTCTTCGTGTTTCCAGATCGGCGCAGCGCCCAACCCCAGAAACCGCACCCCGGCCCCATCGGCCACCGATTGCACCTGATGCAGATGCATGTTGACCTCGTCACAGGTTTCGTGGATCGAGCATAGCGGCGCGCCTGAAAGCTCCAGCTGCCCGCCCGGCTCAAGGCTGATATTGGCCCCGTCCTTTTTCAGACCGATGATGTTGTCGGCCTCACAAACCGGCTCCCAACCGAACTTATCACGCAACCCCTCCAGCACCGCCTTGATCGAGCGCGGCCCGTCATAAGGCAGCGGCATCTGGCTTTGCTGGCAATAGCCGAATTTTTCATGCTCGGTGCCGATGCGCCAATCCTGTTTCGGCTTGCAGCCATCGGCCAGAAAACCGGCCAGTTGGGCGTAATCTTCAATCGGCCCGCCGCCGGATTGGGGAATCGACATGGGGATGCTCCCTTGCTGTTGCGCTGTTCTTTGGCCCAAGAGTTGGAGCGAAAGCTTGGCAATGTCAATGCAAAGCCCGCAGCCCCCTTTGCCAGATCAGCACCGGATGATCGGGCAGGATATGCAGCTGGGCCAGAGCGTTTTGCATCTCAAACCCGGGCAAGGCTTCGAAGGCGTCAAACAGCTGTTCATTCTGATCGGCATTGATCGGGATCGCCAGCGCAGCGCGGCCCGGCTGGGCCAGCAGCCAGCGATGTGCGCCGGTCTGCGCCGGGCTCAGATGCACCGAAGTGATGGCCTCAATCGACACGCTGCCCCCCTCCAGCGGGCCGAAATAGATCACTTCGCGCTCATCCACCTGCACCATGCCGACCCCGCCGGCCCCAATGCGAAACCGGGCCCGCTGCACCCCGGCCCAGAGCAGCGCCGCGCCGATCACAAGCATCCCCCAGCCGAACCATGCGACCAACCCAAGCGCTGTCAGCCCCAGCCACAGCCCCCACAGCGCCAGCGCCAGCGCCAGCAGCACCTCGCGCCAGCGCCATAGCAGGGCGCGGCTTTCGGGGCGCATGAACGGCATTTACCAATCCCCCAGCGCGGCCTGCCACAAGGTCAGTGCCGCCACTGCCGCCGTATCTGCCCGCAAAATGCGCGGACCCAGGCTGAGCGTACTGACAAAAGGCAGATCGCTCAGCAGGACGCGTTCCTGCGGGCTAAAGCCGCCCTCGGGCCCGATCAGAATCGCCCATTTCTGCTGATCCGAGCGGGCGGGCAAAGCGCTGGGCCGGCCCACAAGTTCTTCGTCGCAAAACACCAGATGCCGATCTGCGGGCCAGTCCTGCAACACATCCTCAAGACGGCGCAGCGCATCTACCTCAGGCACATAGGTGCCGCCGCATTGCTCGGCGGCCTCCAACGCATGGGCTTGCAGACGATCCTGCCGGATGCGCTCGGCATTGGTGTAGCGGGTCTGCACCGGGCAAATCCGCGCCGCGCCCAGCTCAGCCGCCTTTTCAACGATAAAAGCGGTGCGCGTCTTTTTGATCGGCGCAAACAGCAGCCACAGATCGGGGGGCAGTTGCAGCGCTTTGGTCTGGTGCAGGCATTCCAGCGTGCCATGGCGCTTATGCGCCCGGCTGACCCGGGCCAGATATTCGCCATCGCGGCCATTGAACAGCAGCAGAGGCGCCCCCTCTTGCAGGCGCATTACCACAAAAAGATAATGCGCTTGGGCGGGTTCCAAAACAATGGTTTGCTCTGGCTGCAAATCTTGCGTAACACAGAGTCTGATTTTTGCTTTTTCCATGGATGCCAGCATATGCCCGATGCGCCCGAAGTTCCAGAACCAAACGGACAAGTCTCTGACGCGGTAGCCGATAATTGGGTCGACCGTTTTGCCCCGCCCTGGACGCGGCCTTTTCTGCGGCTGTCACGGGCGGATCGGCCGGTAGGCACATGGCTGTTGGTGCTGCCCTGCTGGTGGGGCGTGCTGCTGGCGGGCTGGGCGGGCGAGGATTTTGGCCTCTTTGATGTCTGGATCATTCTCGGCTGTGGCATCGGCGCCTGGCTGATGCGCGGGGCCGGCTGCACCTGGAATGACATCACCGACCGCAAAATTGACGCACAGGTCGCCCGCACCCGCTCGCGCCCGATCCCTTCGGGGCAGGTCAGTGTCAAAGCGGCGCTGATCTGGATGGGGGTGCAGGCGCTGATCGCTTTTGCGGTGTTGCTCAGCTTTAATCAGGCCGCGATCTGGCTCGGCATCAGCTCGCTGGGGCTGGTGGTGATTTACCCCTTTGCCAAGCGCTTTACCTGGTGGCCGCAGATGTTTCTGGGGCTGGCCTTTAACTGGGGGGCGTTACTGGGCTGGACGGCGCATAGCGGCCGGCTGGAGTGGCCGGCGGTGCTGCTTTATGCCGCAGGTATCAGCTGGACGCTGTTTTATGACACGATCTATGCCTATCAGGACACCGAAGATGATGCGCTGATCGGGGTGAAATCCACCGCCAGACTGTTTGGCGATAATCCACGCCGAATCCTGCGCGCCTTTATGGTTCTGACCGTGCTGTTTCTGGCCGCCGCGATCATTCTGGCGCTGCCAGATCAGGCCAATCCGCTGGTGACCGTGCTGGCGCTGGGTGGGCCGTGGGGCGTGGGCTGGCATCTAACATGGCAGCTCAGCCGTCTGGAAACCGACAGACCGGATACTTGTCTGAAATTGTTTCGCTCAAACCGCGATTGCGGGCTGATTTTTGTGCTGTTTCTTGCCGTATCGCTGATGCTGTGATTGAACATTCCGACCAACAGGCCTAGACAGGCGAAAACAAACGTCAGGTGATTTGGACCAACCATGCGTATCTCTTCCATTTTATCCATTGCGGCTATTTTCGCACTTGTTGCCGGGGGCTCGACCCTGATGGCGGTCAAGGCGGCTGATCTGATCGAAAAACGCAGCAAAACAGAGGTGGCCGATGCGCTGCTGGCCAATGACCATGCTTGGGCCTCGGTGCATGTGGATGGGTTGCAAGTGCAACTGACCGGCACCGCCCCGGATGAGGCCACCCGCTTTCGTGCGCTCAGCGTGGTCAATGGCATTGTCGATGCCGAGCGGGTGATCGACCATATGGATGTCGCCGATGCCGCCGCCATCAAGGCACCAGATTTTTCGGTCGAGATTTTGCGTAACAGCACCGGCATTTCGCTGATCGGTCTGATCCCCGCGGCCACTGATCGTGAAGAACTGATCGAGTCGTTAAAAGAGCTGGATAGTGAACACGAAATCACCGACATGCTGAATTCCAGCGAGGCCGAGGTGCCGCCGGGCTGGGATGCAGCGCTGGAATTTGGCATTGATGTGCTGCGCAGCCTGCCGAAATCAAAAATCTCGATCGGTGCGGATCATGTCACCGTTTCCGCGTTGGCCGACAGCCCCGAGGAAAAGCAGCAAATCGAGGCCCGTCTGGCCAAACAAGTGCCCAAAGCGCTGACGCTGTCCACCCGCATCACCGCCCCACGGCCGGTGATTACACCGTTTACCCTGCGCTTTATCATTGACGATCAGGGGGTGCGCTTTGATGCGTGCTCGGCTGACAGCCCGCAAAGCCGCGCCGCGATCGTCAAGGCCGCGCAACAGGCCGGATTCGCGGGCGAGCCCGACTGCACCATCGGCCTTGGCGTGCCCAGCCCGTCTTGGTCCAAAGCGGTGGTGACCGGCATTGCTGCGCTGAAAAAGCTGGGCGGGGGCAGCATCACCTATTCCGATGCGGATGTGACTCTTGTGGCGCTGGAAGGTACGGCGCAGGGCCAGTTTGACCGGATCAGCGGCGAATTGGAGGCCGATCTGCCCGATCTGTTCTCACTGCATTCAGTGCTGCCCAAAACCGCAAAGAATGGCGAGGCCGCCGAACAAGAACCGATCGAATTTGTCGCCACCCTCAGCCCCGAATCCAAAGTGCAGCTGCGCGGCCGTCTGAGCAATACTCGCGAGCGCGAGGCGGTTTACAGCTATGCCCGGGCCCGTTTCGGCAATGAGGCCGTCTATGGCGCGGCGCGGCTGGATCAGGATCTGCCGCAGGGCTGGCCCTTGCGGGTGCTGATCGGGGTGCAGGCACTGGCCGAGCTTAGCCAGGGATCCGTGGTGGTGAAAAGCGATGTCATCGAAGTGCGCGGCATCACCGGCAAGCCCGAAGCCCGCGCCAATATCACCCGGCTGCTGTCCGATAAGCTGGGCTCGTCCCAAGACTATACCATTGATGTGACTTATGAAAAACGGCTCGATCCGGTGGCCAGCCTGCTGAAACCCGAACAATGCGTTCAGCAGCTGAACGCGGTGCAAAAAGAGCGCAAGATCAGTTTTGAACCCGGGTCTGCTGATCTTGACGCCAAAGGTCTGGCCGTGATTGCCCGGCTGGCCGAGATCATCAAAACCTGCGCTCCGCTCAAGCTGGAAATCTCGGGCCATACCGACAGTCAGGGGCGCGAATCGATGAACAAGGCGCTGTCGCAATCCCGCGCCGATGCGGTCTTGCAGGCCTTCATCGCGCAAAAAGTGCTGACCAGCGGGATGAGCGCCGTGGGCTATGGCGAAAGCACTCCGATCGCCGATAATGGCACGGAAGAAGGGCGCGAGGCCAACCGGCGGATCGAATTCAATCTGATCCTGCCACAACCGGCGCAAACGCCTCCGGCAGAGCAAAAACCAGCCGAACCCTCCGACACGGCGCAACAGGACCAGCCGCAACAGGGCCAAACCCCGCCGCCGGTGCCAAATGTAAGCCAGCCCCCCGCGCAGTTCCCGCAAAATGCACCGCTGCCGCCCCCGCTGCAACCCGCTGCCGGAACCGGGCAGGCCACCAACGCCCCTGCCCCGCAACAGCCTTCCTCTGAAACACAACCTGCCGAGGCCAACAATGAACAGAACTGAATTGATCACCGCCATCGCCATTGTGCTGTTTGTCGCCTTTGTGCTGGGCTGGGTGGTGCATTGGCTGCTGACCAAATTTACCCGGGTGTCACAATCCGATCTGGGCGAGCTGGACAATATGGCGCAATCGCTGCACGAGGCCGAGGAAACCCGCGATCAGGCGATCATCTATGCCCAACAACGCGAGGCCGAGATGACCAACCAGCTGGCGCAAACCGAGGCCGAGCTTTCCGCTGCCATGGATGGGTTGCGCGCCGCCCGGCAAGAGGCCGAGGAATTGCGGGCCTATATCGAGCAGCAAAACCGCTAAAGAGGGGGCGTGCAGAGGGCATCCACCCTCTGCCAAACGTCACACCGCTTAGCCAAACGTCACATCGCTTACACCTGCCCGCCCTTTAACAACGCAAGGGCCGCATCGCGGGCGGCTTGGGTGATGCTGTCGCCCGACAGCATCCGGGCGATTTCGTCCACGCGGGCGTCGTCATCCAGCGTCACCACCTGCGAGCGCGTCTGGCCGCCGGACACCGATTTCTGCACCCGGAAATGATGATTGCCCTTGGCCGCCACCTGCGGCGAATGCGTCACCACCAGCAGCTGAGACCCCGTGGCCAGATCGGCCAGACGCTGGCCCACCGCATCTGCCGTGGCCCCGCCGACCCCGCGGTCGATTTCATCGAAAATCATCGTCATCTGATCCATGCCCGCGGTCAGACACACCTTGAGCGCCAGCAAAAACCGCGACAGCTCGCCCCCCGAAGCGATCTTGTTCAGCGCCCCGGTTGGCGCGCCGGGGTTGGTCGCGGCGGTGAACACTACCTGATCCTGCCCCTCGGGCCCCGGCGTGGTGGCGCTGATCTGAGTGGTGAACACCGCGCGTTCCATTTTCAGCGGCACCAGTTGGGCCGCCATCGCCTTGTCCAGAGCCTTGGCGGATTTGCGACGCCCGGCGCTGAGCGCCTCGGCCCCTTGCATATAAAGCTGTTGCTGCTGCGCCAGCTGGTCCTGCAAATCCGCGATCTGGCCAGCCCCCTGATCCAGCGCGTTCAGCCGGCGTCGCAATTCATCGGCAAACCCGGCCAGATCATCGGGCGCAACCCCATGTTTGCGGGCCAGAGCGCGAATGGCGAACAGGCGTTCCTCGGTCTGTTCCAGCTCTTCGGGGTTGAAGGAGAGCGCCTCCATGGCGCGTTCCAGCCCCTGCTGCGCCTCCGCCAAGGCATCCTGAGCCCGGTGCAGCGCCTGCAGCGGTTCTTCCAGCTGCCCCCCTGCCCCGTCAATCGCGCCCTCCAGCCAGCGGCTGGCATCCGACATCTGCCCCTCGGCCCCCTCAAAGCTGATGGCAGCGGCGGCCTTTTGCATGTCCTGACCGATGCGCTCGGCCCCTTGCATCAGACGGCGACGGGCATCCAGCTCAGCCTCTTCTCCGGCTTGCGGGGCCAGCTTGTCCAACTCGTCAATCGCGTGACGCAGATAGTCTTCCTCGGCCTGCATGGCGGCATGATCAGACTGGGTTTTTTCCAGCGTTTTAAGCAGCTTAGCCACCTGATCCCACTGCCTGCGCAGCTTATCCCGCGCCGCGATATGGCCGCCAAACGCATCCAGCAGCGCCATATGTCCGCGCGGATTGAGCAGGCCGCGATCGTCAAACTGCCCGTGCAGCTCAACCAACACATCCGATAACGCCCGTAGCACGTCGCCGGAAACGCGGCGCTCATTGACCCAGGCGGTCTTGCGCCCCTGAGCGCTGTTGACCCGGCGCAGGATCAGCTCGCCCTCGTCGCAAGGAATGCCGGCTTCGGCCAGAATCGTGTGCGCCGGATGGTCGGGGGGCAGGTCAAACACAGCGCAAACCTCGCCCTGAGCCGCCCCGCTGCGCACCAGATCGGCCCGCCCGCGCCAGCCCAGCACGAACCCCAGCGCATCGAGCAGAATCGACTTGCCCGCCCCGGTTTCACCGGTCAGCACATTCAGGCCGGGCTGAAAATTCAGCGCCAGATGTTCGATAATCAGAATGTCGCGGATCTCAAGACTGCTGAGCATGGTCCAGCCCTAGAGCCACTGCCCCTTGATCATCTGCCGGTAAACCTGCGCCAGCCAGCCATTGCCTTTGGCCTTGGGCGACAGGCCGCGCCCGGTCAGCAGCTTATAGCTGTCCCGATACCACTCGGTCGATTTGAAGTTGTGCCCCAAAATCGCCCCGGCCGTCTGGGCCTCGCTATCCAGCCCCAGCGACAGATAGGACTCAACCAGCCGGTGCAGTGCCTCGGCGGTGTGCGAGGTGGTCTGGAATTGCTCGACCACCACCCGGAAGCGGTTGATCGCCGCCGAGAAATGGCCGCGTTTCAGGTAATAACGGCCGATTTCCATTTCCTTGGCCGCCAGATGGTCAAAGGCCAGATCGAATTTCAGAATGGCCGAGCGGGCATATTCGCTGTCCGGGTAACGCTCGATCACCGTGCGCAGCGCCTGAAGCGCCTGAAAGGTCAGCCCCTGATCGCGGCCGACATCGTCGATCTGGTCGTAATAGGAAATCGCCAGCAGATATTGCGCATAGGCTGCGTCCTCATCCGCCGGGTAAAAGTCAATGAAACGCTGCGCCGCGGCGCGGCTGTTTTCGTAATCCTTGTTCTTGTGATAGGCAAAAGCCTGCATGATCAGCGCCCGCTTGGCCCATTCGGAATAGGGGTAAAGGCGCTCAACCTCGCCAAATAGCTGCGGAGCCTCTTTGGATTTGCGCTTGGTCTCGAGCTTGTATTCGGCCTGCTTGTAGATTTCTTCGGCCGTATAGGTTTCGACCGGGCGGTCTTTTTTGAACGCATCGCCAGAACAGCCCGCCAGCATCGCCGCGGCCATTCCCATCACAACCATTCGTTTTCTGCCGCTTGTCATTGCCGACACCCCGTCATCCGTCCTCTGCCAGCCCATCGGGTTTGGCTTGATTCTATCTAGCACATAAAAATCCGCTGCAAAACGACTTATTGCATTTCCTTTAAATGGCTCAGAACCGCGCATTTTGTGGCGAAAATACATGTGTGGCGCGACATAGCCAAAGCAGATCGCAAGCCATGGGCATGCCCCTTAAGCGATCGCGGCCAGATCCGCGCGATGCACCCCGACCCCGGGCAAACGCGCCGCGGTATTCGCATCACAGGTGATCATCTGATAGGCTCCGGGGGTGGCAAAGAGTTTGCGCAGAAGCTTGTTGGTCAGCGCATGGCCCGCCCGGTGCCCGGTATAACGCGCCAGCAAAGGTGCCCCGGCCAGCGCCAGATCGCCCAGAGCATCCAGCATTTTATGGCGCACCGCCTCGTCACGATGGCGCAACCCGCCCGGCGACAGCACCTGATCGCCATCGACCACAACGGCATTTTCCACCGTGCCGCCCAAGGCCAGCCCGTTGGCACGCATCATCTCGACATCTTTTTGCAAACAAAAGGTGCGGCTGTCGGACAGTTCGCGCACAAAAGCGCCATTGGCCATGTTCAGGGCTTTGTCCTGCTTGCCAATCACGGGCGAATGCGCAGCAAAATCAATGTGGAAATCAATATACAAATTATCGGCGGGCTCAAGCCGGGCCGTTGCCGCCCCATTGCTGACCTCGACCGCTTGCAGCACCTTGATCGCCCGCACCGGAGCATCCAGATAACGCAGCCCCACGGCCACAATTTCGGCCACAAACTCGGCCGAACTGCCATCCAGCACCGGCACCTCGGGCCCGTCAATTTCAATCAGCGCGTTTTGCACCCCACACCCGGCCAGCGCCGCCATGATATGTTCAATGGTCGATACAGCAGCACCGGCATCGTTTGAGATTTTAGTGCAAAGCCGGCTGTCGCTGACCGCATCCCAACGCGCCGCAATCAGATTATTGCCGGGCAGATCAATGCGGCGAAACCAAATCCCGTATTGGGCCGAAGCCGGGTGCACAGCCATACGCACCGGCTGCCCGCTATGCAGACCAACCCCGTGAAAGCTGACCTTGTTCTTTAATGTGGTTTGCACGATATGCCTCGTTCACTGCTCAAACTGTCAGGGATTCGCTGTTACATATCCCGACAAGTTTGAGGTAAATGCTTGATACAAAAGACACAACACACGCTTTGTAACGGAATGAAACATCTCTGTAACGCTTGCGCAAAACCCTGCCAAAGGCCCAAATCACAGGCAGTAACCCGTTGTTTTAAAACCTTTTTCAACGAAAACGGGCCCGCAGATTTGCGAGCCCGTTTGTAAAAAAAGTGACCAGGTTTTAGTTGGCCTGACGCCGCAGGAAGGCCGGGATTTCAATGCGGTCCTGATCCGGGTCAGCTTCGGCCTCGGGGGCCGGGCGGCGTTCATGCAGCGGCTGCGGCTGAACCCGCTGTTGCGGGGCGCTGGCCTCTTCGCTGTGGCCGGTCATCCGGTTGATCAGCGAATTGATACCAAAGCGGGGCTTTTCCGCTGCGGCCTGCGGCGCTGGTTGGGCGCTTTGGGGCGCTGGTTGTTTCTGGATCGCAGCTTGCAGGCGCTCCATCGCTTCCGGCGAAGGGGTGCCGCCGGCAGGGGGGCGTGGGGCCATGAAATGCGCCGCGTCATCCTCATAGGCTTCGATGTCTTGCGTCTGCGCAACCTCAGGACGGTAAGCCGGAGGGGGCAGATCATCAACGGTGTCGGCGACGGCGGGCTCATTGGCTTCGTAAGCGGCGGGCTGCACCTCATCAAAGAAGGAAGGTTCTGCCGGAATGTCCATTTCCTGCTGCGCCGCAGGCTGGGCTTCAAACCCGGCCTCTGCGGCCACCCCGGCCGCCGCAGTGGTTTCAACCGACTTTAGAGGCTCGGCCATCGAGCGGCGCGGCAGCGGCATTTCGGTATTCACATCCACCGCGTCAATCCCGGTGGCAACCACCGAAACCCGCATCACGCCTTCCATATCCGCATCCAGAGTAGACCCCACAATGATATTGGCGGCAGGGTCAACCTCTTCGCGGATGCGGTTGGCGGCTTCGTCCAGCTCGAACAGGGTCAGGTCATAGCCGCCAGTGATGTTGATCAACACCCCTTTGGCGCCTTTCAGGCTGATTTCATCCAGCAGCGGGTTGGCAATGGCCTTTTCCGCGGCCTGAACGGCGCGGTTTTCGCCTTCGCCTTCGCCGGTGCCCATCATCGCTTTGCCCATCTCGTCCATCACGGCACGCACATCGGCAAAGTCCAGATTGATCAGACCCGGGCGCACCATCAGATCGGTAACACCCTTAACCCCTTGATAAAGCACATCATCTGCCAGCGAAAATGCCTCGGTAAAGGTGGTTTTTTCATTGGCCAGACGGAACAGATTCTGGTTGGGGATGATGATCAGCGTATCCACGACCTTTTGCAGCTCTTCCACGCCTTGCTCGGCCTGAGACATGCGCTTGGCACCCTCGAACTGGAACGGCTTGGTCACGACGCCAACGGTCAGAACCCCCATTTCGCGCGCGGCCTGCGCGATGATCGGAGCCGCCCCGGTGCCTGTGCCCCCGCCCATGCCGGCGGTGATAAAGCACATATGGGTGCCGGCCAGCTGGTCAACGATGGACTCGATGCTTTCCTCAGCCGAAGCCGCCCCGACAGAGGGACGCGCGCCTGCGCCCAGACCTTCGGTCACTTTGACACCCATCTGGATTTTCTCGGGCGCATTGCTTTGTTGCAGAGCCTGCGCATCGGTGTTGGCAACGACGAATTCGACCCCGTGCAACTGTTTTTCGATCATGTTGTTCACAGCGTTGCCACCGGCCCCGCCGACCCCGAATACCGTGATGCGTGGTTTCAGGTCATGCTCCTGGTTCTCTACAAAATTCAATGCCATTTATTCATCCGCCTGTTGTCAAAATTGCGGCCCGAAAACGCGCCGCCATTGCCTACCTTGGGGTGATCTTATCCACAGATCACGCAAAGGTCACCTAAAAAACGCACTTCCCCCACAAAATATGGTATATTTTTAACGCTTATCGGCAGTATTTTGCCATGTTCACCATATGTTGCGGCTTACCAGTTGTCCTTGAACCACTTGACTGCACGTTTAAGGGATCGGGCCGGGTAGGTTTCGGCCGGAATATCAAAGTCCCACCACTCGTCCTGAGGCCGCGCCGCATTCAGACACAGCCCCACAGAAGAGGCAAAAGCCGGGCCCGTTGCCGCCTGAGGCAGCCCCTGCACCCGCATCGGACGCCCCAGCCGCACTTGCTGGCCTAAAATCTTATTGGCCAGGCTTTCCAGCCCCGGAATCTGGCTGCTGCCGCCGGTCAGCACAATCTGATGGCTTGGCAGATGATCGAACCCGGCGGCGTCCAGCCGGTTGCGCACCTCTTCCAGAATTTCTTCGACCCGGGGGCGCATGATGCCGATCAGCTCGGCCCGGCTGACACTGCGCCGGTCATGTTCCCAATCGCCGGTATCGCCGCCCAGTTCCACCGAATCCGAATAGATCATGTGCTTTTTGATAAAGATCGATATCCCGGTGGCCCCGCCGCCCATGTCGATACAGGCCGCGCCCAACTCTTGCTCATCCTCGACCAGCGCCGAAAGGCCCGAGACATAAGCCGATGAGGCCAGCCCCGCGACTTCGAGATCACAGCGTTTGATGCAGTGCAGCAGATTGCCCACCACATGCGAATCCACCGTCAGCATATGCATATCGGCCGCCAGCTGGTTGCCGATCTGGCCGCGCGGATCAATCAGGCCCGAGCGATGATCCAGCGCAAAATTCACCGGCTGGGCGTGCAGCACCTCGCGGTCTTCGCCGAAAGCGGGCACATCACAGGCGGCCAGCACTTGCGACACATCATCTTCTGTCACCACGCTGTCATGCAGTTCGATCTGCCCGGCCAACCCGTAAGAGCGCGGCTTGGCGCCAGAGAAACAAGCGATCACATGATCGACCCGCAGATTGGCCATTTTCTGCGCTGCCTGAATTACCGTGCGCACGGCGCGTTCGGTTTCCTGCATGGTGCTGACCTCGCCAAAGCGCACCCCGCGCGAACGGGTGGTGGCCGCGCCGATCACCCGAAAGCCCGATTGCCCGGCCATGGCGCCGATCTCATCGCCGGCGGCGAACCGGTCGGCGCCATCAAAGCGCAGCACCAAGCAGGCAATTTTCGATGTGCCCACATCCAAAACCGCAACCACCCCGCGATGCATCGCAGTTTTGCGCATCACGCGCATCGCGCGTTGGGCTCTGTATAGATCACTCATCGTCACTCTCCCTCATCATTCTTATTGCAGCGCCCTGATCTTGCGCAGCGCCACCACAGCGCTATCGGCAATACGGATCGTCGGACGGTTGGCATTTCTCATATCGACCCGGATCAGATCACGGGCCAGCATCTCTTGCGCCGTGTTCAGCGCGATCACCCGCTCCAGCGCCAGAACCGGATCGGTTTCGGGCAGCAGGATGCGTTGACCACGATCCAGCACCAGATCCCAGCGGCGCATCCCCATGCGCTCCAGCCCGCGCACCCGGTCCAGCAACGGCCCGGCGGCGGCCAAAATCTGTCGCGCTTCGCTGACATGGTCATTGGCTCCGGCCCCGGCAATCAGCGGCAAATCCGGGCGCTGATCCCGCTGCGCCAGAGGCATCACCCGGTGGCCGCCCTCATCCAGCAGCAGCAGCCCCTCTGGGCCGCGCCACACCATGGCCGGCTGGCGTTCGGTGACATCAATCTGCAACACCCCTTTGCGCACCTGCACCAGCACATGAGCCACCACATCGCGCTTGGCAATGTCGGCGCGGATCGCCTCAAGATCGAGGTCAAAGGCGGTGATCGGGAACTGGATCGGCAAGCTCTGGCGAATTTCGGCGGCCAGCTCCTGCCCTGCCCCATCAATCGCCATCAGCTTGACCATGAATTCCGGGCGCTCCTGAATGGCGCGGCGGAACTGCGCCACCTGCTGGCTGATCGCATCGCGCCGCCCCTGATCGGCCAGTACGATCAAGCCACCAACGGCCAGCGCCAGCACCGGCAGCCCAAAACGCACAAAGCGCCGGAAGCCCGGGCGCAGCAACAGCCTTTGCGCTTTGTAAGCGGCGCGGCTGGGGGCGGGATCGTGACGGCGGGGCTTTATCTGTTGCATGAGGCGTCCTCAACCATCCAGCGCATCAGCTCGGGGAAAGAAATGCCACAATGGGCGGCCTGTTCAGGAGCCAGCGAGGTCGGAGTCATCCCCGGCTGGGTGTTGGTTTCCAGCAGGATCAACCCTTCCAGCCCGCGGCTTTCATCCCAGCGAAAATCGGTGCGGCTCAGCCCCCGGCAACCCAGCACCTGATGCGCCCGCAGGGCGTAGTCCAGGCAAGCCTCGGTGATCTCATCGGGAAGGCGGGCGGGCAGCACATGGCGCGAGCCGCCCTCGGCATATTTCGCATCGTAATCATACCAGCCATCGGTCAGAATATCGGTCACCGTCAGGGCGCGATCCCCCATGACGGTGGTGGTCAGCTCGCGCCCGGGGGCGAAATGTTCGACCATCACGGTTTCGGGCATATCGGCGGGCAAATCAGGCAGCGCATTAGCATGTTCCGGCACCAGACAGATGCCCACGGACGAGCCCTCATTATTGGGTTTTACCACATAAGGCGGGGTCAGCACATGCCGGCGGCGGACCTCCTCCAACGACGCAATCACGCTTTCAACCACAGGCAGACCGACCGATTGATAAGCGGCCTTGGCACGCTCCTTATCCATCGCCAGCGCCGAGGCCAACACCCCGGAATGGGTATAGGGGATTTGCAGCCACTCCAGCAGACCCTGCACGCAGCCATCTTCGCCAAAGCGACCATGCAGGGCGTTAAACACCACATCAGGCTGAATTTCAGACAGGCGCACGCAAAGATCGGGGCCAGCATCCAGCCCGATCACCTGATAACCTGTTTCCCGCAGTGCGGCGACACATTCGCGCCCAGAGGACAAAGACACCTCGCGCTCGCGCGAAGGCCCACCCATGAGAACCGCAACTTTCGGGGCTGTCCTGCTCGACATTCCCGCCTCTTATATTTGCCTGCGGGGCCGTTTGGCAGCCCCTTATGGTTATGCGCTTATGTTGATGCGCCTGTTATGTAATCCGCGCCCTGTGATCCGGCGCTTTGCTCTTTGCTTGACCCTGCTTATCGTGGCCTTATGCGCGACCCGCCCCCGACGCGCCCTACCCTTGTGGCACAGCCGGTTCGCCGATCCGCTTGATTTCCCACTCTAATGTCAAACCGGATGATTTGAAAACCCTTTTTCTGACTTCTTCGCCCAGTTTTTCCAAATCTGCTGCAGTTGCGCCACCGGTGTTGATCATGAAATTGGGGTGCTTGGGGCTCATCTGAGCACCACCGATCGAAAACCCACGCAATCCGGCGTCATCAATCAGCTTCCACGCTTTCAGGTCATGGCAATCATCCGCCGCCCCGGTCGAGCTAAACCCCGCCGGGTTGCGAAAGGTCGACCCGGCGGAACGTTCCTTGGTGGGCTGAGTGGCGTCACGCTTGGCCAGCTGCTCGCTCATGCGCTGCTCCAGCGCGGCAGGGTCACCGGTAGGCGCTTGCAGACGGGCTTCGACAATGATCCAGCCCTCGGGCAGATCGCTCTGACGATAGCCAAAATTCAGATCATCGGCGCTCAGCTCAACCAGCTCACCGCGGCGGTTCACCGCTGTGACCGAGGTCAACACATCGGCGATATAGCTGCCATAACAGCCTGCATTCATCCGCACCGCGCCGCCAATCGCCCCGGGGATGGTGCGCAAAAAGGTCAAATCCAGCCCCTGCGCCGCAGCCTTGCGCGCCAGCATCGCATCCAGCACCGCTGCCCCGACCGTCACCTGTTGGCCGTCAAAGGCAATGCTGTTAAAGCCCCGCCCCAGCCGCACCACCACAGCCCGCACCCCGCCATCACGCACAATCAGGTTCGAGCCCACACCGATGGGAAAAACCGCGATGTCGTCAGGAAGAGCCGCCATGAACTGTTGCAGATCCTGCAGATCGGCGGGTTGGAACAGAGCATCGGCCGGGCCTCCGACCCGAAGCCAGGTCAGCGTGTTCAAAGGGCGATTGGGGGTCAGGGTGCCGCGCACCTGGGGGAAGCTGTCAGTCATGGGGTGGTTAAAGCCGCATTTGCCCGCAATTTCAAGGGGCAGCTGCGGCTGACCCCCGCTGAGCAAAAATAAAGGTGGCGGGACCGCACAAGCCGTAGAGGTGCGTAAATTCCTGAGAACCTGTATGTACAGGTGGGCGCCGGATAAATGAACCACGGCCCAGACAGAGCCAGCCCCCTAGGAGTTAAATTAAGGCCACTGGAATTGTCCTCTGGTCACGAGAAAGGCAGAACCCGCCACTGCCCTATCTAAGTGATCCTTGCGCTATTGATGCTCATTTTGCTTTCTCCGCTGATTTTGTCGTGGATTACGCAGATTTGCGATCTTTTTCAAGCCTTGCCCCTTGCATTGCCCGAACGCTGACGCTAATCAGCCTTTCGTGTGCCGGCGTAGCTCAGTTGGTTAGAGCGCCTGATTGTGGATCAGGAGGCCCCCCGTTCAAGTCGGGGCGCTGGTACCACCCCACCCGGGTTGGTTTTGGGGTGGATTTTCGGGCATTTCCTTCATTTGACATGTTTTGGCGGCGGCGGTTTGCCTGTGGCCGAACCCGAATCGGATAAATCTGCGCTGCGGGCTGCTTTAGGGGTTGATTTCCCCCCCGACTTTGACAACAACGGCGCACAGGTCCCGTAGCTCAACTGGATAGAGCATCTGACTTCTAATCAGAGGGTTGGGGGTTCGAGTCCTCCCGGGATCGCCATTTTCATCCCCGCGCTCTGATCCCCCGGACAGTATAGGACCCCAGTTGGCCTAATTCCCTTTGCCTAACTTCTTGCGGATTGTTGCAAGATCTTTTTCTAATTGCGCAATATTGGGGTGATCCGCCGGCAGGGTGGCTTTAAAAATATCCAAGGCTTGCGCCACCAACGGCTCCGCCTCGGCCCATTTTCCTTGAGATGCAAACAGAACCGCAAGGTTGTTGAGGTGGGTCGCATAGTCCGGGTGCTGTTCGCCAATGGTCGCCGGATCAATCTCCAGCGCCTGACGGTAAAGCAGCTCGGCTTCTTCGTAGTGCCCCATATCCTGCAACAGCCCCGCCAGATTGTTGAGGTAAATCGCATAGTTCGGGTGCTGTTCACCGAGGGTAACCTGACCGATCCCCAACGCCTGACGGTAAAACGACTCGGCCTCCTCGTAGCGCCCCATATCCTTCAATAACCCGGCCAAATTGCTGAGGTGGGTCGCATAGGTCGGATGCTGTTCACCGAGGGTGGCCTGATCAATCTCCAACACCTGACGGAAAAGCGGCTCAACTTCCTCGTAGCGCCCCATGGAGCGCAAGAGATTGGCCAGATTATTGAGA
>PDSA01000004.1:16923-141320 GCA_002748285.1 Rhodobacterales bacterium
CTTCCTCGTAGCGCCCCATGGAGCGCAAGAGATTGGCCAGATTATTGAGACCGGTCGCATAACTTGGATGCTGTTCGCCGAGGGTGGCCTGATCAATCTTCAGCGCCCGACGGAAAAGCGGCTCAGCTTCCTCATATCGCCCCATACCCTTCAACAGCCCGGCCAGATTGCCGAGTGCAGTCGCATTATTTGGATCCTTATCACCTAAAGCTTGGGCAGAAACGTCAATAGCCTGACGGTAAAACCGCTCGGCTTCCTCGTAACGCGCATTTTCCTGCAACAGCATCGCCTGGAGGTTCAAAGCGCGGCCATGTTGGAAGGCGGTGCCGGTCTCTGCCAAATCCAGATGGCGGGTGGACAGGGATAGGGCGGTGGCATAGTCGCCAGCATTCATGGTGAGTTCTGCGGCTTTGTAAAGGTTGTCCATGCTGGGTTCCAGCTCTGCCGCGCGGCGGTAATGGCGGGCGGCCCCGGCCCAGTTCACTTGCGCTTCGGCGATTTCGCCCAGCCCGTATTCCGCCCGCGCCGCGGCCTGCACCGCAATCTGCGCATCCTTGCGGATTTCATCGAACAGAGCTTCGGCCACCGAATAATCAAACCGGCGCAAAGCATCTTTGGCCTTTTCGATTCGTTCGGCACCAAAGCTGTTGGCCTCGCGGGCCAGCTTGGCCTCAAGGCTGGTGATCCGGTCTTTGGCCTCTTCCAGTGCTTTTTCTGGCGCACGCAGGCGGGCATTCACCTCATCCAACTCCGCTTGCAAGCGGGCGCGATCTTCGGCATGCGCGTTTTGCAGTTTGGCGGTAATCTCATCGCGCAACTGGCGCTGGCGTTCTTCGAACTGCGCCAGCGTCATGTTCACCATGGGTTCAGAAGGCGCTTCGTTTTTGATCGTCAGCGTCCCTTCTGGCGACCTAAAACGACGCCAGAAAAACAAAAATACAGCTCCAACCGCCCCCAGCACGGCAACAATCGCCATGACCGCTGTGCTGTTTTTCTCAATTCCGAAAAACGCCCAGATCGCGTTGCCCCATTCCGCCAGCCAACCCATCATCTCTATAGCACAGCCCCACCCGTTCCGATCCCAAGATCACTAAACGGCTTCACCACCACTATTACAAGAAATTTATCAAGCCGCCGGATCAGTCGCGCAGCACATCCGTGGCCCGCAGATTGCCCAGATTGCCCATCAGTTGCCGCAGCAGCGACAGCCCTTTGATGTTGCTATCCGTCACCCGGCGCGACAGGGCGATGATGCGGCCATCTTCCAGCGTAAAGCGCTCGATATTCTCAACCACCCCGTCCTTGCGATAGGTGATCGCCACGATCTGACGGTCAATCACCTTGGGCGCTTTATAGGCAAAATGGCGCCAGCGGCTTTGGGTGTAATACCAGCCACCGCTTTGCAGCATCCCGAACGAGGTCGGACGGCCAATCGCTTCGGCCACGGTTTCGCGGGTATCGACCCCGACCACGATTTGCTCCAGATCAGAATCGGTGGGCACATAGCCGTGATTGCGATAGATCGCCGAACAGCCACCAAGGGCAACCAGTGTCAGGGCCACAGCCCCTGCTTTGACAACTTGAATAAGTTTTGACATCCTGCTTGCCCTTGCCATAATGGTTTGCAGCCTCTGATCGGCTCTCTGCCACAGGCTTATAGAATGATCACGCCTGTTTCAAGAATGGAAAAGCACCTGCCCGATGACCTCTGATATCATAAAGACCCCCACATTGACGGTCGCCCGCCTGCACAGCCAAAGCCCGACCCGTTTTGAGCTGATCCCATCAGCCAAAGCCCGCGAACAGATCGCCACGCTGCTGGAGTTGCAGGCGCTGCCCAAACTGCGCTTTGCCGGGGCGGTGTCGGCCAGCGGGGCGGATGACTGGCAGTTGCAGGGCCAGCTGGGGGCGAGCGTGGTGCAATCCTGTGTTCTCAGCCTTGAGCCGGTGCGCAGCCGGATTGATGTGCCGGTGACGCGGCTCTATCTGGCGGATTTCCCCGAGCTGGGCGGCGAGGAAGAGGAAATCGAGATGACGATAGATGAGAACTGCGAGGCGTTGGGCAGTGTGATTGATCTGGAGGCGGTGATGGTCGAGGCGCTCTCTTTAGCCTTGCCGCTTTATCCCAAAGCCGAAGGGGCAAGCCTGCAAACCACCCAATCTGCCCCGCCGGGGGTCACGCCGCTGGACGATGAGGCCACCCACCCCTTTGCCGGGCTGGCGGCGTTGCGTGACAAGATGCAGGGCGGGGAATAAGCCCCCTGAGCCACCCCGGATCACCCCCGGAGCGAATTCCCCTATCCACCGCAAGAAAACACTTGCGCCTTCAGAGAATCCCAGTATGTTCCGCGCTCGCGCAAATGACGGCTTGAAAAGCTGAGCCGCTATAGCGTATGAGAGACAAACACACGAAACACCGGGGCGCTGCCCCAATTAGCCCGAGGTTGTCACATGGCTGTTCCTAAGAGTAAAATTTCGCGCTCGCGCCGCGGTCAGCGCCGTTCGCATGACGCATTGGTTGCCGGCAACCCTGCCGAATGCCCGAATTGCGGCGAGCTGAAGCGCCCACATCACGTTTGTTCCGACTGCGGTCACTATGATGAGCGCGAAGTCGTGGCAGTGATCGACGAAGCCGATTTCGACGACGAAGACGCGGCCTAAGCGGCGCAGCTTTGGCAGCGTGAGGCATGACATCAGTCCCAAAACCAGTGCCCGTGCCAACCTTGCTGTTGGGACAGAGACCGAGGGTGATGAAATGACCGATGATCACGCTGCCCCTAAAACATCCGACAACACTGCTGTTGTCATTTCCGTCGATGCCATGGGCAGCGATCTGGGGCCGGATGCCGTGGTGTCCGGCATTTCCATTGCTGCCCGCGAAAATCCCGACATCCGTTTCATCATCACCGGCGATCAGGACACGCTGAACGCCCTGCTGCCCAACCACCCCGAACTGGCCGGGCGCTGTGAAATCCGTCATGCCGCCGAAGTGGTCAGCATGGAGGATAAGCCCAGCCAGGTGATGCGCTATGGTAAGAACACTTCGATGTGGGCGGCGGTGGATGCGGTGCGCAATGGCGATGCGCAGGTTTGTGTCTCCTGCGGCAATACCGGGGCGCTGATGGCGGTGTCGATGATCCGGCTGCGCAAATTGCCCAGCGTCAACCGCCCGGCCATTGCCTGTTTGTGGCCTTCGGGCAATCCGAGTGGTTTTAACATCATGCTGGATGCCGGTGCCGATATTCGCGCCGATCAGGAAGATTTGCTGCAATACGCGCTGATGGGGGTGTCCTATGCCCGCAACGGGCTGAATGTGGCCCGTCCACGGGTGGGGCTGCTTAATGTCGGCACCGAAGAACATAAGGGCCGGGCTGAACTGAAAGTGGCGCACGAGTTGATCACTCAGGTCGCACAGTCGGCGGATTTCGATTATCTAGGCTTTGTCGAGGGCAGCGACATCCCCACCGACCGCGTCGATGTGGTTGTCACCGATGGTTTCACCGGCAATGTGGCGCTGAAAACCGGCGAAGGCACCGCCCGGCTGATCAGCCAACTGATGCGCCAGACGCTGGGGGGCTCGCTGCTGTCGCGGATGGCCTCGCTGTTGGCGCTGCGCTCGATCAAGCGGTTCAAACGGCTGATTGATCCGCGGCGAATGAATGGCGGCGTGTTTCTGGGGCTCAATGGCACGGTGATCAAATCGCACGGCTCGGCGGACGCCACCGGCAATGCCGCCGCGATCCAGCTGGCCATCACCCTGTCGCAATCCGATTTTGGCCATAAACTGGCGGCAAGGGTTGCATCTGGCTCCGCCGCACGACAGTATAAAGACGTGGATGAGCAAGGCAAAAAATAAGGGGCTAAAATGACACTTCGCGCCGTCGCAATAGGGGTGGGCCATTACCTGCCCGAACGTGTTGTTGAAAACAAAGAGTTTGAAAAGACCCTGGACACCAGCGATGAATGGATCCGCAGCCGTTCCGGCATTGAACGGCGTCATTTCGCGGCCGATGATGAAACCACCTCGCATATGGCCACCCATGCCGCCCGCGCCGCGCTGGCCGATGCCGGACTGACCCCGGATGATGTGGACGCCATCGTGGTCGCCACCTCGACCCCGGATCACACCTTCCCTTCTGTTGCCACCATGGTGCAAGGCGCGCTGGGGATGACACGGGGCTTTGCCTTTGATGTGCAGGCGGTTTGTGCGGGTTTTGTGTTTGCGCTGTCCAACGCCAATGCGCTGATCCTGTCGGGTCAGGCCAAACGGGTGCTGGTGATCGGGGCCGAGACCTTCAGCCGCATCATGGACTGGACCGACCGCGCCACCTGCGTGTTGTTTGGCGATGGCGCCGGCGCGCTGCTGCTTGAGGCACAGACGGGCAACGGAGACCATCAGGATCGCGGCATTCTGGCCACCGATCTGCATTCCGATGGCCGCCACCGCGAGATGCTCTATGTCGATGGCGGCGTGTCCACCACCCAGACCGCGGGCCATTTGCGGATGCAGGGCAATGCGCTGTTTCGCAAAGCTGTGGAAAAGCTGACCTCCACCGCCGAAGCCGCGCTGGCAAAAGCCGGGTTGCAGGATAGCGATGTCGATTGGATTGTGCCGCATCAGGCCAATATCCGCATCATCGCCGGCACCGCCAAAAAGATGGGCATCGGGCTGGAAAATGTGATTCTCACCGTGCAGGATCACGGCAACACCTCGGCGGCTTCGATCCCGCTGGCGCTGTCGGTGGGCAAATCCCGCGGCCAGATCAAACCCGGCGATTTGCTGGTCACCGAAGCGATTGGCGGCGGTTTGGCCTGGGGTTCAGTGGTGATCCGCTGGTAAATTGCAATTTAAAGCTGACTTGCAAGCCATTGATATTGACTCGTAAATTCCCAGACCGCTATGCTTGTGCAAAGCGGCGTTCAGGCAATGCCGGGTAATCAGGGGATGATGATGAGTGAAAAGACCTTAACCAGAATGGACCTCAGCGAAGCCATTTTTCGCGAGGTCGGCCTCAGTCGCAATGAAAGCGCCGGGTTGGTTGAGTCGGTGCTCGATCATATTTCCGATGCGTTGGTGCGCGGGGAATCCGTGAAAATCTCATCCTTTGGTACCTTTGCCGTGCGTGAAAAATCGGCCCGTGTCGGCCGCAATCCGAAAACCGGACAAGAGGTGCCGATTTCGCCGCGCCGGGTTCTGACCTTTCGCCCCTCGCATCTGATGAAAGATCAGGTCGCCGCTGGCAACAAAAGCTAGGGCAAAGCATTGGCCAAATCTCCTGACGCATTCAGAACCATCAGCGAAGTGGCCGACTGGCTCGACACTCAGGCCCATGTGCTGCGCTTTTGGGAGAGCAAATTTCCCCAAGTCAAACCCATCAAACGCGCCGGTGGGCGGCGTTATTACCGCCCCGCCGATATGCGCCTGCTGGGCGGGATCAAAAAGCTGCTGCATGATGATGGCATGACCATCAAAGGGGTGCAGAAGATGCTGCGCAGTCAGGGGGTGGCCGAAGTCTCGGAGCTGTCGCAGCCGCTGGATATGGACGAAGCGCAGATCATCGAGGCCGAAGCGGTCGAAGTGGTGCCGCCACAGCCCGAAATCGCGGCCCAGCCTTTGCCCCTGCCCGCCGAAGCGGAGCCTGTTGCTGAGCCCGAGCTTACCCTTCAGGCGGAACCAGAGCCCGCAGCTGACCCCGAGCCCGTTGCTCAGGCCGAGCCGGAGCCAATGCCCGACCCCGAGCCTGCCGCTCCAGCCGAGCCAGAGCCAACGCCCGAACCGGAGCCCGAATCACCGGCTCAACCAGATGGCGTAGACGCCCCCTCTGCCCCCCCTTCCCCGGCAGATCAGCCCGATAAACAGCCTGAATTATCCGCGATTTACCACCGGCTACAGGCGCTGCATGACAAAATGCAAAGCAACGACAGCAAAAAATCGACAGACTGATTTTGAATAATGTTTTTTCCGGCTTGCCATGGGGCGCAAAAGCATTATGTAGGGGGCCAATTCGGGCTATGGCGCAGTCTGGTAGCGCGTCCGTCTGGGGGACGGAAGGTCGCAGGTTCAAGTCCTGCTAGCCCGACCATTACCAAAACCGCTCGCTCTGTTTTCGGGGCGGGCGGTTTGGCGTTTTCAGGGGGCACATCCGGCGCCACCCGTTTCAGATCAGAGGCCCGCCCATGACCGCGACCGGCGTTTTACCAGACCATATGTTGCAACAGATGATCTCAGCAGGCCAGATCACCTCTGAAACTCCGATTTTGCGCGAACAGATCCAACCGGCTTCGCTGGATTTGCGGCTGGGGGCGATTGCCTATCGGGTGCGGGCCTCGTTTCTGACCGGAGCCAAGGCGCGGGTGCAGGACCGTCTGGCGGAATTTGAAATGCACCGGATTGATCTGAATGATGGCGCGGTGCTGGAAAAAGGCGCGGTGTATCTGGTGCCGCTGCTTGAGGGGCTGAACCTGCCCAAAGGGGTGCAGGCGGTGGCCAATGCCAAATCCTCGACCGGGCGGCTCGATCTGCTGACCCGCACCATCACCGATAACGGCACCGAGTTTGACCGCATCCCGGCCGGCTATCACGGCCCGCTCTTTGCCGAGATTTGCCCGCGTTCCTTTTCGGTGCTGGTGCGCCCGGGTATGCGGCTCAATCAAATCCGGTTCCGCTCGGGTCAGGCGGTGCTGAGCGACCACGATCTGCGCACCCGTCACCAGCAACAAGCGCTGGTGGATGGGATGGCGCATATTGATGACGGGCTGGGCTTTTCCGTCGATCTGCGCCCGCGGCAGGGCAATTTGGTGGGCTATCGCGCCAAGCCACATACCGGAGTGATTGATCTGGACAAAATCAGCCATTACCCGCCTGCCGATTATTGGGAGCCGATCCACACCGATGAGGGCCGCATCATTCTTGACCCCGGCGCGTTCTATATTCTGGTCAGCCGCGAGGCGGTGCATATCCCCCCCGACTGCGCCGCCGAGATGGCCCCTTATCTGGCGATGGTGGGCGAATTTCGGGTGCATTATGCGGGCTTTTTTGACCCCGGCTTTGGCCATGGCGCCGCCGGGGGCAAGGGCGCGCGCGGGGTGCTGGAGGTGCGCTGTCACGAGGCGCCCTTTGTGCTGGAACATGCCCAGATTGTTGGGCGGCTGGTTTACGAGAAAATGGCGGCGGTGCCAAATGTGCTTTACGGGGCCGCGCTGGCCTCGAATTATCAGGGGCAAGGGCTGAAATTATCCAAGCATTTCAAGGGGTAGGAATGCGTTTCTAATCCGCTTAGCCACAACGGTAGGTTCGCGACCGACCCGAGGGCGGCTCTCCGATGGTTCGAAGATCCTGTGGGAACACGAACCGCGTCACCAAAAGCAACTGCTGCATTTCGCGCCCGCCCTGGAGGGCGGGTCGGTCGCGAACCGGATTGCAGGCAATCCAGGGGGAATGCTAACGACACACCCCAATATTACAGGTCAAATCCGGGCGCATCAGATTGGTGCCGGTTTCCAGAATAAATTGCTCGGTCGCGGCCCAGTCTGACACCGCGGTGCCCGAAACATCATTCAGCCCATACTCCAGCAGCAGCGGACAAACCGGCGCGCTGGGGCCAAGCAGCATCCGAAACGGCACTTGGCCCGAGCTGCGCAACAGCGGCTCCAGCGAGCCATTCATCAGCGTCTGCGCCGTGATGACCAACGCCTGCGCCCCGGCGATGGCCTGCGCTGCATCTGCCACCGCAATGTCGTTGCCCTGAGGCTCCCGCTCGACAATCCGCGCCTGCGGTAGCCGTTTCTGCGCATCGCGAAACCCGCCGATGATCACCAGCCCCTCGCCGGGCGGATCAAAGCGGGCAAAGCCGGTCTTGTCGCCCTGCTGACCGACCCGGTTCCAAAACGCATTGATCGCCGCCAGCCCCAGAGAGCGCGCCAGAGCATCGGTGGAACACATCATCCCCGCCAGCTCTTGCAACGGACGCCCGGTAAAGCCGCTGTCGGGGCGAACGCTGCGCGGGCCTTCGGTGCCACGCTCGGGGCTGCGGGCGATTCCGCAATAAGGGCCGGCCTGAACCATGCTCCAATTCAACCCGATCAGCACTTTATCGACCAGAGCATCAGTGGTCACACTGGCCGCCAGATCCCGCTCGATTTGACCGCCGCCAAGGGCCGAGAGCATGGCAAAACCATCGGGTTCGATTGCGTCGGGATGCGCCCGATCACAGCGGATCAGGGTTGGAATGTCGTTGGGCGCATCACATTCGCCCAGCGGCACCACCTGCATATCCGGCGCATCACGCGGCCCGGAATCCGGGGGGGTGATCCGCCAGCCAAAACTGCTCAGCAACGCGATTTCCGCCGCAAAACGCTGCCTCCGCTGAGGCGTATCGGTGGCGACATGAACACAGCCAGAGAGCTTGGGAAAACCGGGCGCATGGGGCATGGGGCGCATATCCTTTTCAAGGGTCAGTGACTTAAAGCATCAGGTAAGCTTTGCACCCGAACCATCGGAAACAAAGCGCTTTATTCTTTAGATGATCGCCTCGAACAGCGCCTTGGTGTTTTCCGCCGTCATCTTAATCGGATTGCCGCCAGTGCTGGGGTCTTGCAACGCCATCTGGGTCAGCTCGTCAATCCGGTCATCGCCCACGCCCATTTCCGACAGCTTATGCGGTATCTGCATGGAATCGTTGAACTCCTGCACGAAATCGCAGAACCCGGCAAAGCCGCCCTTGATCCCCAGATAAGCCGCCGCCGCGTCAAAGCGGCTGGCAATCGCCGGCGCGTTCATCTGCAACACCGCTGGCATACAGACCGCGTTGGTGGTGCCGTGATGGGTGTTGTAAACCGCGCCGATCGGGTGGCTGAGGGCATGAATCGCGCCCAGACCCTTTTGAAATGCGGTCGCCCCCATCGCCGCCGCCGACATCATATGTGCGCGGGCCTCGATATCGGTGCCGTCCCGATAGGCGCGGGGCAGATAGTCTTTGACCAGACGCATCCCCTCAAGCGCGATGCCCTGAGACATCGGGTGGTAATGCGGGCTGGAAAAGGCTTCGACGCAATGGGCAAACGCATCCAGCCCGGTGCCAGCGGTAAAGAATTTGGGCATCCCCACCGTCAGTTCGGGGTCGGAGATTACCACCGAAGGCAGAACTTTGGGGTGGAAAATGATCTTTTTCACATGGCTGACGCTGTCGGTAATCACCGAAGCCCGCCCCACCTCGGAACCCGTCCCCGCCGTGGTCGGCACCGCGATGATCGGCGCGATGACATCGGCATCGGCGCGGGTCCACCAATCGCCAATATCTTCGAAATCCCAGACCGGGCGGGTCTGGCCGGCCATAAACGCCACCATCTTACCCAGATCCAACCCCGAGCCGCCACCAAACGCAATCACCCCATCATGGCCACCCTCGCGATAAACCTGAACACCGGCGGCCAGATTAAGCTCGGTCGGGTTCGGGTCAACCTGGCTAAACATCGCCCGCCCCAGCCCGGCGGCGTCCAGCAGGTCGAGCGTGTTTTGGGTGATCGGCAGATCGGCCAGCCCCTTATCGGTGACCAGCAGCGGTTTGGTGATGCCAATGTCCCGGCAGGCCTGAGCGATTTCGGCAATCCGCCCGGCACCGAATTTCATTTGCGTAGGGTAAGACCAGTTTCCAATCAGTTGCATTCTGTCAGGCTTTCTTCAGGTGATATGATTTCGGGCGGGTCAGGTTCTGATAGCCAATGACCGACAGAGCCCCCCCGCGCCCGGTGTTTTTGCAGCCGCTCCAGCACAGGCCGGGATCGACATAATCGGCGCGGTTCATGAACACGGTGCCGGTTTGCAGCGCGGCTCCGATGCGTTCGGCCCGGGCCAGATCGGCGGTCCAGATCGAAGCGGTCAGACCAAAATCGCTGTCATTCATCAAACGGATCGCCTCGGCATCGTCAGAGACCCTCATGATCCCAACCACCGGGCCAAAGCTTTCCTCACGCATCACGCGCAAGGAATGATCCACATTGATCAGAATTTGCGGCATCAGATAGGCGCCGCCATCATCCTGCGGGAACTGGGCGGGGTCGATCAACGGCCTGGCCCCGGCGGCAATCGCCTCGGCCGTTTGCCTGCGCACCTCATCGGCAAAGCGTTTATGCGCCATCGGGCCCAGGCTGGTGTTCGGGTCCAGCGGGTTGCCCAGCTGATAGCCATTGACGATCTCGACTGCTTTGGCAACGAAATCATCATAGAGGCTGTCGATCACATAAATCCGCTCGATCCCGCAGCAGCATTGCCCGGAATTGAACATCGCCCCGTCGATCAAAGTCGCCACGGCGGCCTCCAGATCAGCGTCTTCGGTGACATAGCCGGGGTCTTTGCCGCCCAGTTCAAGCCCGATGCCGGTAAAGGTGCCCGCCGCAGCGCGTTCAATCGCCTGCCCGCCGCCGACCGAGCCGGTGAAATTGACGAAATCAAAGCAGCGCCCGGCGATCAGTGCCGAAGTGGTATCGTGGCCCAGAAACAGGTTCTGGAACACATCAGACGGCACGCCCGCCTGCGCAAAAGCCTGCGCCAGCCGCTCGCCCACCAGCGGGGTCTGGCTGGCGTGTTTCAGCACCACCGTATTGCCCGCAATCAGCGCCGGCGCGATGCTGTTAATCGCGGTCATGAACGGATAATTCCACGGCGCCACCACCAGCACCACGCCCAGCGCTTCGCGGGCGATATAGCGTTTGAACTGCTCCGTGTCTTCAACCGGCATCGGTGCCAGCGCCTGTTCGGCGATTTCGGCCATATAGCGGGCGCGATCCTGAAAGCCGGAAAATTCGCCGCCATAGCGCACCGGGCGGCCCATCTGTTGCGCCAGCTCGGGCACGATCTGATCATCCATCTCGCCAATCGCCGCCACTGCGGCCAGCACCAGATCAATGCGTTCCTGCAACGGCCGCGCCGCCCAGGCGGGCTGGGCGGCTTTGGCGCGGGCGGCGGCGGCTTTGGCCTGCTCCAGCCCCAGCAAAGGGCGCTCGACCAGCACCGTGCCATCAATCGGAGAGATACATTTCAAAACTTCTGTCATGGGGATTGCTCTTATCCTTTAGGCCCGTTCAAACCCGCGGGCGATTTCATAATCGGTGACCACACGGTCAAATTCTTCCTGCTCCCAAGTGGCGGCACGGTAATAATGATTGACCACCGCATCGCCAAAGGCCGTCCGCAGCATCTGCGAGTCCTTCAGCGCTTCGCCGGCATCACGCAGATTGGCCGGGATGCTGCCAGCCTCGGCGGCGTTATAAGCATCGCCGGTCAGCGGCTCGGACAGCTCCAGCTTTTCCTCGATCCCCGCCAGCCCGGCAGCCAGACAGGCGGCCATCGCCAGATAAGGGTTCAGGTCAGAGCCGCCGATCCGGCACTCGACCCGAATGGCCTTGCTGCCCTCACCGCACAGGCGGAACCCGGCGGTGCGGTTGTCAATCGACCACGCGGTGCCAATCGGCGCGAAGCTGCCCTTTTGAAAGCGCTTATAGCTGTTGATATAGGGGGCCAGAAAATAGGTGTAATCTCCGGCATATTTGATCAGCCCGGCCAGATAATGGCGCATCAGATCGGACATGCCATAAGGTTTGTCAGCATCATAAAACAGTGGGGTGTCGCCCTGCCACAGCGATTGATGGATATGCGAGGACGAGCCCACCCGATCGGCGTGCCATTTGGGCAAAAACGTCACCGCATGGCCCTGCCCCCAGGCGATTTCCTTGACCGCATGTTTGGCAATGCTGTGGTGATCGGCGCAATCCATCGGCGCGGCATATTTGATGTTGAGCTCTTCCTGACCGGCCTCGGCCTCGCCCTTGGAGCCCTCAACCGGAATGCCCGCCGCCAGCAGATGATTGCGGATCGGGCGCATGATATGCTCTTCCTTGGTGGTTTGCAGGATGTGGTAATCCTCGTTATAGGCGCTGATCGGTTGCAGGTTCAAAAAGCCTTCGGCGCGGATCTCATCAAAGCTCTGGGCGAACAGGAAAAACTCCAGCTCGGTCGCCATCATCGCGTTCATCCCCAGATCGGCCAGACGCGCCAGCTGACGTTTGAGCATGGCACGCGGGGCATGGGCGACGTCGTGGCCGTGGTGATCCAGCACATCGCACAGCACCATGGCGGTGCCCTCCAGCCATGGCACCGGGCGCAGCGTGTCCAGATCGGGGCGCATCACATAATCACCATAGCCAGTCTGCCAGCTGGTCGAGGCATAGCCATCCGGGGTGGCCATCTCAAGATCCGTGGCCAGCAGGTAGTTGCAGCAATGGGTCTCTTTCCACGCCCCATCCACGAAATATTGCGCCACCATGCGTTTGCCCATCAAACGGCCCTGCATGTCCACCATCATCACCAGCACCGTGTCGATGCTGCCTTGTTCAACCTGCTGTTTCAGGGTTTCAAAGGGTAGAGGGGCGGGCATGGCGTTCTCCTGAGCTATTGCATTTGGCCCCAGCACACGAGTCGGGCCAAAGGGTTAATGGACTTTAGCCCCTGCATTCAGGAAGGCCAGCATTTTTCGGCTGATTTTACAAAAGACCCCGGCCCGTCGGGATTGGCTCAGCCAGAGAGGCCCGCCCCCTGCCCCGGGCAAGCTGCTGCTGAGCATCGCGCCGCCCTTAGCTGCTCTGGGCAATCCGAAAACTGACCGCCTCGGCCACATGATGTTTGCGCACATCATCCACCCCTTCCAGATCGGCAATGGTGCGGGCCACCCGTAGCACCCGGTGATAACCCCGCGCCGACAGGCCAAAGCGCTCGGCCACCCGGACCAGAAGCTCACGCCCCTCCCGATCCGGGGTGGCGATTTCGGTGAGCAAATTGCCCTCGGCATCAGCATTGACCCGCACATCGTCATAAGCGCTGAACCGCTCCTGCTGCCGGGTGCGCGCCGCCGCCACCCTTGCGGCGATTTCGGCCGAGCTTTCGCCGCTTGCCGGCAGATCAAGGTCGCTATAATCGACCGCTGGCACCTCCAGTCGCAGATCGAACCGGTCCATCAGCGGGGCCGAGATTTTGCCCAGATAGTCCTGACTGCATTGCGGCCCCCGGCTGCACTCCTGCAGGCTGCCACAGCGGCACGGATTGGCCGCCGCCACCAGCATGAAACGGCACGGATAGCGGATATGCGCATTGGCCCGCGCCACCACCACGCTGCCGGTCTCTATCGGCTGGCGCAGAGTTTCCAGCACGGTGCGCGGATATTCCGGCAACTCGTCCAGAAACAGGATGCCGTTATGCGCCAGCGAGATTTCGCCCGGTTTCGCCCCCTTGCCTCCGCCAATGATCGCGGCGATCGAGCTGGTGTGATGCGGTTCGCGAAACGGCCTTTGCCGCGAGATGCCGCCATCCTCCAGCAGGCCCGAGAGCGAATGGATCATCGAAGTTTCGAGCGCTTCGGCGGCGCTCAGATCGGGCATGATGCCGGGCAGGCGGGCGGCCAGCATGGATTTACCCGCGCCGGGCGGGCCGATCATCAGCATATGATGCCGCCCGGCAGCGGCGATTTCCAGCGCCCGTTTGGCCCGTTCCTGCCCTTTGACATCGCGCATATCGCGGCCCGGAGCCTGTGGCGAGACCTCACCCGCCACTGCGGGCAGCAGCGGGTTCTGGCCGGTGAAATGGTGCAGCGCCTGAGTCAAATTGTCCGGGGCGAACACCGGGGTTGCCCCGACCCAGGCTGCTTCGGGGCCGCAGGCTTTGGGGCAGAGCAAGCTGCGGTTATGTTCAGCCGCGGCCATGGCGGCGGGCAGCGCCCCCAGCACCGGGATCAGTGACCCATCCAGCGAAAGCTCGCCCAGGGCCACGATGTTCTCAACCTCTTCGGCCGGAACCATGTCCAGCGCCGCCAACAGCGCCATGGCGATTGGCAGATCGAAATGCGAACCGGCCTTGAGCACATCGGCGGGCGAAAGATTGATGGTGATGCGTTTGGATGGCAGCGCGATGGACATGGCGGTCAGCGCTGCACGCACCCGTTCGCGGGCCTCGGAAACCGCCTTGTCCGGTAGCCCGACGATGGAAAAAGACGGCAGGCCGGGGCTGATGGCGCATTGCACTTCGATCAGCCGGGCCTGAACGCCTTCAAAGGCAACCGTGTAGGCGCGGGCCACCATGCGCTTCCCCCCTGTCCTGTTAACCATTTACAAATGGGGTAGCGCAAAAATGGTTTAGGAATGGTAAATTCTCGAAAAACTTTCTCAATTCTCCGCCCGCGCGGCTAAGGCCACCCTACTGAGCGACTGAGCGGGCGGGGGATCCTGATCCACGCATCCACAAAAGTTCAGCGTAACCTCAAATCCTGATCGCCAAACTGGGCAAGCTGATGCCCAAGCTCTGGGAAACGCGGCCATCACACATGGCTCCGCCTCCTACCAGCGGGTCAGTGCCTGTTCATCGGCCTGCTTGGCAGCAACCCACTCGGCCCCATCGCGGGTGAATTCCTTTTTCCAAAACGGCGCCCGGGATTTCAGATAATCCATCAAAAACTGCGCCGCCTCAAACGCATCCACCCGATGCGGCGCGGCCGTGGCCACCATCATGATCTGCTCGCCCGGGCGCAGCACCCCATAACGGTGGATGATCAGACTGTCGCTGAGATTCCAGCGGCGCACGGCCTCGGCCTCGATCTCGCCAAGGGCGCGTTCGGTCATGCCGGGGTAATGCTCGATCTCCATGCGCTCCAGATCACCGGCGGCGGTGTTGCGCACAATACCGGTAAAGCTGACAACCGCCCCAGCCCCCTCGCAGCGCTCAGCGAATGAGGCCACCACGGTGCCCAGATCAAAGGCGGGCTGTTGCACCAGAACCGTCATTTCAGCCGCCCGTCATCGGCGGGAAAAACGCAACCTCGCGCGCGCCGGCAAGCGGGGCGTCAAAATCGCAAAGCTGCTGATCCACCGCCACCCGCAAAGCCGACAGATCGGCAAAGGCCGCCCCGTAGCGATCCTCCCGCGCCATCAGCTCGGCCACCAGTTCGGCCACGGTCTTAGCATCGGTGTTCACCTGCTCGCGCGGCACACCGATACGTTCGCGCAGCCAAGCGAAATACAGCACCTCAATCATCAGCTGTCATCCTTTAGAAACGGCAACGCCTTGACCAGATAATCCCAGCCGGTGATCAATGTCAGCGCCGCCGCCAGCCACAGTAAAACGATGCCGCCATAATAGCTCCATTCGATCCCCGCCGAAAGCCAGCCCAGATCAGAGCGCTTTTGCTCGTAATGTTCGAAGATCCCTTGCGAAAACAGCACCGCAATCGCCACCATCTGCACGGTGGTTTTCCATTTTGCCAGCTGCGTCACCTTCAGATTATGCGCCTTGTCGCCGAGAAATTCGCGCAGGCCCGACACAAACACCTCGCGGAAAATGATCATGGTGGCGGGCAGCAAAATCCATGCCTTGACCCCGGAAAAGCCGATGATCACCAGCAAGGCAATCAGCACCATCGCCTTATCGGCGATCGGGTCCAGCATGGCGCCGAATTTGCTTTCCTGTTTCCAGGCCCGCGCCAGATAGCCATCGACGAAATCGGTCAACGCCGCCAGCACGAACAGCACCAGCGCAAACCAATAGGCCCAGGGGGTTTTGAAATACAAGAACATAAGCGCCAGCGCAGGGGCGGCCAGCAGGCGGGTGACCGTCAGGATATTGGGGAGATTCCACTTCATAGAGACATCCTTAACCGCTCAACCCTTATCATGGAAGAAGTCATAGAGCGTTTGGGCCAATCTTTTTGAAATCCCGTCCACTTTTTGCAAATCGGCCAGACCGGCGCGGCTGACGGCCTTGGCACTGCCGAAATGCGCCAGCAAAGCGCGTTTGCGGGCTGCCCCCACCCCGGGCACCCCATCCAGCGGCGTCGCGCCCATTGCCTTGGCCCGTTTGGCGCGATGGGTGCCGATGGCAAAGCGGTGGACCTCATCACGCAGGCGCTGCACGAAATACAGCACCGGATCATTGTGACGCAGGGCAAAGGGGCGCTGGCCGGGGCGGTAAAATTCTTCTTTGCCGGCATCACGATCCTCGCCCTTGGCCACGCCGATCATCGCAATATCGCTAACGCCATAATCGCGCATCACCTCGGCCACCGCGCTGACCTGCCCGGCCCCGCCATCAATCAACAGCAGATCGGGCCAGCCCTCGCCCTTGCGCTCGGGGTCTTCTTTGATCAGACGCTTGAAACGCCGGCCCAGAACCTCTTTCATCATCGCAAAATCATCGCCCGGAGTCAGATCGGTATTCTTGATGTTATATTTGCGATACTGGCTTTTGACATAGCCCTCGGGCCCGGCCACGATCATCGCCCCAACCGCATGGCGGCCGGAAATGTGCGAATTGTCATAGACCTCGATCCGTTTGGGCGGGGCGGGCAGATCGAAGGCTTCGGCCAGCCCGGCCAGCAATTTCGCCTGCGTGGCGGTTTCGGCCATCTTACGCGCCAGGCTCTCGCGGGCATTGCGCCGCGCGCCCTCGACCAGCTCAGCCTTTTCACCACGCATCGGCACCGAGATCACCACCTTGCGATCCGCCTTCAGGCTGAGCGCCTGCTGCATCAGATCGTCATTCTCGATCGGATGCGACAGCAGCAACAGGCGCGGCGGCTGTTTGTTTTGGTAGAATTGAGCGATGAACGCCTCCAACACCTCGGCCTCACCCGCCCCAGCCCCGGTGCGGGGGTAAAAGTCGCGATTGCCCCAATTCTGATGCGCCCGGATGAAAAACACCTGCACACAGGCCTGCCCGCCCTGCATATGCAGCGCGATCACATCGGCTTCGGCCACGCCACGCGGGTTAATGCCTTGGCTCTGCTGCACCTGTGTCAGCGCCTTGATCCGATCCCGCAGCGCCGCGGCGCGTTCATATTCCATGGCTTCACTGGCCTGCTGCATCTGCCGGGCCAGATCATCCTGCACCTTGCTGGTTTTGCCCGACAGGAATTGCTCGGCCTCACGCACCAGATCGTCATAGTCGCTGGCGCTAATTTCCCCCACACACGGGGCCGAGCAGCGCTTGATCTGAAACAGCAAACAGGGCCGGGTGCGGCTTTCAAACACGGAATCCGAGCAATCCCGCAGCAGAAACACCTTTTGCAACTGGTTCAGCGTGCGGTTCACCGCCCCATTGCTGGCAAAAGGGCCGAAATAGCTGCCGACTTCGGCCCGGCGGCCCCGGTGCTTTTTGATCCGGGCAAAGCGGTGGCTTTTGGCCAGCAGGATGCTGGGAAAGGATTTGTCATCGCGCAGCAGCACATTGTAATGCGGCTTGAGCTGTTTGATCAGGTTTTGTTCCAGCAGCAGCGCTTCGGTTTCGGTTTCGGTGGTCAGAAACATCATCGACGCGGTTTGCGAGATCATCCGGGCGATGCGCGCCGTGTGGCCGCCGGGTTTGGCATAGCTGGCGACCCGCTTGTTCAGATGCCGCGCCTTGCCGACATACAGTACCCGCCCCTCGCGATCCAGCATCCGATAAACCCCCGGACTACCGTCGAGCGTGTGCAGATAGCTTCGGATGCAATCATGACCCGTTGGCGGATTTTGCCCGGAATTGGGAGGGGAATTGGGGGCGTCAGGTTGGCTCATAGATTCACTTTGGTGATTCCCGATTTTGGCTGCAATCATAGCCGATAAAATGCAAGAGAAAACATCTCCACCCATTCTGGGGATAACTCTGTTCACAACTTGCGACCAACTCAAATTTTTCCTTTATTTCTGGCCAGTTCGTTAATTTGCCTATTTTTTAGGCAGTTCTGCAAGCCCATGTTTTCAAAGCGATTAATTTCTCAAAAAACACAAGTCCTTGAATTTTCTGGCAAATTTTTAACCTTTGTTAAAAATTTTGCGCCCCCGTGCAAAACTACGCCCGGAACGTGCGCTCTCAGCCCTCATTTTCACCGGAAAACCCCAGAATTTCCGGCGTCTGCCAGGCCGTATTCTGACCGCCATCGACACAGATCAACTGCCCGGTCACCGCCACGGCATCCAGAAAATAGCCAAGTGCGGCGGTGATGTCCTGCGGATGGGCTCCGCGGCGCAAAGGCAGGCTGTCGCGTTGACGTTTGAAATGGTCCTCGGACTGGCGCTCTGCCCGTAATGTCGGGCCCGGGCCGATGGCGTTGATGCGCACATCCGGGGCCAGCGCCTGTGCCGCCGTCTGGGTGAACGCCCACAGCCCCATTTTCGAAATCGTGTAGCTGGTGAATTCGGGCGTCAGCTTTTGCACCCGCTGATCCAGCATATTGACGATCAAAGCAGTTGAGAGCATCTCGGAATGCGCATCCGGCACCGCTTTGGGGGCCTGAGCGGCGAAATTCTGGGTTAATACGAAAGGCGCACGCAAATTGATTTGCATATGCCGATCCCAACTGGCGCGGTCGGCGGTTTGCAGGGTGTCATAGTCGAACACCGCCGCATTGTTGATCAGGCAATTCAGCGGCCCGCCCAGCCCCTGAGCCGCGCGGCCAATCAGCGCCTGACAGGCGGCTTCGTCGCGCAAATCGGCCTGAAGCGGCAGGGCTTTGACTCCCATCTCCGAGATCTGATCCGCCAACTGCCGGGTTTGCGCCGCCGAGCTTTGATAATGCAGCGCCACATCATAACCGCGCTGCGCGAGATACAGCGCCATGGCCCGCCCCAGCCTCTGCCCGGCCCCGGTGATGATGGCGCGGTGCTCCCCGATCATCAGACCAGCACCATCACCACATAGGCCGCATAAAGCGCCGACAGGATGATGCCCCAGATGCGGGTGATGTCGCGTTTGAAAAACACAAAGGGCAGCAGCAGCGCCGAGGTTGCCAGCATCACCCAGATGTCAAAGCTCAGGATGTTTTCGGCCACCGGGATCGGGCCGACAAGGCTGGAAATGCCAATGATCGCCAGCAGGTTAAACATGTTCGAGCCAATCACATTGCCCAGCGCCACATCCGCCTGCCTGCGGATCACCGCCATGCCGGTCGTCGCCAGCTCGGGCAGCGAAGTGCCCACCGCGACCAGAGTCAACCCGATCACCGTATCGCTGACCCCGTAATGGGTGGCAATGCTGACCGAACCCTCGACCAACAGATTTGCCCCCAGCGGCAAACCGGCCAACCCCAGCAGCATGAAGATCACGATCTGCCACCAGGGCATATTCGGGTCCGCCCCTTCCAGATCTTCGATATCCACCAGATTGGCGTCCCGGCTGCTCTTGTGGTGCGATTTGGCCTGTAAAAACGCATCCGTCAGCACAAACCCCAGCGCCGCCAGCAAAATCACCCCATGCAGCCAGGTGATCGGGCCGACAAAGCAGATGGCCGTAAACAGCAAAGAGGCAAAGATCATGTAAAGGTAGCTTTTGCGCGTCTCACAGCCCGAGGTATGAAACGTGGCCAGCAGCGCCGGCAGCCCCAGCACCAGCAGCACATTTGCGGTGTTCGAACCCACCACATTCCCCAGCGCCAGCCCCGGTGCGCCGTCAATGATCGCCTGAATGGCAATCAACAGCTCGGGCGCGGAGGTGCCAAAGGCCACAATCGTCAGGCTGACAATCAACGCCGGAACCCCCAGTCGCAGGCTGAGATTCACCGTCCCGCGCACCAGCGCATCGCCGGCAAAAAGCAAAATCACCAGCCCGAGGCCCGCATATAACCAATCCATTCTTTAACCCTTTTTAATATGACCACAGGCACACGGCCCGCGCCCGATGCGATAGCGCCCGCATTTGGGGCATTTGCGGCTTTCCAGCTGTTGTTTGCCCGGATAGCGCAAACGGCCAAACATGGCCAGCACCGCCATACCCACCAGAAATAAAAAGACAACCTTGACCGCCATGCTACAGCCCGAACCGCGCGAAATGGGCGCGCTCCTGCACATCATCCAGCGCATCCTGCACCAGCCGCAAACCGAATCTCTGCAAAAGCGGGCGTTTGCTGCCATAGCGCAGCAGTTTGACCTTATCGCCGAAACGCTGTTTCAGCAGCGGTTCAAGATGGCCGATGCCGTCAATCAGGCCCAGCTCCAGCGCCGTCCGGCCCAGCCAGACTTCGCCGGTGAACAGATCCTGATCCTCAGGCAGCTTGCCCAGTCGGCGCTTTTGCACCTGCGCCTTGAAGCTTTGATGCATCTGTTCAAGAAGGTCTTTTAACCGTTTGACATCCGAGGGTTTTTCCGGCTGGAACGGATCCAGCATCGACTTGGATTTGCCCGCGGTATAGACCCGGCGCTCAACCCCGTGCTGCTGCATCGCCTTGTCAAAGCCAAACCCCATCGAGATCACCCCGATCGAACCGACGATCGAGCATTCATCGGCCCAGATCTCATCCGCCGCCGTTGCCAGCCAATAGCCGCCCGAGGCGGCAACGTCCTCGACAAAGGCCAGCACCGGGATGTTGCGCTCGGCCGCCAGCCGCCGGATGCGGGCCGCGATCAGCGAGGATTGCACCGGCGAGCCCCCGGGCGAATTGATCAGCAACGCCACCGCTTTGGGCCTGCCTTTGCGAAAGGCTTTTTCAATCAGCGGGCGCAGGCGGGCATCGCTCAGCCCGTTGCGGCCCCCGGCGGCAATCGCCCCGGACAGTTGGATCACGGCGACTTTGGGGCCGGATTTCAGAAATGGGATCAGATGTTTCATGCCAACGCATGTAAAGCGGCGCTGGCCGGCATACAAGATGGCATGGGGATTCGAAGGAAAAATATGGCTAAACCACACCACTTTGGTGGAACAAAATCGAGCCGTCTTTTTCACTGGCCGCTGTGTGGGGGGAGCATAAATCTGGCGGGGCGTGCGTGCAAAAACCAAAGCAATACAGGCTTCTGCATCATGCCGTAGATTGAGAAAAACGTCGGGCGGGACAGTAAGAGGGGGCGATTTGCTATGCTAATGTCTTTGATGCCCCTCAAAACCAAAACGCCCCGCAACCGGTTTCACGGCAGCGGGGCGCCTTTGCAGCTTATCTCAGAGGGTTATTCCCCAAAGCCATAGGTCTCGGCCACATAATCAATGTCTTTATCCCCACGCCCGGACAGGTTGATCAAAATCGACTGCCCCGGATGGTTTTTCGCCTCGCGCGTCGCATAAGCCACGACATGGGCGCTCTCCAGCGCCGGAATGATGCCTTCCATGCGCGACAGATCGTAAAATGCCTTGAGCGCCTCAGTATCGCTGGCCGACACATAGCTGGCACGGCCGGTTTTCTGCAAATGCGCGTGCTCGGGCCCGACCCCGGGATAATCTAGCCCCGATGCCAGCGTGTTCACCGGTGCCGGTTCGCCGTTTTCATCCAGCAGAACCTTGCTGCGGAACCCGTGGATATCGCCATCCTGGCCATAGGTCATGGTGGCGGCGTGATCGCCCAGTTTCGACGACGTGCCGCCGGGCTCAACCCCGACCAGCGCCACGTCAGCCTCATCAATGAAGCCCGCGAAAATCCCCATCGCGTTTGAGCCCCCACCGACGCAAGCCGCGACAATATCCGGCAAATTCCCTGTCATATCAAAGAATTGCTCGCGGGCCTCCAGCCCGACAATGGTCTGGAAATCGCGCACGATTTTCGGGAAAGGATGCGGCCCCACAACCGAGCCAATGCCAAACAGCGCCGTATCGGCTTGCTCCAGATAGCTGGTAAAGGCGCTGTCAACGGCCTCTTTCAGGGTTTTGGCCCCGGCGGTGACCGGCACAACCGTAGCCCCCAGCAGCTTCATGCGCACCACATTGGGGGCTTCTTTGGCCATGTCGACCTCGCCCATATGAATTTCGCACTCCATCCCGAAATAAGCCGCCGCAGTGGCCAGCGCCACCCCATGCTGGCCAGCGCCGGTTTCGGCGATCAGCTTGGTCTTGCCCATATGCTTGGCCAGCAGCCCTTCGGCCATGCAATGGTTCAGCTTATGCGCGCCGGTGTGGTTCAGATCTTCGCGCTTGGCATAAATCTGCGCCCCGCCAGCGGCTTTGGACAGGTTCTTGAGGTAAGACACCGGTGTTGGCCGCCCTTGGAAATGTTTGCGGATATAGCGCAAATCGCGGATGTAATCGGCCGAGTTGGAAATTTCGTCATACGCCTCGGAAATCGCCTTGAAATGCGGCACCAGAGGCGGCGGCAACATCGCGCCGCCATAATCGCCAAAATATCCATCCCGGTTCGGAGTGTTCTTGAGGTATGATTTCGTCATCTGCCCTATCTTTCGTTTGTTGGTCGGTTGCCAAACAATAATGATACTTGCCGATTTGCAACCGTTATTTCACATTTGCGGCCCGGCAATGCTGGCCTCATTGGCCATCAGCCAGAGTTTTTGCCCCACGCTCAGCTGCATCCGCTGGCAAAATTCGGCCGGTTTGAGCAAGCGCAGCTGTCCGCCCGCCCCGCCCAGCGTCAGGCGGCGATGGCCCGCCTCAACCGGCCCCAGAGCGCGCAACTCAACCGGCAGGCAAAGCATCGCCGAACACGGCCCCGGATCACGCTGCGACAGCACCACGCTTTCGGGGTTCAGGCGCAGGGTATAGCTTGTTTTGGCCCCATCGGGCACCGTCAGCCCGGTCGGGTGGCCGTCAACACAAAGCCGCCACTGGCCATTTGTGTGGCGGGCGGTGGCGTTCAGATGGGTATCACAGGGTTCAGGCCCGCTCAGCCGCCCCTGCTGCATCCGCAGCACCCGATCCGCCAGCAACGCGGTTTCGCGGCGTTCATGGCTGACATAAATCGCCGGGCAACCAGTGGCCTGCACCGCATCCGCAATATAGGGCAGGATCTCGTCCTTGCGGCGCCGATCCAGCCCGGTCAGCGGTTCATCCAGCAACAACAGCTGCGGATCCATCGCCAGAGCGCGGCCCAAAGCGACCCGCTTGGCCTCGCCGCCCGAAAGCGCTTCGACCCGCCGTTGCAGCAAATCGCCCAGATCGAGCGCCTCCACCACCCGCTGCAACACCTGCCCTGCGGCCCCGGCCCGCTGATGGCCATAGGCCAGATTATCCCGGACCGTCAGATGCGCAAACAGCCGGGTATCCTGAAACACATAGCCGATCCGGCGTTTTTGCGGGGCCAGAAACCGGCGCTGATCCTGCCAGATCTGAGCGCCAAAGCTGATCCGACCAAGGCAACGCCGCTCCAGCCCGGCAATGCAGCGCAAAAGCGAGGTCTTGCCGCTGCCGCTGGCCCCCTCCAGCGCGGTGATCCCTTGCAGGGGCAGATCAAGCTGGGCGCTCAGCCGGTGGTCCCCCAGTTGCAAACTGATGTCCAGATACAGGCAATCCGTCATCGCTCGCGCCGCCTTTGGCCGTTGATCAGATAGACGAACACCAGCACCACAAAGGAAAACAGCAACAGCCCGGCCGAGAGGCGATGCGCAGTGGTATAGTCCAGCACTTCGACGGCATTGAAAACTTCGATCGAAATGGTGCGGGTGCGCCCGGGGATGTTGCCGCCCACCATCAAAACCACGCCGAATTCGCCCAAGGTGTGGGCAAAGGACAGCACCATTGCCGTCAGAAAACCGCGTTTTGAAAGCGGCATCACCACGCTGTAGAAAATATCCCAACGCCCCGCGCCCATGGTGGCCGCGGCCTCGATCACGCCCCGGCCCACCGATTGAAAAGCGGTTTGCAGCGGCTGCACGGCAAAGGGCAGCGAATAGATGATTGACGCCAGCAGCAAACCGGCAAAGGAAAAGGCCAGGCTGTCATCGGTCAGGCGCAGCCACAGCGCCCCCAAGGCGTGATCCGGGCTCATGAACAGCAGCAGATAAAAGCCCAAAACCGTGGCCGGCAACACCAATGGCAGTGCCACCAGCGCTTCGATGAACGGGCGCAGGCGGCTTTGGCTGCGGATCAGCCACCAGGCCAGCGGGGTGGCGATGATCAGCAGGATCACCGTGCTGAAAAATGCCAGCTGCACCGATAGCCAGATGGCGGGCCAGATATTCATTGCGCCCCCCCATAGCCTGACTCTTGCAGGATATGCAGGGCGGTTTCAGAGGACAGAAACTCGTAAAATTCCTGCGCCGCCGGGTTGCCCGCAGCGTTTTTGAGCACCCCCACCTCTTGCACAATTGGAACATACAGCGCCTCAGAAACCGCAATCCAACCGCCTTTTGCCTGTTTGGCTTGTGATAATGCAACAAATCCGATCTGCGCATTGCCGGTGGCGACAAAGCCAAAGCTCTGGGCGACATTGGCCCCGATCACCGCTTTTTGCCGGATCAGATCAGACAGGTTCAGCCGCTCCAGAACCTGATGCGCGGCCGAACCATAAGGCGCGGTTCGGGCATCGGCCAGCGCCACATGGCGAATGGCGTCATTGCGTAGGGATCGCTCCAGATCGCCCTGCAAATGGGCCGGGTCGCGGGCATACAGCACCAGCTTGCCCAGAGCATAGGTTTTGTGCTGCCCGTTCAACAGGCGGCCTTCCTGCGCCAGCCGCAGCACCCGAAGTTGATCGGCCGACAAAAACAGATCATAGGGCGCTCCATGGCTGATCTGGGCAAACAGCGCTCCGGTCGAGCCGTTGACCAGTTGCAGCTGATGCCCGGTCTGGGCGGTGAAGCTTTCGGCAATTTTGGTCGCCGTGTGCAGGAAATTCGAGGCCACCGCCACGGTTGCTTCGCCCGCTATGGCCATGCGCACAGGCATGAACAGTAATAAGACCGCTATGATCAGTTTGGCTGGGTGGGCTAAGGTGGTCATACTGCCTTATCAACCTGTTATTGCGCCGCTTTGCAAGCGGGTGTGGCAATAATTTCGTTTTTGAAAGAATTCTGCACAAGGTTGCGCCCCCTGATCTGCCCCGCCCGGCCGATAGGCCCGGCTGCGCCTGCCTGCCCCCCGGCAGGCGCAATCAGCTTCTCAACACTTTGCAACGTGGCGAATTATTCACACCCCACGCTTACCTATACGCCGCACATAAGCGCCTACCCAGGCAGGCGCAGCCCGGCACGTTTGACATTATACGGCATGATGCACAGCTCTTTAGCCCCCCTTCCACTCGACATTTCTCTGCAAATTTACCCAATCCACCCCCTACCCCTCGCAAAAATGCACATCCCCTGTGCAGGATCACCCGTTGCAGACATTCCGGCACAATGGCATATGTGATGCCCTGCCCGGCTTTTGCTTTGAGGATGAGACATGAGCGCTATCGTTTCGATCAACCAGCTGCACAAAACCTATTCCGATGGCTTCAACGCGCTCAAACCGATTGATCTGCAGATTGAAAAGGGCGAAATCTTTGCCCTGCTCGGCCCCAACGGTGCCGGCAAAACCACTCTGATCAGCATCATTTGCGGCCTGACCAATCCCAGCGGCGGCAGCGTGACGGTCGATGGCTATGACATCCGCAAGGATTACCGCCAGACCCGCACCCGCATCGGGCTGGTGCCGCAGGAAATCGTCGGCGAAGCCTTCGAAACCGTGCTGGCCGCCGTCAATTTCACCCGCGGCCTGTTTGGCAAACCCAAAGACCCCGCCTATATCGAAAAAATCCTGCGCCTGTTGTCGCTATGGGATAAACGCCACAGCAAGATTTTGACCCTGTCCGGCGGCATGAAACGCCGCCTGCTGATCGCCAAAGCCTTGGCGCATGAACCCATCATCCTGTTTCTGGACGAACCCACCGCCGGGGTGGATGTGGCCCTGCGCCGGGATTTGTGGCAGATGGTGCGTGATCTGCGTGATAGCGGTGTGACCATCATCCTGACCACTCATTATATCGAAGAGGCCGAGGAAATGGCCGACCGGGTCGGGGTCATTGCCAAGGGCGAATTGCTGCTGGTCGAGGACAAAAAGGCGCTGATGCAAAAACTGGGCAAAAAACGCCTGACCCTGCATCTGGACGCACCGATTACCGACACCCCCGCCGCGCTGGACCAATACGGGCTGGAAATTTCCGGCAACGGCACCGAGCTGCTCTATACCTATGAGGCGCAGCAGCACTCCACCGGCATCACCCGTTTGCTGAACGATCTGCGCGATGCCGGGCTGCAACTGTCTGATCTGTCGACCGAGCAATCCAGTCTGGAAGATATCTTTGTCGATCTGGTAAAGGAAACCCCATGAACACCCGTTCTGTCCTGACGATTTACCGCTTTGAGATGAACCGCATGGCGCGCACCTGGATTCAGAGCGTGCTGTCCCCGGTGCTGACCACCTTCCTTTATTTCGTGGTGTTCGGCGCGGCAATTGGGGCGCGGATCGACGAAATTGACGGCGTATCTTACGGGGCGTTCATCGTGCCGGGGCTGATCATGATGTCTTTGCTGACCAGCAGCATCGCCAATGCCTCATTCGGGATCTTTTTCCCCCGCTTCAGCGGCACGATTTACGAGGTGCTCTGTGCGCCGATTTCGGGGTTCGAGATCGTGCTGGGCTATGTCGGGGCGGCGGCGACCAAGGCGATCATTCTGGGGTTGATCATTCTGGGAACCTCGGCGCTGATCGTGCCGGTGCAGATCGCGCATCCGGTCTGGATGCTGGTGTTTTTGCTGCTGACGACAGTGACGTTTTCCATGCTGGGCTTTGTGATCGGGATCATGGCCAAAGGGTTTGAGCATCTGCAAATCACCCCGGCGCTGATCATCACCCCGCTGGCCTTTCTGGGGGGCAGTTTTTATTCGATCAACATGCTGCCGCCCTTTTGGCAAACGGTCAGCCTGTTCAACCCGGTGCTTTACCTGATCAGCGGCTTTCGCTGGGCCTTTACCGGGCAGGCCAGTGTGCATCCGGGGATCAGTCTGGGGATGACGGGGATGTTCATGCTGATCTGTCTGCTGTTCATCGCCTGGATTTTCAAAACCGGCTATCGGATGAAGCCGTAACAAGGCTTCTGACCCGTCGAACTGTTCCTCAGGGCCGGGAATTCCGAGATTCTGGTTCCTTAAGGCCTCTGCATAATGCCGCATAACGTCAAGACCGCCGGGCTGCGCCTGCCTGGGTAGGCGCATATGCGGAACTTTGAAGCGACCGGGGTTCGTGAATAAAGTCACCACGTTGCAAAGTGTGGGAAGGCTGATTGCGCCTGCCGGGGGGCAGGCAGGCGCAGCCCGGCCTAACGGCCGGGCGGGCAGTGAGAGGGAACGCAGCTTTTATGCAGAGGTCTTTCCTTAGGCACAAAGACAGCTTCGCAAGCGATCCGGGGCAATGCCCCCTAGCCCGGTTTCCCATCCGGGCGCGGCCGGGTCAGGGCCGGCCAGAAATCCCACAAGAACACCGCAAACGCCGCGGCCCAAACCACCGAAGCCCCGCCAATCGCCACCGGCACATACAGATCCGGCAGCAGCGGCGGCACCACAACCCGCAACGCCGTGGCCAGATTGATCAGCGCAATCGCCAGCAGCATCGGTTTTGAGACCACCATCGCGCGCCCGGTATGCTCCAGCCCCGCGACCACATACACCGCCACCACCGCCAGACTGGCCGCCCCCAGCGCCAACGCATGACGCGCCGCCGCGAAATCATCCCAGCCGGCCAGATCATGCAAACCGATCCCGGCCAGACCCACCGCCATCCAGACATGGGTCAGGTAAACCACCAGCACATAGGGTTTCAGCAATATCCGCCCGACATGCCAATCCGCCAGCCGGTCCAGCTGCGCCGCCGCCGCCGCCAGAGCCACCCAGCCCGCTACCGGATTTTCAGGAATGAAGAAATCCGCCAGCGCAAACAGGCTCAGCGTTGCCACCGCCAGATTACGCCGGGGGGGGATCGGGCGAAATTCGCTCTCCAGATCGTTTTGTTCGTCCAGCGCCATCGGCACCAGCACCATCGACACCCGGGTGACCACCAGCGAGATGCCGATCAAAAACACATTCAGCGCAGCATCCAGCCCACGCAGGGCGATGTCATACGGCCAGTCTTCGAACAAGGTCAGCTCCAGCCAGCCCAGATAGATAACGATCTGTGCCAAAAACAATGCCGGTATGAAAAATGCAAATGAACGGTGCTTTTTTTGCCGCTCGCGCCACAAATCCGGCACGGTCCAGGCCATCAGAATTAACAAATAGGCAAGGTTCACCAGTGCAACCAGCCAGATCGGCAGCACACCGATCATCCACATCGCCACCCGCCCCGCCAGCCAAAGCGCCACCAGCAGCGCCAGCTTGCGGCCCATGATGTGCTTGTATTTGGTGCCTCCGGGGGATTTCAGGCTGGGATCCGCGGTCAGTTCCGGCACTGCGGTCAACAAAAACCCGCCCAGCGCGGCACCGATAACCCCGAACAGCATTTCATGGGCGTGCCATTGCACCACCGAAATCGCATCCGGCAGCGGCACCAGATCATACCAGAACCCGGCCCAGAGCAGCACCGTCAGGGCGGCATACCCCGCCGACAGGATGAAAAACGGTCGAAAGCCATAGGCGAAAATCACCCGGTTAAACAGCGGGTGCGTGTCATAGAGACCTTTGGGAAGCGGCGCCTTGTTCATGCTGCGGCCTTGGCAAAGCTGAGCGCGTGCATATCGGCGCAATAGCGGTTCAGCCGGGCCAGAGTGCGGGCGTAATCGCGCAACTCATTGGGCTGGTCCTGCTCGACAACATTGGCGATGAACGCGTAAAGCGTCATGTCCAGACGGCTGGGGGTGGGGCCAAAGGCAAAGCCCTCCTCCCCCAGAAACCGAGCCAGCACATCCAGCTGCGCCCGGCCCCGGGCATAGGCGGCGTTCGGGTCATGGGGGTTCAGCCCACGGCTGCGCAGCTGTTGCAGCAATTTGCGCCGGATCATCATGATCAACGGCCCACCGATCAAACGCGGCATGTTGGCGCTGAGGATCGGTTTGAATGCCCCCCAGCCCACCGGATCGGCCCAGCGGGTATAGACGATCTGCCAAAACAGGTTTTGCTCAACCCACAGCCGCAACATATGCGACTCCGCCCGCTGCTTATCGCTCAGGTCACTGTCCAGAGGTGCGGGCTGTGTGGCCTCGCAATGGTCCATGATCGCTTCGCTATCGGTGATCAGTTTTCCATCATCACGAATATACGGCAGCTTCCCCGAAGGCGACTGGCGCGGCGAGGTCGGCACGATGGTATAGGGAATGTCGCGATAGAGCAGATAGGCCTCGGCCTTCATGCAAAACGGCGAAGCGTTGGGCAGGCCCAGCGCGGGTTTGAATTGGTATAGCTCGATCATTGTTCTCTCTGGCACCCAAAAGCCCTGCCCCGCAAAGGGGCAAGGCGTGTTCACATGAAAGGTTTACAGCCCGCCAAAGGCCGCGATCACCTTCTCATTGTCAATATGAAACTGGCGTAGTTTTGCAAGATCGGCCGGATCATATTCCTTCATGGTGCGCTCAATGCACTCGATTTGCAGCATCGAAGCGGTCAGACGTGCATCGGCCAGTGCTTTCAGGTTTTCCCGAACCGCGTCAAAATCATTGGCGACATAAGCGTCAAAGATTTTGGCCTCGAGATTGCGCACCTTGGTCAGATGCTCGATCATCACCGCATGAACATCTTTGCGGATGCGCAACGCTGCCATCATGGTCTTTTTGCTCAGGCCCAGCTCTTTGCCATGCGCAATGGCCGACCCCACATGCCGGGGCAGCATTTCCGAAACCAGAACCGCCTTGTCCGGCACTTTGAAATCATTGCCATGCCAGATCACATCACGCGATGGGTTGATCCCGGCATTGCCCCAAAAGATGCGCAGCGCGGCTTCGATCCCGGCGGCGGATTTGTAGTTCATCTTGAGCAAGCCGCGGCCCAGAGCATCCGAGAACACCTTGACCGGAGCAGATTTATCAAAGGTTTCGTTGAACCCTTTGGCGATGATTTTGGCGACTTCCTCGCGATTGGCGGGGTCGAAGGTATAATCCACAGCCTTGTCAAAGGCTGCCACAACCGCTTTGGCATCAGGCTGATCGCCAACGATCCACAGGCTGCCCAGAGGCACCCCGAAATCGGTCACAGCCTTGCCGCTATCGGCAAACAGGTGATACTGGGTCTTCCAGCCCTGCTTTTTCATCTTGATCAGCCCATGCGACAGCTGCGGCTCGGGCATCACCACGAAATCCGGCGCATTATCGGCCGAAGCCATCTGATCAAACGCCTGATGCGGAGTAGCCCCGGCGATCATCAAATCGGCCTTTGGGTTGATGCCGTTGATCATCAGCGCCATCATCGAGATTTTATGCGGCGGCGTTTTGATCCCCGGAGCAACCAGCATGGTCGCACCTTTGAGCGCCTGCCAGTCGCCGGGCTTGATGCTGTCTTTGGACAAAATCCCCATACCGCCCCAGACATGCACCCCGGCCAGTTTCAGATGCGTCATGCCCTTTTCATGCAGGGTGGCGCCCATGGCATGGAACACATTGGCGTAATCCACCTCTTTGGTTTTCAACGCCTTCACCACTGCCTCTTTGGTCCGGGGCACGGGTTTGAGCACCACATTCATGCCCTCGGGCAGGAACTCAGCCGCCTTGGCCTGCAAGACGAACAATGGCAGGGTTTGGCCATTCGGCCGCGCCATAAAAACCACATCCTTGGCAAATGCGGCAGACGCCCCCACCGCCAGCATGGCCCCGAACAGGGTGGGCTTTAGAAATCGTAACATTGGTTCATTACCTCTTGTTTTGACAGCCAAGCGGCACAATCTGGATTGCGCCGCCCGGCAATAGTTTTTCATTTCACGCCGATGTGTCGCGGATTTTGGGATCAAAACCCACCCCCGTCGGCTTTACATCACCACGTTGCCGCAGAAAAAGTCATGCTTCATCGGCTCTTCCAGCAACGCACTGCGTTTCTTGTGCATCTCGCGATGGCCCGGGGTGGCCTCAACCGCCACCCAATCACCGCGTGATTGCCAGATGGTGCTGTGCCAATAGGTGCCCAGCTTGTTTTCATCTTCAATCAGATGCGAATGATCCAGCCCCTTTTGCTCGACTGTTTTCTCATAGTCTTTCATCAGCTTGACAAAATCGTCACGCTTTTCAGGGGCAACCACAAATTTACCGATATGCAGAAATGTTGTCATTTTATATCCTTTCCAAGTATTAAGCCGCCTTTTCGTTCACGCGAAACGCGGCATCCACGGCTGGCACTTGCATCAGCTGGCCAACCGCCTGAAACACATAGGTTTCATCGCGTTCGGCCACCGGCAATGCAATTTGCTGGCGATAAACGATCCGGCCCGGATCAGGAGCCATCACGATAATTTCATCACTGACCCGCAGCGCCTCGGACAGATCATGGGTAACAAACACCCCGGACAGACCATGTTCAGCAATCAGGCTGACCACCAGATCCTGCAAATCCCGGCGCAGGCCCACATCCAGCGCGCTAAATGGTTCGTCCAGCAGCAGCAAATCCGGCTGCACCGCCAAAGCCCGGGCCAGAGAAATCCGCTGGCGCATCCCGCCAGACAGCTCATGGGGGAATTTGCTGATATCCTCGTCATCCAACCCCATACGCCGGGCCAGCTGGCGTGCGGCGGCGTGGCGTTCGGCCTTGGGCATCCCGCGGGCCTTGAGCCCATAGGCGATGTTGTCAATGCCCCGGCGCCATGGCAGCAGGCGGTGATCCTGAAACACGATGGCAAGGCGCTCGAATTCATTGATCAGCACGCCCTCGGTGGGGTCCAGCAAACCGGCGGCGATGTTCAGCAAGGTGGATTTGCCACAACCCGAAGGCCCCACCAAGCTGAGAACCCGGCCCTTTTGCAGGCTCAGATCAATATCCTCCAGCACATCGGTCAGGCCGAAACGGTGGCTGATATGTTGCCAATGCAGCATGGCCTAAAACCCCTTTGGCGTGTTGAAATTGGCTGGCCCGTCCGTGTTACGCCAGGGCTCAAGCTGACGCTGGATCGGCTCCAGCAGCAGATATTCCACCGCCATCAGCATCCCCAGCACACAGACCAGCAGCGCCAGCGTGCCCGGCGTGTCCATCGCGATCCGGCCGGTGATCCAGGCCGGAAACAGATAAGACAGCACATGCGGCAAATAGACATCCCACAGCATCATCAAAAACGGCGTGTGATAGGTGCGGGCCATGTCATGCAGCCCGTTATCCAGCGTGCGCGTGCCCATCATCGCCCCTGCAAAGGTGATCGGCAAAGTGGTCACCACCACGGTAAACACAGCCGAGCCCCCGCCCATACCAAACCACATCAGCGCCAGCACCACCCAAGTGATCGGTGGCACCCCCAGCGCGATGGTTACAATCGGGCGCATGGCGCGGGATGCGGTCATCGACAGCCCGGCAGCGATGCCCAGCACACTGCCCACTCCGATTGCCACGAAAAAGCCGAACATGGCACGTTTGGCGGTGATCATCGCGGCGGGCAGCATGACGCCTTCGTCATAAATCTGGACAAAGGCCTGCATGGTCTGAATCGGGGACGGCAGGATCAGCGTGCCATAAACCTGATGGCCGAACTCCCACAGTGCCACGAATAGCAGCACGGATGATACCGGCCCCCATCCGCTCCATAAATAGGCTGCGGCGTCTTTCAGATAGGCTTTCATCACGCTCCTGACCCGCTGTTGCACGGCTCAATTCAGGTTGAGGGGCGGGCGCAAACCGGCTGCGCCCGCCCGGATCGGTTTAGTCCAGATAGAACCCAGCATCGGGCATCTTGCCGCCAATCAGCTTGGGCGACAGCTCGGACAGGGCATTAAAGAAGAACTCGATATCCTCGCGCGCCTCAGCGGCCGAAACCCGCTCCATATGCACCTTATCCAGCGATTTGCGCACGATCGGCGCCGGCAGACCAAATTCCTGAGAGCCCAGCTTGGCGGCTTCGTCCTTCATGGTGTTCATCCACTCGATCGAACTGCCAATGCTCTCTTTGATCTGCGCCAGCCGCTCGGGGTTTTTCTCAGCCCATTCGGATTGCACCAGAGTGCCTGCCTGCGGCATACGGCCCCGGCCAGTCACCTCTTCCCAAACCTGTTGCAAATTCAGCGTGTTCACCGGCTGACCGACCATCTTGCTCTTGATCTGCGCTGCCGATACGGCGGGCTCGGGCAGAACAACGGTTTCGGCCTTACCGCTCAGGAACATCTGCAGGGCTTCCATCGGCGTGCTGGCATAGCTGACATCAACCTCTTTCGTGATGTCAATGCCCTGCTTCATCCCCAGATATTGCGTGACGATATCCGGCATCCCGCCCCGGAAGAAGGACAACAGCTTTTTGCCCTTCAGATCGGGCAAGCCCTTGATGTCATCGCGGCGGGTCAGCAGATGCAGCACGCCCCAGGTGGTGATGTCCAGCAGCTTGATCTTGACACCTTTGTTATAAAGGATCGCGGCGGTGTTCGACGGCGTTGCCGCCACCTGCACCTGCCCATTGGTCATCATCGCAATCAGCATATCGGGCGAGCGCCATTGCTGGAATTTGACCGATTTGGCCAGCGCCTTGACCTTGGGCTGGCGCATCATATGCGACAGATACAAGGTGGGCGGCGCAGGCGGGCCAGCCAGCCCCAGCACATCCAGCTCGGCCCCCTGAAAGGCCTGTAGCGGACCCGAGACGGCGGCAACAGCTGATGCACCGCCCAGCATTTGCAGGGTATTTCTACGGGTGAATAATGTCATGTTCTCTCTCCTTGTGATGGTCCTCAGGACGACCTAAAAGCGCATAGTGGCCTTGACCCAGATATTCCGTTCTGGCGCGACCGGATTGCTGAGCATCGGATTGGCGATGTCATAGCGTTCGATATGCGGGGTATAGACCTTGTCCAGCACGTTATCGACACCAAAGCTGACCGTCATATTGGGCTTTGGCTTCCAGCTGCCGGAAATATCCAACACGCCATAGCCGCTGCTGGCCCCGTCACGGCCCGACCCCGTGGCCGGGTTGTTATCCAGCCGGGTTTGCTCGGACACCAGACGCAGACGACTTTCAAGCGCGAATGTCTCATTGGCCCAGCCCAGTTGCAGCGCCGCTTCGGCCGCCGGGATCTGATCAATCGGCCGGTCATCGGTGGTGTTTTCGCCACGGGTCAGCCACAGCTCGGCCCCGGCCCACCAGCCTTTGGCAAATTTGTATTTCGCCTTGGCCTCAACCCCGGTAAACAGCGCATCCACATTGCGGAAAATGTTGCGCCCGTTCATTGGCGACGCCGGGTTGTGGATGCGATCCCACAGGATGAAATCCGAGACATGATCCACATAGGCCCGCCCGGCCAGCTCCCACGGGCCACCTTTCCAGCCGGCACCGACCTCCAGCATATGGTGCTTTTCCGGGGACAGACCCGGATTACCCACCCAAGAGGCCGCCGCAACCGGGCTTGTCAGAGCAAAATAACGCTCGCGCGGGTTGGCGGTGCGCAGCTTGCGCGACAGCCCGGCAAAGAACCGGCCCTTTTTTGCGGCAAAATCCTTTTCAAAGCGGATATTGGCGCTGACATTGGTTTCCGAAGCCTCATCCTGTGCCGCACCCGGCCCGTAAGTGGCGTTAAACATCATCGCCGGAGTCACACCACCGGCCACCGGGGTATTCATCCGCCCCAGAGAGGCATCCACCGAATCCACCTGCAAGCCCGCCTTGATCCGGCGCGCCCGATCCAGCGCCCAGACGCCCTTGGCTTTGAGCGACACCGCCTTGACCGTGGCATCGGCGAAATTGGGCGAATTCTGCACCCACGCCCCGCCCATAAAGGCAAAGCGCCCGGCATCGCGATTGTCCGAACGATAACCAAGGCCGACCGTCCAGTTGAACGCACCGCTCCCGCCGTCAAGCTCCAGCATGGCATCGGCAGTCTTACGCTCAACCCGAACTTCGAAATTTGGGCTGCCACCGGCGGGGATGTTATAGGTGAAATTGTCGTTGATCTTGTCGATATTGATGAAATTGGCCTTGAAGCGCAGCTTTTTCAGCGCTCCGCCCTGCAACATATATTGACCGGCCAGATCATAGCGATCAACATCCAGCTGCCGGGTGGAAACCGGCAAACCCGGATAGCGCACCTCATCCCGGCGCTGCCCCCGCAGATCAAGGCTGACAAACGAGCCATCCCCACGGAACAGACCGCCACCGATGCTGTAGGCCAGACGCTCATTGTCATTCAGCACATCGGCCCCACCATTGGCGGGCGTGTAGCTGCCGTTATCTTCCTTGTAGATCATACCGCGCATAAAGGCACTCTTGCCCTTATTGCTAAAAGACAGCAGCGCATTGGCACCGCCGCAGGCGCCATTATAACCCAGCCCGACAATCCCATGCAGACCCGGCATGGGCGGAACAGCCGGAGGCTTCATATCAGCGGGCAGCAAAACCCCCTTTGGCCCGCCGCGCCAATTCAGACAGTAGGGCTGATCATAACGGGGCAGATTGCGCCCAACCTCGCCACCGGCGGGATCATAAATCGGCATGGTGGCAGGAATGCGCGCAGCCTTGGCGGCCTTCATCTTTTGCATCATCTGCATCATCATCTGCTTTTTGCGCGCCTTCTTTTGCGCCTTTTTTGCCGCCACACCTTCGGCCGGGGCCATGCCAGATGCCTGCATCCCCCCCTGAGCCACCAGCGGCTGCGGCAGAATTGCAACCAGCGCCACAGCCCCCATCAATGCTGCTATGTTCTTCATCTTATTCCCTTTTTTTGCCAGTCCTTGCAAATCAGAAGCAAGGCCTTCACCTATGCACCAAAACCAACACGGCCAGATCGCCTGCTCTGCATCTCGTGCCGGACATTTGCCAGAATCAGAAGGCGCCCAAACAGCGGATAATTCCGATTCTTTCAGTAGGGCTTAACATATATCAATCCGCATTCAAATGGCAGAATATCTTCCCCCTCACGACAAAAAGCCGCAGCTTTTGGTTTTTCTGCCATATCAACCGGGTGCGATTGACCTGGATCAAACCTATTGCGGATCGGGTGAGCTATACAGGCCTCGGCCCGCCCCCTATCCTGTTCGCGCGTTTCCTTGGGGGTGGGCTTCTTTATGTCTGCCCCCTGCCGATCTGCCTTGCCTGCCAGCCAAATCACAGCAATAAGAAGCGTATGGCCAAATCACTGATGATACAGGGCACGGGCTCGAATGTGGGCAAATCCATGCTGGTCGCCGGGCTGGCGCGGGCGTTTCGCCGGCGCGGTCTGAAAACCTGCCCGTTCAAACCGCAAAACATGTCCAACAACGCCGCCGTCACCCGCGATGGCGGCGAAATCGGGCGGGCTCAGGCGTTGCAGGCCCGGGCCGCCGGGTTGGCGCCGGTTTGCGATATGAACCCGGTGCTGCTGAAACCCGAAAGCGATATTGGCGCGGCGATCATCCTGCAGGGCAAGCATCTCGACACACTCAAGGCGCGGGATTTTTCCGCCATGAAGCATACCCTGATGCCCGCCATTCTGGACAGCTTTCACCGCCTGTCGGCCAATGCCGATCTGATGCTGATCGAAGGCGCTGGCAGCCCGGCCGAAATCAATCTGCGTGAAAATGATCTGGCCAATATGGGCTTTGCCGAGGCCGCGAATGTGCCGGTGGTGCTGGTCGGAGACATCGACCGCGGCGGCGTCATCGCCCAGATGGTCGGCAGCCACGCCATTTTGCCAGCCGAGGATCGCGACCGCATAAAAGCCTTTATCATCAACAAGTTCCGTGGCGATGTTACCCTATTCACCGAGGGCCGCCACGCCATTTCTGAACGCACCGGCTGGGCCGATATCGGAGTCCTGCCGTGGTTCGAACACGCCTGGAAACTACCGGCTGAGGATGTGATAGATATCTGCTCGACCCGCGGCGGCAATTTCAAAATCGCCGTGCCGCGCCTGTCACGGATCGCCAATTTCGACGATCTCGACCCGCTGGCGGCGGAACCCGATGTCAGCCTTGAGATCATCCCCCCCGGCCAGCCTCTGCCCGGCGATGCCGATCTGGTGCTGATCCCCGGCAGCAAATCCACCATCGCCGATCTGCACTATTTCCGCGCTCAGGGCTGGGAGGTCGACCTGAAAGCGCATCTGCGCCGTGGTGGCCATGTTCTGGGGCTGTGCGGCGGCTATCAGATGCTGGGCCGCGAGATCATCGACCCCCACGGGATCGAGGGCCATGCGGGCCGTCATCAGGGGCTGGGGCTGCTGAATATCAACACGGAAATGTCGGCGGACAAGCAACTGAAACTATGCGAGGCCACCTATCTGCCCAGCGGCAACAAGCTGCAAGGCTATGAGATCCATATCGGCCACAGCACCGGCCCCGATCAGGCCCGCGCCTGGCTGGAAATTGACGGGCATCGTGACGGAGCAGCCTCGGAAAATGGCCGGGTGATGGGCTGCTATATGCATGGGCTGTTTGCCGCCGATGGGTTCCGCGCGGCCTATCTGCAACGGCTGGGGCGCTCGGCGGCGGCCAGCGCGCTGGATTATGAGGCCGAAATCGACACCACGCTGGATGCGCTGGCCGCGCATGTCGAAGCGCATCTCGATCTGGACGCCCTGCTGCGCCTCGCCCGCTGACTGCGGCCTTAAGCCTGCCTGCCTCCCGGCAGGCACAAACCGGCATTTTTGACGCGATACAGCATTGCATAAAGACCTCGGACGGCGAGCTTGCGCCCCGCCCCTTTACCGCAAAATCGGAGGCTTATCCGGGTCGTTGCCGGGGATCTGGATGATTTCGGCCTCGGGGGCTTCGGGCTCGGGCAAATCAAAGCGCAGCCCGACCCGTTCGAGCAGCGCACAAACCGGATCCTCGCTGGCGAAAAACGTCACATCCAACTGCCCGGCCTCAACCGCGCTGAAGCTCAGCGCTTCGCTCACCGCCTTGGCCAGCGCGTTCTGCGCCGTTTCCACCGCGTCGATAATCGCCAACACATGGCCGCGCCGCCCGCCCTGATAAGTCGCCGCCACCAGATAAGCGGTTTTGGCAAGGCCTGCGGTCGAGGCCAGCCGGGCATCCAGCGCGGTCAGCAGTGCTTCGGGCAGGCCGGTGGGAGGCTCGAACGACACCGGTTGTTCCTCTACCTGATCGGGCGCATGTTCCAGCATCTGCACCAACCACACCATCGCCGGTGCCGGCAGCAGGATCGAAGACGGGGCCACATCCAGATTGAGCCCCAGCCCCAGTTCCTGCCCCGCCAGCATATGCGCCAGCACCCGCCCCGAAAGTGCCGCGTGATGCGCCTGAGCGCCGACGAAATCCACCAGCCGTTCCTCGCGGTCAAAGGCCAGCAGATAAGATGCGCCGTCCAGCTCGACCACCTCAGGCGACAGGTTATCGCCCACGGCTTCGGTTTTGAGCAGCAGGAACAGTTCGCTATCGGCAAGGCATTCGAAAAACCGCAGCCGGGCGGCATTGTCATCCGGGCTCTGCTGCATGGCCTGATGGGCCTGATCCAGCGGGGTCTGATCGCTCATGGGGGCTCCTTATGCATCGGGGACACAGCTGCCCCCGACATCATGCGCCCAGTTTTTCGTATTTTTGTTGCTTTTGTGCTGATTCTAAGCCTTCCATGAAAACACGCGATATTGATATTGATAGGATTGAATGATGACCATAAAATCTGCCGTATTTTCCCCGCTCGCTTTTTTGTTGTTGCTTTTGTGGGCCGCGCTGCCGGCCAATGCGCATTTTTCCACCGGTGTGCAAAAGCGCACCATCATTGTCACCCAGAATGACGCCACTGCCGAAGTTTATATCGAAGCTCCGCTGCCGCTGTTTTACAGCGATATCGCGCCTGCGCTGGGGGCGGATCAGGACAGCGGCGACATTGATGCGCTCTATCTGAAACTCAATGCCAAGGGGCAGTCTATCTATTGGCTGTCGCTGCAACATATCGCCGACAACCGGGCCGCCTTTACCCACAGGCTGGCCACGGCGCTGCAATGGTCGCAAAACGGGCAGCCGGTGGATGCTAGGGTGCGTAAATTCCGCATCATCGGGCGTGATCCGATCAAGCCGTTTAACTCGCCCGACACTGCGGCGCGGCGGCTGAATTCAGAAGGGATCGGCGAAGACCCCGATTTCGGCATTGCCTTTGTGCAGATGCAGCTGAGCATCGCCGCCCCCAAAGGCGGTGGCGCGCTGAGTGTGCAATCCCGCCTGCCGGCTCTGACGCTGAACGAGGATGTCTCGATCGAGAACCGGATCATTGATATGCGCGGCGATCAGGCGCTCAGCTATGCGATCCCGGGGCAGTTGCAAGAGCCGCTGGTGCTGGATCGCTCCACCGCTGATGTGATGCTGGAATATATCTATCAGGGGATGCTGCATATTCTGGAAGGGGCCGACCATGTGTTGCTGGTGATCGCCATGACGCTGGGCGCGCTGAACTGGCAGCGGCTGGTGTTGTATATCACCGCTTTTACGCTGGGCCATTCGGTCACCCTGATCACCAGCTTTTTGGGATATGCGCCGGATTATCCGTGGTTCATTCCGCTGGTGGAATTTGCCATTGCCGCTTCGGTGCTTTACGCGGCGGGGGCGGCGCTGTTGCGGCGAAGCTCAAGCGTTCTGGTGTTTGCCGTGATCGGGCTGCTGCATGGGTTGGGCTTTTCCTTTGTGTTGGGGGAAATTCTGGGCCGGGAGTCGCCGGATCTGCTGCTGGCGCTGCTGACCTTTAATATCGGCATCGAAATGGGCCAGCTGATCTTGGTGGCGATCACGCTGATCCTCAGCTGGGCGCTGATGCAGGCCGGAGACATGCCCCAGCGGCTGGCACGGCTGGCCACGCTGGCGGTGATTTCGGTGATTTCGATTTACTGGATGATCGAACGGGTGGGGCTGATCTGGGCCTAGCGGAGCGGCCGGGCTGCACCTGCCCGCCCCGCCGGCTGCGCAATTTTTGCTGGACAGCTCGCCCCCGTGCGGGCTATCTGAACGCGCGTTCAATTCAACCAAAGGGCTCGACCATGCAGATCAACCAGACAGCAGCAATCATCACCGGCGGGGCTTCGGGCCTGGGCGAAGCCACAGCACGCGCACTTTGCGCGGCCGGGGCCAAGGTGGTGATCTTTGACCGCGACGAAAAGCGCGGGCCCGAAGTGGCCGCCGAAATCGGGGCCGATTTTGCCAATGTCGATGTGACCAGCGAAAGCTCGGTTGCCGCGGGCGTCAAGCTGGCGGTCGAGAAAATGGGCAAGATCAATGCCTGCATCAACTGTGCCGGCATCGCCACCGGCGAGAAAACCATCGGCCGCGATGGCCCGCACGCGCTGGACAGCTTCAAGCGCACCATTGATATCAACCTGATCGGCAGCTTTAACGTGCTGCGTCTGGCTGCCGCAGAAATGGCCAACAACGAAGCCGATGAGCACGGCCAGCGCGGGGTGATCATCAACACCGCCTCAGTCGCTGCTTTTGACGGGCAGATGGGGCAAGCCGCCTATACCGCGTCCAAGGCGGGCATTGCCGGAATGTCTCTGCCGATTTCGCGCGATCTGGCCCGCAGCGGCATCCGCATCATGGCGATTGCGCCGGGGATTTTCCTGACCCCGATGTTGCAGGGGCTGGGGCAAGAGATCATCGACGGGCTCTCGGCCGAAGTCACCTTCCCCAAGCGGCTGGGCAATCCGGCGGAATATGCCGCCCTGGCGCGGTTCATCATCGAAAACGATTATCTCAATGCCGAAACCATCCGCATTGATGGCGGCCTGCGGATGACCTAACCGCTTACCCAAGTTAAAAACCAAAAACGCGGCCTTGTTCAAGGGGCCGCGTTTTTTATGCACCGGGGTCAGCCGCCGAGGGCATTTGACAGCGCCACCCGGGCGATTATAGTCGCCGCATCCCTTGCCGAAACGGAGCGAACATCATGCGAAACCGGTCTCTTACATTGCTGCCCGTGCTGCTGAGCCTGGTGGCCGCCTGCGCCACCCCGCAACAGCGTTGCCTGAACAGCGCGGCCAACGCGCTGCACCGCCTGCAATCTGACATCTCCCGCACCCAAGGCAACATTGATCGCGGCTATGCCATCCACCGCCAGCAGCAATCCTATCCGGTGACGGCAACCTGCTATGATAAGGATGACAAACCCTATCTGTGCGAGGACATCGAATACCGCACGGTTGAGACCCCGGTGACCATCGACATCGCGCAGGAACGGCGCAAGCTGGCCGAGATGCGCCGCAAACTGCCCGCCGTCAAACGCGCCATGCTGGCCAAAAGCGCTGAATGCAAGCGGCTCTACCCAAAGTGACAGCCGCGGCATTAAAACCAGTTGCACCCGCGCCGGGACGCTCATAGCCTGCCGGTGTGAACCGAAACTGATGCAAGCAAAAGGCGGATGAACATGCAAAACAGATTACTTTCCTTTGGTCACGGCTATTCTGCTCAGGCGCTTGGACGGCGTCTGATCCCTGAGGGCTGGCAGATCACCGGCACCAGCCGCAGCCCGGAAAAGTTGGAGGCGATCAAGGCACAAGGTGCCACCGGCCTGCTCTGGCCCGATGATGCCGGGAATGGGCAGCTCCATGACGCGATTGCATCGGCCAGCCATATCCTGACCTCGGCGGCTCCGACGGAAAATGGCGACCCGGTTCTGGCGGATTTCCGCGAACAGATCGCCGCCGCCGGGCCGCATTTGAAATGGGTCGGCTATATGTCCACCACCGGGGTATATGGCGATCACCAAGGGGCCGAGGTTGACGAAACCACGCCGCTGTCGCCATCCGTCAAACGCAGTGACCGGCGCGCTTTGGCCGAAGCCGCCTGGCAAGAGCTGGCCGATCAGGCCGGGTTCCCGCTCTATATTTTCCGCATTGCCGGGATCTATGGTCCGGGGCGCGATCCGTTCACCCGGCTGCGCAACGGCACCGCGCGTTGTATCATCAAGAAAAACCAGTTCTTTTCGCGGGTGCATGTCGATGACATCGCCAATATCATCCACGCCTCGATCCAACGCCCCTATCCGGGCGGACGCATCTACAACACCTGCGATGATCTGCCCGCCCCACCCGAAGATGTGGTGCGCCATGCCGCCCGGCTGATGGATGCGCCCCCGCCCCCGGATGAGGATTTTGAAACCGCCGAAATGCACCCCATGGCCCGCAGTTTCTATTCGGATTCACGCAAAGTGTCGAACGCCCGAATCCGCAATGAGCTGGGTGTCGAGCTGCTTTACCCGACCTATCACGAAGGGTTGCAGGCGATTTTTGACGCAGAAAAAAAATAACCCCGCAAATTGCGGGGCAGTCAACCGGGCCGGAGATGATATTCCGGCCCACTTTTTTTTGAGTAAATCTTATGACTCAATCCCAGCCTTAGTTGGCCAGTGCTGCGCCAAATGTCAGCAGCAAAAAGACAGGCACCAGAATGCCCTGGCTGGAAGAAGACGTGCCAGCTTCAATGGTTTGCAATGTTACTTTGGGCTCCATAACCGGCTGGCTCAGGTTGCCGGATACGGCTGGAAAAGCGATGGCTGCGAAAACCGCGGCAAGTGTAAGTTTTTTCATGGCTGCTCTCGTTATTTATGATAAAGTTCAATGACTCTGCATGTAGCAGATCAGCTTTTCAATCGTCCATGAGCTGGCATCAGGGTCCGTCAACTTTTCTGCATTTTTTACGCCACTGTTGCGCCAAGGTCGCATATTTCGCCAAAATCGCCAAAAAACCGGGACAAATTTAGCCACCCTGCCCCAGCAGCGCTAACGCTTTGGCCACAATATCCGGTGCCTGTAAACCCGCCTGCGCATACATCTGCCCCGGGCTGGCATGGTCGATGAAATGATCCGGCAACACCATCGAACGGAATTTCAGCCCTCGGTCAAACACCGCATTTTCGGCCAGAAGCTGCGCCACATGGCTGCCAAAGCCGCCCATCGCGCCCTCTTCGATGGTGATCAGCGCCTGATGGCTGGCGGCCAGTTCCAAAATCAACTCCGCATCCAGCGGCTTGACAAAGCGGGCATCGGCGATGGTGGGCGTGATGCCCATCCCGGCGAGCATCTGCGCCGCCTGTTGCACTTGGCTTAACCGAGCGCCCAGCGACAGGATCGCCAGATCGCGCCCGCGGGCAATCACCCGCCCCTTGCCAATTTTCAGCGGCTGACCACGGGGGGGCAGCGCCACGCCCACGCCTTCGCCACGGGGAAAACGAAATGCGCTGGGGCCGGCATCGTAACGGGCGGCGGTGGCGACCATATGCATCAGCTCGGCCTCATCGGCGGCGGCCATCAGCACGAAATTGGGCAGATTGGCCAAAAAGGCAATGTCAAAGCTGCCCGCATGGGTCGGCCCATCGGCCCCCACCAGCCCAGCCCGGTCAATCGCAAAGCGCACCGGCAAGCCCTGCACCGCCACATCATGCACCAGCTGATCATAGCCACGCTGCAAAAAGGTCGAATAAAGCGCACAAAACGGCCTCTGCCCACCTGCGGCCAGAGCAGCCGAGAACGTCACCGCATGTTGTTCGGCAATGCCCACGTCAAAGCAGCGTTGCGGATACTGCGCGGCAAAGCGGTTCAGCCCGGTGCCATCAGCCATGGCGGCAGTGACGGCACAGATTTTATCATCCCCGGCGGCTTCTTGCAGCAAGCTGGAGGCGAACACCTCGGTATAGGTCGGGGCTTGCGGGATGGATTTCTGCTGTTTGCCGGTGGGCACGTCAAAGCGGGCCGTGGCGTGGCATTTATCGGGCGCGGCCTCGGCGGGGCCATAGCCCTTGCCCTTTTGCGTCACCACATGGATCAACACCGGCCCGCTGGCCTGATCCTTTAACCGGCCCAGAACCGTCAGCAACTGCCCCAGATCATGGCCATCCACCGGCCCGACATAGGTAAAGCCCAGCTGCTCAAAAAACGCCGCCGCCTGCTGCTGTGCCGCGCCCTGCTCGCCACAAAGCCGCGCCAGACAGGCCGAGATCGCCCCCACCGGCTGCGATATCGACATGTTGTTGTCGTTCAACACCACGAACAGGCGCTTTTGCAGATGGCCGGCATTGTTGAGTGCCTCATAGGCCATCCCTGCCGAGAGCGCCCCATCACCGATCACCGCGATGGCATCACCGATTTCAGAGTCGGCCTCCAGATCACGCACCACCGCAAAACCCAGCGCGGCGGAAATCGAGGTCGAGCTATGGCCGGCCCCGAACGGATCATAGGCGCTTTCCGAACGCTTGGTAAAGCCGCTCAGACCGCCTTGCTGGCGCAGAGTGTGGATCGCATCGCGCCGCCCGGTGAGGATTTTATGCGGATAGCTCTGATGCGCCACATCCCAGATCAGCTTGTCTTTGGGGGTGTCAAACACCCGATGCAGCGCCACGGTCAGCTCGACCACCCCCAGCCCGGCCCCCAGATGGCCGCCGGTTTGCGCCACAGTCGCGATCACCTCGGTGCGCAAATCATCGGCCAGCCCGATCAGCTGCGCCTCTGACAGCTGCTTCAGGTCAGCGGGGCAAGACACGAGGTCCAGAAAAGGGGTATCGGGTTTGTCGCCCATCCGGCCAGCTTCCTATTTGTCGCGGGTGATGGCAAAGCGGGCGGCTTGGCGCAGCAAATCGGCGCGATCGCCAAAGGGGGCCAGCGCCTGTTCGGCCTGATTGACCAACTGCCTCGCCCGTTCCTTGGCCCCTTGCAGCCCCAGCAGCGACACAAAGGTCGCTTTGCCCGCATCCGCATCCTTGCCCAGCCGTTTGCCGGCCAGATCGGCATCGCCTTCGACATCCAGAATGTCATCGGCAATCTGAAAGGCCAACCCCATCGCCCGGGCATAGGCCCCCAGCGGGGCCGGGTCTGCCTTGGCCAACAAAGCACCGGCCTGCGCTGCCCAGCAGATCAGATCACCGGTCTTGCGGTCTTGCAGCTGGGTGATTTGCGCAAGCGTCAGCGGCTGGGGCGCGGTTTCGGCGGCAATGTCCAGCGCTTGGCCCAACACCATCCCCGCTGCCCCCGAAGCCCGGGCCAGCGAAGACACCAGCGCCACAGAGACCGCCGGATCATCGCTGATCCCCGGTTGGCAGAGCAGTTCAAAGGCCAGTGTTTGCAGCGCATCGCCAGCCAGAACCGCCGTGGCCTGATCCCATTGCCGGTGCACGGTCGGCCGGCCCCGGCGCAGATCGTCATCATCCATGCAGGGCAGATCGTCATGCACCAGCGAATAGGCGTGCATCGCCTCAACCGCGCTGGCCGCATAGACCGCGCGTTGCGGCGCAACACCGTAAAGCGCCGCGCTTTCCAGCACCAGAAACCCTCGCAGCCGCTTGCCGCCCTCACAGGCATAGCCCATCGCCTGATGCACCGGCAGACCGGGCCAAGAGCCCACGGCCTGCTGCAAACAGGCGTCAATCCGGCCCGCAGCCTCGCTCAGCGCGTCGTGCAACATTCAGAGCCCTTCAACCGTTTTGGCACCCACCGGCTCGCCGCCCTCGCCCAGCGTGATCGCGGCCACTTTTTCCTCGGCCTCTTTCAACTTGGCCTCGCAGCGCTTTTTCAGCGCCGAGCCGCGCTCATACAGCGCAATGGATTGCTCAAGCGGCACATCGCCGCGATCCAGCTGGGTGACGACGGTATCGAACGCCGCCATGGCTTCTTCAAAGCTCATCTCATCTATGGGTTTGTCACTCATCCGCCGCGCTCCTTTAATACCGACACATGCGCCGCCACCGAAGCGGCCAATGCGTTCAGATCATAGCCCCCTTCCAGAGCCGATACAATGCGCCCCTTGCAACGCCGGTCCGCCAGATCGCAAATTCGCTGTGTCAGCCAGATGAAATCCGAAACCTCCCAGTTCAGCCCAGCCAGCGGGTCGTCACGGTGGGCATCAAAGCCGGCGGAGATCAGGATCAGGTCGGGGGCGAAATCATCAATGGCGGGAAAAATCTGCCCCTCATAGGCGTCGTGCAGCGCCTGGGTGCCGCTGCCCTCCGAAAGCGGGCAGTTCAGGATGGTGCCATGGGCGCCGGTTTCGTTGGCCGCCCCGGTGCCGGGGTAAAGCGGCATCTGGTGGGACGAGGCAAACAGGGTCCGAGGCTCATCCCACAGCAGATCCTGCGTGCCATTGCCGTGATGCACGTCGAAATCAATGATCGCCACCCGCTCGGCCAGCCCATGTTCCAGCGCATATTTCGCACCGATCGCGACATTGCCGAACAGGCAAAAGCCCATGGATTTTTGCCGCTCGGCATGGTGGCCGGGCGGGCGCAGGGCGCAAAAGGCGTTATCGGCCTCGCCAGCCATCACCGCCTCAACCGCCTGCACCACCCCACCGGCGGCGCGTTTGGCGGCTTGCAGACTGCCCGGGGACATATTCGTATCCGCATCCAGTGTCACCCAACCCTGATCCGGGGCCTGCTGTTGCAGATGCTCCAGATAGGCAGGTGGGTGGCACAGCAGCAGATCGGCCTCGCAGGCCAGTTCGGCAGGTTGGCGCAGCAGATCGTCAAAGCTGCTCTCTGACAGCGCGGATTGCACATGGTCCAGCCGCGCCACCTGCTCGGCATGGCCGGGCGGGTTGACGTGCTGCAAACAGTCGGGATGGGTGATCAGTAAGGTTGTCATAGGCTTAAGGCTAGGGCAATCGCGGCGGCGAGACAAGCGGCATCGCAAGCGCGGGATGGGGCTTGGTCAGTTGCCCGGTTTTCCGGGGGGATTTTCCCCAGCAATGGTAAGGGGTGCCATACTATCTATAGTGGCTTTTTGCTGATAGCCTATGCAAGCAGAGCTGGTGAATGTATTAAAGGATCACCATAACCCCAAAACTTTGTGTCAGCAAAGGAGGACCAATGGGACATTTTATTATGATCTTGCTGATCAGCGCCCTATTTGTTTGGAGGCCCGGCGCAACAGCTGACAAGACCAGCGCCGAAATGCCCGCATTTGGCGTGCCGGTCGCGCAGCTAAAGCCCGCAACAGACCCACCCTATTACCGCGGCCTGCTGCTTGGTGCAGACCATCCAAGTATGAAATATCGGCATGGTCAGGAAGCCGTGGCAACGGCCAAGAAGTTTCCAAACGCGCTGCAATGCCTGTCATTTGAACCGGGCGATGAGATCGTATCGCTTGCACGCCTGAACACCGCGCGGTTTGAAACAGTGAGGGATCTTGAGATTTGCCTGCAACGGGTGGGAAATCAGCTGGGGGATCTTTCGAAAGTCGAGCCTTGGTTGCGCGCGGTTGGTTTTAGCAAAGTAGAAGAATGGCCCTTCCGTAACTGGCTGTCGAGGGATAGCCGTGAAGTCACCGCTGATGAGGTGGCTGTCTATTATGCAGAATGGAGGGGTGAGGGGTCATTTACGGAGCAATTATATCCATTGAATCTCTGGAACCATTGGGCGACGAACATCTTTGCCAGAAATATGACCATGACGTTTGTCGTGCGCCGGAGCGATGCGCGCGTGATTGGCGTTGATGCCGGGATGATCTTTTTGTGAAAAATTGGCGAGGTAAATGCCAATATGGCTGGCGGCAAGCCCGGCCCGGTGTTGGGGTTCGGCTTAGGAAGATGCGCATTTATAATTGTTTTCACCCGCTAACCCCGTATGATCTGACAACCATGTGCCAGCCCCAAAACACCCCAAAAACGCAACCCTCCTCTTGTTGGCGGGATGTTGTTTCTATGGCCGCTCTGTTCTGGAAATTCTGCAAATCCCGCTGGGGGCGGAAAATCCTGACGGTTTTTGCGGGGCTGTTCGCAGTCTGGGCCATATTGTCTTGGCTGGATACCACCTCGGTTGAGCTGCCGGACTTCACCGGCCCTCCCCTCGCCTATGAGCGCTTGCCCGATGAAAGGACCGACCCGTTTCTGGTCTACGGCAAACGTCCCGTAAAGCGGGCCAATCAGCAAGCCGCGCGGCGCTGGCCGGATGTGCGCTCTTGTCTGATGCGCAGCGAACGCAAAGCCGAAACGCCGGACCTTCGGAAAATGAACTGGGGGAAAATGCGCCGGAAAGAAGATATTGAGGTTTGCCTGTTTCGGATCGCCTCCAGCCTCGGCTCGCCTGAGGCAATGCGGGATTGGTTTGTGTCGCAAGGGATGCAGCGGGTGAAAATAGAGATGCGCAAAAAGCGCGGGAATCTGTATCCCGAGGACATTTGGCACATCACCGCCAGCAACATCTTTTCGACCGGCAAGACCTTTCGCGAAACACCGATTCCATGGCGGTATCTGTGGATGTCGATCTCGCGTGGCGAAGGTTTCTCGGTGTCGCTGACGAAAACCGGGCGGGTTTTTGGCACCTACTATTCTGATAATAATGTGTTGTAATGGCTTGAAAAGAGGCGACAAAGCGATGCTCAAAACACATCACACAGAGCTGTAAAGAGTTTTCTGATGCCGAGCCCATTTTGCCCATTCTGAGACTGAATTGACCTCTGACTTTCCCCAGAGCAATCAAGACCACACCGCCCCTGCCCCCTTTACCCCCGCAGCGCCAGCCGCATCAGCCGGGGCAGTTGGGACAGTTTCGGGCGGTATTGCAGCCGGGTCATACGCCGGCCTAGCGGAGCTTGGGTTTTATGGGTCACAAACCAGGGCGGGCGCGGCATCAGGGTGAATTCTCCGGCCAGAACACTGCGGGGAAACGGGCGAAACGGAGCCCGCAGCACCGTGCGTTGCGCCCGATCAAACATATAGCTGTTATGCACAAAACCGATGCCGCTCTGCACATCCGTCAGGCTGTGGCCGGGAAACGCCCCCCAAGGGGTCTGGCTCAGCGAAAAGCCCAGCCCCGACCAGGCATTGATGCCGATGCAACCATAATGCAGATCGGCAATCAGGCTTTCAAACCGCTTGGCTCCGATCTGTTTGATGGTTTTGGGATGGATGATGATATTGGCCCCCAGCGTGCCATGCAGTCGCTCATTGGCAAAGCGGATGGCCGTGCGCAGATAATCGGCCGCATCGGTGCCGCTGATCCTGTGGGTGCTGAGCGCGGGGGCAAAGACTTCGGTCTGGGTGAACCAGTCATCATCGCCCTCACGATAGGGCACCATCACACAGGCCGGGGCGGTGCCGCGTGGCCATTGTTGCGCCCGGGTGCTGTGATCGGCGAATTGTTCCATCCGCTGCGCCGCGCCGGGGTAATAAGCCGGGCGGGGTTCGAGATCAGCGATCACCGCGGCGAGTTCGCTCAGCAAAGCATCGGTTTGCCCCCACTCGCCGGGCAGGATCAGCATCTGGCAGGCGATGCAGTTAAAGCCGGAATTGTGCAGCTTCTGGCTGGCGATATGCTCGGCCTGAAAACGTAGATCGGCAGCGCTCCACGGCCCCGGAACGACGACGGTCGGCCCCACCGCGCCCAGCTCAGAGGTGATCGGGCGGGTATTGATCGGGGTGCCGGCCTGCTTGTTTTTGCGCCCGGTTTCGCCGCTGCCCCAGACAATCGCATCATGGCTGGCCTGAGACCCGGTGATGTGGATTTCCTCGACCAGATCGTGATTGCACAGATACTGCCCCAGCGCCGCATCGCCTTTGACAATACGCAGCGCATCAAGGTCGATCAGCGGTTTCAAGGCAGTTTCCAGAAATTCCGCCAGATACTCATTGACCGGGTTCAGTTTCAGCATCACCACCTGATGCCGGGAAAACAGCCTGTGAAAACAATCCAGCGGCGCGATCGAGGCAATGTTGCCCGCCCCCAGCACCAGCGCCAGCTTGCCGATGCGCTGCTGCGGTGGGATGTCATAGGCGGTGGCCACGCTATCGGCCAGAGTGTCGCGGGTGACGCCGGGCTGCATCCAGACCTCAGCCTTCACCCCCGGCAGCAGCAGCTTGTCCCAGATCGAGGCCGGCATCACCCGGGCGGCGATCTGGCCGGTGGTGAGGGTGCGCAGGGGGATGGCGTCAAGAAAGGCTTTGCCCGGCATTTGCCGCAGGGTTTCCAGCAGCGCGTTGCAGCCGGTCATCAGCGCATAGGGGCCGGAAAACCACTCTTCGCCCACCAGCGGCGATGTGGGCGCAATGCCCTTGGCCTCGGCCGCGCGGGCAACCCAATCATCGGCCACCTCCATCAGATGGGTCTTGATCTGTTCCAAGACCGCGATGCGCTGGTTCAAATCCGTTTCAGCCCAGCGCTGTTTGGCCGCGCTCAGCTGGGTAAGGGCAAGGTCTGGCTGGGCGTGGTCCATGGGGGCTCCGTTGGGTTAAAGGCTGATCTTACATCTCACGATACTGCTTTTGCTGCCGTGCCGTCCAGAGCACCTGCACGCGAAACCCCTCATCCGTGGACTCTTCGCTGGTCAGCAAGCCCTGTTCAAACAGCCACGCCCGCTTGCGCCCTTCGGCATAAGGGATCAGCAATTCGCAGGCGGTTTTCGGATCGGTCAGCTGATCGGAGATCGCCTGCAACACGGCATCAATCCCCTGCCCGGTGACCGAAGAAATCGCGAATTTATCCTCGTGCCGGCTGGCCTGTTCGATCCGGGCGGCCTGTTCTTCGGGCTCCAGCAGGTCGATTTTGTTCCAAAGCTCCAGCATCTTGGCATCTTCGGGCACGCCCAGCTGATCCAGAACCGCGGCGACATTGCGGGCCTGCTCAACGGTATCGACATGCGAAATATCGCGCACATGGATCAGCAGATCGGCATCCAGAACCTCCTCCAGAGTGGCGCGAAACGCGGCGACCAGCTCGGTCGGCAGGTCCGAGATGAACCCCACCGTATCCGACAGGATGATCTCTTGCCCCGAAGGCAGCACGACCGAGCGCATGGTTGGGTCCAGCGTGGCAAACAGCATGTCCTTGGCCATCACTTTGGCCCCGGTCAGGCGGTTGAACAGGGTGGATTTGCCGGCATTGGTATAACCCACCAGCGCCACCACCGGAAACGGCACTTTTTTGCGCGAAGCCCGGTGCAATTCGCGGGTTTTCACCACTTTGGAGAGCTGACGTTTCAGCCGCGTGATGGCTTCGTCAATGGCGCGCCGGTCAGCCTCGATCTGGGTTTCCCCGGGACCGCCGACAAAGCCAAGCCCGCCGCGCTGGCGTTCAAGATGGGTCCAGGCCCGCACCAGACGGGTGCGTTGATAAGAAAGCGCAGCCATTTCCACCTGCAACACCCCTTCACGGGTGCGGGCGCGATCCGAGAAAATCTCAAGGATCAGCCCGGTGCGGTCCAGAATTTTAACGTCCCATTCCTGTTCCAGATTGCGCTGCTGCACCGGGGTGAGTGCGCCGTCAATCAGCACCAGCTCAATGTCCTGCGCTTTGAAAGTGGCCTTCAGATCCGCAATCTTGCCTTTGCCAAACAACACCCCGGCCCGCACCTTGCGCAAAGGCACGATCTCGGCCCCGACCACCAGCATGTCAGGCATCGCATTGGTCAGCGACACCGCTTCTTGCAAAGCGGGGGCCGCGGCGCGCCGGCTGTTATCTGATTTTATCTCGGGATGCAGAACCCATGCGCGGGTCTGGCGCGGCGGGTCGATCTCCATCAAAGGCTAGCTTTCCTCGCCATCATACAGGCTGATCGGAGCGCCCGGCATGATGGTGGAAATGGCGTGTTTGTAAACCAGCTGTGCCTGCCCGTCACGACGCAAAAGCACACAGAAATTATCAAACCAAGTGATCACCCCTTGCAGTTTGACCCCGTTGATCAGGAAAATCGTCACCGGGATTTTGTTCTTGCGCACATTGTTCAGGAATGCATCTTGTAGGTTCTGTCTGTCGGCAGCCATTTGTGTTTCGCCTTTATTATTGCGGCCCGCCTCTGTTGGGCATGGTGTTCAAGTTTTGTTTATATCTGGATACTTACAACTCTGTGTCCATATTACAATAGGAGTGCTGCGCAAAAACCGCAAGCTTGGGGATTAATCGGGCCAATGTGTTCTAAGAGCGCCACAAGGCCGGGTTCAGCAGCGCGATAATCGCCAGCGTTTCCAGACGGCCCAAAGCCATCGCCGCCATCAAAATGACCTTGGACACCTCATCAAGGCCACCGTAGCTGAGGCTGCCCTGGGTGGCGACTTCGGCCAGCGGGCCGGTGGTGGAAAGGGCGGAAATGGCGAACACCATGGCGCTGTCAAAGGACAGCCCGTTGAGCGACAATGCCAGCATCACCACCGCCACCGACACGGTGAACAGCATGAAAAAAATCCACGAGATTTGCGCACCGGAACGGTTGAGCATCCGGCCATGCCCGCCCGTGCCGCTGACGCTGGAGGGGTGCAGCAGCCGGTCCATTTCGCGCATACCATGCTTATAAAGCGCATAAATCCGCATCAGTTTGACCCCGCCCGCCGTGGTCGCCACCCCGCCGCCGATGATCGACAGGCCCAGCAACAACAGACCCGGAGATTCCAGCCCCGACCAGCCCCGCGCATCGGCCCAATCCACCGATTCAAAGCCGGTGGTGGTGAGAAATGACAACACCATGAACGCCGCCCCCCACAAAGACCGCAAGGCCGCGAACAGATCGGCCTGCACATCACTGTCATAGGCCCCGATCCAGTGGCGCAAAAACAGCAGCACCGGCAGGATGATCACAAGGGCCGTGCCCAGTCGGAACTCAGGGTCGCTGCTCAGATCATGAATGCGAAGGCGCTTATTGTCATTGGAAAACATCAGCCGCGATACGGCAAAGAACAGAAACCCAAAGATGATGACTTCACCCAGCACGCCGCTGCCGTGATCCGCATTCAGCCCCGAAAGCGGGGAAATGCCGCTGGTGGAAATCGTCGACATCGCATGGATCACCGCCACGATCGAGCGATCCCCCGCCAGCAGCAGCAAAATCCACAGCACCACCGTCAGCCCGGCATAGATCGGAAACAACAGCCCGCTATAGCGTAGCAACCGGCGCTGAGGATCGGCGACATGGGCGATCTGGGTGCTGCTTTTGTCGGCATTGACCTCGGCGGTGTTCGAGATCACCTCAAAGCCGCCCAGATCCAGCGGTGCCAGCACGGCAATCGCCATGATCCAGACAAACAAGCCCCCCATCCAGCCGACCAGCGCCCGCCACAGATGCAGTGCATCGGGCAGCCGCTGGGGTTCGAACAGGGTCGCGCCGGTGGTGGTCAGGCAAGAGACCATCTCGAAATAAGCATTCAGAAAGCTGGTGCTGCGCACTGCCTCGTAAAACGGCACCGCCAGCATGATTGGCAATACCGTAAACGCCCCCAGCAGCGCCAACAGGTGGCTGCGCACCAGACTGTCGGTTTTATTGGCTGAAGTCGCCAAGCCAATCATCCCCGTCAGGATCAGCCCGAGACTGCCGCCATACAGAAACACCCGTGCGACATAAAGATCCTCATCCAGATAGGCATAAACCGCCGGCACATACATGGCCAGCGCACCGACCCCCATCAGGACCACCAGCAATGGCAGGGACAGGAAGCGGCTCAGCATCCCGGCCCCCTAGAAGAAATCAATCGAGACCTGCAGCAGGCTCTCGACCTCGGGCACGTCACCCGACAGGGCAAACAGCACGATCACATCGCCCTCATTGATGCGGGTGCTGCCGCGTGGGCGCACCGTTCCGCCCTGCTGCATGATCGCGCCGACACGCACACCGGGGGGGAAATCTATATCCGCGATTTTCTGCCCGGCAATGGACGAAGTCGACAGCACTTGCGCTTCGATCACCTCGGCTTCGGCATCGCCCACCGAATAGACCGCCCGCACCCGCCCATGGCGGATATGGCGCAAAATTGAGCTGACCGTGGTGGCGCGCGGGTTGATATAGGCGTCAATCCCCATCGGCGTCATCAGCGAGATCAGCGAGGGATCATTCACCAGACAAATGGCCAGCGGGCAGCCTTCGGCCTTGGCCCGGACTGAGGCCAGCACATTGGTTTTATCATCATCGGTGACGCATAAAATCGCATCGGCACGGGTGATCCCGGCCTCTTCCAGCAACTCGATGCTCAGCCCGTCGCCATGCAGCACGATGGTCTTTTCCAGCGCATCGGCGGCGACTTCGGCGCGCTTGCGATCCTGTTCGATCACCTTGGCGCGCACCCGATGCGGCCGCCGCTCCAGCTCTTGCGCTACCGCCAGCCCGACATTGCCGCCACCGACAATCACGATGCGCTCTTGTTTGGTGTTGCTTTTGCCAAACACCTCAAGCGTGCGCGGCACATCGGGGGTGTGGGTGAACACATAGATTTCGTCTTCGGGTTCCAGATGGTCCTGCGGCTGGGGTACAAACAAACGCCCTTGGCGACGAATACCGGCGACATTGACGCTGAGTGTCGAAAACTGATCGGTCAGCTCGCGCAAAGGCGTGTTCAGCACCGGGCAATCGGCCTCGATCAACATGCCCAGCAGCTGCGATTTATCCTCAAGGAAATGCTCGGTATCAAAGGCCGAAGGCGCGGTGAACCGCTGCAAGGCGGCGGCAGCCACCTCGCGTTCGGGGCTGATCACCACATCAATCGGCATGTTGTCGCGGCTGTAAAGATCGGAGTAGAGCGAGGCCAGATAACTCTGGCTGCGCACCCGGGCGATTTTGCGCGGCACCTCGAACACTGAATGCGCCACCTGACAGGTCACCATGTTGACCTCGTCGGAATAGGTGGCGGCAATGATCATATCGGTGTCCCGCGCCCCGGCCTGTTCCAGAATATCCGGGTGGCTGGCAAAGCCGGCAATCCCCTGCACCTGCAGCGTTTCGGTGGCCCGATGCACCAGAGCAGGGTTGCTATCGACCACCGTCACATCATTGTCTTCCCCGGACAGATGGCGGGCAATCTGCCAGCCCACCTGCCCCGCTCCGCATATGATCACCTTCATTCAGGCACCCTTTTTGCCGCATGTGGCATGGCCCACACGGCCCCTGAATGCCAGAAGCCAGAACAGGGGTCAATCGGGGAAAACCGCAGGCCGCGACCACAAATCCGGGCATTTTCGCCCCTTGACCCGGCTAAATTGCATCCATGGCATAAAAAACATTGCCCTGATAGGGTTCTATTCAATATATTGAATAGCAGGTGCAGGCCGATCCACCCTGACGTCGGGGCAGACACATTTTCTGCACCCAAACCCACTCCCGAAGACGTGGCCTTTTCGCCCCCTGTTCGGGGTACAAAACAGGATAAGACAATGAAAAAAGATCTCTTAGGCGCGCCAAACCGGCGGGGATTTCTCGGCCTGATGGCAGGCAGTGCCGCGCTGGCTGCAGCGACAACGCCGGGACAGGCCGCGCGTGTCAAAACCAATGCGAAAATCGTCATTCTGGGGGCCGGGGCCGCAGGCACGGCGCTGGCCAACCGGCTGGCCAACCGGCTGGACGGGGCCAGCATCACCATTATCGACGGGCGCAAGGATCACTATTACCAGCCCGGCTTTACCCTGATCGCCGCCGGTCTGAAAAAGCAGAGCTATTCGGTCACCAAAACCGCCGACTGGCTGGGCAGCGGCATCGACCTGATCGCCGAATACGCCGCCGAGATCGATCCCACCGCCAAAACCCTGACTACCGCCAGTGGCAAGAAAGTCAGCTATGATTATCTGGTGCTGTGTCCGGGGATCACCTTGGAATGGGACAAAATCGAGGGCTTTGAGATGGACCGCGTCGGCAAGGATGGCGTTGCCGCCGTTTATGCCGGGCCCGAGCAAGCCGCCAAGAGCTATCAAGCACTGAGCAAATTCACCGAAGAAGGCGGTCAGGGTCTGTTCACCCGCCCGGCCACCGGCATGAAATGCGCCGGCGCGCCGCTGAAATACACCTTCCTGACCGACGACATCGCCCGCACCAAGGGCAATCGCGGCAAGATCGAAATGACCTATGCCGCGCATTCCAAATCGCTGTTTGGCGTGCCGATTGTCCATGAAAAAGTGCGGATGCTGTTTGGCCAGCGTGACATCAATGTGGTGCATAACCATGTGATGAAAGCGATTGACCACGGCAAAAAACTGGCCACCTTCAGCACGCCCGAAGGCGATGTTGAGCTGCCCTATGATTTCACCAATGTGATCCCGCCACAGCGTGCGCCGGATGTGATCATGAATTCGGATCTGCCTTGGGCGGATAAATGGGTCGGTCAGGGCTGGGTCGAGGTTGACAAGCACAGCCTGCGCCACAACCGCTATCCCAACATTTACGCCTTGGGTGATGTCGCCGGGGTGCCAAAGGGCAAAACCGCGGCGTCGGCCAAATGGATGGTGCCGGTGGTCGAAGATCAGCTGGTCGCTCAGTTGCAAGGCAAAGAAGGCACCGCCTTTTACAATGGCTATACCTCTTGCCCGCTGATCACCCGCGTCGGGCGCGCCATGTTGGTCGAGTTCGACTACAACAACAATCTGACCCCCTCTTTCCCGGGCATCATCGCCCCGCTGGAAGAGCTGTGGATGAGCTGGCTGATCAAGGAAATCGGCCTGAAACCAACCTATTACGCCATGCTGCGCGGCAAAGCCTAAGCGGAGGATCAAGACATGAAAGAACTATCACTATCTATGCTCATCGCCGTTTTTGAGGATATGTTTGGCAAATGGCTGTGGTGGGGGCTGGTGCTTGTCGCCGTGGCCATTACCGTGCTGTTTCTGATCATCATCATCAAAGAGCGCCATTTTTCACCCAAGCATTTCGTGGTGGCGCAAATCTTTGCCCCATTCGGAGCGCTGGCGGCCGTGTTGTTTGTGCAATGGATCACCAATTCCGGCTTTAGCGACATTGGCGGGCCGATTGATGTGATCGTGCTGCTGGGCATTGCTGGTCTGGGGGCCGTGGGCACCTCGATCTGGGTTTATGTGATCAACTATTTCCTGAAAGGGCGTAAGGCCTAAGCGGCCTTTTCAGGTTTAAAATCAACCACGGTGGCAGAGGCAACTTTGCCACCGTTTTTTATACCTTGAAGCGGGGGCGCAGCACCGAGATCGCAAGACTACCGACAAAACCCCAACGCATTGCAGATGGAAACAAACCGCCCTTGATCTGTTGGAAGTGCGGCAGGGACCGGCTGAATGCGGGTCTGGGCCGCTTTCAAAGAAAGCACTTATAGATTGCCAGGCACCCCATATGCAGCAATATGCCCAAAATCATAGCTTCCGCCGGCGTTGTGATCCCCGAAGTGATCAGAAAAAATATCAAAACCACCGTGACTATGTTGATGACCAAAATGGTTGTGATGAACCGTGCTTTGAACGGCTTATCCATTTTACGATCCGGTTTTATTCCAAGGAACCTGACGACAGGCAACATAAGCACCGCTCCAGCCAGCAGGAAAACCGGCAGATAAAAAAGAGATTGGTATAAAACATCGGATGCTCGCAATATCGCGGCGAGCATCACCGAAAAATACAAAGCCAAAACGGTTGTTAGTGTCCCAACAACAGAAAACAGAAATGTCGACCCAAGCTTTAACATTTTATACAATTCTCACCGCTGCGCTACCTATTATAGCGTTTGATGGAACAGCTGATACGACAAGCATCACCTAGCGCTCTAGGGTTAACATGGTTCATGAACGAACCACCAGAATAATCCGGCGCGGCCATTGCCGGAAGAAAACCGGGGGAGTTGATCAAGCGCATCTCTCAGCATCCCAAGGTCAGGCACCCTGCGTCCTCCTCACTCCAGCGGTTTGCGCCCCGGCAACATGCGTTGCAGCGTATGCCCTTTGTCAAAGAACTGATGTTTGAAAGCCGCCGCCGCGTGGAGCGCAACCAGACCCAGAATGCCAAATCCCATGGCGGCGTGAAGCTTGGGCAATGCCTCTTTCAAAACCCCGCTCACCTGAACCAATGCGGGGAGCTCCAGCCCCAAGACCAAAGGCACCGCATCGCCGGTGCTCGTGGACATCAGATAGCCGGTGATCGGCAGTGCAAACACCAACAGGTTCAATAGATGATGCCCGGAAACGGCCGCGATGCGTTCAAACCGGGTAAGCCCCTGTTCCAGCGGCGGTTTGGGCTGAAACCGATGCCATAGCAGTTTCAGCAGCAAAACACAGAAAGCCAGCACCCCCAGCGCCCGGTGCAACCACAATGCGGTCGGGGCCCAAGGGTCGTAATACCCCAGACCCATCAACCAGATCCCCACCGCTGCGGTGGACAGAACCGTCAGCGCCAGTGCCCAGTGCAAGCCAAGCGAGGTCAGACCATAGCGCCCCGGCGCGTTGCGGCTGCGGTGCGGTGGTGTCGGAGCAGAGGGCATGGGGCCGGCAGCTATTTGCGTTTGCCTTCGATGATGATGTTCAGTTCGACCGTCTTTGCGGCCGGGCCAAGGTTATATGTGGCCCCGAAGTCGGCCGGGGTGATGACCACCTTGCCCTCGAAACCGGCGCGATATCCCCCCCAAGGGTCTTTGCCTTCGCCGATCTTCTTCACCATCACCTCAATCGGCTTGGTGGTGCCGAACAGAGTCAACTCGCCCAGGCTTGCGGTGCTGACCTCGATCGTGATCGACTGATCTGCCGGGCTGCCTTGGCCGTCAAAGGTAAAGCTGCCCTTGGTCACGTCGAAATTGCCGATCACATAGGACACGCCCAGATGCGAGACCTTAAACTGCACGAAGCTGTGGGTGTGGTCGATGTTATACTCGGCGGCGGACAGCCCGGCGGTTGACAGGGCCAGCGCGGTGGCGGTGGCAAGGGTAAGACGTTTCAGCATGGCATGTGTTCCTTTGTTGCGTTTCATATGTTGGCCTGTCCGATCTATGCTGTCAGGCACCACGGCCCGGGTCGGCAGCCGGGTTTTTCGGGAGTCATCTGGCACAGCCCCGCCTCTGCGGCGCAAACAGGCACAACCGCAGAGCCCCGCTCCGCCGTTGGTCACAAATCGGGTCTCTTCCGATACATCACAGTAAACCCGACACCGGCCCGATGCTACAGGATTTGGGCGTGTTTTTCAAGCCAGAGGCCCAGATGGCAAGAAGGCCGGCAATCGGTTGGTTCTGAAACGGCCTCTAGGATTTGTCCTCATCAATATGCGCCACTCGCGCCCCGCTTTTGTTCGAGGTCACAATCGCCAGCGATTTCAGCTTGCGATGCAGGGCCGAGCGTTCCATGCCCACAAAATTGGCGGTGCGGCTGATATTGCCGCCAAAACGGTTGATCTGAGTCATCAGATATTCGCGCTCAAACAACTCCCGCGCCTCGCGCAGCGGCAAGGTGGCCAGCCCATTTGCCAGCGCCATGCGTTCTTCGCCGCCAGAGTTGCTCTCGGTTGAAGGCAGCTCTTTGGCCGAAATCGGGCCGGTTTCCGTGCCCAAAATCAACACCCGCTCGACCACATTTTTCAACTGCCGCACATTGCCGGGCCATTGCATCGCCTGCATCAGTGTCTGGGCTTCGTCAGAAAACTCACGCAATGGCAAACCCTGCGACTTGTTCAATTCCTGGGCGAAATGCGCCGCCAGCAGCGGAATATCCTGACAGCGTTCCTCCAGTGACGGCACGGTGATCGGCACCACATTCAGACGGTGAAACAGCTCTTCCCGGAACCGGCCGGCGGCGATTTCATCGGGTAGGCTTTTGTTGGTGCTGGAAATCACCCGAATATCCACCCGCACCTTATCGGTGCAGCCCACCCGGGAAAATTGCTGATCGACCAGAACCCGCAGGATTTTCGATTGCGTGCCCAGCGGCATATCGGCGATTTCGTCGAAATACAGCACCCCGCCATGGGCTTGCTCAAGCAACCCGGCCTCGATCTCGCCTTCGGCGGTTTTGCGCCCGAACAGCACCTCTTCCATGCGCTCGGGCACGATCGAAGCCGAATTGACACAGACAAACGGTGCCCCGGCCCGGTTGGAATGGGCGTGAATATACCGCGCCGCGGTTTCCTTGCCCGAACCCGCCGGGCCAGTCAGCATCACCCGACCGTTGGAGTTGGTGACTTTGTCCAGATTGGCCTTGAGCGCCTTGAACGCGGTGCTTTCGCCCAGCATCGCGCTGTAAGACGCCTCGCCGCGTTTCAGCTCGACATTTTCCCGGCGCAGGCGCGAGGTTTCCATCGCGCGACCGACCACCACCATCAGCTGATCAATGTTGAACGGCTTTTCGATGAAATCATACGCCCCCTGCTTGATCGCCGCCACCGCAATTTCGATATTGCCATGGCCCGAGATGATCACCACCGGAATATCTGGGTTGTCGCGTTTGACGGCGGTCAGGATGTCGATGCCGTCCATGTCGCTGTCTTTCAGCCAGATATCCAGAATCAACAGCGCCGGAGGGGCGGTATTGATCTGTTTCATGCACTCATCCGACGTTCCCGCCAGCCGGGTCTGATAGCCCTCATCACGCAAAATATCCGAGATCAACTCGCGAATGTCGCGCTCATCATCAACGATTAAAATATCAGCCATTTTTTCGCTCATCCTCTCGTCTTTGTCTCGTTTTGTTCGGGTTTGGCCGCGCCCCCGGGCTGTTGATACCGCGCAAAGCGGATGCGGGCCTGGGCGCCAAAATGGGCGCTGTCGTCAAAGGGTTCAGCATCCAGCAGCGCCAGCGTGCCGCCATGTTCTTCGATAATCTTTTTCACAATCGGCAGGCCCAGCCCGGTGCCGGCGTCACGGGTGGTGACATAGGGTTCGAACAGCCGGGCGCGATCTTCGGGCAGGCCGATGCCGTTATCAGAAATGCTGATCTGGATCGCGCCATCACTTTGCTCCAGAGCCACCCTAATTTCTGCCTGATACCCCGCGGGAGCGCCCTTTTCCCGATAACTTTCAATGGCTTCCCCGGCGTTCTTAATCAGATTGACCAGAGCCTGAGAGATCATGGTCGCGTCCAGATCCAGCATCACCGGCTGATCGGGCAGCGTATGCTTGATGGTGACATCGGGCAAGGCGGCCTCTTGCAGGGTAACTGCATCGCTGAGGATTTTGGCCAGGTCATGCTGGCGCAATTCGGGCTCGGGCATGCGAGCGAATTTTGAAAACTCATCCACGATCCGGCGCAAATCCCCGGTCTGGCGGATGATCACGTCCGAATACTGCGCCAGCGTGTCGGCCTGATCGCCCACCAGCCGGGCAAATTTGCGCTTGATACGTTCGGCTGACAGCTGAATCGGGGTCAGCGGGTTTTTGATCTCATGGGCGATGCGCCGGGCCACATCGCCCCATGCGGCCATGCGCTGCGCCGAGACCAGATCCGTCACATCATCAAACGCAATCACATAGCCCTCAAGATGGCCATCCTCATTGCGCCGGGTGCTGATCCGCACCAGCAGATTTTCCAGCTTACCCTGCCGGGTCAGTTTGATTTCCTGCTGCAAAACCTGATCATTGCGCTCCTTAAGCCGCTGCAAAAGCGGACCGAATTCGGGCACCGCAACGCTGATATCGCCGCTACGCTCATCGGGCAGCGACAGCAGACGCTCGGCCGAGCGGTTGACGAAGGTCACCCGCCCCTGCTCGTCCAACCCGACCACACCCGAAGCCACCGAGCTGAGCACCGAGTCGAACAACCGCCGCCGGCGCTCGATCTGTTCGGTGTTTTCCATCAGCGTGTTGCGCTGGCCCTTGAGCTGACGGGTCATCTGGTTGAAATACCGCCCCAGCATGGCAATCTCGTCATCGCCGCTTTCCTCGATCACCTGCACATCCAGATCCCCGGTGCCCACCTGCTGCGCCGCCGCCGCCAGCCGGCCCACAGGGCGCGACAGCCTTTCGGCAAACCACAGCCCGAACCACACCGCCGCCAAAATCAGGATCAGCGCAAAGCCCAGATAGAGCAAGCCAAATTCCAACAGCAGCTTGCCGCGCTCGACCTCGAGCTTTTGGTAATCGGTGGCGGTTTCCTTGGTGTCGTCCAGCAGGTTCAGAATATCGCCATCGACATTGCGCGACAGGTAAAGATAGCGATCGACATAGGCCTCCAGCTTGACCAGAGTGCGGAATTCATCATTGTCCCAATCCTGAATCACCACGATTTCACCGCCATCCGCCCGGGCAATATCCGCCGGGCCAGGGCTTTCGAAATCAAACAGGTAAGAACGCTCGCCCCGCGCACGCAATCTGGCCGCGCCGTCGATTACATAGGCCTCGCGCAAACCGCGCTGGATTTGCTTCTGGCCTCGGGTCAGCAATTCGCGCAAATCGCCGTCATTCAGCAGATAGGTGGATTTTTTGCTGATATTCAGAAATCCAGCCAGCGCTTTGGTGTCCTGGATCAGGTCGCGGCGATGTTCGTCCTGATAGGCTTCGGCCGCAGACAGCGAGGTGTTCACCACCTGACGCACCCGCTCGGAAAACCAGCCCTCCAGCCCGACATTCACCGTCAACACCGCAAACACCGCCACCAGAATGGTCGGAAACAACGCCACCAGAGCAAACACCCCGGTCAGGCGCAAATGTAGGCGGGAACCCGCCGATCGGGCGCGGCGGGCAGCGATCATTCGGGCGACTTTTTGCAAAACCAGCGCCGCAACCGCCAGAATATAGATCAGATCGGTCAGCAGAATCAGCCGCAGGCCCGGATCAGATGCGCCCTTATCCATCGGCCCCAGAACGATATAAGTCGCCAGCACCAGAACCGGCCCCAACAGCACCAGCCCAAGGGTTCCGATATTCTGAAGCCGCCTTTTCTGCCGCAAACGGCCTATTTTTCGTGCTGTTGCACTTCTGCCAAGCCCTGACACGATGGCACACTCCCTATAGGGGCGCGTCTGCGCTGGTCCACCAGATTTTGCGCCACTGCAAAACAATGGTGCCATTAAGACACGCCCATTGTTGCCGTTTTACATCAATTTGCGCCGCCGTGTCACGCGAATATCACGCTCGGTCAGTTTTTTACGCAGGGTATTGCGGTTGATGCCCAAAAGCTGGGCGCATTTGGCCTGATTGCCACCGGTGGCTTGCAGGGCGATGTCCAGCAGGGGGGTCTCCATCTCGTGCAGGATCCGGGCATAGAGCCCCGGCGGCGGCAAGGCCCCGGCGTGCAGATCAAAATAGCGCTGCAAATGGCGGGCGATGGCGTCCGAGAGCTTCTCTTGCCCTTCGCCCGGCACCGGTGCAGGCGGGGCTGCCGCCTCCAGCACCTGCCCGACCTCTTGCGCACTGATCTGCGGCGCGGCACTGGTGGCGCATAGCCGGCTCAGCACGTTTTGCAACTGGCGCACATTGCCGGGCCAGCTGTGGCGGCGCAGCTGTTCCAGCGCCTCGGGCGACAGGGTCTTTTTCGGCCCATCCCCCTGCCCCAGAAAGAACGCAGCCAGCGGCCCGATATCCTCAACCCGCTCGCGCAAAGCGGGCATGGTCAAGCAGACTCCGTTCAGTCGATAGTACAAATCCTGCCGAAACCCGCCGTCAGAGGCGTTTTGCAGCGGGTCAACTTGTGAAATTGCAACAATTCGTGGCCCCTGCCCGTCACAGCGGTCAATCATCTGGCTGACCCGACCCTGAGCCTCAACGAGCAGCGCGCCGACCTCGTCCAGCACCAGCGTGCCATCCGCGGCGCGGGCAAAGGCACGCTCAACCGCCGCCGCATCGGCCAGATCGGCGGGCGCGGCCACCACAAAGGGGCGGGTGCGCCGCTCGCTCAGATCATGCAGCGTGCGGGCCAGCAGCGATTTTCCGGTGCCGCTCTCGCCCAGAATCAGCACCGGCAGAGCGCTGTTCACCACCCGGGCCATCAGGCTGTAAAGCTCCTGCATCACCGCCGAGCCCCCCACCAGCGGCAAAGCCCCCTGATCCGGCCCCGCAGGGGCGGCGGGCTTGCGGGCCTGACGGTTCATCTCGAACGCGCGGGCGGCACTTTGCAACAGATCGGGCAGGTCGAACGGCTTGGGCAGATAGTCGAACGCCTTGACCTCGGCCGCTTTGACCGTGGTCATGATCGTGTTCTGGGCCGAGATCAGAATTACGGGAAGATCACCCCGCAAGCGATTGATTTCAGGGATCATTTCCAACCCATTGCCATCGGGCATCATCACATCGGAAATCAGCAGGTCGCCCATCCCCTGCTCAACCCAGCCCATCAGAGTCACCATGGAAGCGGTCGCATGAACCTTGCACCCCGCCCGGGTAAACGCCTGCGTCAGAACCGTGCGGATCGTGCGATCATCATCGGCGATCAGAACCGTGCCATCCATTTATCCGCCCCCCTTTGCAGCGGGCGACACCGGCAAAGAGATGCGGAAAGCGGTGCGCCCGGGTTGAGTATCAACGGTGATCCACCCCTGATGGTCAGAAATGATTTTTGACACCAGAGCCAGCCCCAGACCAGTGCCATTTTCGCGCCCGGAAACGAAAGGGTCGAAAATATCGGCGGCGATGTCCGGCGGGATGCCGGGGCCGTTATCGCTGATCTCGAGCAAAATCGGCAAATGCTGGCGGCTGCCATCCGAGCGACTGAGGCGCATATCGTGTTGAAACGCGCTGCGAATGCGGATCGTTCCGCCCTCTGCACCGGCCTGGCTGGCGTTTTTCAACAGGTTCAGCACCACCTGCATCAGTTGATCCGGGTCTCCCCACACATCGGGCAGCGAGGGGTCGTAATCGACCTTGATCTGCATATGCGCGGCAAAGCCCAGCCTTGCGGATTGGCAGGCGCGCTCCAACACGTCATGGATGTTGAAAGCGCGGCAATCGGGCGGGCTGACATCGCCGAATTGCTCGACCTGATCCAGCAACGCCACCACCCGGCGGGCCTCGGATACGATCAGATCGGTCATTTCCTGATCGGCTTTGGGCAGATTCATCGCCAACAGCTGCGCCGCGCCGGTGATCCCGGCCAGCGGGTTCTTGATTTCATGCGCCAGCATCTCTGCCATGCCAATCGCCGATTTGGGAGCACCGGCGGGGCGAACCTGCTGGCTGACCTCGCGTGGCGACAGCAGCAACAGCAGCCGTGGATCGCTCAGCGACATCGGCGCGATGCGGATATTGCAGCGCCCCGGCGGGCGGTTGCGGCTGGCCACATCCACATCCTTGATCAGCATCGGGCTATTATCGGCGCGCACCCGGGCAAAGGCCCGTTCCAGATCGACCCCGACATCCAGCACCTCGACACAGCGCCGCCCGATCAGCGTTCTGGCCGAGGCCACCACAAAGCCCTCGCCCGCATCATTCACCGCCCCGATCTGGCCCTGTTCGGTGATCAGAAAAGCGGGCATGGGCAGGGCGTTCCACAGGGTCTGAAAGCTCATGCCGCGATCCTGTGGCCATCCAGCGCCCCGGGCAGCAGGCGCAGAACCTGCGCGGCATCGGTTTCGGTCAGCACTTGTTTGCGTAAGGGTTTGGGGGTGTCGGCGGCGTCCATATACCAGCCCAGATGCTTGCGGGCGACCTTGTTGCCCAGCTCTGTGCCGTAAAAAGACAGCATGGAATCGTAATGCCCGCACACCATCTGCGCAAAATCCGCCCCGGTGGGCAGCTCGGGCGGGCGGGTGCCGTAGATCCCGGCGGCGATCTGCGCCAGACGCCACGGTGCCCCCTGCACCCCGCGCCCCAGCATCACTCCATCGGCCCCAGATTGCTGCAACGCCGTCTGAGCCGAACCCAGATCCACAATATCGCCATTGGCAATCACCGGGATCTGAACCGCCTGTTTGATCGCCGCAATCGCCGCCCAATCGGCGCGGCCTTTGTAAAACTGGCAACGGGTGCGGCCATGGATGGTGATCATCTGCACCCCGGCGCTTTCGGCGCGTTTGGCCAGATCGGCGGCGTTCAGGCTGTCATCATCCCAGCCCAGCCGGGTTTTCAGCGTCACCGGCACCGGCACCGCCTGCACCACCGCTTCGATCAGGCGCAAAGCATGATCCAGATCGCGCATCAACGCCGAGCCAGACAGGCCATTGACCACCTTTTTCGCCGGGCAACCCATATTGATGTCAATGATCCGGGCTCCATTGTCGGCGACCATCCGGGCGGCCTCGGCCATGGGGGCGGCTTGCCGTCCGGCCAGCTGAACGGCGGTGTTGGCCTCGTTCAGGCCCAGCTCGGCACGTTCGCGCACACCGGGTTTGCCCTCGAGCATATCATGGCTGGCGACCATCTCGCTGACCACCAGCCCGGCTCCGAAACCGGAGACCAGCCGGCGAAACGGCAAATCGGTGATCCCGGCCAGTGGGGCCAGAAACACCGGGGGGGAAAGTGGGATATCTGCCAGTTTTATAGTCAAATGCCTAATCCTTGTGCATATCCGCCTTGCTAACGGCGGCGACAAGGAAAGGCAATCATTGATCGGCATGGGGCTTAGCCCTGTGTGACAAAAGCGCGGATGGCCCCGGCAACGGCCTCTGGGTGGGTCAGCGGTGCCATATGCCCCGCCCCGGCAATCTGCTGGCGCTGAAAATGCGGCAGGCGTGCGGCCAGCGCATCGCCGATGGCGGTGATGATCTGCGGCGACTGGCTGCCTTGCAGAAACAGCACCGGAACGCCCAAAGACTCAAGCCTCCCCTCGGCCAGCATCGCGCTGTTGTCCTCCTCAAGCGCCGGAGCGCTGGCGGCGACCAGATCAATGCGCTGGAGCATATAGCCCTGCTGCTCGGCCGTCAGCCCGGCCCAGCCACCGCCCCACATGTCGATAAAAAACGCTGCCGCCCGCGCCCGGTCACCGGCCTGCATGGCGTCGAAAAACGGCTGAAATTCGGCCACATGCTGCTGATAGGCTGCGCTGCCCCGGGCGGCGGCGAACAGCACCGGTTCAATCAAGGTCAGGCTGCGCACCTTGTCCGGGTGGCGCAGCGCCAACCGCAAGGCGACCGTGCCGCCAAAGGAATGGCCGATCAGATGCACCGCCTCGCCCAGAAACGGCTCGGCTGCGGCGCAACAGGCGCTGTGATAATCCGCCTGACCATCCCACAGCCCCCCGCGCCCATGGCCCGGCAGATCAATCGCCACCATGCTCAGATCATCGAGCAAACACCCGGCCACCCTGCGCCAACTGTCCGAGCTGGCCAGCGCCGGATGCAACAACAGCGCGGGCTCTGCACCCTGCCCCTTTTGCGGCCCCCGGCCCCATTTCTGACTAAAAATTTCGCTCATTTTTATGCTTTTTCCTGCTTTTGCTTTCCTTGAACCTAACCGGATGGTAAGCGGTGTCAACGTCGCGAATCTATTGATCCTAAGCTGCCACAAAAGGACTTAGCCTGTTATGCCGACCAGCCCCAAGCCACTGCTTATCTCAGGAAATGCCAATCGCCCGCTTGCCGAAGAAATCGCCCGTTATGCGTCGCTGAATTCCGATCTGGATGTCTCGCTGCTGGATGCGCGGGTTGAGGAATTCAACGACAAAGAGATTTTCGTCGAAGTGTTCGAAAATGTGCGCTGTGAGGATATGTTCATCATTCAGCCCACCTCGAACCCGGCCAATGACAATCTGATGGAGCTGCTGATCATCGCCGATGCCCTGCGCCGCTCCTCGGCTGCGCGGATCACTGCGGTGATGCCCTATTTCGGCTATGCCAGACAGGATCGCCGCACCAAGGCCCGCACCCCGATTTCGGCCAAGCTGGTGGCCAATCTGATCACCCAAGCTGGCATTGACCGGGTGCTGACCATGGATCTGCACGCCACGCAAATTCAGGGCTTTTTTGATATTCCGGTGGATAACCTTTACGCTTCGCCGGTGTTTGCCCTAGACATCATGCACCATTTCGGGGACCGCATGGACAAGGTTACCATCGTTTCGCCCGATGTGGGTGGGGTGGCGCGGGCGCGGGATCTGGCGCAGCGCACCGGCTCGGGGCTGTCGATTGTCGATAAGCGGCGCTCCAAACCCGGCGAGATTGCTGAAATGAAGGTGATCGGTGATGTTGAGGGGCAGATTTGCATTATCGTCGATGATATTTGCGACACCGCCGGCACGCTGTGCAAAGCCGCTGAGGTGCTGATCGAACATGGCGCAGCCGAGGTGCATTCCTACATCACCCATGGGGTGCTGTCCGGCCCGGCGGTTGAGCGGATCGAGGCTTCGGTGATGAAGCATCTGGTCATCACCGATTCCATTCAGGCCACCAAGCCGGTGCAAGACGCCCCAAAAATCCGCATCGTGCCGATTGCGCCGCTGTTTTCGCAGGCGATTTTGAACACCTGGGGTGGCACGTCGGTGTCATCTCTGTTTGATGTCAACACGCTGAAGCCGCTTTATAAGGGCAGCAATTGGGGCAATAAATCCTGATCTGACACTGGCGGAGGGGGCTTAATACAGCTCCCAGTCATCTTCGCCTTTGACCTCGCCAAATGCCATCCAATCAACCCGCATCCTTGCGATGCGGGTATCTCCCCAAGTGCTGAACACCATTTCAAAGCCGCTCGAGGTAATCTGCCGGGAGGATAGGTCGGCGCGTTGATTGGTGTCACTGTCGAAATCCCACAGAGACACCGAAAGCTGCACCACCGGCGGGCGGATAAAGGTTTCGGGGAAGGTGATGATCTGACTGAGGCTGCGCGTGCCGTGACCAGCCCACATTTCGCCATCATGTTCGTAATCGGAAAACAAAACGACCGAGCCACTTTGAATCCCCAGATTATGGCTGTTGATTTTCAGCATTCTTGCTTCGCCTTTCAGGCCCCCAAGCCGGGGTATTGGCATAGATTGCGAAAAAATTCAACTTAAACTGATGCCGGATGCTGTTTGGCGTTCATCAGCCTGCTCTGATACGCTTGGAATCCCCCCCAAACACAACAAAACCCCGCACGTCCATGCGGGGTTCTGTCCTGTCAATCTCGATCTGATCGCAAAGCGGCAGGGTGGATTAATCCATGTCGTCCAGAAGTTGCGCCATATCGGCCACCAGCTTTTCCGCAGCGCTCTTATCCTCGTGATCGGCATTCTCAGCCTTCTCACGGGCAAATTTCAGCGCCCCTTCCAGATCAGCCTTGGTCACTTCGCTGCCCATATGCGCCTGTTCGGCCAGAACAGACACACCGGTCGGCGTGATCTCGACAAACCCGCCGGTGACAACGAAATCAGCTTGGCCATCCGGGCCATTGACCTTGACCACCCCCGGACGCAGTGAACTGATCACCGGAGCATGGTCGGGCAATACGGTCATATCGCCCTCGGCCCCTGGCAGCTGCACATCGCTGGCCTGCAAAGAGGCCAGACTGCGCTCTGGTGAGACCAGATCAAATTGCATTGTATCAGCCATATCAGCCCCCTTTAGGCAGCATCAGCCGCCATTTTTTCGGCCTTGGCAATCACTTCGTCGATGCCGCCAACCATGTAGAACGCGCCTTCTGGCAGGTGGTCATACTCACCGGCCACCACAGCCTTGAAGGATGCGATTGTGTCTTCCAGAGGCACCTGTTTACCGTCCGAGCCGGTGAACACTTTGGCCACGTCAAATGGCTGGCTGAGGAAGCGCTGGATTTTCCGGGCACGGGCCACAACCAGCTTATCCTCTTCCGAAAGCTCATCCATCCCCAGAATGGCGATGATGTCCTGCAAGGATTTATAGCGTTGCAGAACCTGCTGCACATCACTGGCAACCTTGTAATGTTCTTCACCCACCATGGCAGGGTCCAGCAGGCGCGAGGTCGAACCCAGCGGGTCCACCGCGGGATAGATGCCCAGCTCAGAGATTGCACGGTCCAGAACGGTGGTCGCATCAAGGTGCGCAAACGAAGTCGCCGGGGCCGGGTCGGTCAAGTCATCCGCAGGGACGTAAATCGCCTGCACCGAGGTGATCGAGCCGGATTTGGTCGAGGTAATGCGTTCCTGCATCGCGCCCATATCGGTGGCCAGCGTTGGCTGATAGCCCACAGCAGATGGGATACGACCCAGCAGCGCCGATACCTCGGAACCAGCTTGGGTAAAGCGGAAGATGTTATCGACAAAGAACAGCACATCGGCACCGGTTTCGTCACGGAACTGCTCGGCCAGAGTCAGACCCGACAGCGCAACCCGCATCCGCGCCCCGGGAGGCTCGTTCATCTGGCCGTAAACCAGCGCAATTTTACTGTCTTCCAGATTGTCCGGCACGATAACGCCGGATTCGATCATCTCGTGGTAAAGGTCGTTGCCCTCACGGGTCCGCTCACCCACACCGGCGAACACGGACACACCCGAATGCACCTTGGCGATGTTGTTGATCAATTCCATGATCAAAACCGTCTTGCCCACACCGGCACCGCCGAACAAGCCGATTTTACCGCCTTTGGTGTATGGGGCCAGCAGGTCGATCACCTTGATGCCAGTCACCAGAATTTCGGCCTCGGTGGATTGCTCCGAGAAATCAGGGGCTTCCTGATGGATCGCCCGGGTGGCGTCGGATTTGACCGGGCCTTTTTCGTCCACAGGCTCGCCGATCACATTCATGATCCGGCCCAGAGTGCCCGCACCCACCGGCATCGAAATCGGCTCACCCAGATCGGTCACGGCTGCGCCGCGCACCAGACCTTCGGTGCCGTCCATCGCGATGGTACGCACGGTGTTTTCGCCCAAATGTTGGGCCACTTCCAGCACCAGACGTTTGCCATTGTTATCGGTTTCCAGAGCGTTCAGAATCTTGGGCAGGTCGCCTTCGAACTGAACGTCGACAACCGCACCGATCACCTGCGTGACCTTGCCGGTTGCTTTCGCTTTTGCTTTCGCCATCTTGTTTCTCCGCATCTACTAGAGTGCTTCCGCACCCGAAATAATTTCAATCAGTTCGTTGGTGATGATTGCCTGACGTGACCGGTTGAATTCGATCGTCAGCGCATCGATCATCTCGCCTGCATTGCGTGTCGCATTGTCCATTGCCGACATCCGCGCACCTTGTTCCGAGGCGCCGTTTTCCAACAGAGCCGCAAACATTTGCGTGGCAACGCCGCGTGGCAACAGATCTTTCAGGATTTCATCTTCGCCGGGTTCGTAATCGTAAACCGTGCTGTTCTTGTCATCTTCGGCAACGTCGAAAGAGGCCGGGATGATTTGCTGCATGGTCGGTTCCTGAACCGCAACATTGATGAAAGTGTTGTAAAAAATCGTCGCAACGTCGAATTCACCGGCGTCAAACCGATTGAGAACGTCATCGGCAATCGCATGGGCATTGGCATAGCCCACACGCTTGACCTCGGACAGATCGACGTGATGGATCATCACATCCTTGAACTCGCGCTTCAGCTGATCGCGGCCTTTTTTGCCGACCGTGATGATTTTCACGGTTTTGCCCACCTCGGTCAGCTCTGCTGCCTTGGCGCGCGCCATGCGAACGATGGACGAGTTGAACCCGCCGCACAGCCCGCGTTCACCGGTCATCACGATCAAAAGATGCACATGATCCGCCCCGCTGCCTTTCAGCAGCCTGGGTGCGGATTCGCTATCGCCAACCGAAGCCGCCAGCCCGCCCAGAACAGCCGTCATCCGGGCTGTGTAGGGGCGGCCCTGTTCGGCAGCCTCTTGCGCGCGGCGCAGTTTCGCCGCGGCAACCATTTGCATGGCTTTGGTGATCTTGCGCGTGTTTTTGACGCTGTCGATCCGGTTTTTTAGGTCTTTAAGATTAGGCATTTACCAATCTCCACCCTATAAGCCATTAAAATTTAGGCGAAATTCGCCGCGAATGCATCCAGGGCTGCCTTGATCTTGTCTTCGATCTCACCTTTGATCTTGGGATCTTTATCGGTGATTTCCGCCAACAGCTCAGGGTTTTTCTGGCGCAGATGGGCCAGCAGCCCTTCTTCGAAACGACCCACATCTTTCAGGTCGACCTTGTCCAGATAGCCTTTGGTGCCGGCATAGATCACGCAAACGATCTCGGCATTGGTCAGCGGCGAGTATTGCGGCTGCTTCATCAGCTCGGTCAGACGCGCACCACGGTTCAGCAGCGCCTGCGTTGCCGCGTCCAGATCAGAACCGAACTGGGCAAAAGCCGCCATTTCGCGATACTGCGCCAGCTCCAGCTTGACCGGACCCGCCACCGATTTCATCGCATTGGTTTGCGCCGAAGAGCCCACGCGGCTCACCGACAGACCGGTGTTCACAGCCGGGCGGATGCCCTGATAGAACAGCTCGGTTTCCAAAAAGATCTGCCCATCGGTGATCGAGATCACGTTGGTCGGAATAAAGGCCGACACGTCGCCGCCTTGGGTTTCAATGATCGGCAGCGCGGTCAGCGAGCCCGAGCCGAAATCTTCGTTCAGCTTCGAGGAACGCTCCAGCAGGCGCGAGTGCAGATAGAACACGTCACCAGGATAAGCTTCGCGCCCGGGTGGACGGCGCAGCAGCAGCGACATCTGACGATAAGACACGGCCTGTTTCGACAGATCATCATAGATGATCAGCGCATGGCGGCCATTGTCGCGGAAATGCTCGGCCATCGAGGTCGCGGCATAAGGCGCCAGGAACTGCATTGGCGCAGGATCGGACGCGGTTGCGGCCACAACGGTGGTGTATTCAATCGCCCCGGATTCTTCGAGCTTTTTCACCAGCTGCGCAACGGTCGAACGCTTCTGCCCCACCGCAACATAGATGCAGTATAGCTTGTCGCCTTCGTCCTTGGCGGCGTCATTATAGGATTTCTGGTTCAGAATGGTGTCCAGCGCCACGGCGGTTTTACCCGTCTGACGGTCACCAATGATCAGCTCGCGCTGGCCACGGCCAATCGGGATCATCGCATCCACCGATTTCAGACCGGTCGCCATCGGCTCATGCACCGATTTCCGCGGGATAATGCCCGGCGCTTTCTGATCCGCGACCGCGCGTTTCGTGGTCTTGATCGCGCCCTTGCCGTCAATCGGGTTACCCAGACCGTCAACAACACGGCCCAGCAGCTCGTCACCCACGGGCACGTCCACAATCGCCTTGGTGCGCTTGACGGTATCGCCTTCGACGATGTCACGGTCAGCGCCAAAGATCACCACCCCGACGTTGTCGACCTCGAGGTTCAGCGCCATGCCGCGAATGCCACCGGGGAATTCGACCATCTCACCAGCCTGGATATTGTCCAGCCCATGAACCCGCGCAATCCCGTCACCAACTGACAGCACACGGCCAACCTCGGCCACATCGGCCTCTTTCCCAAAGTTCTTGATCTGGTCCTTCAGGATCGCAGAAATTTCGGCTGCTTGGATACCCATTCTATCCGACCTCTTTCATTGCATTTTGCAGGCTGCCCAGCTTGGACTTGATCGACGTGTCGATCATCTTTGAACCCACTTTAACGATTAAACCGCCAATGAGGCTCTCATCGACGGCAGCTTTGATAACAACAGTCTTGCCGGTGCTGGCATTCAGCGTTTTGGCAAGCTTGTCACTTTGCACCTTGGTCAGCTTCTTGGCAGAGATGACTTCGGCGGTGATTTCACCCTTTTCCTCGGCGATCAGATCACGCAGAGCAGCCACGAATTGCGGCAGCACGAAAAGGCGGCGATTTTTCGCCATCAGGCCCAGCGTGTTTTTCACAATGGGCGAGAGTTTCATTTGAGTCGCAATCGCCACGATCGCCTCGCCCTGCTGGGCCCGGCTGTAGATTGGCGAATGGATCAGTGCATTCAGATCGGCACTGTCGGCAAGGCTGGCTTCGAGGGTTGCGATATCCCCTTCAAGCGCTTTTAACTTTTTACCTTCGATGGCCAGATCGAAAATGGCCGTGGCATAGCGCATGGCGATGCCAGATGAAATTGAAGCTGGTTCAGACACGTCCACCCTTCCGTTGTCATTTTGGTCCCGTGGGTTATCGCCATATTCTGGCCGGGACAGTCAAACAGAAACCCAAGTGCATACCGGCGCACACACCATTCCCTGTTCTGCGAGGTGCAGATTTTCGTCAGGGTGTATCAGAGCTGTTTTCACCAAGCAACAGCCGATATGCAGAACATATGCAGAAATAGATTATTCAATTTGTCGAGAAGATCAATGCCGACGAAACCAGTGCCTTTATTTGGGCAGCGCATTCGCCCATTGCAAAGCATCGTCTACCAACTGCTACTTTAACGCCTGCACACGTTCCCAGATAATGTTCACCTCTTGCGCTGGCACAACGGGCATATCATCCAGTGGAGGCCTTTAATTATCGCCTATTTTCGCAGGTCGGGCTAATGCCTCGACCGCATTGGCAACAGTCTGAAGCTTTGCTTCCAATTCGGCAATTTGCACTTATAACTGATACCGCCGCCAGATTTCATTGATCCGCGACAGAACAATGGCTTCACCCTTGTCCCAATCCTCATCCTTAATCCGGGCGATCTCGGCCAGCATGTCGGCATTCAGCGGCTTGCCTTCTAACACACTGTCATACCATGCAATCCAAAAGCTCCAATCCAGCTTTTGCGAAGGCTGGCCTAGAGCGGTATTCAAAGCCGACCACTCCGACAGGATGGGGTTCTCAGCCCCATGCCACAGCGGCAAAGCATCCAACAGCAAACGCGCTATTCCAGCAGCATCCGCCCCGCCGACAGCCAGACAGTCTTTTCGAACAGCCCACCAAAAGGCGGCAGGGTTGGCACGTGCGGCACCGGCAGCGGCAAGGGCGGCGTGAGCGGCAATGGCTACACGGACGGTACCGACGGCACGGACAGTACGGACGGCGGCAAGAGCTGCATCGGCAGCGGCAAGGGCAGCAAGTGCGGCACCGGCGGCGCCAGTTGCATCAACGGCGGCGCGAGCGGCACGGGCAGTAACCTTGGTATCGAAAGTTGGCGTGGCACGGGCAATTTCCGATATCAGGTCGAACCGCAATACCGGCAAGGCTGTCAAATTACGCTCTTGTGCCGCCTTGGATTCGGCAACCCAGCACCAATAAACTGGCAGCACCCGCAAAGCCGCCCGGCGGGCGATCCAGATCGAGACCTCCCCGCTCTGACCCTTCAGCCACTTCCCTAGGCTGCCCACGTCCTTTATCTCTGCAATTTCCACCATCGGCTACACCTTGACGGTTTTGCAGTGCACTGGTCAAGAGGGTTCCGCCCCTTGACTGCGCTCAGACCATAAAAACCTCTGTCAACCATCCTGCCTGCCCCCCGGCAGGCGCTGCCCTCTGTGTTTTGCCGCAAGCTGCCCTCCTTATACCCACACCTTAAACCGGCTTGGCCTCTGGTTTCGCGATGCCCTCCAGAATGCGCAAAGGCCGGCGCACCGCTTCGCCCAGACCCGGGCGCTTGGGCGCCGGGATTTGTTTGCTGGTTTCCACCATCAACACCCCCCCTGCCGCGATCATCGGCATTTTGCGCCCCGCCGTTTCCAGAACCCCCGCCATGCGCCGCCACAGCGCCCGCTCGGATGGCGGGGCATACAGCGCCGAGATGTGGCGTTCGGGCGTCAGGCCGTGGCTTTTCAGCAGCGCCTCGAGCTGGCCCAGACTATAGGGGCGGCCATAGCCGAACGGAGTCCGATCACTGCGCACCCACAGCCCCACCCGGTTGGGCACCACAAATACCGCACTCCCCCCCGGGCCCAGCACCCGGTAGCATTCCTGCAACAGCCCCCACGGATAAGCGCTGGCCTCCAGCCCATGCATCACCACCAGCTTATCGACCGAGCCGGTTTCCAGCGGCCACAGGGTTTCTTCGCACAGCACCGAAACATTGCCCCGCCGCCCGGGCCAGGCCATCACCCCTTGCGGGCCGGGCATCAGACAGATCACGCGGCGGGCCTCGGTCAGGTAAGGGGACAGCAAGGGCGGGGTAAAACCAAAGCCGGCAACCGTCTGGCCCTTGGCCTCGGGCCAGAGCGCACACAAACGCCGTTCAAGCACCCGCTGCGCCGTCTGCCCCAGCTGGGTGTTACTGTAAAAGGCTTTCAGATCAAGCACATCAAGGTGCATTCCACTTCCCCAAATGATCTGGATTTTCCCCAGCATAACCATAAGGGACGCAAACACACAGCAAAAAATGCCGCCAAAGCCAAGCCATTACCCCCCCCGGCGGACAGAATATCCCCACCAATGCTTGCCAGCCCCGCACAGGCAAGCTATGCACGGGGTTAGTTTTTTTTGCAGGACTCAGCCAACCGTGACACAACCCGACAACAGATACTCTTCACGCGTTCTGATGAGGCGGCTGTGGCATGGCTATCTGAAACATCATACCTTCTGGATGCTGATTGCCTTTGCCTGCATGGTGCTGGAGGGCAGCACTCTGGGCGTTCTCAGCTATATGCTGCAACCGATGTTCGATCATGTGTTTGTCGGCGGCAATGCCAATGCGATCTGGTGGGTCGGCGGGGTGATTTTTGGGCTGTTCTGCCTGCGAGCCGTGACCCAGGTGACTCAGAAAACCGTCATGACCCGGGTGGCGCAAAAGACCTCGACCGAAATGCAGTCCGATCTGCTGCGCCACATGATGCGGCTGGACAGCGTGTTTTTCCAGAACAACGCCCCCGGTGCGCTGATGGAGCGGGTGCAGGGCGATACTCTGGCCGTGCAGGGGGTGTGGGCGGCGGTGATCTCGGGTGTGGGGCGCGATGCGGTGTCGCTGATCGTGCTGCTGGGCGTGGCGATTTCGATCGACTGGGTCTGGGCGGCGATGGCGATTATCGGCGCACCGCTGCTGATTTTGCCGATCTACACGTTACAGCGCTATATCCGGCGCAAAACCAGCCAGATGCGCCAATCCGCGTCCGAGCGTTCAACCCGGCTGGATGAGGTATTTCACGGCATAAACCCGATCAAGCTGAACCGGCTGGAGGATTATCAGCTCAGCCGTTTCACCAGCATCATTGACCGCATCGTCAATGTCGAAGTCAAGACCGCCGCCGGGCGGGCAATGATCCCGTCGCTGATCGACATCATCACCGGGTTGGGTTTTTTCGGCGTGCTGATCGTTGGCGGGCGGGATATTATCGCCGGAGACAAGACGGTAGGCGAATTCATGAGCTTTTTCACCGCCATGACTCTGGCCTTTCAGCCATTGCGCCGGCTGGGGGAAATTGCCGGTATCTGGCAGGTGGCCGCCGCCAGTCTTGAGCGCCTTTACCGGCTGTTCGACGAACAGCCCAGCATTGTGTCCCCCGCCACGCCCGTTGCGGCGGATACGGTTTCGGACACCACTCTTGTGCTGGAGAATGTCAGCTTTACCTATGACGAAACCCCCGTGCTGAATGGCACCAGCCTGATTGCCGAAGCGGGCAAGACCACGGCGCTGGTGGGGGCGTCTGGTTCGGGCAAAAGCACAGTGTTCAACGTGCTGACTCGTCTGGTCGAGCCGCAATCGGGCCGCATCACCATGGGCGGCACCCCGATCGAGACGCTGGAGCTGTCGCAGCTGCGGGGGATGTTTTCGGTGGTGACGCAGGATGCGCTGCTGTTTGACGAAAGCATCCGTGAAAACATCCTGCTGGGTCAGACCGATATCAGCGAAGAGCGCCTGAAAGATGCGCTGGACGCCGCGCATGTATCGGATTTCATCGACGGCCTGCCACAGGGGCTGGACACACCGGCGGGGCCGCGGGGCTCGAACCTGTCGGGCGGGCAGCGCCAAAGGGTGGCGATTGCCCGGGCGGTTTTGCGCGACACGCCGATCCTGCTGCTGGACGAGGCCACCTCGGCGCTGGATGCTCAATCCGAGGCCATCGTGCAAGAGGCGCTGGAGGGGCTGTCGAAAGGGCGCACCACTTTGGTGATTGCGCATCGTTTATCGACCATTCAAACCGCCGATAAGATCGTGGTGATGGATAAGGGCCGCGTGGTGGATGAGGGCAACCATCAGGAATTGCTGGCCCGTGGCGGCATCTATGCCGAACTGCACAAGCTGCAATTCAAAGAGGGCGCTCCGATCAGCGGCGGCAACCCGCTGGAGCGCAGCAGCACCACGCGCCGAAACGCAACCGATCCGGCGGGGCAATCCCATACCCCGGCAAGTTTCTTTGGCCGCTTGGGGCAGCGCTTGTTCGGGCGGTAAGGGCGAAAAGCTCTGCCAGACGGAGCAGCCCTTCGATGTATGCCTCCCGAGCGTTTTTGAATTCAATGATACGTGGCAGAGCTCTTGACCCGCACCCTGTGCCGATAACTTCTGGTCGTCCGCCTGCCAAAGCTCTATAAATCCCCCACGCGCAACACAGGGGGCCCCCGCCATGACACGCAAATTATTCGACATCACCGGCAGCGAGCGCAAATCCTTCCTGCAAAACCTCATCACCAATGACATTGCCAAGCTGGAACAGGGGCTGCTTTATGCCGCGCTCCTCACCCCGCAAGGCAAATTCATCACCGATTTTTTCCTGCATGAGCGAGGCGAGCGCCTGATCCTCGATGCGCCAGCGCTGACCGCAGATGACCTGCTGCGCCGCCTGACCCTGTTCAAACTGCGGGCCGATGTCTCGATTGCCGCCAGTGATCTGAAGGTCTTTTGCGGCACCTCGGCCCGGCACGAAGCCGCGCTGGACGATCCGCGCCATGCGGCGATGGGCTGGCGGCTTTATGGTGAGGAAAGCGGCGATGACGGCAGTGACTGGGACGCCATCCGCGTCGCCCATTGCATCCCGCAAACCGGGATCGAGCTGATCCCCAATGAAAGCTACATTCTTGAGGCCGGGTTCGAACGCCTCAACGGGGTGGATTTTCACAAAGGCTGCTATGTCGGGCAAGAGGTGGTGGCGCGTATGAAGCATAAAACCACGCTGCACAAAGGCTTGTGCCGGGTCAATATCAGCCAGCCCGCCCCGGTGGGCAGCCCGATCACGGCTGCCGGCAAGCCCGTGGGCACGCTGTTCACTCAGGCCCATGGTCAGGCGATTGCCTATCTGCGCTTTGACCGCGCCACGGGCCAGATGCAGGCCGGAGAAGCCACCGTAACGCGCATGGATGCCAAAACCCCTTAAATATCGCGGCACTTTCCGCTAAACAGGCGGCGATAACCCGACGAATCTGCTCAAAAACCAAAAGGGGAGCCCTCATGATCTCATTCAAATCCATTCTGGCCAGCGCCACGGTCGCACTGTCTCTGGTCGCCGGCGCGGCCACGGCGGACCCGACCAAGGTCGGCTTTGTCTATGTTGGCTCGGTCGGCGATGGCGGCTGGACATTCTACCACGACGAAGCCCGCAAGAAAGTGGAAGAGCATTTTGGTGACAAGGTGGTGACCTCTTATGTCGAAAACGTGCCGGAAGGGGCCGATGCCGAACGCGTGCTGACCCAGATGGCGCTGTCGGGCAATGACATCATTTTCTCGACCTCTTTTGGTTTTATGGACCCAACTCTGGCGGTGGCCAAGAAATTCCCCAATGTGAAATTCGAACACGCCACCGGCTATAAAACCGCTGCCAACATGTCGAACTATTCGGCCCGTTTCTACGAAGGCCGTGCCGTGATGGGCCATATTGCCGGCCATATGACCAAAACCAACAAGGTCGGCTATATTGCCTCTTTCCCAATCCCCGAAGTGATCCGGGGCATCAATGCCAGCTTTATCCATGCCCGCAAGGTCAACCCGGATGTGGAAATGAAAATCATCTGGCTGTTCACCTGGTTTGACCCGGCCAAAGAGGCCGACGCCACCAAAGCGCTGCTGGAACAGGGCGTGGATGTGGTGTTTGCGCACACCGATTCCACCGCTCCGCTGGCGACAATGGCCGAAATGGGCGGCTATGGCTTCGGACAGGCCGCTGACATGATCCAATATGCGCCTTCGCCACGGTTGTCTTCGATCATTGACGATTGGGCCCCTTACTATATCGCGCGCGTGCAGGCGGTGATGGATGGCACATGGGAGTCCAAATCCACTTGGGACGGCATTGCTAAAGGCATGGTCGGCATTGGCGAATTCTCCAGCGCAATTCCTGAAGACGTGCGCGCCAGCGCCGCAGCGTTGCGGGATTCCATTTCGGATGGCTCTTACAAGCCGTTCACCGGGCCTTTGAACAAGCAGGATGGCTCGGTCTGGCTGAAAGAGGGCGAAGAGGCCGATGATGCCGCACTGGGTGGTCTGAACTTCTATGTCGAAGGGATCAAAGGCGACATCCCCGGCTAAGCCAACCCGGAGCAAAACATAACTGAGGCCCGGTTCCGCCGGGCCTTTTTCGTGGGCAAAAGGCCTCTGGGGGGACTGCAACAAAGAGCGCAGAGCCTCGGCCCCCTTTATCGCCCCGGTCCGGTGTTATGGGCAAAAGGCACAATTCTGATTGTGCCTTTTGGCGATACATCTCTGACTTTACGAGGCCACCCGGCAGAGCGTGGCCGAAACCTTTGCCCGTGCGGTGCGGTTGGAAAAGCCGCTTGTCGATGAATCCTTGTTGAACGAAGGCAATGCGGGTTGGGCCCGAGCGACTTCACGCGGCCTTAAAACAAACCCGGATCGCCCGGTTTTACAGCACATTCCCCAGTGCTTTGCGCATCAAAGACAGGAAAATCAACGAAATACCGTTTGAGATCAGCTCAATCGCCAGAAACAGCCCAAGAACCACCGTCGCGGATTGCGGCCAGTTGGCGAAGATCATGATGCCCAACGCCAGAGACACCAGACCAGATAGCCCCAGCATCCAGCGCAGCGGCGAGATGTGGGTGCTAAACGCCAGCGCAAGGCGTAAGATGCCCAGGACCAGCATGATCAGCGCTGCCATGTAGGTCAGGGACAACACACCCGCCACCGGGTTGGCCACCAGTCCGATGCCAAACAGCAGGATGGCCAGCCCCAGAAAGATGGTCAGGAGCCGCCCGCCCCAGCCCTGATCTCTGAAGGCCGATAACAGGGTCAGCACACCGACGGCCAGAAACATCCAGCCCGCCAGTTGCTCTGCCGTCAGGGTGGCCGCCAACGGGTTGGCCAGTGCGACAACACCGCCGATCAGCGATACGATTCCGGCCAGCATCCATAAAAACCAATAACTCATCTGATCCTCCTCCCAGCTTTCTTTGAGTGGATGATACAGCGTTTTGCGCCTCTGACGAGTCCTGAACTCTGATTTTTTTGCCGGAGCGGTGGGAAACGAAAAATGCCCGCCCCGCTATTGCGCCGGCAGCTTCAGGGCGCTGGCCTCGGCGCGGCTGAGCATTTCGCCCTGTTTGCGGGCCAGAACCGTGGTGCGGGCTTTGGCATAGATCGGGTCTTGCCAGAACATCAGACAACCATTGCATCCCTTGCCGCAACAGCCCTTAGTGCCCACCCGGTTGGTTTTGAACCGCCGGGTTTTTGCCCCTTCGCCAATCGCCTCAACCACCGCATCGCGGCGGCGGGCATAAGCCTGAGGGTTGTCCTTGCCGCTGATCTCGATTCCTTGGGTCAGCTTGTCCAGCTTGACCCGGGCCCATTGATCATTGGTCAGGGCGCGTTCCTTGCGCATCACCGCAAATTCGGGGAAGCGGGCGCGGATATCCTCGGGGTCTTCGTGGTCAAACAGCGCGAAAGGAATGCGGATCGTGGTGCGGGTGCCGCCATGGATCACCTCGCGGCGCTCACCGGTTTCAGCGACCTCGAAATCATAGAGCCGCAGCAGCACCGGCTCGCGGCTGATGGGTGAGATAAACTCCAGCACCTCACCCGCTTCCAGCTTGTTTTTCACATCCACCAGCAGCGCATCTTCGGTCACCCCGGTGACCACTCCGGCATATTCCCATTGCGCAATGGCGGCGGTGTGTTCGTAATTATGGGCGTGATTGGTCAGGCGGCCCTCGTGAAAAGCCAGCGTGTAGCCGCGATTGCCCACCGATTCCAGCTCTTGCATATAGCGCTGCGGCGACCAGTTTTCCGGGTCCGCATAGTAATCATCAATCGCCATCCGGTAAGCCCGCGCCACCACGGCGCAGTAATATTCCGACTTGCCGCGCCCCTCAACCTTGAGGCTGTCTACGCCGATTTTCAGATATTCATCCAGCTTGGGCATGATGCACAAATCCTTGGAATTCAGGATGTAAGAGCCGCGTTCATCTTCCTCAATCGGCAGCAGCTCGCCGGGACGGCAGCCCTCTTCCAGCAGGAATTCGAACATGTCGTAATTGTCATCGGTGATGTGCAATTCCTGATGGGTGCCATCCTTGAGCCGCATCTTGAATTTGTAATTCCAACGGCAGGAATTGGCGCAGTTGCCCTGATTGGCACCGCGCTCGGCCATGAAGTTCGACAGCAGGCAGCGCCCGGAATAGGTCATGCACATGGCACCATGCACGAACGCTTCCAGCTTGATATCCGGGCATTTTTCGCGGATTTCGCACAGCTCGGGGTATGAGACCTCGCGCGCCAGCACCACCAGCTCGGCCCCCATATCCTGCCAGAACTGCACCGACAGCCATGAGGAAACATTGCTCTGGGTCGAGATATGCAGCGGGATCTCCGGGGCGTGGGTTTTGACATATTGAAACACCCCCGGATCAGCGATGATCAGCCCATCCGGTTTCACCAGCCGCACGGTGTTGATGTATTCTTCCAGCTTGGGGATGTCTTTGTTGTGGGAAAACAGGTTCAGCGTCAGATAGGCGCGTTTGCCATGGGCGTGGCAGAACTGGACGCCTTCGATCACGTCTTGCAGCGAGAATTGCGATTTGGTGCGCAGCGACATATCCGGTGTGCCCAGATAGACCGCATCGGCCCCGTAAAGGATGGCCATTTTCAGTTTTCTGAGATTGCCCGCAGGCATCAAAAGTTCGGAACGTCGCTGGGTCATGTTGGCTCGCCGGGTTGGAAGGGATGGGGCAGAATTATACATATAGGCGGGGGGGAAGGCAAAGGAAAGAGGGCTGTGAAAGGCCACCATGATGCAGGGGGCATGACAGCGCCTTGTTACTGGTTCCCAGCTGCAGGTTCCGGGCAAAAGTCTTCAAGAATTTTGGGATCAGGACGCGAGGCTGAAATATGGGGCAAACCAAAACATCAATCACCGCACCCCAATTTCCGCCAGTGCCGTCATCAATTCATTGGGCAGTTGCTGCTGATCGCCCTGCCCGTCCAGATCCGCCGGGCTGTCCTCCACCGGCAGATAGCGCCAGCCCTGAAACGGACGTCGCACCGCCGTTTGCGTGCGGATGATCTGCGGGTCCATCACGATGGCACAACGGCGTATGCCGTCTTCGCCCATCACCTCTTCCAGCCGCAGCACTTTCTGGCGGCAACAAATCAGCCCCTTGATCACCCAATAAATCGAGCCCCCGTTCAGAATCTCGGCCTCACGACGCGGCCACATACGGGTGATATGCCGGGGATGCGCAGGCCCGCCTTGTTGCAGCAAGCGCTCACGGTAGCTCTGCAAATGCTCAATCGAATCGATCCCCACGCTGAGCTTGACAAGATTGACAGTTTTCACCCGCTCCCCCGCATTCCGTGGCCCCCACTACTTCTGCAACCCCTGCAAATACTCCCGGGCCCGCTGGCTGGCCCGATGCACCCGCACAAAAGTGCGGTAGTTTTCCTGCGTGGTGGATGAGGTCGCCCCCAGAATATCCGCCACCCGATCCACAATCGCCTCATCCCCATGCTCATCCGCCGCTTGCAAAGCATCCAGCGCCAGCTGATTGGCGATCTCTTCAACAATTCTGCTCATGACCGCCCTACCTTGTGGTTTCTGTCAAACGGCGGCGCACATATTCCTCGGTATTGCCCAAAAGCGTGTCCATATGCTGATCTTCAAAGAAATGGCCCGAGCCCTCAATCTCCTGATGGGTGATGGTGATGCCCTTTTGCTCATGCAGCTTTTCAACCAGAATGCTGGTATCCTGCGGCGGTGCCACCCGGTCGGCCGAGCCATTGATGATCAGACCCGAAGCCGGGCATGGTGCCAGAAAGCTGAAATCATACATATTGGCCGGTGGCGACACCGACACAAAGCCGGTGATCTCGGGACGGCGCATCAAAAGCTGCATCCCGATCCACGCGCCAAAGGAAAAGCCCGCCACCCAGCAATGCTTGGAATTCGGGTTCAGGGTTTGCAGATAATCCAGCGCCGAAGCCGCATCGGATAGCTCTCCAACCCCCTGATCATATTCCCCCTGCGAGCGCCCCACCCCGCGGAAATTGAACCGCAGCACGGTAAAGCCCATGTTGAAGAACATATAATGCAGGTTGTAAACCAGCCGGTTGTTCATGGTGCCGCCAAATTGCGGATGCGGATGCAGCACGATGGCAATCGGGGCGTCTTTGGCCTTTTGCGGGTGGTAACGGCCTTCCAAGCGGCCTTCGGGGCCGGGGAAAATCACTTCGGGCATATCATATCCTTTATTGATGTGCCTTTTCGTTGACTGGGCAGCGCAGGCACCATAGATATTTTGCACAATCGCGCAAATACGGACAGGGGTTTATTGGGAAGTAAGGGCCAAGCGGCCCGAGGTCAATATATTTGGACGGGGTAAGACCATGAAACTGAGCACAAAAGGGCGCTATGCGATGGTTGCGCTGGCCGATCTGGCAATTCAACCAGGCGGGGCGCTGGTATCGCTGTCAGAGATTTCAGCGCGTCAGGATATTTCGCTGGCTTATCTGGAGCAGCTTTTTGTCAAGCTGCGCCGCGCCGGGTTGGTGAAATCGGTGCGTGGCCCCGGCGGAGGCTATCAATTGGCGAAAGCCCCCGCCGATATCCGCATTTCCGAGGTTCTGGGCGCGGTGGATGAAACCGTTTCGGCGCTGCATACCGGGATGGGGGCCAAGGGCGGCGCTTCGGGGTCGCGGGCGCAGTCAATGACCAACCGGCTGTGGGAGGGGCTCTCGGCGCATGTTTATGTCTATCTGCACCAGACCCGGCTCTCGGATGTGATCCAGAACGATCTGGCCCCCTGCCCGGCGGTGCCAACCCTGTTCGAAGTGGTCGACGAATCCAACTGAGCCCGCGTCAAAGCGGCCCCTTTCACAGTCTCACCGCTCCCCCCGCCGACCTTTGCGTTTGGCGCGACCGGCAGAGGGTTTGTCACTGCTGGCGGCTTCGATCGCTGATTGCCGCGCCATCGGGTCATCGGCCACGGCCAGTTCCACGCTTTCCAGACGTTTGATCTCATCACGCAACCGCGCAGCCTCTTCAAACTCCAGATTTTCCGCCGCCTGCAACATCTCGTTGCGCAACCCTTCCAGATGGCTCTGCAAATTGGCGCCGATCAGCGGCTTGTCAACCGTCGCCGTCACCCGGGCCATATCCACATCGCCCTCATAAAGCCCGGCCATCACGTCCTCGACGTTTTTCTTCACCGTCGCAGGCGTGATGCCATGTTCTTCATTATAGGCGATCTGGCGTTCGCGGCGGCGTTCGGTTTCCTCCATCGCCCGCTGCATCGACCCGGTCACCCGGTCGGCATATAAAATCACCCGCCCTTCGGCATTGCGCGCCGCCCGGCCAATGGTCTGCACCAGCGAGGTTTCACTGCGCAAAAAGCCCTCTTTATCAGCGTCCAGAATCGCCACCAGCCCGCATTCAGGGATGTCCAGCCCCTCGCGCAGCAGGTTGATCCCGACCAGCACATCAAACGCCCCCAGCCGCAGATCGCGCAAAATCTCGATCCGCTCCAGCGTGTCGATGTCGCTGTGCATATAGCGCACCCGAACCCCCTGTTCGTGCATATATTCGGTCAGATCTTCGGCCATGCGCTTGGTCAGAGTGGTCACAAGCGTGCGCATCCCCTTGGCGGCGACCTTGCGCACCTCATCCAGCAGATCATCGACCTGAGTGCCCACCGGACGCATCTCCAGAACCGGCTCCAACAGGCCGGTGGGGCGGATCACCTGTTCGACGAACACACCACCGGATTGCTCCAGCTCCCAGTTTTGCGGCGTGGCGGATACAAAGATCGACTGCCCACGCATCGCATCCCATTCGGCGAATTTCAGCGGCCGGTTGTCCATGCAGGAGGGCAAGCGGAACCCGTGTTCCGACAAGGTAAATTTGCGCCGGTGATCGCCCTTATACATGCCGCCGATCTGGGGCACCGACACATGGGATTCATCGGCAAACACAATGGCATCATCGGGGATATATTCAAACAAGGTGGGCGGAGGCTCGCCGGGTTTGCGTCCGGTCAGATAGCGGGAATAATTCTCGATCCCGGCGCAAAAGCCCGAGGCTTCGAGCATCTCCAGATCAAACCGGCAGCGTTGCTCAAGCCGCTGTGCTTCCAGCAATTTACCCTCGTCCTGAAACTGCTGCAAACGCTGGGTCAGCTCAATCTTGATGTTCTTGATCGCCTGCACAAGGGTCGGATGCGGGGTGACGTAATGCGAATTGGCATAGACGCGCACCTTGTCCAGACTGGTGGATTTGGCGCCGGTCAGGGTGTCAAATTCGGTGATGCTCTCTAACTCATCGCCAAAAAAGGAAAACCGCCAGCCGCAATCCTCAAGATGGCTGGGCCAGATTTCCAGACTGTCGCCCCGCACCCGAAAGGTGCCGCGGGCAAAGGCGTTATCCGAGCGCTTATATTGCTGCGCCACCAGCCCCTGCATGATCTGGCGCTGATCATATTCCTCGCCACAAACCAGATCCTGAGTCATCTCGGTATAGGTTTCCGGGCTGCCGATGCCGTAAATGCACGACACCGAAGCGACAATGATCACGTCATCGCGTTCCAGCAACGCCCGGGTGGCGGCGTGGCGCATCCGGTCGATCTGTTCATTGATGGCGCTGTCTTTTTCGATAAAGGTATCGGTGCGCGGGACATAGGCTTCGGGCTGGTAGTAGTCATAGAAAGACACGAAATACTCGACCGAGTTTTCCGGGAAAAAGCCCTTCATCTCGCTGTAAAGCTGGGCGGCGAGGGTTTTGTTCGGGGCCAGAATGATCGCCGGGCGTTGGGTCTGTTCGATCACCTTGGCCATGGTGAAGGTCTTGCCGGTGCCGGTGGCCCCCAGCAGCACCTGCGAGCGATCCCCCGCGTTCAGCCCGGCCACCAGCTCCTTGATCGCGGTGGGCTGATCGCCGGCGGCTTCGAATTCGGTGTGCATGACAAAGCGCTTGCCGCCTTCGAATTTGCGCCGGGGTGTGGGGGGATGATGGGGGTCTGACATGGGCAATCCTCTTTGGCTGCACATTTTGACCCCTTTTTGTTCTTATGCAAGGGGACAAGGTAAAATAGTTGCGGGCAAATCCAAAAATTCTGTCGAGCTTCGCCTGACATAAAAAAGGCAGGCATAGAAGGCAGGGTGTTTGCCAGAAATGTCGCGCTTAACGCCCCTCAAACTTCGCCGGGCGTTTTTCCAGAAAGGCCAACACCCCTTCCTTGAAGTCCCGGGTCTGGCCGCATTCCCCCTGCAAATGCGCCTCCAACTCCAGCTGCTGTTGCAAATCATTGGCAAACGAGGCCCGCAGCGCCTGTTTCGCCCGCTGATAGGCCGCCGTCGGACCCGCCGCCAGCATTTGCGCCCGCTGTTGCCAGTGATCGGCAAACCCGGCCTCAGGCACGGCTTCCCAGATCATGCCCCACTCTGCCGCCTGCCGGGCGCTGATCGGCTCGGCAAACAAAACCGCCCCCATGGCCCGCGCCATGCCCACCTGACGGGGCAACCAATAGGTGCCGCCCGCATCCGGGATCAAGCCGATGCGGCTGAACGCCTGCAGGAAGGTCGCCTGTTCCGACGCAATCACCACATCCGCCGCCAGCGCCAGATTGGCCCCTGCCCCGGCCGCGGCTCCGTTCACCGCAGCGATGGTCGGGATCGGGCAATCATAAATCGCGTTGAGCATCGGCAGATATTCATCGCGCAAAGTGCGCTCGATATCGACGCTGGCCGCATTATCCGCCGCCCCCAGATCCTGACCCGAGCAAAACGCCTGACCCGCCCCGGTCAACACCAAAGCGCGGGCGGTTTCGCCCTGAGATTTCACCGCATGGCTGATTTCGGCCCGCATCTGCCCGTTCAGAGCATTCATCACTTCGGGCCGATCAAGGGTGATGATCGCCACATCGTCAAGTTTTTCCAGACGGATGGTGGAATAAATCATGGGCTGCCTTTCCTGTCACATCATGCGCAGAATGGCGTGTTTTGCCGGGCTTTGAAAGCTATTCTTTCATAATCTGATCCAGACGGGCCTGTTCTTCTGCGCTGAGCGCCGCGCTGTCGGGGGCTTTGGCTCGGCGGCGGAAATAGACCCCGCCGATCAGCAAGGCCAGCAGCAACAGCACCGGCCCGGCGATATAAAGGATCAGATTGGCCCCGCTCAAAGTCGGGCGCATCAGCACATATTCGCCGTAGCGGGCCACCACGAAATCCAGAATTTCCTGATCGCTTTCCCCCTGCACCAGCCGTTCACGCACCAAAAGCCGCAGATCGCGGGCAATGCCGGCATTGGATTCGTCGATATTTTCGCCCTGACAAACCACACAGCGCAGCTCCTGTCCCAAGGCGCGGGCGCGGGCCTCTAACGCCGGGTCATCGAGCACTTCGTCCGGTTGCACCGCCAAAGCCGGGCTGGCCAGCAGGGTGAGGATCAGCAGCAGATATTTCATGAAAAAGCCCTCTGGATAAGGGCACAACATGTCGATCTGTCCCGCCCGGCGGCGCAGCCCTCTGTATTATGGGGCGGGTTGACGCAAGCCCCTCTCATGACGCCTGCACCCCGGCCACGGCACCCTTGCGGCGCTTGCGCCCGGCCGCGGCCACCCGGTAACGCCGGTCACTCAGACTGAGCAACCCGCCCAGCGACATGATCAAACAGCCGGCCCAGATCCAGTTGGCAAAGGGCTTGATATAGGTGCGCACCGCCCAGCCGCCCTCGGCCTGAGCGTCCCCGATCACCAGATAAATATCCCGCCAGATGCCATTGTGAATCGCGGCTTCGGTGGTGGGCATGGACTGCACCGGATAAACCCGTTTTTCCGGGTAAAGCGTGGTGATCAACGCCCCGTCCTTATGCACCGCCATCGTGCCGATGGTGCTGATATAGTTGGGGCCGCGCTCGCGTTTCACCTCTTGCAGAGTGATCTGATACCCGCCGACCTCAAAGGGCTGGTTCAACTGCCCCACGCGGATGTCCTCTTGCGACCAAGCGGTTAGCCCGGCGATGCCCAGCATGGTCACCCCCAGCCCGGCATGGCCCGCCGCTTTGCCCCAATCGGCCCGGGGCAGTTTCAGCAGTCGCGCCAGACGGTTGCCAATGGCCCCGCGCCCGGTGCGCAGCCACAGATCGCGGGCAGCCCCCAGCATCAGCCAGATCCCCAACCCGATGCCAATCGGCCCCAAAGCCGAGCGCCCGGTTTGCATCGCCCAAATCAACAACCCGGCCGCCACAGCCAGCACCAGTACGCCGAACATGGATCGAAAGGCCCGGCCCAAACGCGCCCGCTTCCACGGCAGCACCGCGCCCACCGGCAGCACGATCGCCAGAATCACCATGAATGGGGTAAAGGCCACGTTGAAAAACGGTGCCCCCACCGACAATTTGCGATCAAAGGCCAGCTCGGCCACCAAAGGCCAGATCGTGCCGATAAACACCACAAAGGCCGCCACGGCCAGCAGGATATTGTTGATCACCAATGCGCTTTCGCGGCTGACCATGGAAAACACCCCCTTGGCCTGCATCGCATGGGCGCGGATGGCGTAAAGGGTCAGGGCTCCGCCGATGAAAAACGCCAGAATGATCAGAATATACACCCCCCGCGCCGGGTCAGTGGCAAAGGCGTGGACCGAGGTTAGAACCCCCGAGCGCACGATAAAAGTGCCAATCAGCGAAAAGCCAAAGGCCAGAATCGCCAACAGGATGGTCCAGCTTTTCAACGATTCGCGCTTTTCCACCACAATCGCCGAATGCACCAGAGCGGCGGCGATCAGCCACGGCATGAAGGAGGCATTTTCAACCGGATCCCAAAACCAGAACCCGCCCCAGCCCAGTTCGTAATAGGCCCACCACGAACCAAGCGCGATGCCGATGGTCAGAAACACCCATGCCGCCAGCGTCCATGGCCGCACCCAACGCGCCCATGCAGCATCCACGCGCCCTTCGATCAGCGCCGCCACCGCAAAGCTGAACGACATCGACAGCCCGACATATCCCAGATACAAAAACGGGGGATGGAACGCCAGACCGGGGTCTTGCAACAGCGGGTTGAGGTCTCGGCCATCAAAGGGGGGATAGGCCAGACGCACAAACGGGTTTGAGGTGAAGATGACAAAGCCCAGAAACGCCGCTCCGACCATGGATTGCACCGCCAACACCCGCGCCCGCAGCGCCGGCGGCAAATTGGTGCCAAACCAGGCGACACAAGCGCCAAACAGCGTCAGGATCAGCACCCAGAGCAGCATCGAGCCCTCGTGATTGCCCCAAACGCCCGAGATTTTATAAAGCATCGGCTTGGCGGTGTGCGAGTTTTCCACCACCACCCGCAGCGAAAAATCCGAGGTGACAAAGCCATAGGTCAGCGCCGCAAAGGCAAAGGCGGTCAGAAAGAATTGCAGATTGGCCGCGGGCACGGCCATGGCCATCCAGCCGGGCCAGTGTTTGTGGGCTCCGATAAGGGGAATGATCGCTTGCAGCAGGGCAACAGCGAGGGCGAGGATCAGGGAAAAATGGCCAAGTTCGATAAACATAGAATCGTTATAAAGAGAAGCGCGGCCAAGGCCAATGATAAGAAACAGGTTTTATGGTGGAAATTGTCGCAGTGAGGGGATGAAACACATTCCTCATGGACCAGACGCACCCCACCTCACACCTGCCCCGCCCCCCGGCAGGCGCAATCACCCTTTCGGCATTTTGCAACGTGGTGGCTTCTTCGCGAGTCGCGACGACCTCAAAGTCCCGCATAAGCGCCTACCCAGGCAGGCGCAGCCCGGCGTTCCTGACCTAATACAACCTTGTGCAGAGGTCTCTGCATGACACCAAGCGGCACCAAGTTCCCCCTACCCCGCCCGCCAAGCGCTTAGCGCGGGGTTGGCATCGGGTTTGGTGGCAAAATCGCTCAGTGCCAGATCGCCCCGGGTCGCGGCCAACTGCGGTTGGATCGGGTTCAGGTTTTGCAGCCGGTCGATATTGTCCACCACCGCCGGGGTGCGGGCCATGGTCTGAGCGATTGAGCGCTGAAACTCCTGCCCCTTGAACTGATGCCGGGCGCCAAAATAAAACGACACAATCGCGCCCAGCAGCCACCAAAGCGGCTCGGGCACCAGCGCCAGCCCCTGCATCCGCGAGGCAAACCACACCGGATCAATCATCGCCACGATGAACAGCCCCAGCGTGCCAAGTGCGAGCATCGGGCGGGGCAGACGGTTGACCGCATCCATGAACCGATCAAACCGGCCCCGGCCCTGAGCGCGAAACTCCGAGCCATGCTGACGCAGCGCGTGGTTTTGCAGCGCGGCTTCGCGGGCGGCTCCGGCTTCGGTGTTTTCGCGAAACACCTCGGCGGTTTCCACCACCACATTGCGCCCGCTGCCAAAAAGCATCGTGAAAAATTTTTCAATCAGGCCCATTTCGCAACCCTTTCCCGATGCTCGGCAGCGCTGAGATGAAAGCGCGGCGAGATGAATTCTTCGGCCCGTTTGATCCAGCCGCCCTTGCCGCCCTTACGGGTGCGGGCATATTTGCGCAGCGCCGGGCGGGCATCGGCTAGAGCGTAATAATAATTGCGCCGGGCAATCCCATAGGCATCGGCCAGATGGTCCGGGGCGGCGGCATCGGCCTGCTGAGCGGCCGCAATCGTTTGCGGCCCGATCCCGCCATCCACCGCAATCGCATGCCCCATCTGCACCAGCAGGCGTTGCAAAATGCGCACCGCATTGGCCCCGGCGTTGACATACATATCAAACACGGTTGCGTGCAGGCTGGCGGGCAGATCCTGAACTCTGGGGCGGAGAAAATAATGCCGGATGAAAATATCCACCGCCTGCGCTGCCGTCAGGGCACGCACATCATCCACGCCGATTTTGCCATCCCCGGTCAGATCCATCCCCAAACGGCGCAGGGTGTGGATCGTCACCCCATGATTGGTTGCGCCCCCCGGATCATCCGGGTCATTGACAAAGCCCCCCTCACGGGCGACGATTTCGCTGGCAATCTGATGAACTGTTTGCATGATAAAACCCCCGCAAATTTCATCTGCGAGGGTGGTCGTAAAATGGTTAATTTTACCTTAGCTGCCCGTTCCGGGGTCGTTCATATCACGATAAACGCCTTGCTCTTTCAGGATGTCCACCACCTCTTTGGGCATATAGTTTTCATCATGTTTTGCAAGTATTTCAGTGGCTTGAAAGATACCGTTAATGTAGCTGCCCGTGGCCACCGTGCCCTGGCCTTCTTTGAACAGATCGGGCAGGATGCCGGTATAGCTGGCCTTGATGGTTTGGGCGCCATCGGTGATCTCAAAGGTAATGACTTCGCCGGCATTGCGCACGATCGAGCCCTCCTGAACCAGACCGCCAACCTTTAACACCTGATCAGGCGGCGGGGTGTTGGCCAGAATTTCGCTGGGGCTTTTGTAATAATTGATGCCGTCTTTCAACGCATAACCAATCAGCCCGGTGGACAGCGCCAGCGCCACAAAAGCGACGATAATCAACTGCACGCGGCGTTTTTTCTTGAGACCTTTCATTTTTTTCGGTTCCTTTTATAAGGTGCCTAGGGAAAGAGGGGCGCAAAGAGCAGGCCTGCGGTTTCCTCCTCTCCCAACATCAGATTTGCGTTTTGCAGCGCCTGGCCGGATGAGCCTTTGGTCAGATTGTCAAGCGCGGCAATGATGATTGTGCGCCCGGGGATGCGGTCGGCGACCACCCCGATATGGCAGTAATTCGAGCCCCGGATATGCCGGGTCGAAGGCGCCTGCCCCAGCGGCAACGTCACGATGAAGGGCTCATCCTGATAGGCAGCCCTCAGCGCGGAATGCACCTGCTCGGCCTCGCCTTTGACATAGACCGTAGCCAGAATGCCGCGATTGGCCGGGATCAGATGCGGGGTGAACTGCACCTGAATCTTGCGCCCGGCATGGCGTGAAAACTCCTGATCAAACTCGGCCAGATGCCGGTGGGTGCCGCCGGTGGCATAGGCGTGATAGCCCTCGGACAGCTCGGCATGCAGCAGGTTTTCCTTGAGCGCCCGCCCGGCCCCGGACACCGCCGCCTTGAGGTCAATCACGATGTCATCCAGATCAATCACCCCGCCCGTCATCAGCGGCACCAAGGCATATTGCCCCGTGGCCGCATTACAGCCGGTGCCGGCGACCAGCCGCGCGGTTTTAATCTGATCGCGGTAAAATTCGGTCAGGCCATAGACGGCCTCGGGTTGCAAATGCGGCGCACCATGGGGCTTGCCATACCATTTGGCGTATTCTTCGACGTCACGCAGCCGGAAATCCGCCGACAGGTCGACGATTTTCAGATCCGCTGGCAGGTTGCGGATCACCTCTTGCGAAGTGGCATGTGGCAGGGCGCAAAAGGCCAGATCAATGTCGGTAAAATCAATCTGCTCGATCTTCACCAGATCGGGCAGGTCAAGATGGCGCAGATGCGGAAAGACATCGCCATAGGCCATGCCCGCCTTGCGCTCGCCCGACAGGGCTGCGATTTTCATGGAAGGGTGGTTGGCGATCAGCCGCACCAGCTCGGCGCCGGTATAGCCGCTTGCCCCCAGAATTGCGATTTTATGGATCATGTCTCAGCTTCTTTGTAACAGGGTTCCTATAGGACGATTTGCGCCGGTTTTCAATCAGGCGGCGGTGAATGTGATCTTTCGTCGCAAGAACCGGGTGGCCTGATCCGATACCGTGGCCGGATCGCCCGTGGTCAGAAACTGCGCAGGCATGGCCTGACCCGCCATGGCCGGGTGACGCTCAAGGTAATCGGCCAGGCTGGCGGCCACCAGATTGGCCTGCGAAAACAGCTTGACCTGATCGCCCAGAGCCGCCTGAAAATGTTGTTCCAGCAGCGGGTAATGGGTGCAGCCCAAAATCGCGGCTTCGGGGTGGGGCATTTTGCGTTTCAACGCGTCAACATGGCTGCGCACCAGCGCTTCGGCCAAAATCTCGTCGCCGTCCTCAATCGCGTCCACCACGCCGCCACAGGCCTGCGCCTCGACATCGACACCGATCGCGCGAAACGCCAGCTCGCGCTGAAACGCCCGGCTGGCCACGGTGGCCGGGGTGGCAAACAGCGCGACATTTTTCACATCCACTTCGCGCGGGGGCGAGTTATCGCCCCATTGCCGTTCGGTCAGAGCCTCGATCAACGGCACGAAAACCCCCAGCACGCGCTTTCCTTCGGGCAAACCCTCTTCCTGAATGCGCCGCAAAGCCACGGCCGAGGCGGTGTTGCAGGCCAAAATCACCAGATCACAGCCCGCTTGCCACAGCCGTTCAACGGCTTCTTTGGTCAGGTTGTAAATGTCCTCGGCATCACGCACCCCATAAGGCGCATGGGCGCTGTCGGCGTAATAGACAAAGGACACATCCGGCAGGCGTTTGGCCACCGCATCCAGCACCGTCAACCCGCCCAAACCTGAATCAAAAATTCCAACCGCCATAACAGCCCCGCATTCAATCAAAATGATGCCCCACAGCTACGCTTGTTTGGCGCAGAAATCCATGCCTTTTTGCGGCCCGCAGGCGGATGGGGACAGAAAAGCTGGAATAAGGGGGAGGAAATGGGACCAAGGGGCGATTGACAAAGGCTGGGCTCTATGGCCAAATGGCAGAGCCGGGATTGCGCCGTTAGGAAGTCATGATTTGAGAGTGCGCTGAGACTTCACAACAGAGGAAGGCCGGAGCATCTGACCCGCAGCGGGGATGCCCCCGAACCGGTAGACACACACAGAGAGACAACCGGACGGGAGCATAGCCAGCCTTGCGCCATGCCCCCTGCCCTTTATTTGACCACGGTCTCTGGCCCCATCACCGCATTGGGCAGCACCGTTGAAATCCACGGCACATAGGTGATCAGGATCAGGAACACGAACAACACCGCCAGAAACGGCAGCGCCGCCTTCACCACTTTGAGCATCGGCATCCCTGCCACACCCGAAGTCACAAACAGGTTCAGACCCACCGGCGGCGTGATCATGCCGATTTCCATATTGACCACCATGATGATCCCCAGATGGATCGGGTCAATCCCCAGCTCCATCGCGATCGGGAACACCAGTGGCGCGACGATCACCAACAGGCCCGAGGGCTCCATGAACTGGCCGCCAATCAGCAGGATCACATTGACCACCACCAGGAACATCACCCAGCCAAAACCGGCCGAGAGCATGGCATTGGCCACCTGTTGCGGGATCTGCTCATCGGTCAGCACATGTTTCAGGATCAGCGCATTGGCAATCACGAACATCAGGGTGACGGTCAGCTTGCCCGCCTCCAGCAGGGTTTTCTGGGTGTCGTCATGGAAAAACGCGGTGAGCAGTGCCTGCGGTTTGTTCAGCAGGCTCCGCTTGCCCGCGCCATCGGTATCTGCCAGCGGCCCCATATCCCGATAGACAAAGCTGGCGATCAGGAAAGCATAGATCGACGCCACCGCCGCCGCTTCGGTCGGGGTAAAGATCGCGTTGGTCAGCCCCGGCACACCGTAAATCCCGACCATGATGATCACGATCAGCATCAGCCCCCAAAACGCATCGGCAAAAGAGTCAAACACCTCTTTCCACCCGGCCCATTGGCCCGCTGGCATGTTTTTCACCCGCGCCATCACATAGATCGCTGACATCAGCATCAGACCGGCCATCAGACCGGGGATCACCCCGGCCAGGAACATCCGCCCGACCGAAACCTCAACCGCGGCAGCATAGACCACCATCACGATCGAGGGCGGGATCAGAATGCCCAACGTGCCGGCGTTACAGATCACCCCGGCGGCGAAATCCTTGGAATAGCCTGCCTTGGTCATCGCCGCGATCACGATCGAGCCAATTGCCACCACCGTGGCCGGGCTCGACCCCGACAGGGCAGCGAACATCATGCAGGCAAACACCCCGGAAATCGCCAAACCGCCGCGCAAATGCCCGACGCAAGCGATCGAAAAGCGGATGATTCGCGCCGCCACGCCTCCGGTCGACATGAAGGAAGACGCCAGAATGAAGAATGGGATCGCCAGCAGGGTGGCGTGGCCCTCAAAGGCGGAAAACAGGGTTTGCGCGACCGAGGCCAGAGAGCTGTCGGAATAGGCCAGCAAAAAGACGATCGAGCTCATCCCCAGTGAAACAGCGATGGGCACCCCGATCATCATCAGGCCCACCACCATGGCAAATAGCAGAGCAACAGTCATCGGGCTTGCTCCTCATGTGTGTGGCGTAATTCTTCCAATTCATCCTCGACTTCGTGGCTGGCAATGATGCAGTCAACCTTGCCGCGCCAGATCGCAATCCCGACCTGCACAAAGCGCAGCAGCAGCAGCGCCATCGAAATCGGCAGGATCATATAGGGCACCATGCGCGGCAGTTTTTCATAGGCATTGCCGTCATTGAACACATCCCCCATCCAGTTCAGAATGGCGGGGTGCGGAATATCGTTGGTCTCAAACCAGCCCTGACCGCGGAATTTATCCTGAAAACCGGTGGGAAACCACTGGCCCTCGGTGCGGGGCAGGTTGGCGAAATTGGCCCAGTAATCCCAGGCCCCTTTGAGCATCAGAAACGCAAACACGATGCACACCGCCACCGCGACCATTGCAAACAGCCGCCGCGCCGGATCGGGCAGCACGCCGATCACCGCATCGACCCCCAGATGAGAGCCTTTTTTCACCGCATAAGACGCCCCCAGCAACACCAGCCAACCGAACATGAATACGGTTAGCTCAAGCGCCCAGAGGATGTTGGAATTGAAAACATAACGCGCCACAACATTGGCAAATGTCAGCAGCGTCATCAGGCCCAGCAGGGCGGCGATCAGAGTTTCCTCGATCTTATCTATAAAATGGAATTTGGCCTGTTTTGGCATTTTGCCTTCCTTCCCCTCAAGACAAAACAACATGCGCCCCGGCCAAGGCGGGGCGCATGAACGCGTTTGTTAATGGGCGCTGTTGATTTCCTGAGCAGCGTCGATGTTGTCCTGCCCCACATCACCAGCGAATTTTTCCCAAACCGGCTTCATGGTGTCGACCCAAACCTGACGTTGTTCCGGGGTCAGCTTGCGGATGGTGCCGCCGGCGTCGATGATCGACTGCTTGGCGGCTTCGTTCACCGCAAAAGCTTCGGCATTACGGGTCTGGGTGACTTCGGCAAAGATTTGCAGCAGCTGGTCACGCACATCGGCATCCAGGCTTTCCAGCCAGTCGACATTGGTCACCACCAGGTAATCCAGCACGCCGTGATCGGTTTCGGTCACACCGTCCTGCACCTCAAAGAATTTCTTGCCGAAAATGTTGGACCAGGTGTTTTCCTGACCATCGACAACCCCTTGTTGCAGCGCGCCGTATACTTCGGAAAACGACATTTTCTGCGGCGAAGCGCCCATGGCTTCCATCTGTGCCACCAGCACGTCCGAAGACTGCACCCGGAATTTCAGACCATTGGCATCGGAGGGGGCGATCAGCGGCTTGTTGGCCGACATTTGCTTCATGCCATTGTGCCAGAAACCCAGCCCTTGCAGGCCGCGGTTCTGCATCGAATCCAGCATGGCCTGACCGGCGGGCGAGGCCTGAAACGCATCCACGGCTTCCATGTTCTTGAACATGAAAGGCAGATCGAAAATGCGGAATTTCTTGGTGAATTTTTCGAATTTCGACAGCGACGGGGCCGCCATCTGCACATCGCCCTGCAACATGGCTTCCAGAACCTTGTTATCGTTGTAAAGGGTCGAATTCGGATAGACCTCCATACAGGCTTTGCCGTCCATTTCCTCATTGACCCGCTTGGCCAGCAGGCTGGCAGCGATGCCTTTGGGGTGTTTGTCGGTGTTGGTCACATGGCTGAATTTGATGACAACTTCGCCCTCGTCACAAGTGGCGTGGGCCGAGTTGACGGTAACGGCCAGGGCCAGCGCGGTGGCGGCGGTGGTCAGAAATTTCATAGGGTCTCTCCTAAAATTGGACAAAAATCTCCGGATACCGGCAACGCCGGGAACCTGCCTCATCAGACCCCAGCGTCCTTGTTCACTCAAGCCAGAATTGGCCAGCGGGTCGGTTGGCAAAAAAACCTTTGGATTCCGAGAGGTTAACGCAATAAAACCGGGGCCAAAACGCCTTTACCCCCAAAGAGTGGCGATTTTCCACACAGCACAAAGCCGCATCTGTGTGGGTTTCCGCACAGATTAACGAAAATCCTCAGGCCGAATCCGGTGCTTGGCCAGCTTGTCGTAAAAGGTCTTGCGGGGCAGTTTCAGGCTGCGGGCAGCCTCGCTGGCATTGCCGTGGTGACGCTGGAGCGCCTCGCTCAGAAACGTGCGCTCGATCTGCGCCAGACGCTGCGTCAGGCCCAGATCGGTCTGCTGATCCACATCCCCCAGCCCCATGGCAAAATGCATCGCCGCATTCATCAGCGCCCGCGCATTGCCCGGCCAATCCTGCGCCATCAGCCGGGCGGTGACGGCGGGGGTGATCTCGGGCGGGCTCAGCGCCGCCTGTTCGCAGGCGATCTCGACATAATGGCGAAACAGCACCGGAATATCCTCGGGGCGTTCGGACAGGGACGGGATGCGCACGGTCATCACGCCCAGCTTGTAAAACAGATCATGATTAAACCGCCCCGCCGCCACATCCGCCGCCAAATCGCGATAGGTGCCGGCCAGAACCCGGGTGCTGTGCTCCTGTTCCAGCACATCCAGCAGCGCGAACTGCGCTTCGGCCGACAGGGCCGAGACTTCATCCAGAAACAGGCTGCCCCCCTCAGCCCGCGCCAGAGCCGCCGTCAGGCTATCGGGCGTCAGCGGCGCGGCGGCGCATTTGACGAATGGGCCATCAGAGATGGGCGAAAGCAGATGGATCACCTCGGCCACCTTGTTTCCAACACCAGTGCCCGGCTTTTCAACGCCCGCGCCACTACTGCCAGCAAGTCCTTGGGCGCACAGGGTTTTTCCAGAAAATCAAACGCCCCGGCACTGATCCCGCGCACAGCCATCGGAATGTCGCCCTCGCCGGTCAACAGGATCACCGGCAGATCGGGATCAATGCTCTGGGCGTATTTCAGCAGGGCAAAACCATCCTTGCCCGGCATCCGAATATCGCTGATCACCACCCCGTCAAACCCGGCGCTGATATGGTCCTTGGCCTCGATATAGCTGGCGGCCAGAATCGGTGACAGATCGGCCAGCTCAAGCGTCTGCCCCACCGCCTCGCGCACCAATGCATCATCATCGACCAGTAACACCCGGTTGCTCATCGCTTTACCCCCTTATCGGCCAGCGGCAATTCCACGGTGAACACCGCCCCGCCCTGTTCATGGTTGCGCCCGCGGATGTCTCCGCCAAAAGACTGCACCAACCCGTAAGAAATCGACAGCCCCAGCCCCATGCCCTCGGATTTGCCCACGGCTTTGGTGCTGTAATAGGGCTCAAAGATTTTTTCCGGCGCTTTGATCCCCGGGCCGGTGTCCCGCAGACGGATGCGCGCCTTATCGTCGCTGATCTGCACCGCGATCTCGATGCGCTTATCGGCGCTGCCCTCCATCGCGTCCATGGCGTTGGTGATCAGATTGGTCAGCACCTGCTGCAAGCGCACCTCACCGCCACGCACCCAAAGCGGTGCCTCGGGCGGCCGCCAATCGACCGAGACCCGCTGATGCGCCAGACGCGCCTCGCTCATCTCCAACACTGCCGAGATCACCGCAATAATGTCCACATCACTGACCGGCTCGCTCTCTTGTTTGGCAAAGGCGCGGAAATTCGAGATAATCCGACCCATGCGCCGGGCCAGCTCGGAAATTTTCGACAGATTTTGGCGGGCGGTTTCGGGCTTGTCGCGCTCCAGAAAGGTTTCGGCATTTTCGGCGAAAGAGCGGATCGCCATCAGCGGTTGGTTCAACTCGTGGCTGATCCCGGCCGACATCTGCCCCAGCGCGGCCAGCTTTCCGGCCTGCACCAGATCATCCTGCGCCTGTTTCAACTCTTGCGTGCGCCGCTCCACCCTTAACTCCAGCTCGGCCTTGGCCCGCGCCTCATTCGCCAGCCGCGCCAACACCGCCCGGCGCCGTTCCAGCGCCCAAAACAGGATCGCGCCAAAGCCCAACAGCACCGCCAGCACCGTCAGCGCCTGCAACCAAGCCAGTTTTATGGCGGCCGAAGTGGACACCAACACCTCGGCGGTCATGCCGATCACCGGCAGCGGGCGGGTCAGATGCAGCGCGGTTTTTGGGATGTAAGGGCCGGAATTGATCGACCAAATATCAAAACCCGCCCGTTTTGAGACCCGCTCAGGAAACGCGCCCTCAGACGGGGTTTTGCGGTGCAGGATCAGTTCCGAGCGATTGGCCACAAAGATCAGCCCCGCCTGATCGGTGAAAAACACGGTATGCGTTTCGCTGCGCCAGTCGGATTCTTCGATCGTTTCCATATCCACCGCGACAATCACCGCCCCCAACACCACGCCCTGTTCGATGATCGGGGCGGCAAAGGAAAAAATCCGCTGGTCGCTGGCCGCAAGATAGCTGTGCGCCACCCCCAATGCGCCGCGCATCGCTCGTTGGAAATGGAGGCCCGCCGCCAGATCCCCGGCCATTTCCACCGGCGCTGCGGCCAGAACCCGGCCCTGATTCGAAGCCAGCATGATGGCGGCGGATCCGGTCTTGTCGGCGCGTGACAGCAACAGATGCTCAATCGCCGCCCGCTCGCCCTGCCCTTTGACAAAAGCGCGCAGCTGTGGGTGGTCAGCCATCATCACCGCCACCTGCCGAAAGCGCTGCAACTGGCCCACCAGCCGATCCGACGCCAGCGACAAATCCGCCTGCCCGCGTGCCGCCAGTTGCACCAGCGCCGACGTATAGCCAAACCACCCCACCCCCGCAGCCATTGAGGCCACCAGCAGCAGAAACAGAGATGTTGCGATCAGACGTTGAAACCGAAATGCCCTCATGGGGGTGCAGTTTAGGAAAACCGGGCGTCAAAAGCTAGGGGAAGACCTCTGCATAATGCCGCATAACGTCAAGAACGCGGGGCTGCGCCTGCCAGGGGGCAGGCAGGCTTAAGGACGGCCCAGAGGCCGGGCGGGGCATTGAGAGGGAGCGCAGCCTTATGCAGAGGTCTTAGGGAGGTTGATCGAAGGTAGTGGCGATATTTTTGGCAGGCTGTTTTACAATTCCTTAACGGGCTACATATATGTTCGCATTATGTTCTGGATTGTTTTACAGTTTACAAGGTTCCTGCGGCAGCATTTCCTTGCCTCCAAACCGGTCTGGCCCCTGCTCCGCATTGATGCTGCGGTAAGGATACAACTTGCGAAAGAAATGCCGCAGCGCAATCCCAGACTCTGGCAACGCCCGCTCATGGAATATGTCAGCCGAGGGCCACCTGCCCTTAGGGAAGGCTTTCAGGATTGGTTGCCATTGACTGGTGATGCGGCCACCGAACGCTTCAGGCCGCAAAGCCGGTCTGGGACAGGAAATCCGTATGGCGCAAGGGTCTTTCTATCCCAAAACGCACTCCGCAAGCGCCAGCCTTTCGCGTTTGCGTTGCAGTTCGTAATGGCCCAGCGGGGTGAAGCCGACCAGCGTTGTGTCGATATGATCGGCCCGAAACGCGCTGCGCAGGGCGGTTTCAAATTGCTTGCGGTCTTTTTTAGCCATCGGAGCCAGATCAATGGTGATCTGCCCCCCCAGCCCCCGCAGCCGCAACTGACGGGGCAATTCACGGGCACAGGCCAGATTGGCCTTCAACCCGGCTGCCGGCGAGGTATCGCCACCGGTGTTAACATCAACCGCCACCAGCGCCCGGGTGGGTTCGACGAAAATCGAGGCTCCGCCCCCCAGCGTCACCTGCGGGCTGCGCAACGCTTCGATGGCATCCCAGACCCCGTGGTCTTCGAATGCGCCATCGGCACTGGACACCAGATCCGGTTGCGGCCAATCGCGCCAGCCCAGATGATGCGGATCAGGGCCCTCCAGCAGCAATGCCGGGCCGCTGCCCGTATCTTCCAGAACCGCCTCAGCCGCGTTGCGCATGGCAATGGCATCATCTTCGATCTCTTCGGCCTCCACCCCCGCACAGCTGGAACGCAGGATCATGCCAAAACCGGCCCCGTCCATGGCGATATGGGCGATTTCCAGCAGCCGGTCGCGTTCATCCTCATCGCGGATCGTGCGCGAAATGTTCAACCCCGGCGCATCCGGGGTGACGATGGCATAGCGGCTTTTGAACAAAACCTTGTGAGTGAGCGGGATCGCTTTGCCTTCTTCAGCAAAACCGGTGATCTGCACCAGCAGCTCCTGCCCCGGGGCCAGCCCTCTGGCCTGACGCAGAAAGCCGGTTTGCCCATCGGGCAGCCGCAGCATCATGCCCCCCTGCCCCTTCAGCGGACGGTCAGCCACCGCGCGGTAAATCGCTCCGGGGATCGGCAGGCTGGCATCGGCGGGCGACAGCAGCAAATCCTGCAATTTACCATCCACCATCAGCGCCGCCGCAGCCGCGCCGTTGATATGATCCAATGCCACCAAAGAGCCCTTCATGCCGACCACCCCTGCAATAGCGGATAGCCCGCCGTTCTTAACAATGTTGCGGTTTCGGCCACCGGCAGCCCCATCACCGCGCTGTAAGAGCCACTGATCCATGGAATAAATGCACCAAACGGGCCTTGAATCGCATAGGCTCCGGCCTTGCCCTGCCAGTCATTGCTGGCCAGATAGGCGTTGAGTTCATCATCCGAGAGCCGCTTGACCTTGACCGTGCTGACCACATCGCGCTGCCAGATCCGCTCACCACGCTTCACGGCAACCGAAGTGATCACCCGATGCCGCCGCCCGGCCAGCGCCAGCAGGAACTGAGCCGCCTCGGCCGCATCCTCGGGTTTGCCCAAAATCCGCCGCCCCAAGGCCACGGTGGTATCGGCGCATAGCACAATATCGGTCTGCTCGGCCGACACCGCCTGCACCTTCTCGCGAGCAATGCGCGCACAATAGGGCCGAGGCAACTCGGCTTTGAGCGGGGTTTCGTCGATATCGGGCGGACACACCGCATCCGCGGCCACGCCAATCTGGCCCAGCAGCTCGGCCCGCCGGGGGCTGGCAGAGCCCAGAATCAGCCGCGCCACGGGATTATTTGAAACGATAGTTGATCCGCCCTTTGGTCAGATCATAGGGGGTCATTTCGACCTGCACCTTGTCACCAGCCAACACGCGGATGCGGTTTTTGCGCATTTTTCCTGCCGTATGAGCGATGATTTCATGGCCGTTCTCCAGCTCGACCCGAAACGTCGCATTTGGCAGGAGTTCCTTTACGACACCGGGAAATTCGAGCAGTTCTTCCTTGGCCATGTTCACTCCTATAAAATTCCGCCCACCCATGCGTGAGCGCCCCCTAGATGGCGTCAAAGTGCCAATTATTCAAGAGCTTTCTTGCGCTGTGGGCCTATTAATGCGGTGCTGCGGGCGGGAAATCCGCGAATTGCCGCCGGTTGCGTTTTATAGGCGGGCTGGTCTGTGCCCGCAATGGTAGTGCTGTTTGCGAATGAAGCGAGGGGGCATGACAAACTTGCGTATAGGAAAAAGACGCCGGGTTGCGCCTGCCGGGGGGCAGGCAGGCGCAGCCCGGCCTAACGGCCGGGCGGAACAGATTAATGGAATGCCCTTAAATGATTCACCGCGTCAAAGGACTGCCTTACCGCACCTTCAGGGTAGCCAAGCCGATCAAAGCCAGGATCAGCGCGATGATCCAGAAACGGATTACGATTTGCGGCTCGGACCAGCCGCGCTTTTCATAATGGTGGTGGATCGGTGCCATCAGGAACACCCGCCGCCCGGTGCGTTTGAAATAAAGCACCTGAATGATCACCGAAAGCGCCTCGACCACGAACAGCCCGCCGACAATCGCCAGCCAATCAGCGCCGAGGTAAACACGAACAATTCGCCGGTGCTGGGTACATAATGCACGTCCAGATATTCCGTAAAATCGACCCGACCCACCGCATAGGCGATCACCCCCAAAGTGCCCGCCGCGATCATCACCGGCATAATCGCCAGACCATCCAGCCCATCGGTCAGGTTCACCGCATTGGCCGATCCCAGAATTACGATCACCACAAACGGAATGAACAAATAGCCCAGATTGATCAGCGTGTCCTTGAACACCGGCAGCGCCAACTTGTAGGCCAGCGCTTCGGGGTGATAGCTGGCGGCCCAGAACCCGGCAATGGCGGCAATCACCAGCCCCAGCGCCAACCGGATCTTGCCGGACACGCCTTTGGTGTTGTTTTTAGAGACCTTGGCATAGTCATCGGCAAAGCCAATCGCGCCAAAGGACAGGGTGACAAACAGCACCATCCACACATAAGGGTTGTCCAGCCGCGCCCAGAGCAGGCTGGAAACGCAAAGTGCGCCCAAAATCAGCACCCCGCCCATGGTGGGGGTGCCGGCCTTTTCCAGAATGTGGCTCTGCGGGCCGTCTTCGCGGATGGGTTGGCCTTTTTTCTGCTTGGCTCTCAACAGGTTGATCAGCGGCCTGCCAAACACAAAGCCAAACAGCAACGCCGTGAAAAACGCCCCGCCCGAACGCACGGTGATATAGCGAAACAGGTTGAAAACATCGCCACCATCCGAAAACTGAGACAACCAATACAGCATTTGCCCTTACCCTTTAATTTCTGTGTTCGCGCCGACGCCCAGCTGACGGATCGCCCGGACGACACGACTGACCTCTGAGCCAAGTGAGCCCTTTACCAAGACCACATCACCGGCGTCCAGAAGCTCCCTCGCCATGACCGCCAGATCCGCAGCATCTTGCCGCCAATGGCCGCGTTTGACCGGGGGCAGAGCCTCCCATAAGCTGCGCATCCGCAAACCGCAACAGTGAATTTGGTCGATTTCTTCCAAACTGGGATGGGCGGCAAAGGCGGCGTGCAGGGCCATCTCATCCGCGCCCAGCTCCAGCATATCGCCCAAAATCGCCACCCTGCGCCCGCTTGCGCCATGTGTCGGACGGCTGGCGGCCAGCACTTTCAGCGCCGCATCCAGCGAGGTCGGGTTGGCGTTATACGCATCATCAATCAGCGTCACCGATTGCGCGGGGTCAGAGGCATCGAGTTGCACATTCTCATGCGTGCCACGCCCGGCGGGGGGCTGCCACAGGCGCAGATCCTCGGCCGCCTGTCCGATATCGGCCCCCAGCGCCTGCACCACGGCCAGCACTCCCAGCGCGTTCATGGCGAAATGCTGCCCCGGCGAGGCGAGCGTAAACGTCACCGCCGTGCCGTTCAGATCGGCGTGACCGATGGTGGCGTTGTGTCTGAGTTCAACCTGCTGCAACCGGGCGGCGTTGCGGCTGTGGGTGCCAAAGGTGGTGAGGGTTGCCCCGGCGCGTTGGGCCGCGGCGATCAGGATCGATGAGGTGTCCAGATCACCATTGACCACTGCAACACCTTTGGGCTGCAAGCCTTTGAAAATCGAGGCTTTCTCAACCGCAATCCCTTCGATTCCGTCAAAGGCTTGCATATGCGCGGGCACAACCGTGGTGATCATCGCCACATCCGGGCGGGTCAGCTCAGCCAGCGGGGCGATCTCGCCGGGGCTGCTCATGCCGATCTCGGTCACGGCAAAATCAGCCTCCTGCGGCATCCGCGCCAGCGTCAGTGGCACGCCCCAATGGTTGTTATAGCTTTTTTCGGCCGCGAACACCCGCCCCTGCCCGGCCAGAGCGGTGCGCAGCATTTCCTTGGACGAGGTCTTGCCGACCGAGCCGGTAATCCCCACCACCTTGGCCGCCGTGCGGGCGCGGGCAAAGCGGGCCATGGCCTGCAACGCCTGCAACACATCCTCGACGATCAACAGCGGCGCATCCGCCCCCACCCCGTCCGGCACGCGCGACACCAGCGCCGCCGCCGCGCCTTTTTCCAGCGCCTGAGCCACGAAGTCATGGCCATCGCGGACATCTTTGAGCGCCACGAACAAATCTCCGGGGGCAAGCGAGCGGCTGTCGATCGACACCCCGCTGGCCTGCCAATCGCGATCCGAGCGCCCTGACGTAGCAGCCACAGCATCGGCAGAGGTCCATAGAATGCTCATGTCAAACGCCCCTCCAAGGCCGCCACGGCCACGCTGGCCTGTTCCGCATCATCAAAGGGCAGCACATCATCGCCGACGATCTGCCCGGTTTCATGGCCCTTGCCGGCAATCAACAACGCATCCCCAGCCCCCAGGGCATCAACGGCGCGCAAAATCGCTTCGGCCCGGTCGCCGACCTCATAGGCTTCGGGGCAGCCCTGCATCACCATGGAGCGGATATGGGCGGGGTCTTCGCTGCGGGGGTTGTCATCGGTGACAAACACCAGATCGGCATTTTCTGCCGCCGCCTGCCCCATCAGGATGCGTTTGCCGGGGTCGCGGTCTCCACCAGCGCCCAGCACCACGATCAGACGGCCCATCACATGCGGGCGCATCGCCTGCAAGGCCGATTGCACCGCATCCGGCGTATGCGCGTAATCGACAAAGACCGGTGCGCCGTTTTCCCGGGTGGCGGCCAGCTGCATCCGGCCGCGCACCGTGGTCAGGGCGGGCAGCGCCTGAAACACCTGATCCGGTTCCGCCCCGCAGGCAATCACCAGCCCCGCCGCCAGCAGCGCATTTTCCACCTGAAAACCGCCCACCAGCCCGATACGGGCCTGATACGCATCACCGAGCCATTCAAAGCGAATATCCTGCCCGGTATTGTCGTAACGATGCCCGGTCAGGCGCAAATGGCAATCGGAACGGGTGCCGACCATGATAACCTTTTGCCCGCGTTGCTTGGCGATCTGCACCACCTCTTCGCCCTTTGGGTCCATGATATTGATCACCGCGGCGGCATCATCGCCCAACACCCGGCGAAACAGCCCCATTTTGGCGTTGAAATAGTTTTCAAAGGTTTCGTGGTAATCCAGATGGTCCTGCGTGAAATTGGTAAAGCCGGCGGCGGTCAGAAAAACGCCATCCAGACGGCGCTGCGCCAGACCGTGCGAGGACGCCTCCATCGCGCAATGAGTCACCCCGGCCTCGGCCATATCGGCCAGCAGGCGGTGCAGCAGGATGGGTTCAGGCGTGGTATGGGCCAGCGGAGCCTGATAGGCGCCCTCAACCCCGGTGGTGCCCAGATTGGCCGCGGTGATGCCCATCTCGGTCCAGAGCTGGCGCACAAAGGTCGACACCGAGGTTTTGCCATTGGTGCCGGTCACCGCTACCATGAATTCAGGCTGAAATTCAAACCACAGCGCAGCGGCACCGGCCAGCGCTTGCCGGGGGTCTTCGGCCAGCACCAGCGGCACATTGGCAGCGGCCAACTCATCCTTGGCCAGCGCCGCGCCGTGCGGATCGGTCAGGATCGCTCCGGCCCCCATGCGCAGCGCATATTGGATAAATTCTCCGCCATGCACTTGGGTGCCGGGAAGGGCGGCAAACAGATGGCCGGGTTTGACAAGACGACTGTCAATCGCCAGCCCGGTGATCGCCGCCTCTTGTCCGCCCACGGCCCGCAGGCCCAGATCGCTCAGCGTTTTCGTGCCGGTTGGCTCTGCCATGTCATCCCCCAGATCAATGCCTTACTGGCTGGTCAATGTTACTCCGGTTGGCTTTACCGGCTCAAGCGCTGGCCGCAACCCCAAAAGCGGCGCAATCCGGCGGATCATCTCGGCTGCCACCGGCACCGCCGTCCAACCTGCGGTGCGCCGGGGTTTCTTGCCCGAGTTTTCAACCGGCTCATCCAGCGTCACAATCAGCACATATTTCGGATCATGGGCCGGGAACACGGAGGCAAATGTCGCAACCACCTTGTCCTTGTAATAGCCTCCGCGCGGCTTGGGTTTGTCGGCCGTGCCGGTCTTACCCCCCACAGCATAGCCCTTGACCTCGCCAAAAGAGGCGGTGCCCTTCACCACAACCTGACGCAGGATCTTGCCGATTTGCCTGGATGTGCGCTGGGAAATCACCCGCTCATTTTTGATGGGGCCGGTCTGGCGGATCAGGGTGGGTTTAACCTTAAATCCACCATTGACGATGGAAGAATACCCCGCCGCCAGATGCAGCGGGCTTGAGGACAGGCCGTGACCAAACGAGATTGTCATCGCCGAGATTTCCGACCAGTTGCGCGGCAACAAAGGCTTGGCTCCGGGCGCTTCGATCAGCTCAACCGGAGTGGGCTCAAGGAAACCCAGCTTGCCCAGAAATTCCTGCTGGCGTTTGGGACCGATTTGCGTTGCCATCCGTGCGGTGCCGATATTGGAGGATTTCACGATAATATCGGTGACCGACAGCCGGGCACCGTAATTGTGGAAATCACGGATCTTATGCTTGCCCCAGCGCAGAGGCCCCTTGGTGTTGATCTCGGTCTGTGGATTGACCAACCCCAGATCAAGCGCCTGCGCGGCGGTGAAGGCCTTGAACACCGATCCAAGCTCGTAAACCCCCTGCACGGCGCGGTTAAAAAGCGGGCTGTCGGCGGCATCGCCCTGGGTCAGGATGCGCGGGCGGGTGTTGGGATCGAAATCGGGCAGGCTGAGCATCGAGATCACCTCGCCGCTATGCACATCCATCAGCACCGCCGCCGCGCCCTTGGCGTTCATCAGCTTCATGCCGCCGGCCAGAACCTCGCGGGCGGCAGATTGGATGGTCATATCAATGGACAACTGCAAAGGCTGACTGGCCTGATTGGGGTCACGCAAATAGTCGTCATAGGCTTTCTCAACCCCGGCAGTGCCGATCACCTCGGCCGAGTTCACCCCCTCGCGGCCAAAGCTGGCCCCGCCCAGAATATGCGCCGCCAGCCGGCCATTGGGATAAAGGCGCATCTCGCGGCGGCCAAACAGCAGGCCGGGCTCGCCAATCTCATGCACCGCCTGCATCTGCTCGGGGCTGATTTTTTTCTTGATCCACAAAAACTTGCGCCCGCTGGTGAACTGGTGCAGCAACTTGTCCCGCTCCAGATCGGGGAATATTTCCGCCAAATGCTGCGCCGCCGCCGCCTTATCAACCATGATCGGCGGCTGAGCATAGAGCGCATGGGTCGCCAGATTGGTGGCCAGAATTTTGCCGTTACGGTCAACAATATCGGCCCGGCTGGCGATGATGCTGGTGCCAGAGGCGGCCGTGCGGGGTTCGACCGGTTCGCTGGCGGCCAGGCTGCCCATACGCACCCCGATCACCATGAAGGCACAAAAAAACAGCGCCCCCAGCACCAGCAAACGGCCCTCGGCCCGCTGGCGGGCCTTGTCGCGCATGGCTTCGTGGCGGGCGCGGATGTTTTCGCGCTCAATCGCATCGGGGTTTTCACCGCTGCTGCGGGCCTTCAGAATGCGGGCAAGCGGGCGCAGCGGAATGCGGGTCATTGGCCTTGCTCCAATTTTGCGGACAGGTTGACGGGGTTCAGGACCGGCCCCGGGTCGGGCGCGGGGTAAACCACCTGATCAATCTTGCCGAAATGCTCGGGCGTCAGCGGCAGCAGGCCCAGCCGGTCGAAATTGAGCTCGGCCAGTTCGCGCAACCGTTCCGGGCGGTTCAGATAGGCCCATTCGGCGTTCAACACCGCTAGCCTTTCCCGCGCCTGCCCGATGTCGCGTTGCAGCCCCGAAACCACCTGCAATGAATTGCGGGTTTTGTAGTTTTCCCGATACGACCAGAACGCTAGCGCGATCACGGCCAGCGCGGAAATCACATAAAAAAAGCTACGCATTATCAAGGGCCTCCAATGATAATCTGGGCATCCCCAGCCCGGTGCTGGGCATATCGCCCGAGGGGTGAGCGCTGCGCTCTGCCACGCGCAATTTGGCCGAACGCGCACGCGGATTTTGCGCCAGCTCGGTCGCATCCGGACCGATGGCCTTGCGGGTGAGTAATTTGAATTGAGGTTTGGATTCAACAGCTTGCGGCGCATATCTGTTGGCATTACCGACCTTGCCGGAACGCGCCGCCAAATAGCGTTTCACCACCCGATCCTCGAGCGAATGAAAGCTGACAACCGCCAGCTTGCCCCCCGGTTTCAGGGCACGTTCTGCGGCTTGAAGCCCGGCCAGAAGCTGGGCGAATTCATTATTCACCGCAATACGGATCGCCTGAAAGGTGCGGGTGGCCGGGTGGCTGGCCCCGGCTTTGGCGCGGGGCAGGCAATCTTTGACCAGATCGGCCAGCTGCAATGTGCTGACCAGCGGCGCACGCTGCCGAATTGAGCAGATCGGCGGCGCTGAGCCCCGACTGCGCCATGCGCATATCCAGCGGCCCGTCCTTGGCAAAGGAAAAGCCGCGCGCGGCCTGATCCAGCTGCATTGAGCTGACCCCAAGATCCAGCACCACCCCATCCAACGGCTGATCGGCATAGCGATCCAGCTGGCTGAAGGTGCCCTGCACCAGATGCAGCCGCTCACCATACTCCGCCGCCCACGTTTGCGCCATCTCAAGCGCCAGCGGGTCGCGATCCACGCCGATCACCCGATCCGCTCCGGCGGCGAGCAAGCCACGGGCATAGCCGCCGGCGCCAAAAGTGCCATCCAGCCACACACCAGAAACAGGCGCAACCGCGTTGAGCAGCGGTTGCAACAGGACAGGGATATGCGGGGCGCGGGAATCGTTGGGGGTGCTCATGGATCACCCCACATTGCTCAGCTCCGACGCATCCGGCTCGAGCATCGACATCGGATCATAGCCCTCGGGCATTTGATCCAGATATTCTTCGGTTTCAGCGACTTCCTGCGCTTTGAAGGTGCGGGTATTCCAAATTTCGAAATGATCGCCCATCGCGGTCATGATCGCCTGCCCCTCCAGCCCGATCTGCTCGCGGCGTTCTTTGGGCAGCACGATGCGGCCATCGCGGTCCACTTCGGTTTCCCAGGATTTGCCCAGAATAAAGCGGCTGGCCCGCTTACGCTTTTGTGAACCACGGGGCAGTTCCCGGATGCGGGATTCGATCTCGGTCATCTCGTCGATGGTGTAGACCTGCAAGTGGTCTTTCAGATGCGGGCCATAGAGCAACACCAGACGGGGATTGGATTTCTTTTCGGGAAAATCGGGGTCTCCAGCCTCGAGAACACGGCGAAAATCCGCAGGGATCGACATGCGCCCCTTTGCGTCGACCTTCTGGTCAAATTCGCCTCTGAAACTCAGACCCACGTTAAAGCCCTTTTCCTCTGCCCCTCGGTAAAACTGCCCCCTTTGACGGCGAACGGCGGGTTTGAGTTAGCTGCCACTACTCAACCCGCCGCCCTCATCCCGTCTCCGGGGTATCTCCAGCTGCGCGCGCCACCTGGGGGGGATGTCTGCTCGCCCGCGCGCCGGATCTCTTGGTAGATAAAAGCGAGGCCTGTATGAAACCTGACTAGGTGCCTTTTATTTCGGGGTTCTTTATGTTGCCCCATTTTGTTTTTTTGTTGCTCGTTTTATCTTGAAGACATGTTTGCCATGGGAATTCATGGTAGTCAAGCGATATTTGTCGGGAAATCCTTGGTTTTAAAGGGGTTTTGCCGTCAACCACCGAAAAGCACATAAGAACGAAAGAAAAACAAAAAACACAATATATTGGTTAACGGTATTTTAAACACAATATATAGTATTTCTTTGCCACGTTAAAAAAGTTGTATTTTTCTTGAAAAAAGTTCCATCAATTCCCAGATATTCTGCAAATTCCCGGAAAAACCCATGAAATCCACCGCAAATCGACCTATAAACCGCCGGGATGGGACGGGAATAACCGCAAGAGCCCCGGCTTCGCAACATAAGGGATCAGGAAATGCGGGCCGGTAAAGGCTGCGAAGGGGCGTGACTCTGCCGGGGTTCCAGACAATCCCAGCCGATTTTCACGGCTGTTCCCATCCAATCCCAGAGCGCTTGGCCCATTGCTGAGGGCTTATACCAGCCCTTTATCCATTAGGTGCCGTGCCAGCCGTGCATAGGCATCGGCCAGCGGCCCCTGCCCCGCCGCCACCGGCACGCCATTATCGCCGCCAAGGCGCACCTCAAGGTCCAGCGGCAAGTCACCCAGATAAGGCACGCCCAGCCGCTCGGCTTCGTTACGAACGCCGCCATGGCCGAAAATATGCGCCTCGTGCTGGCAATTGGGGCAGATATAAGAAGACATGTTCTCAATCAGCCCCAGCACCGGCGTGTCAAACTTCTGAAACATCGAAATCGCCCGGGTCGCATCAATCAGCGCCACATCCTGTGGGGTCGAGACAATCAGCGCTCCGGTCAGATCAATCCTCTGCCCCAGAGTCAGCTGCACATCGCCCGTCCCCGGGGGCAGGTCGATCAGCAGCACGTCCAACGCGCCCCATTCGACATCATTCAACAACTGCTGCAACGCCTTGTTCAGCATCGCGCCGCGCCAGGCCAGCGGCTGATCGGCCTCGACCAGCAGACCGATCGACATCATCTTGACGCCATGCGCCAGCAGCGGCACCAGCCGGTTGTCTTTGGTCAGATCCGGGCGTCGTTCCACCCCCAACATGCGCGGCTGGGACGGTCCGTATAAATCCGCATCCAGCAGCCCCACCCGCAAGCCCTGTCGAGCCAGAGCCACCGCCAGATTGGAGGTCACGGTCGATTTACCCACACCGCCCTTGCCCGAGCCCACGGCAATGATATGCTCAACCCCGGCGATCCCCTGACGCTGCGCCTGCGCCGGCTGGCGCGGCTTCAGATCAGGCGGAGCGCTCTGCTGCGCCGGCCCATGCGCCGTCAGCACCACCGAAACCGCTTGCACCCCGGGCAGCTTTTGCAAAACTGCCTGCGCTTGGTCACGAATTCCGGCCAGATGCGCGGCGACTTGCGGGCTGGGGGCTTCGATCACAAAGCTGACCTTGCCATCCTTCACCGACAGCGCCCGCACCAGATCGGCCGAGACCAAATCCCCGTGCAACCCGCTTTCGCGTGGCAATTTCACCTGTTGCAATTGGTTTACGATCTCTTCACGGCCCAGACCCATCAGCGCTCTCCTTAGCTTGTTCGCCATTTGTCGCGCCCTTTTCCGGGGGCTGCAAGACAAATCGACAAATGCGGCAGAAATAGGGCAGTATTCCTGCCCTACCTATGCGCTGAACGCATGACGGAAATGCCAAATCAGGGTGTTGTTGTTTCGATGAAAACGGCTATTTTTTCCTGATCCGCGCAACTCGGCGCTGTTAACGATTTCTTCATGAGGCAAAAAATGGCTTTCGTATCACATATCCGCGCCACACAAACAGGCACCCAAAACCCGATCAGCACAGCATTTCATAACATGCTGGAACGGTTCAAAGAATATCGGCTGTATCGCAAAACTCTGGCCGAGCTCTTCGCTGCTGCGGCCATCCCTCCCTCCTGATGTGCGCCGCAGCAACGGATTGCGGCAACGCTCTTCCTCCTCCCAAAGAGCGTTGCCGCACAAATCTTTCCTCTTCGGGAAACGGGGGCAGACAGGCGTTCCTCCTCCCTGGCCGGTCGCCCTCACAAAACGGCAGTGCGGTTTTTGTTTTCGGACAAAACCGCACTGCTTTTTTATGCCCTACCCCCGTTCATCCTTTGGCGAGCCCATCACCATATAAGAGGTGATGGAATTGACATTGGGCACCGTCCCCAGAATATCGGTGTGAAACGCCTTGTAGCTGACCAAATCGGCAACTTCGACGCGCAGCAAATACTCATAGGCTCCGGCGATGTTGTGGCATTCGCGCACCTCACTGGCGGCGGCCATCGCATGTTCAAACCTCTGTTGCGATTTCTTGGAGTGGTCCGACAACCCCACCGTAACATAGGCCGTAAAGCCGTTGCCGGTTTTCTGCCGATTGACCACGGCGCGATAGCCGCTGACTACACCGCTGCGCTCCAGTTCCTGCACCCGACGCAAACAGGCCGACGGCGAAAGCGCCACCCGGGCGGCCAGCTCGACATTGCTGATCCGGCCATCCTGCTGCAATATCCGCAATATTTCACGGCTCTTCCCGTCTAAATCCAGCATATTATGCCTCTATTTGTCCATTTCGACTCAATTTAGGTGTTTCATTGCACAATTTATGAAACATAATTGCCGAGTCATTCAACAAAAAGGCATAATAATGACCATCGAGCTAATCCTCCCCCTGATCGTCTTTGCTGCGGTCAGTTCCGGCACGCCGGGGCCGAATAATCTGATGCTGCTGGCCTCGGGTGCCAATTTCGGCCTAAAACGCACCTTGCCGCATATGCTGGGCGTGTCGATGGGTCATGCGTTTATGGTGTTTCTGGTGGGTGTTGGCCTGAAACAGATCTTCGACGCCTATCCGCTCAGCTATCTGGTTCTGAAAATTCTCAGCACCGTTTATCTGCTGTATCTGGCCTGGAAAATCGCCAGCAACCGCAGCCTGCCCAAACAAAACCGCAGCACCGGCACGCCACTAACATTTCTACAGGCCGCCGCGTTTCAATGGGTCAACCCCAAGGCCATCTCCATGGCCTTTAGCGCCGTCACCATCTATGCGCCCCCGGCCCCGCGCTTTGCCGATATCGTGATCATTGCGCTGTGTTTTCTGATGGTGAACCTGCCCGCCGTCAGCCTGTGGGCGATCCTGGGTCAACAGATGAGCCAGTTTTTAAACACGCCCAAGCGGTTGAAAGCCTTTAACATCACCGCCGGGCTGCTGTTGGTGGGCACCCTTTACCCGATTTTAAAAGGCTAAAAAATGGCGTCGGGGTTGGTTTTTCGGCTCTCTTTGTAGTCCGTTAATCTCCGGGGCCTATGGTTGCGCCATGTTCTGGATTTTGCGACAATTTGCACAGCCCTAGGGCTGCAGTTCCTGCCGCCTGTGGTGCCCTGCCCAAGGCCGGGCGGTGTGTCACAATCAGCCCCGGCTGATCCTAAAACGGCACATCTCCATCAGGCCCGCCCCCGGCCCGTGCGGCAGCCACCACGAAACGGGCCACTACTTTCTTGGCCCCGGCGCGTTCAAATTCGATGTCCAGCTTATCGCCGTCGACCTCCATCACATAACCATAGCCGAATTTCTGGTGAAACACCCGCTCGCCCTTGTCAAAAGCCGCATTCGGGGTGACGTCAATCATGGTGGCCGAGGGCGCATTGCGCGGCCTGCCCCGGGCCGAGCCCTGCGTCTGGCGCGCCTGCATACGCTGCCAGCCGGGCGAGCTATACCCCTCGCCGCCCGCAACATTCGACACCATCGCGCCCGCCGCACCGTAATTGCCACCATACAACCCCGGCGGAGTCAGCACTTCGACATGGCCCTCATCCAACTCGTCGATAAAACGCGAGGGCAGTTGGCTCTGCCATTGCCCATAGACCCGCCGATTGGCGGCAAATGAGATGGTGCAAAACCGCTCAGCCCGGGTGATGCCGACATAGGCCAGACGGCGCTCTTCCTCGAGACCGGACTGGCCGCTTTCATCCATGCTGCGCTGCGAGGGGAACAGACCATCCTCCCAGCCCGGCAAAAACACCGCCGGAAATTCCAGACCCTTGGCGGCGTGCAGGGTCATGATCGTCAGCTTTTCTTCATCCGCATCGGCGGCGTTTTCCATGATCAGCGCCACATGCTCCAGAAAACCCTGCAGATTCTCAAACTCCTCCAGCGCCTTGATCAGTTCCTTTAGGTTTTCCAGCCGGCCGGGCGCATCCGGGGATTTGTCTTTTTGCCACATATCGGTATAGCCGGTTTCCTCAAGGATCGCCTCGGCCAGCGCCACATGGTTGCTGCCATCCCCCACCGCAATTTTCCAACGGGCAAAGCCATCTACCAGATGTTGTAGCGCATTGCGGGCCTTACCCTTGATTTCGCCCTGTTGCAGCAGCATCCGGGTGGCCTGTAACAAAGGCACCCCGAACTCACGCGCCGCGCTCTGGATATTCTGCAGCGCCTTGTCACCCACCCCGCGGCGCGGCGTATTGACGATGCGCTCAAAGGCCAGATCATCCTCGGGCGAGACCGCAACCCGGAAATAGGCCATGGCATCGCGGATCTCCAGACGTTCGTAAAAACGCGGGCCGCCGATCACGCGGTAAGGTAAACCGATGCTCAGGAACCGGTCCTCGAACGCGCGCATCTGGTGGCTGGCCCGCACCAGAATGGCCATGTCATCAAGCGACAGCGGGTCATGGCCACGGCTGCCCCTTTGCATCGCCTCGACTTCCTCGCCGATCCAACGCGCCTCTTCCTCGCCATCCCAATGGCCGATCAGCCGCACCTTGTCGCCGCCCTCGCGATCCGTCCACAGGCTTTTGCCCAGCCGATCCTGATTGCCGGCAATCACCGAAGAGGCCGCCCCCAGAATATGCCGGGTCGAGCGGTAATTCTGTTCCAGCCGAACCACGGTGGCACCGGGGAAATCCTGCTCGAACCGCAGGATATTGCCCACCTCGGCCCCGCGCCAGCCATAGATGGACTGATCATCATCGCCCACGCAGCAGATATTCTTATGCCCCGCCGCCAACAGCCGCAGCCATAGATATTGCGCCACATTGGTGTCCTGATATTCGTCGACCAGAATATATTTGAACCGACGCTGATATTGCGCCAGCACATCCGGGTTCTGCTGAAAAATCGTCACCATATGCAACAGCAGATCGCCAAAATCCACCGCATTCAGGGTTTGCAGCCGGGCCTGATAGGCGGCGTAAAGCTCAACCCCCTTACCATCAAAGGCCGAGGCCTCAGCCGTAGGCACATGCTCGGGCGTCCAGGCGCGGTTTTTCCAGCCATCAATGATCCCGGCCAGCCCCCGGGCGGACCAGCGTTTATCGTCGATCCCGGCGGCGCGGATCAGCTGTTTTAACAACCGGATCTGATCATCGGTGTCCAGAATGGTGAAATTGCTTTTCAACCCGGCCAGCTCGGAATGTCTGCGCAGCAATTTCACGCAAATCGCATGAAACGTGCCCATCCAAGGCATCCCCTCAATGCTCTGCCCCAGCATCTGCCCGACCCGCTGTTTCATCTCGCGGGCCGCCTTGTTGGTGAAGGTCACGGCCAGAATTTCATGCGGGCGCGCGGTGCCGGTGTGCAGCAGATGCACGATCCGGGTGGTCAGGGCGCGGGTCTTGCCTGTGCCGGCCCCGGCCAGCATCAGCACCGGGCCGTCAAGGGCCTCGACCGCCTGTTGTTGCGCCGGGTTCAACCCCTCCAGATACGGTGCAGGCCGCGCTGCCATGGCGCGGGCCGACAGGCTGGGAGGGGGCGAAATGTCATCAGAATTGCTCATGGCAAGCTGACTAGCGCAATTCGTGACCGAGTGGAAGTCTTTGTTCTTACAATGTTCGCAAATAATCCCCTATCGGCTTGGCAATATTCGCAAATTACCCCTTATCAGTTTGGCAATGTTCGCAACTAATTCCCTATCGGTTTGGCAATGACTCTACCCAGCAGCGCAGATTTGCCCTAGACTATCGGCAAAGCCCAAACTGCCCAAAGGTGCCCCATGACCGAGTTCAACAAGATCCTGATCGCCAATCGCGGTGAAATCGCCATCCGCATTTTGCGCGCCGCCAATGAGATGGGCAAAAAGACGGTTGCCGTGTTCGCCGAGGAAGACAAGCTGGGCCTGCACCGTTTCAAGGCCGACGAGGCCTATCGCATCGGTCAGGGCATGGGGCCGGTCGCGGCCTATCTGTCGATTGAGGAAATCATCCGCGTGGCGAAAATGTCGGGCGCGGATGCGATCCATCCCGGCTATGGCCTGCTGTCGGAAAACCCGGATTTCGTGGATGCCTGTGTGGCTGCGGGCATCACATTTATCGGCCCGCGTGCCGACACCATGCGCAAGTTGGGCGACAAGGCCAGCGCCCGCAATGTGGCGATTGCGGCCGGTGTGCCGGTGATCCCCGCCACCGAAGTTCTGGGCGATGACATGGCCAAAATCAAGGCGCAGGCGGCCGAGATCGGCTATCCGTTGATGCTCAAGGCCAGCTGGGGTGGCGGCGGGCGCGGGATGCGGGCGATTACCGCCGAATCCGAGCTGGAGGAAAAGGTGCTGGAGGGCCGTCGCGAGGCCGAGGCGGCTTTTGGCAATGGCGAGGGCTATCTTGAGAAAATGATCACCCGGGCCCGCCATGTTGAGGTGCAGATCTTGGGCGACAAGCATGGCGAGATTTACCACCTGTTCGAGCGCGATTGCTCGGTGCAGCGGCGCAATCAAAAGGTGGTCGAACGCGCCCCGGCCCCGTATCTGTCAGACGCCCAACGCGCCGAAATCTGCGAACTGGCGCGTAAGATTTGCCACTCGGTCCATTATGAATGCGCCGGCACGGTTGAGTTTCTGATGGATATGGACAAGGACAGCTTTCATTTCATTGAGGTCAACCCAAGGGTGCAGGTCGAGCATACCGTGACCGAAGAGGTCACCGGGATTGACATCGTGCAGGCTCAGATCCTGATCGCCGAGGGCAAAACCCTGGCCGAGGCCACCGGCAAAGCCCATCAGGATGAGGTGCGCCTGAACGGCCACGCTTTGCAATGCCGCATTACCACCGAGGATCCGCAAAACAATTTCATCCCCGATTATGGCCGCATCACCGCCTATCGCTCGGCCACCGGCATGGGCATCCGGCTGGATGGTGGCACGGCTTATGCCGGCGGGGTGATCACCCGGTTTTACGACAGCCTGCTGGTGAAAATCACCGCACATGCGCAAACCCCCTCTGCCGCCATTGCCCGTATGGACCGGGCCTTGCGCGAGTTTCGGGTGCGCGGGGTGTCGACCAATATCGCATTTGTCGAAAATCTGTTGCAGCATCCGAAATTTCTGGATGACAGCTATACCACCAAATTCATCGACAACACGCCCGAGCTGTTCCGCTTTAAAAAACGCCGCGACCGTGCCACCAAAATTCTGACCTATCTGGCCGACATCACCGTTAACGGCCACCCCGAAACCCAGAACCGCCCAGCACCCAAGGCCGTGGCGAAAATCCCCGAGCCCCCGGCCCCACAGGGCGACATCCCCGCCGGCACCCGTCAGTTGCTGGAGCGGGACGGCCCCCAAGCGGTGGCCGACTGGATGGCCAAACAAAGGCAGCTGCTGCTGACCGACACCACCATGCGCGATGGGCATCAATCGCTGCTGGCCACGCGGATGCGCTCGATCGACATGATCCGGGTGGCCCCCAGCTATGCCGCCCATGTGCCGCAGCTGTTTTCGATGGAATGCTGGGGCGGGGCGACCTTTGACGTGGCTTATCGTTTCTTGCAGGAATGCCCCTGGCAGCGGCTGCGCGATTTGCGCCGGGCCATGCCCAACATCATGACGCAAATGCTGCTGCGGGCCAGCAATGGGGTGGGCTATACCAACTATCCCGACAATGTGGTGCAGGAATTTGTCCGTCAGGCCGCCGCCAGCGGTGTGGATGTGTTCCGGGTGTTTGACAGCCTGAACTGGGTGGAAAACATGCGCGTGGCGATGGATGCGGTGATTGAGGCGGGCAAAATCTGTGAGGGCTCGATCTGCTATACCGGAGACATCCTCAACCCCGACCGGGCGAAATATGATCTGAAATACTATCTGGATATGGGCCATCAGCTGAAAGCCGCCGGAGCACATATTCTGGGGCTGAAAGACATGGCGGGCTTGCTGAAACCGGCCTCGGCTGCAGTGCTGATCCGGGCGCTGAAACAGGAAATCGGTCTGCCGATCCATTTCCACACCCATGATACCTCGGGCGTGGCGGGGGCGACCATTCTGGCGGCCTCGGATGCCGGGGTGGATGCGGTGGATGTGGCGATGGATGCGTTCTCGGGTGGCACGTCACAGGTCTGCATGGGCTCGATCATTGAGGCGCTGCGCCACACCCCGCGCGATACCGGCATCGACATTGCCAATGTGCGGGCGATTTCCGATTACTGGCAGGCGGTGCGGGACGAATATCGCGCCTTTGAAAGCGGTCTAGCCGCCCCGGCCTCGGAGGTTTACCTGCACGAAATGCCCGGCGGCCAGTTCACCAATCTGAAGAGCCAGGCGCGGGCGCTGGGGTTGGAAGAGCGCTGGTCCGAGGTGGCGCAGGCTTATGCCGATGTGAACCAGATGTTTGGCGATATCGTCAAGGTCACGCCGTCCTCCAAGGTGGTGGGTGATATGGCGCTGATGATGGTCTCGCAGGGGCTGAGCCGCGAACAGGTCGAAGACCCCGAGGTCGATCTGGCCTTCCCCGACAGCGTGGTTGACATGCTGCGCGGCAATCTGGGGCAGCCGCCGGGGGGCTTTCCACCGGCGCTGATCAAAAAGGTGCTCAAAGGCGAGGCCCCCGACACCAGCCGCCCCGGCGCGCATCTGGCGGCGGTTGATCTCAAGGCCACACGGGCCGATCTGTCAGAGCAGCTCGAGGGGTTCAAAGTCGATAACGAAGACCTGAACGGCTATCTGATGTATCCCAAGGTTTTTCTGGATTATATGGGCCGCCACCGCCTCTATGGCCCGGTGCGCACCCTGCCCACGCGGGCGTTTTTCTACGGGATGCAGCCGGGCGAGGAAATCACCGCCGAGATCGACCCGGGCAAGACGCTGGAGATCCGAATGCTCGCAGTGGGTGAGACCAACGAAGAGGGCGACGTCAAGGTGTTCTTTGAGCTCAACGGCCAGCCCCGCAGCATCATTGTGCCCAACCGGCTGATCAAATCGCAAACCGCCCAGCGGCCCATGGCCGAAGAAGGCAACCCGGATCATATCGGCGCGCCAATGCCCGGTGTGGTGGCCAGCGTTGCGGTCAGCGTGGGGCAAAAGGTGCATGAGGGCGATCTGCTGCTGACCATCGAGGCGATGAAGATGGAAACCGGCATTCACGCCGAACGCGATGCCGAAATCAAGGCGGTGCATGTGCAAGCCGGTGGGCAGATCAATGCCAAGGAGCTGTTGATCGAACTGCAATAGCCAAAGGCCCCCGGCACCGCTCTTTTCCCCTACACAGCCCGCAAAACCTGCATTTGTTGGCGCTAACACCCCATGTTTGCGCCAACACTCTGCGTTTGCGCCTTTCAGGAATCGAATGGGCCGCGTATATGCCTTGGCAAATGCAAAGGGAGCATCACATGACCGTCACACTTGGAATCAACGGCTTTGGCCGCATCGGGCGCGCAACGCTGTTACATATCATGGAAGCCGCGCGCGATGATGTGCAGGTGGTGAAACTCAACGCCTCGGGGCCGATTGAAACCAATGTGCATATGCTGAAATATGACAGTGTGCATGGCCGCTATGGCGGGGAGATCAAGGTTGAGGGCGACACCATGGATCTGGGCCGCGGCCCAATCAAGGTGTTTTCCACCTACAACCCCGAAGAGCTGGACTGGTCTGGTGTCGATGTGGTGCTGGAATGCACCGGCCAATTCAATGACGGCGTGAAATCCAGCGTGCATCTGCGTCACGGCGCGAAAAAGGTGCTGATCTCGGCCCCGGCCAGCAATGTGGATCGCACCGTGGTTTTTGGCGTCAATGATGGCGAATTGCTGGCCGAAGACAATCTGGTCTCGAACGGCTCCTGCACCACCAACTGTCTGGCGCCGCTGGCCAAAGTGCTGCATGAAGTGATCGGGATCGAGCGCGGCATCATGACCACTATCCACAGCTATACCGGCGATCAGCACACGCTGGACCGGCGTCACAAAGACCTCTATCGCGCCCGCGCTGCGGCGATGTCGATCGTGCCGACCTCAACCGGAGCCGCCCGTGCGCTGGGTCTGGTGCTGCCCGCGCTGGCCGGCAAGTTGGACGGCACGGCGATGCGGGTGCCCACGCCGAATGTCTCGGCGGTGGATCTGACGTTTGAAGCCGCCCGCGAGGTGAGTGTGGACGATGTCAACGCGGCGGTGAAACAGGCGGTTGATGGGCCGATGGCGGCGGTGATGGGGTATGACCCCGAGCCCAAAGTCTCGGTTGATTTCAATCACACCACCGAATCCAGCATCTTTGCCCCGGATCAGACTAAAGTCGTCGGCGGGCGTCTGGTGCGGGTGCTGGCTTGGTATGACAATGAGTGGGGCTTTTCTTGCCGGATGGCCGATGTGGCCGCGAAAATGGGACAGCTTGTGGGCTAAGCCCGCCCCCACAGGGTTAAGAGCCGCTCTGCCTTTGGGGGCAGGGCGGCTTTTTCTTTGTCCGGCATTGCCCGGCGGGTGCGACGGGTGAACGCCTCTGCATACGGCTACATAATACAGAGAACGCCGGGCTGCGCCTGCCTGGGTAGGCGCTTGCACGGCGGGAATGCAAACGCAGTTTGTGAATAAATCGTCATGTTTCAGTGTGTCGAAGGGGTGATTGCGCCTGCCGGGGGGCAGGCAGGCTTAAGGACGGCCTTGCGGCCGTGCGGGGCAGCTCAGGGATGCGCAGCGTTGTGCAGAAGCCTTGGGACAAGAACCCCAATCAATTTTACACAAATTCGGGCTACAAAACCAACGCGGCCAAGGCTATAGACAAAGCATGACCAATCAACTTGCCCTGATCTTTGCCCTTGCAATCATCGCGGTTTTCGCCGCCGATCATTATTATTTCGGCTGGGAGCTGCACATCATTCTGGGTAAAAAACTGGCCGATCTGTCCAATTACATCGCCTTTTGGCGCTGACCTCAGAGCATTATGCGAAAAACCTGAATCACCTAACGCTGCCTGAAATCATAGATTTCAACGCGTTAGGTGATGCTCTTTGTATCAGGTATTTCGTCAAACGCTGTAGCTGCGGGAAAATTTCGCCTTTAGCGCCGCCTCGACCGCCGGGGTGACGAATTTGTTAACATCTCCGCCCAACCGGGCGATTTCCTTGACCAGCTTGCTGGCAATCGCCTGATGTTTGGCCTCGGCCATCAGAAACACGGTTTCGATGCTGTCATCCATGGCGCGGTTCATGCCAACCATTTGAAATTCATACTCAAAATCAGCCACCGCACGCAAACCGCGGATAATGATCGACGCATTCACATCCCGGGCACAATCCACCAACAGGTTCTCAAACGGATGCACCACAATCTCGCAGCCGGTCTGTTTGGCCACATCGGCGATCTCGGCCTCAACCATCGCCACACGCTGCTCAAGATCAAAGAGCGGCCCCTTATCGCGGTTGATCGCAACCCCGATCACCAAGCGGTCCACCAATGCCGCCCCGCGCCGGATGATATCAATATGGCCCAGAGTGATGGGGTCAAACGTCCCCGGATAAAGCGCGATGCGCATGGCTGGCTCCTTTGCATTTTTCCGCACGCAACATTATTACGCCGCGAAATGCAAGCAGATAACAGCCGTTTCCTGAGGTTTTTTGCCGCAGATCGGCAGGATTACATATGCACCACGCGGCCATAAGCATCCAGCACCGATTCATGCATCATCTCTGACAGAGTCGGATGCGGAAACACCGTGTTGATCAGCTCTTGTTCCGTGGTTTCCAGCTGACGGCCCACCACATAACCCTGGATCAGCTCGGTCACCTCGGCCCCGATCATATGCGCCCCCAGCAGCTCGCCGGTTTTGGCGTCGAACACGGTTTTCACCAGCCCCTCGGCCTCGCCCAGAGCAATCGCCTTGCCGTTGCCGATAAAGGGGAACCGGCCAACCTTGACGTCATAGCCCAGCTCTTTGGCTTTGGCCTCGGTATAGCCGACACTGGCGACCTGCGGCGTGCAATAGGTGCAACCGGCGATGCTTTCGGGTTTGACCGGATGCGGCTTTTGCCCGGCGATCAGCTCGGCCACCATCATGCCCTCATGGCTGGCCTTATGCGCCAGCCACGGAGCGCCGGCGATGTCGCCAATCGCATAGAGCCCCTCAACCCCGGTGCGGCAATAGGCATCGGTCACCACATGGCTGCGGTCCAGCTTGACCCCCAGCGCTTCGAGCCCCAGATTTTCGACATTGCCCACAATGCCGACCGCCGAAATCACCGTATCAAAATCGTGTTTTTCGACCTTGCCAGCGGCTTCGATATGGGCGGTGACCCGATCCTTATGACGCTCCAGCCGGGTGACGCTGGCCTTTTGCATGATCTTCATGCCCTGCTTTTCAAACTGCTTTTTCGCCAGTTTCGAGATCTCTTCATCCTCGACCGGCAGCACCCGATCCATCACCTCAACCACCGTGGTTTTGGCACCTAACGTATTGTAAAAGCTGGCAAATTCAATGCCAATCGCGCCCGAGCCAATCACCAGCAGTTTCTTGGGCATATGCGGCGGGTTCAGCGCGTGCTTATAGGTCCAGACGCGCTTGCCATCGACCTCGAGCCCCGGCAGCTCGCGGGCGCGGGCGCCGGTGGCAAGGATGATGTTTTTCGCGTGCAACTCGTCCACGCCATTATCGGTGCGCACGGAAATGCGGCCTTTGCCGGACAGGCTGGCCTGGCCCATGACCACGGTGATCTTGTTCTTTTTCATCAAATGGCCGATGCCGCCGGAAAGCTGCGCCGCCACCTTGCGCGAGCGCTTGATCACCGCGTCCAGATCATAGCCGATCTTATCGGCCTTCAGGCCGAATTCCCCGGCGCGGTGCATCAGGTGGAACACCTCAGAAGAACGCAGCAACGCCTTGGTCGGGATGCAGCCCCAGTTCAGGCAAATGCCGCCCAGATGCGCACGCTCAATGATCGCTACCTTTTGCCCTAGCTGCGCCGCCCGGATCGCCGCCACATAACCGCCGGGCCCGGCCCCGATCACGACCACATCCCACATTGCGGATTTTGTGTTGGAATTTGCGTTTGACGGCATATTGAGCCCCCCGGATATGAAGAATGAAGCGCACCTGGAATGGTATAGTTTGGTATTAAACTATATTTTCAGCCACATCAATGCGCAGTGCGGCGACAGGCCATAAAAGACCCTGAGATACCCCTTCCATAACAACCGAATCCTGCTTGCCGGGCGGGACGCAAAGCCTTGCAAAGCTGCGCCGCCCGAACGGCCCCGCCCGGTGCCCCTGCCCGAAGCGTTGATCCTATATTTGCCTTTTCGTGTTCTTTTCTGATCTGATTTCTGGGTTGCTTCCAAGGCACAACCGTATATTTTACGTGGCCATGGCAGCAAGGCGCTGCCCCCCGTGCGGCGGTTATG
>PDSA01000014.1 GCA_002748285.1 Rhodobacterales bacterium
CAATGGAATCAAGGCCCGCATTGCCGCCTTGCCGCAATGGCTGTCCGAGCGTCAGCCGGATGTGGCGCTGTTGCAGGAAATCAAGACGGTGGATCAGGGGTTTCCGGTGCAGCTGTTTCAAGACATGGGCTATAATGTCGAGGTGCATGGCCAGAAATCCTTTAACGGGGTGGCGATTTTGTCGAAACTGCCGCTGGAGGATGTGCGCCGTGGCCTGCCCGGAGATGACAGTGACGAACAGGCCCGCTGGATCGAAGCCACGGTGATGGGCGAACGCCCGGTGCGGGTCTGCGGCCTCTATCTGCCCAATGGCAATCCGGTGGGGGAAAATGGCAGCGGACCTAAATATCAGTATAAGCTGGCCTGGATGCAGCGGCTTTATGAGCGCGCCCGCGATTTGTTGCGCGATGAAGAGCCTGCCTTGATGGCTGGGGACTACAACATCATCCCGCAGGCCGAGGACGCGGCCCGTCCCGAGGATTGGCGCGAAGATGCGCTGTTTTTGCCTCAGAGCCGGGCGGCATGGCGCAAAATCGTCAATCTGGGTTATACCGATGCCTTTCGCGCCCGCCATCACGGCCCCAATCATTACAGCTTCTGGGATTATCAGGCTGGGGCGTGGAATAAGAATAATGGCATCCGCATCGACCATTTCCTGCTGAACCCGCAATGTGCCGATCTGTTGACCGATTGCCAGATAGATCGCGAGATCAGGGGGCGGGAAAAGCCTTCGGATCATGTGCCGATCTGGGTGGATTTGGCGGCTTAGAGGATTGATTTAAAAGGATAATGATGTGCTAAACTCAGCGCTTCCGAGATGAGCTGCGGCCATTGCAAGGCAGCGATTGAGCAGGCGGTGACGGAGGTGGATGGCGCGGCGGGGCCGGAATTTGACATGCAGGCCCGCACCGTCCGCATCCGCAGCGGGCTGGAGCTGCCGGTGCTGTTGGATGTGTTGAAGGCAGAGGGTTACGAAGCGGCCCCGGTGTGAGGGGTTTGCGGGGCTACTGCAATCTTGTCCCCGGATCACGGCGGCCTTGCTCCGGCGGGCCGGTTTGGGGGCATCCCCGACCAAGGGCAACCCCGGTAGTACCGGGCGTGAAACGGCTCTTGTCTACTCAATCGCCGCCGCCAATTCGGCCAGCGCCGCTGCCGGATCGGGGCTGTTCCAGATCTCGGGGCCGATGGCAAAGAAATCGCTGATCGGCGATAAGCTGCGGATCAGATCAGCCGTCAGCCCGCCCTCGGCCACCACCGGCACCTCGACCACATCGCTCCACCACTGAAACAACTCAGCCGGAGCAACGCGCCCATCGCCCAAAGCCCCCGCCGCACAAGGCCCAAAGCTGACATAATCCGCCCCGGCCTCGCCCGCATTCAGCCCGTCATGGCTGGAGTTGCCGCAATCGCTGCCGATAATCGCATCCTTGCCCAGCTCTTTGCGGGCATAGCGTACCGAGCGCGCGGCATCGGGCAAATGCACCCCGTCCAGCCCCAGACGCTCAACCAGCATCAGATGGCGCTCGATCACCAGCGGAATGTCGCGGGCATGGCAGATTTGCCGCAGCGCGTCGGCGGCCTTGATGATCTCGCCCTCATCCGCGCTGGCCAGAGACAGCCGCATACAGGCGACCTCGACCCGGTCCAGCACGCGCTGCAATTGATCCGGGAACACCGCCAGATCAAAGGCCGCAGGGGTGATCAGATAAAGCTGGGCTTGTTCTTTTTCAGGGTAAGTATCCGCCATGTCATGTTCCTTTTGCCGGGTCTTTGCCGCATATACCCCAGCTTTTGCGGTTTGACCACGGGGTAAGGGCGGCCTATCAGGGGGCAGATGCGACATAAATGGGGGCTTGGATGGCACAGGCACAATGGCAGCCGCAACCGGCGATGATTCTGGTGCGGCCGCAAATGGGTGAAAATATCGGCGCGGCGGCGCGGGCCATGGCGAATTTCGGGCTGGAGCGTTTGCGCGTGGTCGATCCGCGCGATGGCTGGCCCAATGAGCGCGCGGTGGCGATGGCCTCGGGCGCGGGGCGTTTGCTGGATCAGGCGGGGATTTATGCCAGCACGGCCGAAGCGGTGGCCGATTGCAACTATGTGTTCGCCACCACCGCCCGGCATCGCGGCCTGACCAAGCCAGTGATGACTCCCGAACGGGCCATGGCGCATAGCCGGGCTTTGCTGGCCAGCGGGCAAAAAGTGGCAGTGCTGTTTGGGCCGGAGCGCGCCGGGTTGGAAAATGACGATATTGCCCGGGCCAATGCGATTATTTCGGTGCCGGTCAACCCGGATTTTTCCTCGCTCAATCTGGGGCAATCGGTGTTGCTAACGTCCTATGAGTGGTTTCGTCAGGGCGATGAGACCCCGCCCGAGGCGATGGAGATGGCCAAAACCGAATTCGCCCCGAATGTCGAAATCGAAAAGCTCGGCGATCATTTCGAGCAGCGCCTGCAAGAGGCCGGGTTCTTTTTCCCCGAGGCCAAAGCCGCCGGGATGCGACAGAACCTGCGCAATATGTGGGCGCGGCTGGCGCTGACCCGGGCGGATGTGCAGACCCTGCATGGGATGCTGCGCCAGCTGTTGCGGGACAGGGCGTAAAGGGCTTGCCCCGCGGTCCGTGGCGCTCTAATTTGAGGTCAAAATCAGGAGAAGCCGCATGAGCAAAAAACGCAGCATTTTCGAAGAGGTCGATGTGCCTTCGGGGCAGGCCGCCCCCTCGGTGGCCGGGATGATTGACCGGGCCTCAACGCAGGCACGCGGCTGGGTGGCCGCTTGGCTCGGTCTGGTGTTTTTTGCCATTGCTGCCAATGTTTTACTAGGCGTTCTTAATAGAAAAGCCGCGATGGGGCCGGATCAGGTCTTTTGGCTGCCCGTGGTCCTATGGGCCGGCGGTTTCGTGCTGTTTGCCGTGGCCAAACGCCTGCCGACCGGCTGGATGGGCCGCTTGCTGGGCAGCGGGGTTTTGATCGGCGCATTGGCGCTGAGCGGTGAGTGGAGCAGCGTTTTTGCCGAGGGTTCGCATTTTGTCGAAATCGAGTCCTATCACGTCGTGCTGCAACGCGCTCTGGCTTATGGCGCGATGGGGGTGCTGCTTTGGCAGATCATGCAGCTCAGGCGCAGCGAGGTCGATCTGATGACTGCCCGGCGCGGTCGGCACAGGCGGCTGTGGATTCTCAGCCTGATTCTGCTGATCGTGACCTTTCTGCATATCCTGCGTGGCGCTGTGCTGGGCGGGCTTTATGAGGCCGATCTTTACACCAGCTGGCCGCTGATCGAGGGGCAGATACTCCCCACCGGGCTGTTTACGCAGGATCCGTTTTGGCGCAATCCGTTTGAAAACCCGCTGCTGGCACAGTTCAGCTTTCGTGTCTCAGGGCTGATCCTGCTGCTGTTTGCGCTCTATATCTGGGTCCGCAGCCGTAAAAACGCCAGCAGATCCACCCGCATGGCCTATAGCGTGATGGCGCTGATGGCGCTGGTGGAGTTCGGGCTGGGCGTGGCCATGGTGATGACATCGGCGTGGTGGCATGGGGCGCTCAGCTATCAGGTCGGGACGATACTGCTGTGGGTGTTGATCCTGCGGGCGCGGTTTTTAACGGGCTATCCGATGGCCCAGAGTGTCAGGGATTAAGGTAAGAAAAGGACCAAGAACATGACAGCCTATGATGATTTGATGGCGTTTGAGCGCCAGACTCAGGCGCTTGGCCTGATTGCCGGCCGGTTGAACTGGGATCAGGAAACCATGATGCCCCGTGGGGCGACCGCGCAGCGGGCCGAGGAAATCGGAGCCCTGCAATCGGTGCTGCACGCCCGCCGGACCGACCCGAAAATCGGCGACTGGCTGGCGGCGATTGACGATGATCAGCTGGACCCGGTGGGCCAAGCGCAGATGCGTCATATCCGGCGCAGCTATCGGCGGACGATGTGCATCCCGGCCGATCTGGACGCGGCGCAGGCGCGGTTGCATTCGGTGGCGCAGGGCATTTGGGCGCAGGCCCGCGGGGATGAGGATTTCGCCGCCTTCGCCCCGACCCTGACCGAGGTGCTGAACCTGAAACGTCAGGAGGCCGAGGCGCTGGCCGGGGACGGAGACCTCTATGATGCGCTGCTGGATGATTACGAGCCCGAGGCCAAAGCGGCTGATCTCGAAGCCATGTTCAACGCGCTGCGCCCGGCTTTGGTGGCGTTGCGGGAAAAAGTGCTGGGGGCGGCGGCGCAACCGGCGGGTTTGGATCACGCCTTTGACGAACAGACCCAGATGAAGCTGACCCGCAAGCTGGCCCGCACCTTTGGCTATGATTCCAACCATGGCCGGGTGGATAAGGCGGTGCATCCGTTTTCCTCCGGTTCGGCGCAGGATGTGCGCATCACCACCCGCACCAATCCGGCTGATCCGTTCAACTGTTTCTATTCCACCATCCACGAAGTCGGCCATGGCTGTTACGAACAAAACATCCACCCCGATTACATGTTCACCCCGCTGGGGCGCGGCGTGTCAATGGGGGTGCATGAAAGCCAGAGCCGGATTTACGAAAACCAGCTGGGGCGGGGTGCGGCCTTTACCAGCTGGCTGTTTGAGCAGATGAAAGACCATTTCGGCGATTTCGGGATCAAGGATGCCGAGGCGTTTTATGGCACGGTGAACCGGGTGAATTCGGGATATATCCGCACCGAAGCCGATGAGGTGCATTACAATCTGCATGTGCTGCTGCGCTTTGATCTGGAGCGGGCGATGATCGCCGGTGATCTGAGCGTGGTCGATCTGCCCGAGGCCTGGAACAGCCGGTTTGAGGCCGATTTCGGGGTGGCGGTGGATAAGCCTTCGAACGGATGTTTGCAGGACGTGCATTGGTCGGTGGGCTTGTTTGGCTATTTCCCGACTTATAGTCTGGGCAATGTTTATGCCGGGTGTCTCTATCAGGCGATGCGGACGGCGTTGCCTGATCTGGAGCAGCAGCTGCGGGCAGGGGACACCAGTGCGGCGACGGGCTGGTTGCGCGAAAATGTGCAGGTGCATGGCGGGCTTTATAAACCGCGCGAGGTGATTGAGCGCGCCTGTGGCTTTGCGCCCAGCGAAGCGCCGTTGTTGACGTATCTGGAAGAGAAGTTCAGCGGGATTTACGGGCTTTGATGGGAGAGGGGTGAGGCCTCTGCCAAGCGTCTCGCCCTCTTGAACTGTTCCGCCCGGCCGATAGGCCGGGCTGCGCCGGCCTGCCCCCCAGCAGGCGCATTCGCGCCCGCCCAGGTCGGTGCAGCCTTCGTTTCTTTACAGTGGGCGATGCGATGCAGATGCCCCTTCATTCTTGCGCACTGAGCCGCTTAAAAAAACCAAAGCAGCCTTACATTTTCACCCCATTTGGGGTAGCCTTCCATCAGAGCGTTATGCGAACAAGCTGAATCACCTAATGCTGCCTGAAATCATAGATTTCAACGCGTTAGGGGATGTTCTTGTCCCAGCGATTTCGTCAAACGCTATAGAGATATGTCTGTGATATGGAAGCAAAATGACCGAGGCCAAAGCGAAGAGTCCCAAATCCGCCCCGCTGGAGCGCTATACTCAGGTACCATGCACCGGCTGCTGAATGCGCTGCAGAGCAGTGATCTGATTGCTGCGGCCAATGCCGGGCGGGGCGGCGTGTTTGTAATCGGCAGCCGGATGCGGCGGATATTGGCTTCGGATACCTCATGGATTGTGTCTTATTCCAAACGCTGGCTGAAATCTCTGGCCGATGAAACCGGCGAGACCTGCTTTGTGGCGCGGCTGTTTGGCACGTCGATCCGCTCGGTGGTGATGGAATCGCCCAGTGCCAGTGTCGGGGTTTACGTCACCCCCGGCTATGCCCTGCCGCCACATGCCAGCGCCACCGGCAAAGTGTTGACCGCGATGCAGGATCAGCCCCAGCGTGATGCGATTTTGCAGGCCGAATTGCAAAGGCTGACCGATAAAACCATTCTGGATCGTGCCGCGCTCGAGGCCGAATATACCCGGATCCGCCAGCAGGGTTTTGCCAGTGAGTTTGGCGAACATGCGCAGGGGCTGTCCAGCATCGCTTGCCCGATTTTGCTCTCAGACGGCGAGCCTCCGATCTATGCGCTCGGCCTGACCGGCCCCAGCGAGCGGGTCAATCGGGCGGCGATGGAGGGGTTTTTGCCGCGGTTGCAAGCGGTGGCGGCGGAGGTGTCGCGGGGGTTTGCGCTGTAACGGGCAGGGTGCTGCCTTAGCGGCATATTTCTCAGGATCGGCGGGGCGGCTTTGAACAAGCCGCCCCGGTTTTTTATAGCGTTTGACGAAATAGCTGAAACAAAGAGCATCACCTAACGCGTTGAAATCTATGATTTCAGGCAGCGTTAGGTGATTCAGGTTTTTCGCATAACGCTTTAGCCCAGCAGCAATTCGGGCAGCCACAGCGCCAGCGATGGCACGAATGTGGTCAGTGCCAAAGTCGGCAACCAGGCGAACAGGATGAACGCCAGCGTGGGCAGCAGCAATGAGGACACCGGCGTTTCGGTGATCTTGGCCCCCAGATACAGCAGCGGCGCGGTGGGCGGCGTGATGTTGGCCATGCCCAGATTGACGCCCAGCACCGCAGCGAAATGGATCGGGTCCATGCCGACCCCTTGCACGATGGGCAGCAGGATTGGCGTCGACAGCAGCAGCCCGCTGACATCATCCATCAGCATCCCGATCAGGATCATCACCAGATTAACCATCAACAGGATCACGATGCGGTTGTCGGACACCGAATACACCAGATCTTTGGCGATATTGGGGATGTCTTCGAAAATCAGGAATTTGCTGACGATCAGCACCATAAAGATCATCACCATCACCACCCCGATGATCACCCCGGAATCGGTCAGAGCATCTACCAAAGTGCGCCAGGTCAGGCCGCGATAGATGTAAATCGCCACCGGAATGGCATAGATCACCGACACGCCGGCGGCCTCGGTCGGGGTCATCACCCCGCCATAAATGCCACCCAGAATGATCAGCGGCATCAGCAGCGCCGGAAAGGCCAGGACGGTTTTTTGCCGGAACGCCAGACCGAAATTTTCGGGACGCTCCTGCAGCTGGATATTGTCATATTTGCGCAGCATGAACTGGTTGACGATGATCAGCAGGGTGATCAGGATCAGCGCCGGAATCACGGTGGACAAAAAGCATGCCAGCACCGATTGCTGCGCCACCCAGCCATACAAAATGTGGCTGGCGCTGGGGGGAATCAGCAGGCCCAGCGGGCTGGCACAGACCACCAGCGCGGCGGATTGGCCGATCGGGTAGTTGGCTTTGCGCAGATGTGGCATCATGATGCCGCCAATGCAGGTCAGCGTGGCGTTGGCCGAACCCGAGATCGAGCCGAAAACACCACAGGCAATCACGGTTGCCGCACTCAGACCGCCTTTGAGGTGGCCGACAAACAGCCCCGCCAGATTAACCAGCGGCGCGGCGATCTTGCCGCGCTCCATCACGGTGCCGGCGATGATGAACAGCGGAATGGCCAGCAGGATCAGCGAGCGCAGCTTGGACGAGCCCGAGGGCAAATACCCGGTCACATCATGCCCGCCCATCGTCGCCAGAAACAGCAGAACCGCGCCAAAGGCCACATAAACACTGACACCCAGCAGCAGCATGGCGCAGATGATGATCAGACTTCCGGCAATGATCATGGCTTTTCTCCCTGTTCTGGTTGATCGTCGGACAGGTCGAGTTCCACAAACTCGCCTTCGCCGATTTGCAGCCCGCGAATATGGGCGTAAAGGTAAATGGCGGAAAACAGGGTCATGTAAAGAAAGCCCAGAAAGATTGACAGCCGCCAGACGAAATAAGGGATTTGTAGCGCCGGGGTGCGTTTCCAGAGGGGGTAATTGCCGATCTCTTCGGCCAGCATCAAATAGCCCCAATACAAAATCGCCGCAGTGATGAACAATTCGACGCTCAGAACGATCAGCTGGCGCCACCATCTGAGGCGCGGATTGCTGATCACGATGCCCAGAATATCGGCATTGATGTGATAGCCACGCTCAGAGGCCAGTGCCGCTCCGGCGAAAAAGCCCCAGAAACAAAAGGTAAGCAGCCATTCCTCATAGGCAAACAGATTGCCGTTGAACCCATAGCGGACCACCACGACCATGAAAAATGTGGTGGCCATCAAAAAACCGCTTAAGATTACAATCCACCGCATCACCCGTAACGAGCCATTCAGCGGCATTGCCATGCTTTTTGGCAAGACTTGCGTTAAATCTGACAATGCTTTCCCCCTTTTTTGAATTTCGTTTTCCTGTGTTGGTTTTCGCCCGTTGCCCTGACGTGTTTGTTGTTATCTGTCGCAAAACGAGCCGGACTGCTCCGGCTCGTTGGTTGTTTCGTTCAGGCCCAAACCGTTACTTCAGGCTGGCCATCAGGCGGTCGATCAGGTCTTTGCCAACGCTGTCTTCCATCATGGGCCAGATGTCAGCCCGCACCTTGGTGACAATCGCCTTCATTTCTTCTGGCGACAGCTTAAGAATGGTGTAGCCCTTTTCAATCAGCTTTTCAGCAAAAACCGCATCATTTTTGCGGTTATAGGCAAAGAAATCATCCGATGCTTTGGTAAAGGCTTTTTGCAGCACTTCGCGCTGCTTGTCATCCAGCTTGGCCCAGGTTTTCTCGGACATATAGTAAGAGGTGTTTTCCGGGATCGGGTTGTATTCGATATAGTGGGTGCCGACTTTACTCTTGGCAAAGATCGAATAAACCGCAGTTTTGGTGCAGCAGAAGGCGCCATCCACGATGCCCGATTGCAGCGCCGGGAAGATATCACCCCAGGACATGGTGGTGGCCTGGAACCCGATGGTTTCAACGGTGGATTTGGCGATGTTGGACGACCAGACCCGGATATTCATGTTTTTCGGGTCCATGGTGTTCCAGTTGTCGGGCTCGCCCTTGGTCATGATCCCGACCATCCCTTCGGGGTTCTGACCCAGCAGGCGGATGCCATGATCGGCCAAAGTTTCCTTGATGATCATGTTAAATTCGGAATCCAGATCGCGCATGATCGAATCCATCTCATCCCAGCTGCTGACCAGGAACGGCATGGACAGGATCTCAAGCCGAGGATCGGTGTCGGCATAAAGGAAGCTTGTCGCCAGATCAATGTTGCCGCGGCTGACATCCTCAAGGATGGCTTCGCCCGAGCCCAGCTGGTTGGCCGGGAAAACCGAGATTTTCAGACCCACATCAGCGGCTTCGATATCGGCCTTGATCTGGTTCATCATTTTCGAGCCCTGATGGTCGATCGGGAAGGTGCCCGCGAATTTCAGGCGCATGTCACCCGCCAGTGCCGGGGTGGCCAGTTGCAGCGCAACCACGCCCGCCGTCATGTATTTTACAAAAGTCTTCATCTTCATGTTATCTCCTCTGTTGAAGCTGTGTTACTGTGTCAGTGTCTGTTTGGGAAACGTTCTGTTCGGGGAAAACAGCGGCGCAGACTCCGGGATGGCCCGCAAGCCGCCACAGGGCTAAGGTGCCCGGTTTTTGCGACCAAAGTAAAGCGCGCATGTCGGTGTGCAGCGTGAATTGGACTATGCTCCCTCTTGATGTCCAGCAGCTTTCATTTCCCCGCAACCCCAAACGAACCACACCCTTTCAGGGGCGCGATTTGCCGGGCTGCATTCCCGATAAAAGGTATGATTGACCGAAAAACGGCACCTGTCAACAGGAATTGAGCATTTGCCAACACGGTTTCAAAATCGCGTATCGGCGGGGTGGTTGGCAGATTTAGCTTGACTTTTGGCAGGGCTCGTTCCGAATATAGGGAAAACATACCGAAAAAAGGAACGCATAACATGTCACAACTTCCCCGTGTCACTTACTCTAACATCGCGGCCGATTTCACGCCTCTGCATGACTATCTGGATCAGCTGATTCCGCAATTTGAGTCCGAAACGCTGGGGCAGACATGGCAGACGCCATTTGCAACCAAAGACAGCCACCAGATCGCCAGCCCGATTGATCCGGCGCTGTCGCTGGGCACTTTCCCGCGCTCTTCGGCAGCGGATGTGGATGCGGCTGTGAAAACCGCGCGGGCTGCGGCAAAGACGTGGAATCACAGCACTTTGGAAGAGCGTCTGGCCTTTGCCGATCGCTGGCAGGCGGTGCTGGACGAGGAAAAATACCGCTTGGGTCTGGCCGGGCTGTTTGAGGTTGGCAAATCGCGGCTCGAATCAATCGGCGAAACCGAAGAGGCTGTGGATATGGTGGCCTATTACGCCGGTCAGCTGAAAAAAAATAACGGCTTTGACCGCCCGATGCTGGAGCTGGTCGAGCACGAAACCACCCGCAGCGTGTTGCGCCCCTATGGGGTGTTTGCGGTGATCGCGCCGTTCAACTTCCCGGTGGCTCTGGCGGTGGGGCCGATGGTTTGTGCGCTGCTGGCCGGGAATGCTGTGGTCTATAAGCCTTCGCCGGAATGCAGCCTGACCGGGCTGATGCTGGCTGAAACCCTGAAAAAAGCCGGCCTGCCGGATGGCGTGTTCAACATTGTGCTGGGCGGCGGCGATGTGGGTCAGGCGCTGACCGAACATGACGGGATTGATGGCGTGGCCTTCACCGGCTCGCATGCCACCGGCATGGGCATTTTCCGCAAGATGGGCGAAGGGCGCTGGATGAAGCCGGTGCTGGCCGAGATG
>PDSA01000005.1 GCA_002748285.1 Rhodobacterales bacterium
GGTGATCGCAGCCGTCAGGGTTGTCTTACCGTGGTCAACATGGCCAATCGTGCCGATGTTAACGTGGGGTTTCGTACGTTCAAACTTTTCCTTAGCCATTTAGCGGCACCTCATTTTTGTGGGCCCATGGCCCTTTGCAATATGGCGCTCGCGTTAATGGGTTAGACAGGAAAAATCAAGCATCACTTGCCGGTTTTCGCCCTGGCAACCGGACGGGCGGTGGTTTTTGTGACTTCTGCGCTCTCAAACCACTGCTTGTTGTCCAGCAACCACTTGTGAATCAACCGGGCGGCGTTGCGCGACAGGTTCTGCATTTGCTCTTGTTTCGAGTTCACCAGACCCGAGCCGACGATGAGTGTCGGCTTTTTCGACTTTTCAAACACCACAAATTGCTTGGGCTTTTCCGTCAGTTTTTTCTGGGTTGCATCGTCCCAGACATTGACGCTGATCATCAGCACCGATTGGGGGGCGGCGACCAACGGAATGCCGGGTTTGGCCAAAACATAGCCATCAATATGCGTGCCCAGATGGAACAGGTGATTGCCCTGATACCGCCCCAGACGGGCTTTGATGGTATCGGCAACTGCGGCTTCCCACTCGGCAGGGGCGGCCTTGCGCGACAGCGGCCCGGCTTTGGCATCCGTGGCTTTGACCACATTATACCCCAACAGGAAATCACCCATGGGCTTAGGCGGCTTGGACAGATCCTCTTTCCCACCGCAAGCGGCCAACAAGCCCAGCAGAGCGCCACATATCATCATCCGTGCAAACATCTTGTATCCTTTCCTGCCAGCCCCTTAGGTGAATTTGTTATCCCGAGGGAAACCCCGCGGCGCCATCCGCCCGGCGCTAGCGCGTTTGCCGCTCCATTCGGTCAGATCGGTTTCGGTGCGGGTGCGCCCGGCTGGGTCGAGCCAGCTGAGCCCATCGGCCAGATCAAACGTGGTCACATCCGACAAACCGCCATCCTTGTATTTCTGCAACCGCACCCCTTTGCCGCGACCCATCACCGGCAGCTCGGTCACCGGATAGACCAGAACCTTGCGGTTTTCGCCGACACAAGCAACGTGATCCCCGACCACCTCTTTGCAGATCATCGCCCGCACATCACCGCGCACATTCAGCACCTGCTTGCCCGTGCGGGTCTGGGCCAGCACGTCTTTTTCCTCGACAACAAACCCATCGCCAGCAGTCGAAGCCAACAGCAATTTGCGCCCGTCCTTATGGATGAACAGATCGACGATCTCGGCCTCATTGGGCAAATCCACCATCAGGCGCAGCGGTTCGCCCATGCCGCGGCCTCCGGGCAGATTGGCCGCCGACAGGGTGTAGAACCGGCCATTGCTGCCAAAGACCAGCAGCCGGTCGGTGGTTTCAGCGTGGAACATGAAGCGACCGGCATCGCCATCCTTGAATTTCAGCTCGCGATTCAGGTCGACATGGCCGGCCATCGCCTTGATCCAGCCCATTTTCGAGCAAACCACGGTGATCGGCTCGCGGTCGATCATCGCCTCAATCGGCACATCCTCGACTTCGCTCACCTCAGCAAACCGGGTGCGCCGGGCACCGCCGGGATAAGCCGGGCCGAATGCTTTGCGGGTTTCGCGCAGTTGTTCAGCAATACGGGCCCATTGCAGCCCCTCATCCTCCAGCAGATCCTCCAGCTCGGCCCGTTCGATCATCAACGCATCCCGCTCGCGCACCAGCTCGATTTCTTCCAGACGGCGCAGGCTGCGCAGGCGCATGTTCAGGATCGCATCGACCTGAGCCTCATGTCAATCACCCGGTCCAGATTGAGGAAGGCGATGATAAAGCCCTCAAGCACCTCAAGCCGCCGGTCGATCTTGTCCAGCCGGTGACGCGAACGGCGTTGCAGCACATCGCGGCGATGGTCGAGAAATGCCCGCAGCACCTCTTTCAGGCTGCACACTTTCGGGGTCAGCCCGTCGATCAGCACATTCATGTTCAGGCTGAAACGCACCTCAAGGTCAGACGCCTTGAACAGCATCCCCATCAAAACATCCGGGTCGACATTCTTGCTGCGGGGTTCCAGAATCAGGCGGATGTCATCGGCGCTCTCGTCACGCACATCGGCCAGAATCGGCAGCTTTTTCTGCTGGATCAGCTCGGCCAGCTTTTCGATCAGCTTGGATTTCTGCACCTGATAGGGGATTTCCGTGACCACGATCTGCCACTGCCCACGCGCCAGGTGCTCAACCTCATATCTTGAGCGCAACCTGAACGAGCCCCGCCCGGTGCGATAGGCTTGCAGGATGTTTTCCCTAGGCTCGACAATAGTGCCGCCGGTGGGGAAATCCGGACCAGGGATGTAGTCAAGCAAGGTCTCATCGCGCACATTGGGCGATTTGATCATATGCAGACAGGCATCGCACAGCTCTTTGATATTATGCGGCGGAATGTTGGTGGCCATGCCCACCGCAATCCCGCTGGAGCCATTGGCCAGCAGATTCGGAAATGTCGCCGGCAGCACCACGGGTTCGGTCAGGGTGCCGTCATAGTTTTCGCGAAAATCAACGGCGTCCTCGGCCAGCCCTTCCAGCAGAGCTTCGGCTGCGGCGGTCATCCGGGCCTCGGTATAGCGGGCCGCCGCCGGGTTATCGCCGTCGATATTGCCGAAATTGCCCTGACCATCGACCAGCGGATAGCGCACGTTGAAATCCTGCGCCAGCCGCGCCATCGCATCGTAAATCGCGGCATCGCCATGTGGGTGGTAATTGCCCATCACATCGCCGGAAATCTTGGCCGATTTGCGAAAGCCACCGGTCGAATTCAGTTTCAGCTCGCGCATGGCATAAAGGATCCGCCGATGCACAGGCTTGAGCCCATCGCGGGCATCGGGCAAGGCGCGGTGCATGATGGTGGATAAAGCATAGGTCAAATACCGCTCGCCCAGCGCGGTGTGCAGGGCTTCGGTGATTTCGCCTGTTTTCTTTTCGGTATCTGGACGCGTGTTACTCATGACACAGGTGATAACCGCGCCACAGTCTCAGGACAAGAAACAAAGCGCAACTTTACGGCAGCAATGCAAATCCTGTATCATCCGAATCACCGTAACAGGTTCAGGCCGCTGCTGGCCTTTGGGGGGAATAAGATGATACGTTTGACAATGCTGCTCGCAGCGGTGATTTGGGTTGCCATGATTCTTGCGCCCGAGCTGGAAGAGCCGGTGTTCACCGAAATTGCCTCGGCCCCCAAGGCACCCGCACCCGCTCAGGAAACTGCTACGGATGTCACAGTTGCTGCAATCCCGATAAAACCGGCCAAGCCATTGATCTCACTTAAGAAAGTCGAACCTCTGATCACCGCAGACGAAACCGGGTCCAAGCCCGCGCCGCGTCCGGTTCAGATGGTCTCGGCCCCTCAGACCGTCACCGAGCCGGTCATCACAACCGAGCCCGAGTCCATCACCCGTTACGTCACCGCCACGCGGGTGAATGTGCGGCAGGGGCCGTCCACGGGCTATGCGGTGCTGGGTCAGGTGCTGTATGGGCAGGATTTCGAGGTGATCTCGGACCCGGATGACGCGTGGATAAAAATCCGCATCGAAGGCGACGGGATTGAGGGCTATATCGCCAAGCGTCTGAGCAGCGAAGAGGATCCATTGCAGTAACGGGCCACGCTGTTCAAGGGGCACAAAACGGAGGGCTTGCCGCCGATCTCGGGGCAAGCCTTTATGTTTTTAACCATATTTCGCAACCGGCGTTCCGGCCAGCGCTGACATATTCAACAAGCCGCGCGTGGTGATCGAAGAGGTCACGATATGCGCCCGGTTGCCCATCCCCATCAGGGTCGGGCCGACCTCAAGCCCCATGCCGCGCACTTTCAGGATGTTGCGCACGCCCGAAGCCGCATCGGTATTGGCAAAGATCAGCACATTCGCCGCCCCGTCAAAACGGGCATCGGGGAAGATGCGCTCGCGCACCTTGGCATCAAGCGCGGCGTCGATATGCATTTCGCCTTCATAGTCAAAATCACGCGGTTCGCTGTCCAGAATTTCCAGCGCCGCCCGCATCCGGTTGCCGGTGTCGCAGTTCAGATTGCCAAATTGCGAATAGGAACACAGCGCCACCTTGGGCGCGACCCCGAAACGGCGCACATGCCGGGCGGTGGCAATCACCGTTTCAGCAATTTGCGCCGGAGTAGGCTGCGGATGCACATGGGTATCGGCAATAAACAGCGGCCCTTTTTCGAGGATCATCAGCGATAGCGCCCCGATCGGTTTCAGATCCGGCGTGCCCAGAATTTGGTTAACGTAATTCAGATGCCACTGATACTGGCCAAATGTGCCGCAGATCAGGCTGTCAGCATGAGACAGATGCACCATGATCGCGCCAATCGCCGTGGTGTTGGTGCGCAAAATCGCCTGCGCCGTTTGCGGTGTCACCCCACGGCGGGCCATCAATCCGTGATAGCTTTCCCAGTATTCGCGAAACCGCGGATCGTCCTGAGGGTTCACCAGCTCAAAATCCCGCCCGATCTGCATCGGCAACCCGGCCTTTTTGCAACGATATTCCACCACATCGGGGCGGCCAATCAGAATTGGCTTATCCGTGGTTTCATCCAGCATGGCACAGGCGGCGCGCAAGACGCGTTCGTCCTCGCCCTCGGCAAACACGATGCGGCGGCTGGAGCTGCGGGCGGCTTCGAACACCGGCCGCATGATCAGCGCCGATTTGAACACCGCGCTGTCCAGCCCCTCTTTATACGCCTCCAGATCGGTCACCGGTCTGGCCGCCACGCCGCTTTCATGGGCCGCTTGCACAACGGCACTGGCCACAACGCCCCTCAGGCGTGGGTCAAACGGTTTGGGGATCAGATAATCCGGGCCAAACATCATGGTTTCGCCGCGATAGGCTTCGGCGGCTTCGGCCGAAGTGGTTTGCCGCGCCAGCTGCGCAATCCCGCGAATGCAGGCCAGTTGCATTTCGTCATTGATCTCGGTGGCTCCGGCATCCAGAGCGCCCCTGAAAATGAACGGAAAGCACAGCACATTATTGACCTGATTGGGGAAATCCGAACGCCCCGTGGCGATGATCGCATCCGGGGCGACCTGACGCACCTCATCGGGCATGATTTCGGGCGTTGGATTGGCCAGGGCGAACACAATCGGCCGTTTCGCCATTTTCGCCACCATATCCGGCGTCAACACCCCCGGCCCGGACAGGCCTAGGAACATGTCCGCCCCTTCGATCACCTGCTCTAACCGGCGCAGATCGGTCTCTTGCGCATAGGCGGCCTTTTGCGGAGTCATATCCTCTTGCCGCCCCTGATACACCAGCCCGTTAATATCACACAGCCAGACATTCTCGCGCTTTACGCCCAGTTTAAGCAGCATGTTCAGACAGGCAATCCCCGCCGCCCCGCCGCCGGTGGACACCACCTTGATGTCAGAAAATTCCTTGCCCGTCACATGCAGCGCATTGGTCGCCGCCGCGCCGACCACAATCGCGGTGCCGTGCTGATCGTCATGGAACACCGGGATATTCATCCGCTCGCGGCACAGCTTTTCCACGATAAAGCAATCCGGTGCCTTGATGTCCTCAAGATTGATCGCGCCAAAGGTGGGTTCCAATGCGCAAATGATGTCGGCCATGCGCTCGGGGTCAGATTCATTCAGCTCAATGTCGAAACAATCAATGTTGGCGAATTTCTTGAACAAAACCGCCTTGCCCTCCATCACCGGCTTGGCCGCCAGCGCCCCGATATTGCCCAGTCCCAAAACTGCCGAGCCATTCGTGACCACGCCCACCAGATTGCCCTTGGCAGTATAGCGGCTGGCGTTGGCGGCATCGGCTTTGATCTCAAGACAGGCTTCGGCCACGCCGGGGGAATAGGCCAGCGCCAGATCCTGCCCATTGGCCATCGGCTTGGTCGCGCGGATCTCGAGCTTGCCGGGTTTGGGCATTTCGTGATAGGTCAGCGCATCCTGCCGAAAGTGGTTTTTATGTGAATCTGTCACGGCGTTTCCTTGATATTGCAAAACTAGTTTAATGCTAAACTAATTTGAAACCTGCCGGATGTCACCTGTGAAATTGGCATTTGCGGCCTGAGGGCAAATGGGGTTGCATCCGATGCACGACAGGCGCAAAGTCGGGGTTCAAGGCAAAGGGATCCAAATGTTAAAAGCAGCCAAAGCCGCGCGTGAAAATGCTTATGCACCTTATTCCGGGTTCAAGGTTGGGGCGGCGTTGCGTGCGGCTTCGGGAAAAATCTATGCCGGGTGCAATGTGGAAAATGCGGCTTATCCTGAGGGGATTTGCGCCGAGGCGGGCGCGATTGCGGCGATGGTTGCGGCGGGCGAGGTTGAGCTGACCGAAATCACCATCATCGCAGACAGCCCGCTGCCGATCACCCCCTGCGGCGGGTGCCGTCAGAAATTGGCCGAATTTGGCCGGCCCGAACTGGTCGTGACCATGGCCACCACTGCCGGAGACTGCCAGAAAATGACTCTGGCCCAGCTGCTGCCCGGCGCGTTTGGCGCGGCACATATGGACGCTGACACATGACCGACGCCCGCAGCATCCTGACCCGTTTGCGCGACAAACAGCCGCTGGATCAGGCGGATTTATCTTGGTTTGCCAATGGGTTGGCCTCGGGCCGAGTCAGTGATGCGCAGGCCGGAGCCTTTGCCATGGCCGCGCTGCTCAACGGTCTGTCCGAGGCCGAAAAACGGGCGCTGACCCTTGCGATGCGCGACAGCGGCGAGGTTTTGCATTGGGACATGCCCGGCCCGGTGCTGGACAAGCATTCGACCGGAGGCATCGGCGATGTGGTTTCGCTCCCTCTGGCCCCGGCGCTGGCGGCCTGTGGCGCTTATGTGCCGATGATCTCGGGCCGCAGTCTGGGGCATACCGGCGGCACGCTGGACAAGCTTGACTCGATCCCCGGCTACAAAACCAACATCAGCATCACCGATCTGCGCCACATTGTCGGCAAGGTCGGCTGTGCCATCGTCAGCGCCACCGATCAGATCGCCCCGGCGGATAAACGGCTCTATGCCGTGCGTGATGTGACCGCGACGGTGGAAAGCATTGATTTGATCACCGCCTCGATCCTGTCGAAAAAGCTGGCCGCAGGGTTAGAGCATCTGGTGCTGGATGTGAAATGCGGCAGCGGAGCCTTCATGAAAACCCCCGCTCAGGCCCGCAAGCTGGCGCGCTCGCTGGTGCAGACGGCCAATGATGTGGGCTGCAAAACCAGCGCTTTGATCACCGACATGAACCAGCCGCTGGCCAGCGCGGTTGGCAATGCGCTTGAGGTCATGGCCGTGATGGAGGCCCTAACCGCCGGCCATTGCCACAGCCCCTTGGCCAAAGTCACCATCGCGTTGGGGGTCGAGGTGTTGCTGTTGTCCGGGCTGGCTGAAAATGCGGTTCAGGCAGAAAGTCAAATGCGCCGGGTGATCGAAAACGGGCGGGCGGCTGAGATTTTCGGCGCGATGATCGCGGCGCAAGGCGGGCCGGCCGATTTCATCGAGCGCTGGCGCGATCGTCTGCCCTCTGCTCCGGTGGTCATTGATGTGATGGCCCGCCAGAGCGGGCGAGTGTTGGAGATCGACGGGCAGGCTCTAGGCCTTGCTGTGGTCGGGCTGGGCGGCGGACGGCTGGTGGAAGGGGGGCGGATCAACCCTTCGGTTGGTCTCAGCCGGATGGTGCGGTTGGGTGAGGTGGTGGATGAATACAATCCCCTTGCGCTGATCCATGCCAGCAGCATGGCCGATGCCAAACGCACCGCCAAGGCGGTGCGGGCGGCGATTACCATCGGCGATGGCGCGGCGGATGCTCCGGTTTTAATTCGTGAAAGGATTGGATGATGGCGCGGGCTTTTTTGGTGGTTCTGGACAGTGTCGGCTGTGGCGGGGCCACCGATGCCGATCTGTTTTTCAATGGCGAGACCCCCGATACCGGTGCCAACACGTTGGGCCATATCGCTCAGGCTTGTGCCGCGGGCCGGGCCGAGGAGGGGCGCAGTGGCCCGCTAAAGGTGCCGCATCTCGATCAGCTGGGGCTAGGGGCGGCGATCCTGCTGGCTTCGGGCGCACAGACACCGGGGCTGTCGGCCACCCCGACCGGATTGTGGGGGGCGGCCAGTGAGGTTTCGATGGGCAAAGACACGCCCTCGGGCCATTGGGAACTGGCCGGGGTGCCTGTGCCGTGGGCGTGGCATTATTTCCCGGATCAGCCCGAATGTTTCCCCGCCGCACTGGTCGATCAGGTCAAACGCGCCGCCAATGTCGGAGGCATTCTGGGCAACTGTCATGCCTCGGGCACCGCAATCATTGACGAGCTGGGCGGCGAACATATGCAGAGCGGCTGGCCGATCTTGCATGGCATGAATGTGGGTCGGGTGATTGCCCGTCCCTTTACCGGCGATCCCGACACCGGCTTTACCCGCACCACCAACCGGCGCGATTTTGCCATGCGGCCTCCGGCGAAAACCCTGTGCGACTGGGTGCAAGATGCGGGGCGCAAGGTGTATGGCATTGGAAAAATCGGTGATATTTTCTCAATGCAGGGGATCAGCCACAGCTATAAGGGGGCGGATCGCGACCTGATGCAGCACCTGTTACGCCTGCTGGATGAGGCCGAGGATGGCAGCCTGACCTTTGCCAATTTCGTTGAGTTTGACGCCAATTATGGCCACCGCCGCGATGTGTCCGGCTATGCCAGAGCATTGGAGTGGTTTGACAGCTGCCTGCCCGACATGCTGGCCCGCCTACGCCCCGATGATCTGATTATCTTTACCGCCGACCACGGCAACGATCCCACCTGGGTTGGCGCAGACCACACCCGCGAGCGCGTGCCGGTGATCGGCCATGGCCGTGGGTTGCTGCCAATTGGGCTGTGCGCCTTTGTCGATGTCGCTGCCAGCGTGGCCGCGCATCTGGGCGTTGCTGCATCCGGGGATGGAAAGAGCTTTCTGAACCCGTTATAACCGCCCCAGAGATTGCCACCTTTATTGGATTCGGAGCCCTGCCATGACCCAACATCTGACCGTTGTCGCCCACCCGCTTATTCAACACAAACTGACCCTGATGCGCGAGAAAACCACCTCGACCGCTGTGTTTCGTCAGCTGTTGCGCGAGATCAGCCAGCTGCTGGCCTATGAGGTGACCCGCAATCTGGACATGACCACCAAGACCATCGAAACGCCGCTTCAGCCCATGGAGGCTCCGGTTCTGGCGGGCAAGAAACTGGCGCTGATTTCGATTTTGCGCGCCGGCAATGGGCTGCTGGACGGGGTGCATGATCTGATCCCGTCTGCCCGGGTCGGTTTTGTCGGGCTTTACCGTGACGAAGAGACCCTGCAGCCGGTGCAGTATTACTTCAAAGTCCCCACCGAGCTGAGCGAAAGGCTGGTGATCGCGGTAGATCCGATGCTGGCAACTGGGAATTCTTCGGTGGCCGCAATTGATCTGCTGAAAGAGGCCGGGGCGAAAAATATCCGCTTCTTGTGTCTGCTGGCCGCGCCCGAAGGGGTGGCGCGGATGAAAGAGGCGCACCCGGATGTGCCCGTCATCACCGCCGCCTTGGATGAACGTCTGAATGAACAAGGCTACATCGTTCCGGGTCTAGGGGATGCGGGTGATCGGATGTTTGGCACTAAATAAGCCAACATATCCTTTACAAAACCCCGATTGTCTTACATATTGCCCCCATACTGTGTGGGGGGTGATATGCAACTATTCAGAGTTTTGTCGGCTGCCGTTTTGTTGGCCTCGCTCGGTGTCGCGGCCGTTGAGGCCAGATCGCTGCGCAGCACCACCCAGCCTGCCGAATACCCTCCCAGCAGCTATAAGGGCAAGCAATATGTCGATAGCTCGGGCTGCATTTTTATCCGCACGGGGTCCGGGCCGGGTGTTGACTGGGTGCCCCGGGTATCGCGTGATCGCAAACATCTCTGCGGTCACAGGCCCACCTTTGCCAGGGCGGCCCCGGCCGAGCCCGCTCCGGTCAAACACGCCGCTGCAAAGCCGCGGGTGATCACGCCCGAACCTGTTGTGACAGCAAAACCCAAACCGGTGAAAAAGGCGGTACGCAAGGTGGCAGCCAAACCGGTCAGGCAACCGATGATCCCGCAGGTGGTGCAGAAACCCGCTGCCACCAAGCCTGTCCCTGCCAAACCCCGCGTGAAATATGTCGCGGCCAAGCCTGTGCCGGTAGCGCCGCATGTCAAATACGTTGCTCCGCAAAAAACGGCCAAGGCTCAGCCCCGTACGCCATCCAAAACCTATCGCGCCGTGTGCAAAGGCACATGGGCCAGCGCGAACCCCTATATCGGCCATGAACGCCATGGCCTGCCCGTGCGTTGCGGGCCTCAGGCCCAAGCCCCCGCCGGTGAGTATGTCTATGCCCCCAAGCGGGTCGCGGCACCGATGACCACGACTGCTGCGCCGCAATACATCGCGCCTGCGCAACCGCGCCGTCAGGCTGGCCCTCAACCGAAAACCTATCAGTCGGTTTGTCACGGCACATGGGCCAGCGCGAACCCTTATATCGGCCATGAACGCCATGGTCTGCCAGTGCGCTGTGGGCCTCAGGCCCAAGCCTCCGCCGGCGCGTACATCACCCCCCCTGCCGGTGCCAAGGCTGCTTATTACACCCGCGCCGAGGCCCGCAGAATGACCAGCAGCCGGCCCAGCCGTGCGGTAGCAATGGCGGCGCAGCCTGTGCGTGCAGTCGAGCAGGCTGCTCTGGTTTTGCCGCTGCACACTGTCCGCAAAATTCCAAAAGGCTATCGCCGCGCCTGGAAGGATAACCGGCTGAACCCGCATCGGGCACATGGCACGGTTGAGGGCAAAGCCTCGATGGAGATGGTCTGGACCAACACCGTGCCGCGCCGTCTGGTGGTCAGCAGCACATGGCAGGACACCCGTCGGCGCATTGTGCTGCGCAGAATGGCCTCGGGGCGCATGCCCAAGCTGGTGGGTATTGGCCGGTAAAGCGGCTCTAGTTTTCGCAAATTCGCTGTAGGTTGAGCCAATCGCCATCGCTGATCACAATCGGCGGGGTTTGGCTGGCGTAAGGGTCGGCTTCGATCAGCTCGAAGGTGGTTTCTCCGCTGGGGTCTTGGGCATAAGCATAGGGCGAGCTGCGCAATTTCGCCTGCTCAAAGCCCTGCAACAGCTCTTGGGTGTCCAGATGCACCGGCGGGGTTGTCAGCAGCTGTTCGGCGTATTGGGCGAGCGCCTGATCCGAGATGTCCCCAGTGGTGAGCAGGGTGAAGGTTTGCACTTTGCCAGCGGACAGCAGCAGCGCCTCCATCGGGTCGCGTTTGGTTTTGCGCAGCTGTTCGGTCAGGATATAGGCGGCGGCAACATCGGCCTCGTCGAAATCCTCAATCAGATGGCTGTTCAGCAAGGTATAGCCGCCGGGCAGATGTGCCGATTTTGCGACCCCGTCCCGCAGCACCAGCAGCCGGGGCGCACTATCCCCCGCCACCCGCTGCCCCAGCCGCGCCAGCGCCTGAACGCCGTGTGGTTCGGCGCAATGCGGGCCTGAGAGCCGATAGATCTGTTGCAGCAACCTGTCGCCGATCTCCAACCGCTTGACCTGAGGCAGCACGGAAAGGGTATGGCGCAGCAACGCATCCGGCAGCCAAAACACCGAAAGCGCGGCCACCCCTGCGACCAGCCCCAGGCCCAGCAGCCAGCGCAGGCTGCCCTTGCGTGGGCGTTTGCGGCGGATTTTATCCAACACTTTCTCAAGCGCTGAAATCATCAGCTCGTCCTCGATCTCAAGGCTTTCGCTGGCCTCGCCATCCGGGACATAGCAGGCGGGAGAATCGCTTGGGTTTAACCGTTTGATCGCGGCCAAGGCCCAATGGGTCAGCGCCGTGCCATTGGCATCGGCAATCACCACCGTGTCATTGCCAAAGGACACGATCACCTCGCGCCGCTGGGCGTCGGGGGCTTCGCGCCAAAGGCCGATGGCTTCCAGCCGCTCATATTCCGCCAGTGCTGTCATGTCTGGTGCCGGGCCTGCTCTGATTGCCTCGTTTATCCGGCCCCATTATAGCGCAAAAGCGCCGTTCTGCCAATCAGCCGATTTTGCCGCCCGCATCGCCGATCTGACCGCGATGCAGCAGCAGATGATCCAGCAGCACACAGGCCATCATCGCTTCGCCAACCGGCACGGCCCGCACGCCCACGCAGGGGTCATGGCGGCCTTTGGTGATGACTTCGGTTTCCTGCCCGTCAATGGTGATGGATTTGCGTGGGGTCAGAATAGAAGAGGTCGGCTTGACCGCAAACCGCACCACCACATCCTGCCCGGTCGAAATACCGCCCAGAATGCCGCCAGCATGGTTGCTGTGATAGACCGGGCCGTCCTGCCCCATCGAGATTTCATCGGCATTCTCGGTGCCCATAAGGCTGGCTGCGGCCATGCCTTCGCCGATTTCCACCCCTTTGACGGCGTTGATCGACATCATCGCTGCGGCCAGATCCACATCCAGCTTGGCGTAGATCGGAGCCCCCAGCCCGGCGGGCACCCCGCGGGCGACCACCTCGATCACCGCCCCGACCGAGTTCTTGCCTTTACGAATGGTGGCCAGATAGTCTTCCCATTCTTTGGCCGCCATCGCATCAGGCACCCAGAAATCATTGCGTTCGATCTGATCCCATTCAAAGCGGGCCGGGTCGATTTGACGATCCCCCATCTGCACCATGAAACCGGTGATGCTGAGCTGCGGCAACAGCTGTTTCAGCGCCGCCCGCGCCACACCCCCGGCGGCAACCCTTGCGGCGGTTTCCCGCGCCGAAGATCGCCCGCCGCCGCGATAATCGCGCAAGCCGTATTTCTGGTGATAGGTGATGTCGGCATGGCCGGGGCGGAATGTGCGGGCGATGTCGCCGTAATCTTTGCTGCGCTGGTCGGTGTTTTCAATCATCAGCTGGATCGGAGTGCCGGTGGTTTTGCCCTCAAACACGCCCGAGAGAATTTTCACCTGATCGGGCTCCTGACGCTGAGTCATATTCTTGTTCTGCCCCGGGCGGCGCTTGTCCAGCCAGATTTGCAGCATGTCCGCCCCCAGCGGCACCCCCGGCGGGCAACCATCCACGGTGGCCCCCAAGGCAGGCCCGTGGCTTTCGCCCCAGGTGGTGACGCGGAAAATGTGACCAAAGCTGTTCATAGACATATGCGGACTCCTTATGCCTATGGGTCTAGCGGGCAGGGTCGGGGGGCTCAAGCAATTTTAGGGGACACATGGATTTGTGCCGCGCTCTTTCGTAAAGATGCCCCCCTTCCCCAAACAAAAAACCCCACCGCACCCGGGTGGGGTTTTTATTGTTTTTATCCAGACTCTGTTTAGCTGGACGCCTCTTTGGCGCGCTTTTTGATCGGAGCCCAGAGCCGTTTGTTGGTGGCATAGAGCAGAACCGTCATCATCGCCAATAAGATCATCGCCACAAAACCGGTATGCTTGCGATCCATCATCTTGGGCTCGGCCGCCCACATCAGGAAGGCCGCAATGTCTTCGGCTTCGTGGTGCAGCTCGTTGCTGTGGCCGTCTTCGAATTCGACATCCTCACCCGAAAGGGGCGGAGGCATCGCGATCCAGCCACCGGGAAACGCGGTGTTTTCGTAGAACAACGTCCCGGCTTCTTCTTTTTCTTCGCCGGTATAGCCAGTCAGGATTCCCACAATGTGTTCCGGCCCGCCAATCCCTTTCAGCAGCTGGTTGATGCCCGTGCCATATGGCCCGTGGAACCCAGCCCGGTTTTTCGCAATCAGCGACAGATCGGGGGCTTTGGGGTCAGCGCCAACCGGGAAGTGGTCGGCCGGTTTGGCCTCGCGGGTATCGCCCGGTTCGGCCTCTTCACTGTCATCGGCAACTTCAAACTGCTTGGCATATTCGCGGACATATTCAGCCGGCAGATGGGGCCCTCCCTCATCCGTCAGGGTGCGAATTGGCACATAGACCATGCCATGACAGCTGGAACAAACCTCAGTATAGATTTGCAAACCGCGGCGCAGCTGGGCCTCGTCAAAGGTGCCAAATGGCCCCTCAAACGAGAAATCTACATCGTGGATATGTGGGGCATCCCCCGAAGCAACCGCTGCATTCGTGGCAAAGCTCAGGGCAAAAAGGGCAGAAACTGCAATCTTTTTGATACTCATTTTCTTTCCCTCGCTACTTGATCGAAACGCGAAGTGCGTCGCGATTATTGGCTTTTTTGCTAGGACCATAGTGATCGTTAAAGTCCTGTTCGATGGTCTCGGGTGTTGGCTTGGGTTTTTCAATCAGCCCAAGGACAGGCAGAATCACCAGGAAGTAAGCAAACCAGTAGGCTGACCCGATCAAGGAAATCCAGTCATAGGGGAATTCAGCCGGGCGGGCGCCCACCCACATCAGCACCATGAAATCGAGCGCCAACAGCCAATAGAATACCTTGAACAGCGGGCGGAACCGGCCCGAGCGTACCGGAGACGTATCCAGCCACGGTACCACCGCCATTGCGATGATCGAGCCGAACATCGCCAGCACGCCGAAGAATTTCGCGTCGACAATGCCGAAGGACAGGAAGTTTACCAGCTGCACTGCCCACACATCAGCGGTAAAGGCCCGCAAAATGGCGTAGAACGGTAGGAAATACCATTCCGGCACAATATGGGCTGGGGTCGAAAGCGGGTTGGCTTCGATATAGTTATCCGGGTGGCCCAGATAGTTGGGCATAAAGCCGACAACCGCAAAGAACACCAACAGCACCACGGCCAGCGCGAACAAATCCTTGATCACGAAATAGGGCCAGAAGGGCAGGCTGTCTTTTTCGGCTTCTTCTTTTGAAGTGCGGCGGATTTCAACCCCGGTTGGGTTGCCATTGCCGGTGGTGTGGAACGCCCAGATATGCAGCGCGACCAGAGCAGCCAGAACGAATGGCAGCAGGTAATGCAACGAGAAGAACCGGTTTAGCGTGGCGTTATCCACCGCAGGCCCGCCCAACAGCCAGGCCTGAATGTCTCCGCCGATATAAGGGATCGCGCCGAACAGGCCGGTGATCACGGTGGCACCCCAGAACGACATCTGCCCCCAAGGCAGCACATAGCCCATGAACGCTGTGGCCATCATCGCCAGATAGATCAGCATCCCCAGCACCCATGTGATTTCACGCGGGGACTTGTAAGAGCCATAGTAAAGGCCGCGGAAAATATGCAGATACACCGCGATAAAGAACAGCGAAGCACCATTGGCGTGCAGATAGCGGAACATATGGCCGCCATTCACATCGCGCATGATATGCTCAACACTGGCAAAGGCCATATCGACATGCGGCGTGTAATGCATCACCAAGATGATCCCGGTGACGATTTGCAGCACCAGGCAGAAGGCAAGGATAATGCCCCAGATCCACATCCAGTTCAGGTTTTTCGGAGTGGGGATCATAATTGTGTCATAAACTAGGCCTACGATTGGCAGTCTGACATGTAGCCATTTCTCGATACCGGTCTTCGGCTCGTAATGGTCGTGAGGAATTCCAGACATTATCTTGCTCCTTAGCCTAGCTTGATAGTGGATTCGTCAAAAAAAGCAGCCTGGGGAACCGGCAGGTTCTCAGGGGCAGGGCCTTTGCGGATGCGCCCGGCGCTGTCATAGTGGGACCCATGGCAAGGGCAGAACCAGCCATCGAATTCACCAGCACCATCGCCCAGAGGCACACAACCCAGATGGGTGCAAACCCCCATCATCACCAGCCATTCGCCAGCCTCATCCATGGTGCGGTTGACATCGGCGGCATCGGTGCCGGGCTTGTTGAAATTGCGGCTGTCATTATCCGGCAGATCGGCCAGATCGGTTTCACGGGCCAGACGGATGTCTTCTTCGGTTCTGCGGCGGATAAACACCGGCTTGCCGCGCCATTTAACGGTAACCTGAGTGCCCGGCTCAATGCTGGAAATATCCACCATGATCGAAGCAAGTGCGCGCACATCGGCGCTGGCGTTCATTTGATTTACAAGTGGCCATACAGCGGCGCCGATCGTAATAGCGCCTGTTCCTGCGGTGGCGTAATACAGGAAATCCCTGCGGCTACCTTGGTGGTCTTCTGCGTGGGACACGGCAAACCCCTCCTATCTTTGGTCCAATTCCTTGTCACGCCCCCAGCATGGGGCGCAACAACTGTTACGTTCCTTTCACGGCTATTAGCTTTCAAATGGCTTGACGTCCAGCAAACAAATAAGATCAGGACATTTAAGCGCAGATAAATTGCTGTTTTTCTCAAGGCGCTTGATTTATGTCAATCTACGCCCTCCCTGAATTCACGCGCCCGGGAAAATTGTCACCGGATCGCCGGCTTTCCAAACCGGGTATTTGGCCATGATTCCAGCAAACCGTTCAGAGGTGATGAAATCCTCCAGCCACCGGGCCAGATTCGGCCAAGGCTGCGCATCAAACCATGCCCTATCGACAAAGGCAAACTGGCGCACAAAAGTCAGGATCGCCATATCCGCCAGCGTGGCTGAGCCGCCAAACAAAAACCGCTGCCCGTCCAGCATGTCCTCCAGCCCGCGCAAGAACGCCGAGGCCTGGGCGCGGTGATCCAAATCGTTGTGGTATTTGTAGCGGTCCAGAGACCTCTTGAACCCGGTATCCGACTGCCGGATCAGATCATCGCCGGCGGCGGGCATGTTCAACCAGCCCTCGGGGTCATTCTGCGCCAACGCCCAACGCATGATGTCAAGGCTTTCGTCAATCACCTGATCTCCCAAATCCAGCACCGGAACCGTCCCTTTGGGCGAAGCGGCGATCAATTCGGGTGCTTTGTCGCGCAACAGGATTTCACGCAGATGCACCGAAATCCCGGCACTGGCCAGCGCCAGCCGGGCGCGCATCGCATAGGGACAACGGCGAAAGGAATAGAGAATGGGGGGCTGCAATGGATGGCCTCGGGTTTTAAGGATATTGCCGCCGAATCTAGCGCAAAGGCAGGCGTTCTGCCAGATAAAATCCAGACCCAAGGCACGGGCCTGGGCATGTTGCCGCTGGGCACATTTTGCATTGCGGCCACCGCCATTGGGGTGTTGTGCGCCCGGGCTTTGGCACGGTTTAAGCAGCGACGCAAAGTTCGGCCGAAACACATGGCAGGAGGGTGCAGATTGCGCTTGTATGCTGGACAATAGGCTTGCAGTGTGAAACACCACCGCCAACAGGAGATGAGCCATGACCACCACACGTTTTGCCCCTTCGCCGACCGGTTACATCCATGTCGGCAATCTGCGCACCGCGCTGATGAACTATCTGATCGCCCGCAAGGCTGGCGGCACCTTCATTCTGCGTCTGGATGACACCGACCCCGAGCGCTCAACCGAGGAATATGCCGATGCCATCCAGCAGGATCTGAGCTGGCTCGGCCTGCACTGGGATCGGCTGGAAAAGCAATCCTCGCGGTTAGAGCGCTATAACGCCGCCGCCGATCAGCTGCGGGCCAGCGGGCGGCTGTATGAATGTTTTGAAACCCCGACCGAGCTGGACCTGAAACGGAAAAAACTGCTGAATATGGGCCGGCCCCCGGTTTATGACCGCTCGGCGCTGGAACTGTCTGAGGCCGAAAAGCAGGCGCTGCGCGAGGAACGCGGCCCCGGCCATTGGCGTTTCAAGCTTGATCAGGAGCGGATCGAATTTCAGGATGGGATTCTGGGGGATATGTCGATTGATGCGGCCTCGATCTCGGACCCGGTGCTGATCCGTGGCGATGGGCAGTTTCTCTATACGCTGGCTTCGGTCTGTGATGACATCGACTTTGGCATCACCGATGTGGTGCGTGGGGCCGATCACGTTACCAACACCGCCACCCAGATCCAGATCATTCAGGCGCTGGGCGGTGGGGTGCCGCGTTTTGCGCATCACTCGCTGCTGACCGGACCACAGGGCGAGACCCTGTCCAAGCGGCTGGGCACTCTGGCCCTGCGCGATCTGCGGGCCGAGGGCGTGCAGCCGATGGCGCTGCTGTCGCTGATGGCGCGGCTGGGCAGTTCCGATCCGGTCGAGCTGCGTCGGCAGATGCCCGAGCTGGTTGAGGGCTTTGACCTGTCGCATTTCGGCGCGGCCCCGACCAAATTTGACCGCGCGGATCTGTTCCCGCTAACCGCGCATTACAATCAGGGGCTGGAGTTTGCCGCCGTGGCTGATCAGATCGCCGCGCTTGGGGTGCCGGCTGAACTGGCCGAGCCCTTCTGGCTGGCCACCCGCGACAATATCACCGTGCTGGCCGATCTTGAGCCATGGTGGACACTGTGCCGCGATGGGGCCGAACCGGTAGTGGATGAGGCGGATCAGGAATTTGTGCAGCAGGCTCTGGCCTTGCTGCCCGAAGGGCCGTTGAGCAGCGACAGCTGGGGGCAGTGGACCAAGCAGGTCAAGGAACAGACCGGGCGCAAGGGCCGCGGGCTGTTCATGCCGCTGCGCAAAGCGCTGACCGGGATGGATCACGGCCCGGATATGTCGCATCTGCTGCCTTTGCTGCAAAAGCTGCCCCGGGGCTAGGGTGATATGGACAGCGCAACCGAATTTCTGAGACAGCAAAACGCCGATCTCTGGCAACAGATCGTGGCGCATGATTTTTGCCGCCAGCTGGCAGATGGGACATTGCCGGCGGATAAGATGCGCGGCTATTTGATTCAGGATTACAAATTCGTCGGCGCCTTTGTGCGCCTGCTGGCCAGCGCTATTGCCCATGCTCCGACATTGGCAGACAGCGTGCCCGCAGCGCAGTTTTTGGCGCTGATTACCGGCGAAGAGAACACCTATTTCCTGCGCTCCTTTGCCGCGCTCAATGTCAGCGAACAGGATCAACACGCCCCGGCCAAACCGGCCACCACCGGGTTTTTGCAGCTGATGGAAGATGCGATTGCCTCGGGACGGTATGAGCAAATGCTGGCGGTGATTTGTGTGGCCGAGTGGTCTTATCTGTCATGGGCCACGCCATATCACCCGCCGCAATCGGATCTGCCGTTCTGGCTGGCCGAATGGATCACCCTGCACGCCGGCGAAGGGTTCGAGGCTGTGGTGGGCTATTTCCGCCAGCAGTTGGATCAGTGCTGGGGTGGTCTGGACGAAGCCGCCCGTCAGAGTGTGGCTGAAACCTTTGCCCGCGCGGTGCGGTTGGAAAAGCAGTTTTTCGATGAATCCTTGCAAGGCTGAAAAGGCACGGGGCATGCGCCCTTGGTGCCTTGTGATTTGCGCCCACCCCTCTCAGCCCCGCTGCCCTTCACCGGCCAGCAGCTTTTGCAAACCGGCGCTGGAGACATGCGGCGTGTATGGGAAATAAGTGATCCCCACCCCGACCCCGGCCAATCTGGCCTCGAGCGCGACCCAGTCAGGATGCCCCTGCCAATCGCTGCCGACAAACATCTGATCAAAGCGCAAGCGCTGCCAGGCGGCAAATTTATCCATATCGGCCTGGGTCTCGACCTGATCCACACAGCGCAGCGCCGCAATGATCGCGCGGCGTTCCTGAAACGGCACAAAAGGCGCCCGACCTTTGCGCTCTGTGGCCAGTTCGTCAGTGGTCACGCCGACAATCAGATGATCACAGGCCGCCCGGGCCCGTTGCAGCAGGTTCAGATGCCCGACATGGAACAGATCATAAACCCCGGTGGTGTAGCCAATGATTTTCTCAGTCATCCACCGAAGCCCCCATATTGGTTTCATGGCACAAAATCGCGTCCTCTACATCGTCAAACCAGCTCAGCCGGCCATTTTCCAACACCGCCCCGGCGCTGCACATGCGCCGGATGGTGTTCATCGAATGCGACACCACAATCGCCCCAGATTGGCCGATCCTTTTGGCAAACAGCTTCTGGCTTTTGACCTTGAAGGCGGCATCGCCCACGCTGGTGACTTCGTCCACCAGATAGGTGTCAAACCGAATGCCCATCGACACCCCGAATGACAGCCGGGACAGCATCCCCGAAGAATAGCTGCGCACCGGCAGATGAAAATGCCGCCCCAATTCGGAAAACCGCGCCACAAAGGCCGAAAGCGCATCCGTATCCACCCCGTAAACCCGGGCGATAAAGCGGGTGTTCTGCATCCCGGTCAGATCACGGTGAAAGCTGCCCTTGAACCCCACCGGCCACGAGACCGAGCCATCGGTGATCACTTCGCCCTGATCCGGTTCGGTCGTGCCGGCAATCATCGCCAGCAGGGTCGATTTGCCCGCCCCGTTGCGCCCCAGCAGCGCCACCGACTGGTTGCCGGGAAAGGTGAAATTCAGATTATCCGCCACCACTTTTTCGGTGCCGTCCAGCCAGTAACGCTTGGTCAGATTATGCAGCCTGATCATGCCCCTGCCCTAACGCCGGTCGCGGATGCTGTAATAAATCAGAATCGCCACCGCCCAGAACACTAGCAAAAACGCCTGCATGATCCCCAGAATCAGCCAGTTCTGCGGATAATGCGAGCTTTCGGCCAGGGTGGGGCGGATATGCGCGGCCAGATAGCGGCTCTGACGTTGGGCCTCGGCAACCGCAGCATCATAGGCGGCCAGAGCGGATTTATAGGCTTCGGCGGCAAATTCGCGATCCACATTCAGGCGCTCGAATTCCGACACCAAAGAGGCATAATCCTCGCCCCCCGGCCCCTGACCACCCACCCCGAATTTGGCGCGCTCCTGCGTCACTTGGGCGCGGATCAGGTCAACCATGCGTTCGGCCTGAGTGATACGGGGATCATTGGCGGCGGCGGTTTCGCGCAACAGCGCCAGATTAATCAGCGCCGTCGCCAGCTCGGATTGCAGCGTGCTGAGCAGCCCCATCTGCCCCTGCAAATCGGCAAAAGGGTCAACAATCTGGGTGCGCAGGCGGAAATCGGTCAGCGCCTGACGGGCCTCAGTCAGGCGGGCAATCGCCTGATCCAGTTCTTGGCGGGCATAGCGGGTGGCGTCTTGTTGCGCCACGGCCGACAGATCGTTGATCTGCTGGGTGCTGTAATCAAGGATCTTCTGCGCAATCTCGCGCGCCTGTTGCGGATCAAACGCCAGCGCCCGGATCTGGATGATCCCGGTGCTGCGGTCGTAATGGATGCGCACCATGCGGGGCCAGTAATCAATCAGGTCTTCGATCGTTGCCCCGGGGGCCAGCGCAAACACCGGGTCCACATCATAAGGTGCCGAATAAATCGCCCGCAGGCCGATATCGTCATCCATTTTGGCGATCAGCTCCTGCGACTGGATGAACTGATACAGCACATCCGTATCCGTCGAAGAATTGCCCGACAGCTGGCTGAGCCCGCCCATGATGTCCAGCGACGAGGCGACCTGTTCCTTGCGCACGGAAAAGCTCATGGTGGAATGGTATTGCGCCACGGCGCGTTCGCTCAGATACCAAAACGCCACCGCCATGGGCAACACCACCAGCAGCACAAAGCTGATCAGGATCGACATATGCCGTTTGCGCAGACGGGCCGGCATGGCGGGGGCGTCAGGGTCGGCGGTCATGGCGGGGCCGTCAGCGGCTGCCTTGGGGGCGGGGCTGGTCGGGGCGATGGCGGCGGCGGGTTCTTTCGGATTGGCGGCAAGGGCGGCGGCGGCGGCGCGTTCGCTGGCCAGCTTGGCCGAGATCATCGCCTTTTTCGCCAAGGCCTGTTTCTTGCGGGCAATGGCAGCGCGTTTGGCGGCCTCAATCTGGCGGGCCTGTTGCAGGTCCATCGCTGCGCCGGGGGCGGGTTTGGCCGTTTGGGCGGCGGTCTCTGCCTGAGCGCTGTCAGAGCCCCCGCCCCGGGTTGGATCGCGATCCTCGGTCATGGATTTTCCTTGCAACAAGATGCCTTGCTTCGCTATATCCCATTTACGATCCGCATGGCTAGACTATGCGCGGGTATTAAATGCACAGCCCCTGACCGGCGCAGGCGCGAACGGGGGCGTTTGGACCCAATTCACCGGGTCAGGAATGTCGGTTTCGATGACACAACCAGCCCCACAACCGCACCCTATGCGCCCGCGCAAATTCAAATCTCTGCGCACCATCACCGCACTGATGCTGCGAGAAATGACCACCACCTATGGCCGCTCGCCCGGGGGCTATGTCTGGGCGATTCTGGAACCGGTGGGCGCGGTGGCGATGGTCACGCTGGTGTTCAGCCTGGGGCTGCGGTTGCGCTCGCCCTCGCTGGGGGTGAGCTTTGTGCTGTTTTACGCCACCGGGATGCTGGCTTTTCTGATGTATCAGCGCATTCAGGTGCCGGTGACCAAAGCCATCACCTTTTCCCGGCCCCTGCTGTTTTACCCGGGCGTGACCTATATCGACACCATCGCCGCGCGCTTTGCCCTGAATTTCCTGACCCAGCTGACGGCCTTTGGCATCACCATGGCCGGCATCCTCGCCCTGTTTGACACCCGCGCCGTGCTGGACCTGCCCCCGATCCTGACCGCCCTTGCCATGGCGGCGGCGCTGGGGCTGTCGATTGGCACGCTGAACGCCTTTCTGATGCCGGTCTATCCGCTGTGGAAATCGCTCTGGGGTATTGTCACCGCGCCGTTGTTCTTTGTCTCGACGATCTTTTACACTTACGAAGACCTCCCGGAATTTGGCCGCAGCATTCTATGGTATAACCCGCTGGTGCATGTGGTGGCGGTGATGCGGCGCGGGTTTTACCCCGGCTATGACGCGGTGTGGGTGTCTTATGTTTATGTGTTCGGGGTGTCTCTGGCGTTGTTTTTTATGGGCATCGTGCTGCTGGGGCGCTATCACCGTAAAATCGTCAATCAGGATTTCTGAGCGCCATCAGGAGGGATGCCATGAAAATCATTGTAACAGGGGGCGCGGGGTTTATCGGATCCGCCGTGGTGCGTCAGGCGGTGCGCGATGGGCATTCGGTGGTCAATGTCGATTGCCTGACCTATGCCGCCTGCCTTGAAAACCTGACCCCTGTGGCCGATTCGCCGGAATATCATTTCGAGCGCGCCAATATCTGCGACCGGTCCGAAATGGATCGCATTTTCGCCAGCCACCGCCCCGATGCGGTGCTGCATCTGGCGGCCGAAAGCCATGTGGATCGCTCGATCGACGGCCCCGGAGCCTTTATCGAAACCAACGTCACCGGCACCTACACCCTGCTGGAGGCCGCCCGCGCCTATTGGCTGGCGCAGGGAAAACCGGCGGATTTCCGGTTTCATCATATCTCAACCGATGAGGTCTATGGCTCGCTCGGGCAAACCGGCCAGTTCACCGAAACCACCCCTTACGCGCCCAACAGCCCCTATTCCGCGTCCAAAGCGGCCTCGGATCATCTGGTGCGCGCCTGGCACGAAACCTATGGGCTGCCGGTGCTGATCACGAATTGCTCGAACAATTACGGCCCCTATCATTTCCCGGAAAAGCTGATCCCGGTGGTGATCCTGAACGCGCTGGCGGGCAAGCCGATCCCGGTTTACGGCCAAGGCATCAATGTGCGCGACTGGCTCTATGTCGAAGACCACGCCGATGCGCTGCTGACGGTCCTGCAACGGGGTCAGATTGGCCGCACCTATAATATCGGCGGCGAAAACGAGGCCAGAAATATCGACATCGTCACCCGCATTTGCGCCATTCTGGACGAAAAGCGGCCCAAATCCGCCCCTTACAGCGATCAGATCACCTATGTGCAGGACCGCGCCGGCCATGATCTGCGCTATGCGATCGACCCAACCCGCATCCGCACCGAGCTGGGCTGGCGGCCCTCGGTCACCCTGGAACAGGGGCTGGAGAAAACCGTGCAATGGTATCTGGACAATGAAAGCTGGTGGAAACCGCTGCTACAGCGTCAGGGCGTCGGCACCCGGCTGGGGACCAAAGGCTAGCTTACCCCAGTGATGGATGAATCATAAGATAGGGTTAGCGGGTAAATTCCGGGCCATTTGGATGGATCGGAACCGGCCCCCAAAACAAGGGGCAAAAGACATGGCTAAAATCCTTGGGCCTTTGCTGGCGGCGCTGTTTCTCAGCTGTGGTAGCGGCTACGCCTCTTCTCTGCATGAGGATTTCGCTGAACTGATGGAGCGCTGCCGCATCGCGATTGAGCAATCAACCCCGCTGGACAAAACAGGTTTACGGCAAATACAGGTGCATGAAAAAAACCGCCGATCAGGATTTGACTGGCCAGAACACGCAGCTCAACCAGACCGGGGCCATCCGCGTGTCTAAGGACGTTGTTTCGGGCAAACCGTGCGACCGCCGCGAATTATGCCTCGCGACGGTTTTTGGAAGCGTGGGTTCCCCCCTGATCGGCCCGGTTTTTTTTCGGGGATTGCAGGCTGGTTACTTCCTCCAGGCCTCTGAGCGTTGCAGGATTTTGCGGGAAACCAGTGAATGCACAATCCGGGCAAAGGCGTTGGTGTAAAAGATCATCATCCCCATGGCTGCCGCCGGGGCGATGTCTCCTGCGTCATCCATGTTCAGCACTGCAATCGAAGCCAGCGCCGTATCGGTGGAATACAGGAACACCACAGCCGAGACCGTCGTCATCGCGTTCACGAACAGATAGATCGAGATATTCAGGATCGCCGGCAAACACACCGGCACTGTGACCCGGACGAACAGCTTTTGGAACGGTTGTTTCAGCGATTGCGAGACCGATTCAAATTCCGTATCCATCTGCTTTAACGCCGTCACCGCCGTCAGGTGCGACACCGTATAGAAATGCGTCACGGTGGAAATCACCAACAAGATCATGGTGCCGTAAATGACGTAAAGCGGGTTGGCCGGGTTGTTGAAGAAAAAGATGTAGGACAGGCCCAGCACCATCCCCGGGATCGCCATTGGCAGCATCGCCAGCATCTGGAACACACTGCGCCCCGTTTCAAAGCCCTTGGTTTTTTCGACCATATAGGCGCCCAGAAACACCACAACCGTGCCGATCACCGTGGTCAGGATCGCCAGAATGATCGAGTTGTAATAAGCGTCCCAGCCGCCGCCTGCCATCACGTTGAAATCGTAATTCTTTAACGACAGGCTCAGATCATAGGGCCAGAATTTGATCAGCGCGGCGAATTGGCAAACCGCGATGATCCCGGCGATGAACAGCGACACCAGCGTGGCATAGCTGAAAAACAGCCAGTCCATTTTGCGGTTGGGTTTGGGGTTGAACACCACCGACCGGGCCGATAGCAGCGCCACCTGCTTTTTCTGCATCCGCCGGTCAATGGCAAAGGCCAGAATCGCCGGGATCAGCAGCACCACCGACACCACCGCGCCCATTTCAAAATTCTGCTGGCCGATCACCTGTTTATAGATGTCCACCGCCAGCACGTTGAATTTGCCACCGATGACTTTGGGCAGGCCGAAATCGGTGATCACCAGGTTGAACACCACAAAGGCCGCCGAAAACAAACCATAACGCGCGCCGGGGATCGTGACCGTCCAAAAGGTTTTCCAGCGGCTGGCTTTCAGAGAGATGGCGGCTTCGTAAAGGCGGGCATCGGAAATGGACAGCGCGGTTGAGATGATGATCATCGCATGGGGGAAGGTGAAAAACACCGAGCCGATGATGATGCCGATCGGGCCATAGATGCTCTCGCCCATCAGGAATGATTTCAACATGCCCTGATTGCCAAACAGATAGATCAGCGCAATGCCCGGCAGCAGCGAGGGCACCAGAATCGGCAGCATCGCCACCATTCGGAACACCCCCTTGAAGCGCATGCAGCTGCGCGACAGCGCATAGGCAAACCAAAACGCCAAGGTGACCGTGATCACGGTGGACACCAGCGCGATCCACAGCGAGTTTTTCACCGATTGCGTCAGGGCCGGGGTGGAAAAATAGGTGGTGAAGTTGGTCAGGCCGATGCCTTTGACCGGACGGATGGCAAGGCGTCTGAATTTGTTGGAGGTCACCTCGATCCAATCCGTGCCCTGATAGCGTTCCGAACCCACCAGAAAGGTCGCATCCTCGGTTGTGCCGCGGAACCGATACATCACCGGGCTGCGGAAACTGAAATCGGGGAACAGCTTGGTCAGAACCTGACGGCCATTGCTGCTGGTGCTGGCATCGCTGATGATCGGCGGCTGAAAGCTGGCGTTCAGATCGGCCAGATTTTGCACCGGATCCTGATAGATACCGGATTCGTCACTGCGCTGGATTTCGAACTGCGACAAATCAAAGGTATAGGTCGAAAACGACTTGGACAGCATCGCATACAAAGGCAACACCAGCGCGATCACCAAGTAGAGCGCAATCACCAGCATGAAAGCGCGCTGGTTATAGTCATCTTTGCCCAGCTTTGCTTTTACAAACGGGCGCGGGATGTCGTGGACGGTGCTCATTTATTCATCACCCGCAGGGAACGCTTTGAGCCGGTCCGCCGGAATATGCACCGGCAACGATTTACCGACACTCAGCCCCAGACGGCGCACCGCGTTTGAGGAAAAATCGGTGACAAGCTCAACTTCGCCCAGATCCGGGCAGCTGAGGGTGGCGCGGTAAAAAGAGCCCAAGAATTCCATATCCGTGATCTGGGCCGACAGGTCAGAATCCTGACGACTGCTTTCGATCTGCGGTTTGACGTCTTCGGGGCGGATGGCGGCGATGATCGGCTCGTTCCCGGTAAAGGGGCTGTGGTCGCATTCCAGCACCGCATTGCCGATCTTGACCTTGCCGGGGCCATGGGCCACAGCGGCGATCTGGTTGGTTTCACCAATGAAATTTGCCACGAACAGGCTCGCGGGCTCGCGGTAAATTTCCAGCGGAGTGCCGACCTGTTCGATGGTGCCGTGATTCATCACCACGATACGGTCTGCCATGGCCAGCGCCTCTTCCTGATCATGGGTCACCATCACCGTGGTCACCCCCAATTTTCGCTGCAATTCCTTGATTTCATGGCGCAAATGCACCCGCACCTTGGCATCCAGCGCCGATAGTGGTTCATCCAGCAACAGCAGACCGGGATTGGCAGCAATCGCCCGGGCCAGCGCGATGCGCTGCTGTTGCCCGCCCGACAGCTGCGCCGGGTATTTCCTGCCTTGATCCGACAGCCCGACCAGCGCCAGCAGCTCGGCCACGCGGGCGGTGATGTCGGATTTGGACCATTTCTGATTTTCCAACCCGTAAGAAATGTTGCGTTCAATCGTCAGATTGGGAAACAGCGCATAGGACTGAAACACAATGCCGAAATCACGCTGCGAGGGCGGCAGGTTTGACACATCCCGCCCGGCTTGCGAAATCTGGCCCGAAGTTTGCAGATCAAGCCCGGCAATCGCCCGCAGCAGGGTGGTTTTGCCACAGCCCGAGGGGCCAAGAAAGCACAGAAACTCGCCATCCATCACATCCAGGGAAATATCCTGCAAAGCGACAAAATCATCAAATTTCTTCCACAAATCGCGAATCTTCAAATACGGATTTTGCTCAGATGTGGTTTGATCCAGCATAAATAGTTCCCTTAAAATTTTCGGTTGTTCCCCAGCCAGAAAGGGGCCGAAGCCAGCCCCTTTCCTTTTTCATAGCAAGCAAACCGCCTGATTTACTTTTTCGGATCGGATTTGCCGTCATAACGACGCGCCCACTCGGCCAGAATGGCGCTGCGGTTGTTGGCAGCATATTCGAAATCATTGTCGATCATCGCATCCAACAGACCTTCGGGGAAATGCGCAACCGGCTTGGCAACGCCAGGATAGGCGACCACGGCATAGCCGGTGTTATACATTTCATTGGCCTGTTTGGAGATCGTCCAATCGATCAGAGTTTTCGCATCTTCCAGATTGTCGGTGCCGGCGATGATCGCGCTGGCCTCCATCTCCCAGCCCACACCTTCGGTTGGCAGGATGACTTCGATCGGAGCGCCAGCGGCCTTGGATTTGGCACCGCGGAACGCAAAGGAAACCCCAACGATGGTTTCGCCAGCTGCAGCCAGCTTACAAGGGGCCGAGCCAGAATGGGTGTAGCGGGCGATGTTGTTATGCAGCGCGTCCATATAGTCCCAGCCGCCCTTTTCGCCAAAGATTTGCAGCCAGCTGGATACGTCCAGAAAACCGGTGCCCGATGAATTCGGGTTCGGCATGATCACATGGCCTTTGTAAACCGGATCGGTCAGATCTTTCCAGCTTTTGGGGGCCGGAACGCCGTTCTTTTCACCCTCGATCGTGTTGTAGCACACAGAAGCAACCCAAGCGTCCATCCCGGTCCAGGAAGGTGGGTTGGATGAGTCAACGAACTTCTGGTTCAGCTTGTCAACACCGGCGGGCTTGTAGGGCTCCAGCATGTCTTCGGTTTTGAACAGCAGCAGCGAGGTGCCAGCAAGACCCCAGATCACATCCGCTTGCGGGTTGTCTTTTTCCGCCAGCAGCTTGGCGGTGATGATCCCGGTGGAATCGCGCACCCAGTTGATTTTGATATCCGGGTGGTCTTCGTTGAACTTGGCGGCGTATTGCGGCAGATACTCGGCCTCGCTTGCGGTATAAACCGTCAGCTCACCGGCAAAGCCGCTGCTGGCCGCACCAATCGCGATTGCAGATGCGTATGTGATTGTCTTCAAAAACTTCATTCGTAGCTCCCTGTTAGTCATGCCGAACCCGGCACTGCAGCCCAGCATGGGTTGCTTGCAAACTCGGTATAATCACGGGTTTAAGACAGTTTTGTGAATTTTTAAACGTTTTCTTTTTTCGGAGGGATTTTTCTACCGTGATGCAAGCGTCATCAGGATAACACCCGCCGCCACGATGCAGGATGCAAACAGGCGTTTTTTCCAAGGGCGTTCATGTAGCCAGACCATGCCGATAATCGCGGCAAACACCACCGAGGTTTCCCGCAGGGTTGAAACCATGCCCAAGGCCGAAAAGGATTTGGCATAGATCACCAGACCATAAGCCATGGCCGCGATGACTCCGCCCATCAGCCCCATATAAAGTGTTTTGCGCGAGATATGGCGCGCTTCAACACCGATGCGCTGAAAGATGAACAGCCCCGGGAAAATCTGAAAGATGAACAGCCAGCCGATATAGCCGCTCTCACTGCCCGCCAGCCGCACGCCGATGCCATCAACCAGCGAATAGCTGGCGATGATGACCCCGGTGGCCATGGCGGTCAGCACCACAATCGGCGGGGTGGTGCCGCGAAACACATTGCCCGACAGGATGAAAATGCCCGCCGATGCGGTCAAAATCCCCAGCCATGCCAGCGGGGGCAAGGTTTCCCCGGCAAAAACCTGCGCCCCCAGCGCCACCAGCACCGGGGCCATGCCGCGGGCGATTGGGTAGACATGGCTGAGGTCTCCCAGCCGGTAAGAGTGATAGAGCAGGAAGAAATAAGCGAAATGGATCGCGGTTGAGCCGAGAATATACCACCAGCTTGCAACATTGGGGATCGGTGAAAAACAAGCGATCACCACGCCCAGAACCACATTGCCCATCGCGATCAGGCCCAGCACGGCCAGTCTGTTATCCGAGGCTTTGACCAAAGCATTCCACAGCGCATGTAACATCGCTGCGCTCAGGACAATGGTCATGGCGAATGCGCTCATGTTATGCGGCCGGGTTGGGGATGAGGGTGGACAAGTGCAGAGGCCTTTTCAGGTTGACGGTCAAACGGGATCACGGCCTTACGGCAAAGTTTCCATGAGGCAGTCTAGCAACGGATTTGCCATGGCGAAAGCCTGATTGCGCCCCCCGCATAGTGGCACGCGCCTTTTGGTTGGGCCTCTCAGCCGAATCTCCTGATTCTGTGTGCGCTTCCTGATTTGGTCGTTTCTGTTTCCAATGCCCCCCAGACCAATCACGCCGCCAGATATGCATCGCGCACTTCGGGGTGGGCGTTTAGCTCTTCCAGAGTGCCATAGAATTTTTGCTCGCCGCTTTCAATGATCACGGCACGGTCGGCAACGGCCTGTGCAAAGTGCAGGTTTTGTTCGGATAGCAATACTGTCAGCCCTTCAGATTTGAGTTGCAGGATGACTTTGGCCATCTGCTCGACAATCACGGGGGCCACGCCCTCGCTCGGTTCATCGAGCAGAACAAAAGACGGATTGCCCATGAGGGTGCGCGCAATGGTCAGCATTTGCTGCTCGCCGCCGGACAGAGCCTTTCCCCGATTGTTGCGACGCTCGGCAAGGTTGGGAAACAGGTCAAACAGCATGGACCGAGTCCAGGTGACCGCGCCCTCACGAGGGGGCTGAATGCCGACGATGAGGTTTTCCAAAACGGTGAGGTCGGTAAAGATGCGCCGATCTTCCGGCACATATCCAAGCCCCATTTTGGCAATCTTGTGCGGCAACAGACCCGAAATCTGAGTGCCCTGGAAGGTAATATCGCCCGATGCCGTCCGAACGATTTGCATGATTGACTTCATGGTCGTCGATTTTCCGGCTCCGTTACGCCCCAGAAGCGCGATCACCTCGCCTTTCGGGGCCGCGAAGCTCAGATCCCTGAGGACATGCGCCTTGCCATAGAAGCTGTTGATTTTATTGACCTCAAGCATGGGCATTCTCCTCTTCGGATGCAAAGACCGTTCCGCCCCCCAGATACACCTCTTGAACCGTTGGGTTGTTGCGGATTTCCTCGGCGCTGCCTTCGGCAATCAATTCGCCCCGGTTCAGCACCATGATCCGGTGAGAATGCGTAAAGACGACATCCATGTCATGTTCCGTGAAAAGCACGCTCACCCCCTGATCACGGACGATATCCGCCGTCAGCTGCATCAGGGCGATGCGTTCCTTTGGCGCCATACCGGCGGTTGGTTCGTCCATCAAAAGAACCTTGGGGTTATTGGCCAAAGCGATGGCCAGCTCCATGCGTTTCAGATCTCCGTAAGCCAGAATCGCGCAATGGCGATCGGCCTGGTCCGCCATATTGACCCTATCCAGCAGCTCAATCGCCTGATCCCGGTATTTGCGGGTAGCGTATGGCAACAGCCGGAAAGTGTCGTGGTGATGCGACATCAGCGCCATTTGCACATTCTCGACAACCGTCATCGACGAATAGGTCGCGGTGATCTGAAATGTGCGCCCGACACCTTCGCGCCAAATCTGGCGTGGTTTTAGGCCGGTGATGTCTTTGCCCTCCAACAGCACCTGTCCGGCCGTGACCTTCAGCTGCCCCATCAACATGTTGAAACATGTGCTTTTGCCTGCGCCGTTCGGGCCAATCAAGGCCAATAACTCGCCTTTGTGCAGTTTGAACGAGACATCATTGACTGCAACAATAGCGCCAAATTTCTTGGTCAGGCCACGTGTTTCAAGAACCACAGTCATCACTGATCTCCTGCTTTTTTCAGACCAAGCCGCTCAAGCCCCTTGCGCAGAGAGCCGACAACACCCTCAGGGGCTGCAATAACGACGAATATAATCAACAGACCCATCAGCAGACGCCAGTATTCGAACCGAAGCAGTGTTTCTTCGATCCCCTTGAAGAACCCAGCGCCAACAACACCGCCTGACAGCGTTTTCACACCGCCCAGAAAGACCACAATCAGCGCATCAAAGCTGCGGGCGATTTCAAGCTCATTGGGGAAAACACTGCCCTTTGAAAACACAAACAATGCCCCGGCAAGCCCGCCCATCAACCCGGCAAAACCAAACGCGATCAGCTGGACCTTGCGCGTGTTTATCCCCGTTGCTTCGGCTTGCCGCTCGCTGTCGCGCGCTGCTCTTAACGCATAGCCAAAGGGGGAATGCGTAATATGACGCAGGATGACAATGCCCGAAACCGCAAAAATCACCGTAAAATAGAAATAGGCCGTGGTACTCTTAAGCCATTCTGTCGGCCAGATATTGACCAAGCCATCATCGCCGCCGGTGACATCCCCCCACTGGAAGACGAGGCTCCAGACCAGTTGCGCAAAGGCAAGTGTCAGCATCGCGAAATAGACACCGGTCAACCGCAGACAAACCCAACCGATGGCCAAAGCCGCCAGCCCCGCCCCCAGCGGGGCCAGCAGGAATGCAACCCCCATCGGGCTGTGCGCATGGGTGACAAGCAAAGCCGCTACATAAGCACCACCGCCGTAATAGGCCGCATGTCCGAAACTGACCAAACCGCCGGTTCCCAGCAGGAAGTGCAGTGAGGCAGCAAACAGGCAGAAAATGAGGATATCCGTTGCCAGAACCAGCGAGAAAGATGATCCATAGAGTGGCAACAACGCCAGCAGTGCAAGGCCCGCAATGACGATCATTCGGATTTTGTTCGAGGCCGGGCGAATGGGGCGTTCGGGCTCTCCGACCTGTCCGTGTTCTCCGGCAACTTCTTCGCGACCAAGCAGGCCGTAGGGCCGGATCATCAATACGACGATCATGACCACAAACATCAGAACCAGCGTGGATTGTGGCAGGTAGGTGACGCCAAATACGTTCAGGACGGATATGATGATTGCAGCAAGATACGCGCCGGGCAGCGATCCCATACCGCCGATGACGACAACAACAAAAACGGGGGCGAGGATGTTAAAATCCATCAGCAAATCGGCCCCGCCCTTGGGCAATTGCAATGCGCCTCCAAGGCCGGCAAGGGCAGACCCAAGTGCAAAGACGCCGGTGAACAACCACGCCTGATTGACGCCCAGAGCCCCGACCATTTCGCGGTCTTGTGTTGCCGCACGCACCAGCACGCCAAAGCGGGTTTTGGCCATGAGGTACCAGAGCGCAAATGCGATGAAGGGCGTAATCACCAAAAGCGCAATGTCATATTTCGGGATGGGTTCGCCCATGATGCGAAAGACACCCCGCAAACCCGGTGCCCGCGGGCCAAGCAGGTCTTCCGGGCCCCAGATGATCAATGCAAGGTCTTGAATAACCAAAATGACCCCGAACGTCGCAACCAGCTGAAACAGCTCTGGCGCACGATAAACCGGGCGCAACACCAGCACTTCGATCAAAACGCCGACAATCCCCACAGCGACCGCAGCCAGCAGAATCGAGCCCCAAAATCCGAATGCTCCGGGCAAAACCTGCATCAGCGAATAGCCGATATAGGCCCCAATCATATAAAGCGACCCATGTGCAAAATTCACAATACGGGTGACGCCAAAAATCAGGGACAGCCCGCAAGCGACCAGAAACAACGAACTGGCATTGGCCAAACCCGTCAGGATTTGTGCGACGAAGAACTCCATCAGCTGCACCTTTCATAAAAGAGATGTCGGTGGAAAGCAGGCCATTGGCACGATGGCATGGCCTGCTCGTTTTTCAAAAGGTTACTCGGCGGGACGAAGCGCGCTTACTTCCTCGTCAGACAGCAGATAGTTTGCGCCGTCTTTATACTGCCAATCGACCATCACACCCTTGCCGTCACGCAGGGCAGTCTTGCCCACATAGGCCCCTGCCGTAGACTGATTGTCTATCGCGCGATAGGTGATTTCACCCAACGGTGTACTGACCTTCAGGTCTTCAAACGCGGCGCGGATGGCCTCGGTTTCGGTCGATCCCGCCTTTTTAATTGCCGCGGCAATCGACTGAACGGTCATGTAACCAACCAGAGACCCCACACGCGGGTAATCGTTGTGTTTGGCCTGATAAGCCGCAACAAATGCGCCCCCTGGCCCATCCTTCAGATCTTGCCAGGGGTATCCGGTAACGATCCAGCCCTCGGGCGCTTCGTCGCCCAGCGGGTCGATATATTCCGGTTCACCCGCCAAAAGCCCGTAAACGTCACGCCCCTCGAACAAGCCACGATCTGTCCCTTCCCGAACAAACTTTGCCAGATCAGGGCCGAAAGTTGCATTGAAAATGGCATCCGGTTTTGCGCGTTCCAGCGCCTGAGTTTCTGCACCCGCGTCGATCTTAAAAATGCCTGGCCATTGCTCGGCCACAAATTTCACGTCTGGGCGCAGACGGGTCAGCGCATCTTTGAATGCAGCCACGGCGTCCTTGCCATAGGCATAGTTGGGGGCGATTGTGGCATAGGTCACCGCGTCTGATTTCGCGGCTTCTTCGGCCAGCATTGAGGCCTGCATATATGTCGATGCCCGCAGGCGGAAGGTGTAGGGGTTGCCGGCTTTCCAGACCAGAGCGTCTGCCAGCGGTTCCGCCGCGAGATAGACATATTTTTTCTCCGCCGCATAGGATGAAAGCGCCAGACCAACATTTGACAGGATCGAGCCCGTCAACATCACAGCACCTTCACGGGTCATCAGTTCTTCTGCGATTTTAATCGCTTCACCAGGCTCGCCCTGATCATCACGGAAAACGAATTCCAGCGGGCGGCCAAGAACACCGCCATCAGAATTCACCTGCTCCAAAGCCAGCTCAATGCCCTTCTTATAAGGGCCGGTGAAGGCGGCAAGCCGTTTGTAATGGTTGATCTCGCCGATGATGATGGGCTCTTCGGCATTTGCAACACTTGCCAATGGCAGGGTTGCGATCGTTGCGGCACTTAATAGTGTCTTTAAAAATGTCTTACGTTTCATGTGGTCCTCTCTGTTTTCGATCTTAATTTGTTTTTTTATGATTTGAACACCGAGTTTACCGAATGCCCGGTGTTCGGCGCTTCGGCAAGTTGTCTTGCTCTTTTGCGGCAGGCCGTTGGCCCTTGGTTGATCGCAGCCCGAATGGGTTTGCGATTTTGTAATCTCTGCCCGTCTCCGGGGTGTTTGTCTGTTGCGAATGCGTAAATAAGGGTGCGCTCGGGCGTGTTGTCCTGCCCGGGAGCATTAAAACCCGGGCTCCGGCAATCTGAAGCGGCATTGTGTTGTTGCTGAGGTCTTTTGACCCTTTTGCAACGTGCCAGATGTTTCGCTGAAAGTTCATAGAACTCCTCTTGCTACCTTAGTTTATATTCAGCGGCAAAACTCGTTAGCTGTCAAACAAAATCGCTGGTATGCTAATGATTTTGAATAAATCCTGAACTTTCAAGGCGTTGTTGGTGCTTTCCTGCTGAAGTGTTCCGGCCCTACCGAAAAGGAGAGCTGGGGAATATGGGAATCAAAACACCATAAGCCGCAAGAGGGTTTCGGCAGGCCATGGCAGGTTGAAAGGCTGTGGCGGCCCAGAATCCTGTGTGGCGTCCCGGCTTCCATCCAGCCGGCTCAGCCGCCTTTGGGCGATTGTAGATGCGCTAAATTCCTCAGCGCCTGTTTCAGGTTTGAGGGTGTGTCTATATCGACAAGCTCCGCTTTCGGGGCGCGATAAAGCCCCTTTGTGCCGATGCGTTGCAGTAACGTTCTGCCCCCCTGATCTCCGGTCAAAGCCGCCAGTTCCGGCAAGGACGAGCGCGGGAAACACGCCGGCGGCAGTGCCCTTATACCATTGGTTGCCGCAGATGGTGTGCCTTGTTGAAGATCAATCACGGATTGCATCGTTTTTGTCGACACAAAGGGCATGTCGCCGAGCAACACCAAAACCTGATCAAACTGACGGGCCATCGCGTATTCAGCGCCTGCCCTCAGGCTATCGCTCAGCACCGGTGCTTTTTCGTCGAGCCAGATTTTGCTCAGCTTTGGGATGTTCCCAGCCACCTGTTGTGAGCGCAGAACCACCGCGACATCGTCAAGTTCAAGGCGTTGGGCCGCATAAGCCACATGTTGAATCACAGGGGTGCCGCCAAGGTCCGCCAAAAGCTTGTCTTCCGGCCCAAACCGTTTTGAAAACCCTGCGGCCAGAATCAGGGCAAGTTGCTTCATGCTCTGTTCCCGGATTCCGGCTTGTCGCATGTCATACGCGCCCAATCTACCACTTCGGCCAGAACAGAGATCGCCAATGTCCGAGGATCCCGAGCAGATTTCACGATACCGATCGGGCCAGTGATCCTTTCGATGTCCTGTTCAGACACGCCGAGAACCCTGAGGCTTTGATTGCGGGTGGCGCTGGCACGCAGGCTGCCCTGAGCGCCGATGTAAAACGCGTCTGTTGTCAGCGCGTGTTTCAGAATGGGTGGTTCCCAATCGTGATCATGGAAAAATAGAACAATCGCAGTTCTGCTATCGGCCTCAAAGTCTAAATTTTTGGCCCTGACGAGTTCCCGCCCAGCGCAACCCAACCGATGCGCATCCTCCAGCGTTGCGCCGTCAGGGGAGCAGACTTCGCCATGATACCCCAATGAGGCAACCAACCCTGCGAAGCTGATCGCTTCAGGCCCCGACCCAAAGATCAGGAAGTTCAACTCCGGTTTAAGGTATATCGAAACTTCAGACGGATAAATCCCGCCTTGCCTTCGGGCAAGCCGAAGCGCACCCGATTGCGGCTCCAGGATCAGTTCCACCGGCTGCCTTTGCACTAACCGGGTCACAACATCCCGCAACACCGATTTTTCCGGATTGGGAACAATCGCGAGGTCCAGACCACCCCCACAAGGCAGTCTGATATCCATAAATGGCGAACCAATGCCATAGCGAATGACTCTGGGGTTCCCGTTTTCAATTGCCCCAAATGCTTGCTGGACGATATCAGCCTCAACGCAACCGGAAGAGATGCTGCCGATGCATTTTCCGTTCTTATCGACAAACATCATGGCACCGAGGTCGCGATAAGACGGGCCCTCAACGCCGCAGATGATGGCAAGAGCGCAGTCTGTATCGGAGCGCAATACGGCCCTGATCGGATCAATATGCGACAAACCCTGCGCAAAGCCCGCAGCCTGCTGAACTGAGTTTGATGGAACCATTTTTTGCATCAGGCCTTCTCTTTGGGTTTCCCGGGTCGCATGACGGCGCGACGCCCAAACCTGTTTACTGGAAGGGCAACGCGATCCGGGTGCGCAAATAGCGTCACGAATTGCTGCAAGCAGCCATTGGTAAAAACGCAGATGCGTCTGAAGGCAGCTTGTTACAAAGCCGATACATGCTCAAGAAAAAAGTCTGGCCGCTCTTGTCCACTCTGTTTGATCAGCCCTTTACCTTCTTTGATGGCTCATTCGATGTGACCCGCGTGTTTGTACCCGGTTCAGGGCTTCGGCTGATTTCCTAATCAACAAAAGCGCGCTCAACCACGAATGTCTCTGGCTTGTTGTTGGCACCCTCTACCAGCCCGAACCCTTCCAGAACGGCTTTGGTATCCCGAAGCATTGCCATGGACCCGCAGATCATGCCGCGATCTGTCTCTGGATTGATGGGCGGCACGCCGAGATCGTCAAACAATTTGCCGGAGGTCATCAGGTCGGTGATCCGGCCCTGATATTCATAGTCCTCACGGGTCACGCTGGTGTAGTGGCGCAAGCGGCCCGTGGCGCATTCACCAACCAGAGGGTCGTCCAGCACGCCTTTCACCAGCTCTTTGCCATAGGTCAGTTCAGCCACTTCCCGGCAGGTGTGGGTCAGGATGACCTCATCGAATTTTTCATAGGTCTCCGGGTCGCGGATCAGCGATGCAAAAGGTGCGATGCCCGTCCCGGTCGAGAACATATAGACCCGCTTGCCCGGCAGCAGAGCATCATTCACCAAAGTGCCGGTCGGCTTTCTGCGCATCAGGATGGTGTCGCCGACCTGTATTTTTTCCAGATGTTCCGTCAGCGGGCCATTGGGAACCTTGATCGAATAGAACTCAATTTCCTCATCCCAGGATGGGCTGGCAATGGAATAGGCACGATAGACCGGCTTATCGGCATTAGGCAGGCCGATCATCACGAATTCCCCTGAGCGGAAGCGAAAGCTTGCCGGGCGGGTGATGCGGAATTTGAATAGTCGGTCTGTATAGTGTTTGACCGAGGTTACGGTTTCCGCAAATACGCCCGCCGGAATGGCAAACTTTGACGGTGAACCTTGAACGATTGGTTCGATAAGAGACATTTTTCCCTCCGAAATAAACAGGATTTAGTGTGCGGATGCTTCAGAGAGATGCTGAAGCTTATTGATTTCCAGCCATTGCGATGCTCCAGGATCGGTGGCCTCGACAGGGCAATCGGGTTCGTACAGGCCACAATCGATGCATTCTTCAGGGTGGATCACAAGAAAGCCCTCTCTTTTTGTTAGTATACTAACGATATGCTTAAACCGAGGATTCGGTCAAGATCGTTTCCAGGGAGGGGACGGATTTACGGGTTTATTAAATAACCCATCCCCACACCGTCATTCAGAGACCTTTATGCTACAGCATGGCACTGAACGACTACCGGCTGGCGCCAGTAGGATCAGCAATGTGCTGTTCCAGGTACTGAAGTACGATGTCTTCGGTGATGGCACCATTGGTGGTTGAAAAGTACCCCCTGCCCCAAAACCGGCAACGAGATGATAGCGGTGGTAGAAAACGCAGTGCTTGCCAGTGTCATATTGCATGATCTTATCCTCGGGAAAAATGAGCCGCCGAACAGGCTATGGCTCATTTTTCCCGAGGATAAGATCATAACACGATTCGTTCGTGCTAAAGCAAGCCCGACTGGAAGTCGGAGGGTTGTACCGAAGAGTGGATACTCAATTCCGGTCACCTTGATCTATGTCTTTTCGGGGTGGCGGGGCTATCGCAACCCGTCTTCTCCGACAGCATCTTCGGCCTTCAGCCCCCCGACCCGCGGCAAGGGGCGTCCGCTATCGGTCACGGCAATCGCCACCAGAATTTCATTCGGGCGCGGTGCATCGTTGAAACGCACTTCGACCCCATCAAAATGCGAGCGCACATATGCGGCATCCTTATGCCCCAGCGGAATATCCAGATCCTGCCCCAGCCCGCCGCGCTTCTTGGAAGAGGGCACCAAAGCGGCCCCCTTTTCAACAGCCGCCCGCAAAGGTGCCCCCATTTTGGGATGGAGCAGAGCGGCGGCGTGTTCCAGCTCGCCATTTTCGCCGACCATTGCGGCCTTGCCATAGCTTTCGATTTGCTCTGGCTTAACCCCCAATGCGGCCACAGCCTTTTGCCCCAGCAATCCACCCAGCTCAGCGCCGATATCCATCAACTCCGAGAGATCCTCAACATAGGCGCCCGCATAGGGGTTTGCGATCACCGCCGCCGCCACGGCTTTGCGCGTTGCGGGCGTGATGGCCTTTCCGCCTTCGATATGGGTTTCTTCGACCCAGACACCAATTTTTCTGATTTCAGCCTTCATCTCAGACCATCCTCCCCTTTGATATCCCAGGCTTCCAGCCCGCCCGAGCGCGAATGGATGCGGGGGCCGGTCGTCATGACAAGGGCAAACAGCAATTCATCCGCACGCGGCGCATCGTTCAGGCCAACTTCAACCGAATCGAAATGACTGCGCACATAAGACGCGTTGACATGGGTGACAGGCACGTCGATCCGCGCCCCGACACCGCCGACCTTTTTGGCCGAGGGAACGATTGCCTTGGAATTGCCGATCAGCTCACGCATCGCATAGCCGCCGGGGGCGTGCCACAAGGCACCGTGTTCCAGCTCGCCGGCAGACCCCACCAAAGAGGCCTTGCCATAGCCTTCAATGTTTTCCGCCCCACCCAGCGCATCCACCAACTTCTGCGCCATTTCCAGCCCAAGCGGTTTCAGGTCTTCCATGAAGCCTTGAATATCGGGCTCATAGCGCCCGGCAAACGGGTTCTTGATCACGGCAAAGCAAGCGCCCCGCAGCAATGGGGTGTCCGAAACGGGGCCACCTTCATGAAAGATCTCTTCCACAGACAGAACCATTTTTCTGACGACGACGTCAGGCATTTTGCATCTCCATTTGTTTGGTAAATTCCAAATTTTCTTGACCGATCAGCACGCTTTCCCCCTGAAGGAACAGTGCCGCGCCCTTGATCAAATGACGCTCCAACATACCCAGCGCAGCCTTTTTGCCGCGGGCCAGTGCCGCGCCCTTCTGGCCTTGCGTCAACGCAGGCACATGGACAACCACATGACGATCCCCCAAATCGCTGTCATAAACAATGTCCGAGGCGCGTTCGTAGCGCAAATCAGGATGGCCGGGCAGGTTGACCGCATTGGCGATGAGCGTTGCCGCTACATCCGCTTGCGCCGCGTTTGCTCCCAGAACGGTCACACTGTCAGCGATGCCAAAAGACAAGCTGCGCCCCTTTTGACCGCTGGTTGCGATGCCGCCAATCTGATGTTCCGGGTGAATTTTCACCCGCCCCAAATCCAGCCCGCCCGCATCGGCCATCGCAACGGAAAAATGGGCCCCGGGGGCCAGGAAAAGCGCAATGTCCCCCCCATTGTTCACATAGCAGCGTTGCAATTCGGCGGCCCCTATCATCGTGACAAGAATTTCATCCGCAACCGAACCTGCAACGGCAATCATTGGGGTCACAAACCGATCTTGGCAATGCCGCGTGGCCGCTTCAACCATGCGCACACCCACCGGATCAGACGGCCGAACCGCGCCGGGTGTAAGCTGCGCACGCAGGACGGGCAGCTCTGCCACCAGCCCTGTCAGAATCGTCTCGAACCGCTCAACGGCAGCCGTGTAAGCCGCATGTCGCGCCACATCATCGGCAGCCTCGGCACCGATGATCAGATCAATCGGTCCGTGCTGCAAATGAAGACGCTTGCCCCCCTCAAGATATGCCGCGACTGGTTGCTGCATTGGATTATTCTTTGGCCTTCCAGCGATAGTTGTGATGCGCTGTCGGATCGGCATTCGGATCAATTTGATCAACCCGGCGCACGCCCTCCGCAATCACATCGTCGATGTCCTGAATGCTCTCGACGTGACCTCCCAGAAGCTCATAGTCTGAGCGGCGCATGGTGAATTCGATCGGGGCTACCAGCGCAGGCGTGGGAACATAGCCAAAGGAATTGGATGGCATATCCAGCACGTCGACCATGACCGTGATCCCGCCACCGGGCCAGACATAGGTATTGGCACCACCGCAAGAGACATGGGTCAGCGAGTCTTTGACAGAGTTGGTCAGTTTAACCGGGTTTTCCGTTACACCCGCACGCAGAGAGCCACCCGCACCGCCCATGAAAAGCACCGAGCAGACCGAAGGTTCACAGTTTTCCGCAATCCGGTCAACTGACAGTTTCAGAACATCCGGGAGCTCCATGCTCTGCGGTTCAAGGTTCTCGTCCAGTTCATAATAGGCGAATTGTTCACCCGTGGTCGATACCATCAATAAACGCAAACCCTGCCAGGCCACGCGGGCGTCAAAGGGCTTCAGAATAGACAGCGCATCGTCAATGTCCGTTCCCCCCCAGCCGGTGCCCGGTTCGGCCACCTGAAAATAGCGACCGGGCGTCGAGCGGCGGCCTTCAACCCTGATCCCGGTCGGAGGCACGTTCAATAGCTTGCCAGCCTGATGTTCCGATAAAACGCCGGTGATGTGGTCATCCACCACAACCACCTCATCCACATGCTGCGCCCATTGCGACGCGAACATGCCGATGGTTGCAGAGCCACAACCCACGCGCATTCGCTTTTCTATCTGCCCATTCACGATGGGCGCTTCACCCGCCTTGACAACCACGGTGGCACCGTCATCAATGGTTAGCTCTACAGCGTCACGGTTGCAAAGTTTCAGCAGCGTATCACAGGTGATGCGCCCCTCCTTTTTGCTGCCGCCGGTCAGATGTTCCACCCCGCCAAGAGACAGCATCTTGGAGCCGTATTCGCTGGTCATCACATGGCCGACAGGTTCCCCCTGACAGCGCACAATCGCGCGTTCATGGCCAATGAAGCGATCCGTGTCTATTTTCACTTTGACGCCGCAATAGCTGAAGATACCTTCAGTTACCACCGTCACCAAATCCGCATCGGCAACGGTTTGGCTGACGATGAATGGCGCGGGTTTATAATCAGGGTAGGTCGTGCCGGCCCCAACCGCGGTAATGAAAGGGCGGCTGCTTTGTACCAGATCGCCATCCCAGTCATTTCCATCTGTGTTCTTCATGAACGGCACCGCCTTGGCGCCGTGCTCTATCGAGTTTTCGATAATCGTCAGCGGATCAAGGCGCACCAATTCACCACCGTTATTGGCATAACGATCACACGCGCCCGACCGCCCTTCGGCGATGAAACACAATACCGGGCAGGCATCGCAGCGGATTCTTTCGGGATTTGCGCGGGGAGTATCAGACAATGCCGTGATCCTTTAGTGCCTGCCTCAGGGTCGAGGGCGTGACCGGGACGCGATGTATCCGAACCCCTGATGCATGTTTGATTGCGTTTAAAAGTGCCGGCGCGGTGGGGATCAGAACATGCTCTCCCAACCCTTTGGCCCCGTATGGACCATGCGCATCCGGCACTTCGATGATGAGTGTATCAATCGGCGGAATGTCCCCCACCGTCGGGATCAGATAATCGTGCAGGTTTTCGGTGCGCCCGGGCAGGTATTCTTCCATCAGCGCCATGCCCAGCCCCTGCGCGATCCCGCCCTGCACCTGCCCTTCTACCAGCATCGGATTGATCGCCTTGCCCACATCATGGGCGGCAACAAAACGCAGCGGCCTGACCGTTCCAAGCGCCATGTCCACCTCGACCACCGCCAGATGCGCCGCATAGCCGAACTGGGCATAGGGAACACCCTGCCCGTTTTGGTCCAACGGTTTGGTCGGCGGATCATATGTTTCCTGTGCGCACAAGATATAGCCTTGGGCATCTGAGGACAGTGCATTCAGATCAATCCTATGCTCCTGTCCCCGGTCGGCAATCACGATTGCCCCCTGCACAAAGCGCAGTGTGGCATCAGCATCGGCATTTGCATGTTTGAGGATCATGCCTCGCAGCGCCTCTCCGCACAGCCGGGCCGCATTGCCTGACACGAACGTCTGGCGCGAGGCCGAGGTCTTGCCCGCATCAGGGGTCAGATCGGTGTCCGCCCCTTGCAGGGTCAGCTGGGACGTGGATACGCCAAGGGCAGAGGCAAAGATCTGCGAGATTACCGTATTGGACCCTTGCCCGATATCCATTGCCCCCTGATGCAAGACAATCTCGCCCCGAGCCGTCACCCCTGCCTTGATGGTCGACGGGTTGGGCAGAGATGTATTGCCACAGCCATACCAGCCAGCCGCAACGCCAACGCCGCGGCGCAGCGGGCCGATGGAACTGGCGTTGAACGCCTCTGCCGCAGCGCGTTCCAGCGCCCAATCCTTGCGCAGTGCCTCCAGACAGGCTTTGGCGCCAACGCCCCGATCGAAAACCTGACCGCAAACCGTGGGCACCCCATCGGTCAGCGCATTGTTGATCCGAAACTCAAGCGCATCGACGCCCAGCTTGTCGGCCAGCTCATCAAACAGAGATTCCTGTGCAATCCCCGACTGGGGCACCCCAAACCCCCGAAAGGCTCCGGCGGGCGGGTTGTGGGTGTGAATACCACGGGTCTCAGCGCGATAATCCCGGATGACATAAGGCCCCGAGGCATGAACCGGCACCCGGTTTGCAACGGTCGGCCCCCAAGAGGCATAAGCGCCGGTATTAAAGCGGCCAAAGAACTCGAACCCGGAAATTTTTCCGTCCCTGGTCGCTCCGACACGCAGATTGATTTCGCAGGGGTGCCGCTTGGTTGTGGATTGCATCGATTCCGTCCGGGTGTAGGTGATCCGAACCGGGCGACCCGTTTTCAGCGCTGCAAGAGCGATATAGGGCTGAACAGAGATATCAAGCTTGGAGCCAAAGCCACCGCCAACGCCGGTCGGGGTGATCCGAATCCTGTCGCGCGGCATGGCCAGAATAGTCTCCATCGCTTCCTGATCCATGACCGGAGCCTGAGTGCAGGCATGGATGTGAACCCGCCCCTCGACCAGCTCGGCATAGCCTGCCTCTGGTTCGATATAGGCATGTTCCACAAATCCGGTCGAAAACGTGCCCTCTGCAATCACATCTGCTTGCGCCAAAGCCGTTTCCGGGTGCCCACACGCGACAAATCCGCGGCACATCTCGTTCTTGTTTCGGCCGTCATGTAGTTGCGGCGCGTCCGGTGAGATCGCGTTGTGAACAGTGGCCACGGCGGGCAGTTCCGTCCAGGTCACCGGGAAGCTTTCGGGGTCAAACGCCGCAATCGCCTCGGGCATTCCGACAACGGCAGCCACCGCTTCTCCGCGAAAGCGTGCGGCGGAGTCGGCAAAGACCGGCTGGTCGGCAAATTCGGGGATGACTCCAAAGCAGTTCTTGCCGGGCACATCCGCAGCGGTCAGGACCGCCTCGATCCCGGCCATGCTGTCCTTCCACGCCTGAAGGTCACCAAATTCAAAACGGGCATGTGGATAGGGCGACCGGATCACTTTGACTTCGAGCGCCCCAGCCGGGGCCACATCATCGCCAAAGCGTTCGGTTCCGTTGAGTTTGGCTTCTCCATCCAGCCGACGAATGGCATCCCCGGCCTGGCCGTTCTGACTGCGCAACATCGGAGCCGCCATAACCGCATCAATAATCTTGCGATACCCGGTGCAACGGCACAAAACCCCACCCAGAGCCTGTTTTACCTGATCTTCGTCAGGGGTTTCGTGTTCGCGCAGAAGTGACACCGCAGACACCATCATGCCGGGCGTGCAAATACCACATTGAGCCGCGCCGTGATCCTGAAAGCTTTCTGCCAGATTCCGGGCCACATCGTCCCGGGCCACGAGGCCGGACAGGGTTTCAACCTTTCTGCCCGTCACTTGATGCACGGGCATCAGGCAAGAGCAGACGTTTTCCCCGTCAACCAGAACGGAACAGGCACCGCAATCGCCCGCGTTACACCCGATCTTGACATCGCGCGCATCAAGGCGTTCGCGCAGAGCCTCAGAAAGGCGCTCGCCGGTTTTCACTTCGGTCCTAACAGGTTCACCGTTCAGCGTGAATGCGATCTGGCAGCGGGTCATTTCACCATCCATTGTGATCCCCCCCGCTGACAGCTGACATGACCACCCGGCGGCAAAGCTCGGCAACCACGTCCAGTCGATACTCGGCAGATCCACGGACATCCGAAATCGGGCTCAGTGGTGCGAAAAACTCTGCATTGCTCAGGGGCAATTCCTTGAGTTCCCCCACCGATTTTCCGACAAGAAACGCCTCCAGCTCAGGCAAGCGTCTGGCGACAGGAGCGCAGCTGCCAACAGCCAACGCCGCATCAACGATAACATCGTTGCGCAGTTCCACCACGGATGCCGCCATGGCAATCGAAATCACCAGATGCGCACGGCTGCCGAGTTTTTCAAAGGCCCCCCGCGCGCTTTGGGCCGGGCGCGGTATGTGTATGGCAACAACGAATTCGTCCTCGGCCAGTGCGATCTGACGAACTCCAGTGATGAATTCGCTCAGCGGCACCCGCCTTGGCCCGCGCAGTGAGGCCAGCTCCACCGAAGCATTCAGCGTCAGCAGCGGCGGAACCCCATCGGCTGCGGGCGACGCGTTGCAGATATTGCCCGCGATGGTTCCAAGATTTTGAATTTGTAGTGAACCGACCTCAAGCGCCGCCTGCTTCAACCCTTCAAATGCTGGGGGCAAAACCGCCCCGGCAATTTCAGACCAGGTCGTCGCGGCCCCGATGCGCCAGCCTTCGTCCCTTTCCAGAATGCCCCTCAGGCCGGAAATGCGCGTGACATCCAAAAGATCACGCGACGCTGAACCTTGCTTTTGACCCGGAAAAAAGTCCGTGCATCCCGCAATAATCTTTGGGCTCCCCTCTGCAAGAAGCGCGGCGGCCTCCTGAACATCGGTTGGCATCAGATAGCGCAAGAGCTAGCCTCCCTAAGTATTTCATTAGTACACTAACGTTATGCGGGGCATTTTTAAAAGTCAAATGTAAAAAAGTGACTCAGGCCAGCGCAAGACCGGGCCTTAACGACCCTTGAGCACAGCAGCTTACCCCAGCTTTTTCAGAAGCGACAAAAACGCAATGCGTTCCTCTTCCGTCAGGGGGCTTAGGGTTTCACCGCTAATCTGGTGCCCGATTTTCCCCAGCTCCGGCACCAGCTCTTCTGCCCGTTCAGAAATAGACAGCATCGAGCGGCGCTTGTCATTGAGATCCGGTTTTTGGTTCACGAGCCCCTTTTTCTTTAGCCGATCGACAACGCCCTTGATCGTTGCAACATCCACGGCGGTCCGGCGGCCAAGCTCGTTTTGAGAACACGGCCCTCTTTCTGCCAATTTCATCAACGCGCCAAATTGCGTAGGTGTCAGACCAAACGGGGCCAAACGCTGGAAGATGGCGGCATGTCGCTGGTTAGCAAGCCGCAACAAGAATCCCACATGACTGCCCAGAACATACCGCTGGCTGGAGTCGTCGTTTGAGTTTTCGTTTTCCAAGCCTTCTATCCTTTCCCACCTGCAAGGTCACACTCTGAAACGATGTGCAAATGGTTAAGTCAAATCTGTGTTTGGGCTGCTTTTAAAGCAGTTGAGCGATAAGGTCTATAAACCCGCCAAACCATGCGGGAAACAACGGAACACTTGCATCCCGCCCAATTTTCATTAGCATACAAACAGAAAATTTTAAACCTTACAACGAAAGTGTTGGCCACCATGGATGCGCGGGAAAACAAACTGGTTATCAAAAACATTGGGTTGATCCTGACGGGGAAACTCGAAGCACCGATCGCAGATGGTGACTGTGTCATTGCCATAGATGGCAAGATTTCCGCATTCGGATATGAAAAAGATCTGGATACAGAAGGGGCCACGACAACGGTTGATGCGAATGGCGTCACTCTGGCCCCCGGGTTGATCGACAGCCATGTTCATCCGGTTGTTGGCGATTATACGCCGCGCCAGCAACAGTTGCACTGGATTGATTCCACCTTGCATGGCGGTGTGACCACCATGATTTCTGCCGGCGAGGTCCACATGCCCGGGCGGCCCAAAGACATTGTTGGCCTCAAGGCGATGGCGATTGCTTCGCAGCGCTGGTATGAAAATTTCCGCCCTTCCGGCGTCAAGGTGCTTGCCGGCGCGCCGGTCATTGAACATGGCATGCAAGAGCAGGACTTCAAAGACCTCGCGGATGCCGGTGTCAAGTTTCTGGGGGAAGTCGGGCTTGGCACGGTCAAAGACGGCAAAACCGCCAACCAGATGGTGAACTGGGCGCGCAAATACGGGATTCAGTCAACGATTCACACCGGCGGCCCATCGATCCCCGGGTCGGGGCTGATTGACGCAGATATGGTGCTAGAGACCGGAACAGACGTGGTTGGCCACATCAATGGTGGTCATTCGGCGCTGCCCGATGATCAAATCGTCTGCCTGTGCGAAAACTGCACCAAAGGTTTGGAGATTGTCCATAACGGCAACGAACGCGCAGCCCTGCTGACATTGAACACCGCGCGCGAGCTGAACAAGCTTGATCAGATCATACTTGGCACGGATGGCCCCGCCGGGTCAGGCGTTCAGCCCCTTGGTATCCTGCGGATGGTTTCGATGCTTTCGAGCTTGGGAAATGTTTCGGCCGAAGAAGCCTTTTGCTTTGCCAACGGCAATACGGCCCGGCAGCGTGAGCTGGATACGGGCCTTTTGGAAATCGGTTATTCGGCTGATTTCGTGCTGATGGATCAGGCCCAACACGCCCCCGGCAAAAACATTCTGGAGTCTGTGCAACTGGGCAATTTGCCCGGCGTTGGGATGACAATCATCGACGGCATTGTTCGCACCGAGCGCAGCCGTAACACGCCTCCGGCGCAAAACCTGCCGCAGGTGATTTGAAGCACAGCAGCCTTCTGTCAAATACAAACCCAAAAACAGTCTCTAAACTGGGGCAATAACCGCATGACACAGCGTCATGCCCTTAAACAATATCAGGTCGCCCGGGGGGTATTGAACAGCAGAAATACTAATCTTGCTAAAGCATATGAGACCACGGCAACAAAGGACAGAAAGCCTCCGTTTATCACGAGGCTGGTCAGCAAGCTGGCGGGACCAGAAAGCGCATGTGGCCAGCTGTCACAGCCGCCCCAAGCGAAATACCGGAATGTGCGGACCGCAGTGAAGATTAAGAACCCCGAGCAAACCAGAACCGCGATGGAATAAGGGGCTGGCACAGTATTTTTCAACAGCACGGATAGGGTCAAAACAATGGCGATGAATGCGCTGAAAGAGTAAAATCGAAGTACGGATAAGTTGGGAAACCCTCGTTCAGACAGGTTAGGGTAGGATAAAACCTGCACAGAAATCAGCACCAGCAACACGCATAGTAATGTGATAAATCCGGTGGTGAGGTGGCTTTTTTGCATGATTTCCCATTGTTTAGAGACTAGGGTCGGGACTCAATTTGTCCACCACACGATTGTGGCGGCGAGGAAGATTGCCGACAGGAAGTTATCGGCTCTTTTGTCGTAACGTGTTGCAATCCTGCGGAAATCCTTGAGGCGG
>PDSA01000006.1 GCA_002748285.1 Rhodobacterales bacterium
TCTGATGGTAATTGGCGAAGTCGTCGGGGTGCATTTGCGTGATGACTGTCTGAAAGACGGGATTTTTGATATCACCCACTACCAGCCGCTGGCGCGGTTAGGCTATCGGGATTACGCCAAAATCAAAGATGTTTTTGAGCTGGGGCGACCTAAATAATTTTAGGTTACAATCCAGTAACTTACAACCCTAAGATCATTCATCACTTTAAGTCATATGCGCCTGTTTCAAGGGTGGGTTTATCCCCCATCGAATTCGCAGAGCACATGCACATCCATCCCCATATCCTCAAGCACTTTGCGCCCGCCCAGCTCGGGTAAATCAATGATGAAACAGGTGCTGACGATCTCGCCGCCCAGCCGTTCGATCAGCTTGATCCCGGCCGCCGCAGTGCCGCCGGTGGCCAGCAGATCATCCACCACCAAAATCCGCTCGCCCGGCTTGATCGCGTCGTCATGGATTTCCATCACCGCTTCGCCATATTCCAGCTTATAGGATTCAGACAACACCGCCCCGGGCAGCTTGCCTTTCTTGCGGATCGGCACAAAGCCCACGGTCAACTGATGTGCAATCGCGCCGCCCAGAATAAAGCCGCGTGCTTCCAGCCCGACGACCTTGTCAATCTGGATGCCGGCATAGGGGTGGAGCATCTGATCGACCGCCATGCGAAATCCGCGCGGATCGGCCAGCAAAGTGGTGACATCGCGGAACATGATGCCCTCATGGGGGAAATCAACGATGGTTCGGATATAGTCTTTGACGGTTTTCATAAGCTGTTCCTTGCGTGCAGGGGCTGAGGATTTGCCCCCAGTGATAGGCGTGCCCGGCAGGGGCAGACAAGAGGTATTCGCGAGGGTTTAGCGGAAAATCTAAATGCCCGGCGGCACCGCCGGGCTGCGCCTGCCTGCCCCCCGGCAGGCGCAATCAAGCTATCGTCTTGTTGAAGCGTTGTGATCATCTTGCACTCTCGCTTGTCTCAACACCTCACCAAAGCGCCTACCCCGGCAGGCGCAGCCCTCTGTCTCACAGTTATCTGCCGCCCTACCCCCGAAACCCGGTGGCAACCACGAATTTTTCCGAGCTGTCCGACCGGCTGGCTGGCGGCTTGACATTGGCCACCTTGTGAAACTTCTGTTTCAGCAGCTTTTGCAACTCGCCCTCAGCCCCGCCGGCCAGCACTTTGGCGACAAAAGTGCCGCCCTCTTCCAACACATCAAAGGCAAAATAGGCCGCCGCTTCACACAGCGCCATGATCCGCAGATGGTCGGTCTGCTTATGCCCGGACGAGGATGCCGCCATATCCGACATCACCACATCCGCCTTGCCGCCCAGCCAGTTTTTCACCTTGATATCGGCGTCATCTTCCATGAAATCCAGCTGGTGAATCTCGGCCCCGGCAATCGGCTCGACCTCTTGCAGATCAATGCCCAGAACCGTGCCCACCGCCTTGCCCGGCTTGTCCCCCAGCGCGTTGATCCGTGGCACCGCCACCTGCAACCAGCCACCGGGCGCACAGCCCAGATCGACCACCCGCGCCCCGGGCACCAGAAAGCGGTATTTGTCATCCAGCTCAAGGATCTTGAACGCCGCGCGCCCGCGATAGCCCTCGGCCCGGGCGCGTTTGACGTAAGGGTCGTTCAGCTGACGCTCCAGCCAGAGGGTCGAGCTGAGCTTGCGCCCCCTTGCCGTCTTGACCTTGGTGCGCAACCCCCGCTGCCCGCGGCCCGAGGTATTTTTGCCATCCGGTTTCTTCGTCATCATACATCCCCTTCCAGCACGCCATCGGCGCTCATCTGCGCATAGAGCAACCCTTCACGCAAGCCCCGATCCGCCACCGACAGCCGATCCGTGGGCCATAGCCGCAGCAGCGCTTGCAAAATCGCGGCCCCCGACATGATCAACGCCTGCCGGTCGCGGCCAATGCGCGGATCGGCACGGCGCCCCTCGGGCCCCAGCGCCAGATAATCACGCACCACCGTGTCGATCTGCCCGGATGTCATGTGCAAGCCGTCCACCTTGTTGCGGTCATAGCGTCTCAGCCCCAGATGCGAGGCCGCCACCGTGGTCACCGTGCCCGACGTGCCGACGATCTGAAACCCCTCTTTGGCTTGATTATTGTCAAACGGCGCAAACTTCTCAAGACGCTCTTCGAAATGACAGGACATCAGCGCAAACCGGGCCGCGTCATCTTCGACATCATTGAACTGATCGCGCAAGGTTGCCACCCCCAGCGGCACCGAGATCCAATCCACCACCCTGGCCTGCGGTTTATCGGGAATATCGGCGGCAAAGCCGCGATGCAGGCGCATGATCGCCCCGGCGCGCTCTTCTGGGGGGATATGGGCGATGTCGATCCAGACCAGCTCGGTCGAGCCGCCGCCAATATCCACCACCAACAGCTGCTCGGTGCGTTTCGACACCAGCGGCGCGCAAGACACCACCGCCAGCTGCGCTTCTTCCTCGGGGTCAATGATCTCCAGATTCAGCCCGGTTTCGCGGCGCACCAGCTTGTGAAACTCGGCCCCATTGCTGGCACGGCGGCAGGCCTCAGTCGCCACCAGCCGCATCCGTTTGACCTTGTGCGTCTGCAATTTCTTGCGGCAAATCCGCAACGCCTGCACCGTGCGCTGCATTGAGGCCGCACTCAGCCGCCCGCTGGCCTCGAGCCCTGCCCCCAGCTGCACCGGTTTCGAAAAACTATCCACCACCGTAAACTGGCTGCCCTCGGGCCGGGCAATCAGCATACGGCAACTATTTGTGCCCAGATCCAGCGCAGCATAAAGCGGCACCGAACCCGGTTTACCCGGCACAGGCGGTTCAACCCCTTTGGGGAACGCGCCTGCACCTTTCAGACGCTTGAGCGCCATAATCGCGCCCTCCATTTCAAGTTGATGTAAAGTTAGCCCCGCAGCCGCCTTGGCGCAAGGGAACAAAGCACAGATTCTTGCCGGCTCATAACAGAGATGAGAATTATGATGAAACCCGCCACTGGCCCGCCCGCGCTGGCTTTGCTAGACCGGATCAAGCCCCGGCTTGGGGCCGCAGGTCGCAAGATCGCCTTGTAATGTCGAAAACAAACCCCGGATCGGTGCCAGGTTGGCCTAATTCTGGAAAGGAAAGGAATCAGCATCATGCCCGATATGACCATTGTTTACTGGCGGGATATCCCCGCGCAGGTGATTGTCGGCAAAGGTCGGCGGGCGGCGAAACTGCAACTGCCCGAGCGCTTTGAACAGGCGATTGACCGGGCGGCGATGAAAAGCGGCGCGGCCGGAACCGATGATTACCTGTCGCAATGGCGCCGGGGGAAACCGGAGGCTGTGTCTGGTGAGGCGACAGAGATTGCCAGGCAGCAAGCCGACAGGCTGGACGCCGAATATGGTCAGGAGCGCCTGAAACAGCTGATTGCAAATGACGGGTGGGCATGACGCGCCCATTCACATCTTTATGGGAGGCCACCATGGCGTTGTTGCACTTCAAACGAAAACCCCAGCCTGAAGCTGTGGGCGTTGACCCCAAAATGGAGGCCTTGCTGCGGGGTTATTCGATCGAGGTCATGCCCCGCACCGCCGACAAGATCGAGAATTTCGCCGATTATCTGCCCGCCGGCACCCGGGTCTATCTGGCGCATATCGAAGGGGTGCCGATTGCCGATATGGTGGCCAGTGCAGCGCGGCTGAAACGGCAGGGCTATGATGTGATGCCGCATTTCCCGGCCCGGATCATCAAGGATAAGGCGGTTCTGGCCGATTGGATCGCACGCTATCAGGATGCCGCCGGGGTCGAGCAGGCTCTGCTGCTCGCCGGCGGCGTGGCCAAGCCGCATGGCGATTTTGAAAACTCGATGCAGATGATGGAAACCGGGCTGTTTGACCGCGCTGGTTTCAAACGCCTGCATGTCGCGGGTCATCCTGAGGGCAATAAGGATATTGACCCCGATGGCTCGGACAAAAACCTGATGCAGGCGTTGCGCTGGAAACAGGATTTCGCCAACCGCACCGATGCCAAAATGGCCATGACCACCCAGTTCATGTTCGAAGCCAAGCCGGTGTTTGACTGGGCTGACGGGCTGCAAGCCGCCGGGATTGATCTGCCGATCCATATCGGCATCGCCGGCCCGGCCAAGCTGCAAACCTTGGTGAAATTCTCAATCGCCTGCGGTGTCGGAGCCTCGCTGAAAGTGCTGCAAAGGCGCGCCCGCGATGTGACCAAACTGCTGCTGCCCTTTGAGCCCACCGAATTGCTGACCGAATTCGCCGCCCACAAGGCCGCCAACCCGGACAGCAACATCGCGCAGGTGCATTTCTTCCCACTGGGCGGGATCAAAACTACCGCCAACTGGGCCATCGCCCATGGTGGCGCCTCTGCCATTCCGGCCAACGGGCTGGCCAACGCAATAAACCAATAGGAAAAAATCATGACCCGCACTGTTGTTGAAAGCAAAACCAAAACCGCCACGATTGGATTTGATGAGCCCTTTTGCGTGATTGGCGAGCGCATCAACCCGACAGGGCGCAAAAAGCTGGCGGCCGAGCTTGAAGCGGGTGATTTTTCTACCGTTGAAAAGGACGCGCTGGAACAGGTGGCTTGCGGTGCGGATGTGTTGGATATCAATGCCGGTGTGGTTTACAACTCTAACCCAAACCCCAATGAAACCGAACCGCCGCTGATGAAAAAGATTATCTCGCTTGTTCAGGGACTTACGGACATTCCTTTATGTATCGACAGCTCGGTTCCGGCGGCGCTGGCGGCGGGGCTTGAGGTGTGCGAAGGCCGCCCCCTGATCAACTCGGTCACCGGCGAAGAGGACCGGCTTGAGGCGATCCTGCCGCTGATCAAGAAATACAACGTGCCGGTGGTGGCAATTTCCAACGATGATACCGGCATTTCCGAAGACCCGGATGTGCGTTTTGAGGTGGCGAAAAAGATCGTGCAGCGGGCGGCAGATTTTGGCATTCCAAGCCATGATATCGTGGTCGATCCACTGGTAATGCCCATCGGAGCCATGGCCACGGCGGGCTTGCAGGTGTTTGCCTTGGTGCGCCGGTTGCGTGATGAGCTGGGCGTGAATACCACCTGCGGCGCGTCCAATATCAGCTTTGGCCTGCCGCATCGCCACGGGATCAACGCCGCGTTCTTGCCCATGGCGATGGCCTCGGGCATGACCAGCGCCATCATGAACCCGGTCCGCTCGGTCGAAATGGAAGCGATCCGCGCCGCCAATCTGCTGCTCAACCACGATGCCCATGGGGCGGCTTGGATCAAGCTGGGCCGGGCGCTGGACGGGGTGAATCAGGGGATGTCATTTGCCGAAGCCTCACAGGCCGCCAGTCAGGCAGGCGCTGGCCGTGGTGGGCGGCGGCGTCGCCGGGGCTGATGGACGCGCTTTAACGTCACTTAAACATATCGGGCATAAAAAGGCTGCATTCGGTGGCGGTTTGGTCTAAAAGCCCCACATGACTGAACAGGCCGCAGCATTGGCCGTGATATTCGAAAAACAAAAGTGAGAGTAATATGTTACATATCAAACCCTTCTGGGCATTGGCCTTGGTTGCTGGCATCGGCCTGAGTGCATGTGGCGGCGGTGAGCGCTGGCAGACCAGCTATAGCGATATGATCGACCCCAAGGTTTCCAAACATTGGCGGGTGACCAGCGTTGACGTGCGCGTGCCAGATCGTTTGACGGTTTCGGAACAAAATTCATATGCCCCGAACGCCGACATTGTCTGGCGCGAAGACCCGCTGGGGGATCGTCGTGCGCAGGTCGATGCCATCATGACCGCTGCGGTGAAACAGGGGGCGGCACCGTTGCGGGGCAGCCGCCGGGTCAAGCTGTTGATCACGGTCAAAACCTTCCATGCGCTGTCGGAAAAGGCGCGGGTGATGCTGAACAAATCCGGTGTGCATAATATCGAGTTCCTGGCTCAGGTTATCGACGCCAGAACGGGCAAGCCGCTCACTGCGGTTGACGACATTAAGGCCGATCTTGAAGCATATGTCGGTTATGAGGCCAAAGTCGCTGTCAGCAAAGGCCAGACCCAGAAGCGGCGCATCACCGATCATGTGGCACATGTGATCTCGGCCTGGCTGGGGCATGGCAAAGATGTGCGCAACAGCTTTAATCGCCTAGGACGTTAAACCTAAACCAATCTGTTAGAAACAGAATTTAACCCACTGTAATAAATGGATTTCCCGACCTCATCGGGAAATCCATTCTGTTTTAGATTGCCCGCCGGTTCTGTGTGCGACGATTGCTCTGGAACAGACGGGCGGCAAAAGGACGACTGATGAATAAACCTTTATCCGATGTGGTTGTGATTGACCTGTCACATGTGCTGGCCGGGCCGTATTGCTCGATGATTCTTTCTGATCTGGGCGCACGAGTGATCAAGGTGGAAATGCCGGGCATCGGCGATGACACCCGCTATTTCCCCCCCTTTCGCGGCGAACACAGCGCCTATTTCGCCACCATCAACCGCGGCAAACAATCCATCGCGCTGAATTTGAAAAAAACCAAAGACCGCGAAATCTTTGAACAGATGCTGCCCAAAGCCGATGTGCTGGTCGAAAACTATCGCCCCGGCGTGATGGAGCGTCTGGGCTATGGCTGGGAGGATCTGCACGCCAAATTCCCCCGCCTGATCTACGGCGCAGTCTCCGGCTTTGGCCATACCGGCCCGGATGCGTTGAAACCGGCCTATGATATGGTGGTGCAGGCCCGTGGCGGGGTGATGTCGATCACCGGCGAAAAAGAACGTGAACCGGTGCGGGTGGGCGCTTCGGTCGGCGATATTGTCGCCGGGCAATTCCTGTCCACCGGCATTCTGGCAGCACTTTACGCCCGGCAAAGCTCGGGTCTGGGGCGCAAGGTGGATGTGGCGATGCTGGACAGCCAGCTGGCGATTCTGGAACATGCGCTGGCAATCACCGGCGAAACTGGCATTCCCCCCGGGCCCGCCGGGGCACGCCACCCCTCGATCACCCCGTTTGAGACATTCCACGCCAAGGATGGCCTGTTTGTGATCGCGGCGGGCAATGATCAGCTGTTTGGCCAACTCTGTGAAGTGCTGGGGCTTGGACCGTTGCTTGAGGATGCGCGCTTTGCCAGCAATGCGGCGCGGTGTGACAATGTGAAAATCCTCAAACGTCTGATCGAAACCATCACACTGGATCAGCCCAAAGCCCACTGGCTGCGGCTGCTGGATCAGGCCAACATCCCCTGCGCCGCCATTCAAAACGTGGCCGAGGCAATGGCCGATCCGCAGATCAAGGCCCGCAACATGCTGGTCGAGCTGGCCGCCCCCGATGGAGGCAAGCCGTTCATGGCCGCTGGCAACCCGATCAAGATTTCCGACATGCCTGATGATCTGAATGGCAGCCACGCACCAACACTGGATGGCGACCGGCAGGACATTTTGGACTGGATCAAACAGGGCTGATCGGCTTTTATAAACAGTGTCGCGGCCCTTCATCGGGGCCGCCCCACAGCACAGGTCAGGGCGACAGCATGGCAAAAACCGATCCGCTGGTTATTTTCACCCCGTCGGGCAAGCGCGGCCGTTTCCCGATTGGCACTCCGGTACTGACCGCGGCGCGCCAGCTTGGGGTCGATCTGGACAGCGTCTGCGGCGGGCGGGGCAAATGCTCACGCTGTCAGGTGACGCCCTCATATGGCGAATTTCCCAAACATGGGGTGGTGGTGGCCAAGGATGCGCTCAGCGCCTGGAACGCCACCGAAGAGCGTTATAAATCCATTCGCGGCCTGATCGAAGGGCGGCGTCTGGGTTGCCAGGCCAACATTCAGGGCGATGTGGTGCTTGACGTGCCGCCGGAAAGTCAGGTGCATCAACAGGTGGTGCGCAAGGCCGCCGAGGCCCGCGATATTCTCCTGAACCCCACCGTGCGGCTGTTTTATATCGAGGTCGCCCAGCCCGACATGCACGACCCTTCCGGCGATCTGGAGCGGGTGATTCAGGCGTTGCGCGATCAATGGCAGTTGGATCAGGTCAGCGCCGATTTCAGCGTGCTGCCCAGCCTGCAAAGCATATTGCGCAAAGGGGAATGGAAAGTCACCGTCGCCCTGCACCAGCCCGCCGATGACGCGCCTTGGCAGATCATGCATCTCTGGCCGGGCTTCCATGACAGCCCGGCCTATGGGCTGGCTGTGGATCTGGGCTCGACCACCATCGCGGCGCATCTGTGCGACCTCAGCAGCGGCGAGGTGCTGGCCTCCTCCGGCCTGATGAACCCGCAAATCCGCTTTGGCGAAGATTTGATGAGCCGCGTCTCCTACGGCATGATGAATGATGGCGGCGTGGCCGACATGACCAAAGCGGTGCGCGATGGGCTGAACCAGCTGTTTACGCAAATCTGCCAGCAGGCCGGGATCAGCCCGGATCAGGTGCTGGATTGCGTCTTTGTCTGCAACCCGGTGATGCACCACCTGCTGCTGGGCATTGATCCTTACGAGCTGGGGCAAGCGCCGTTTGCGCTGGCAACCTCGGATGCGATCCGGCTGAAGGCCAAGGATCTGGAGATTGATCTGCATCCTGAGACCCGCAGCTATATCCTGCCCTGCATCGCCGGCCATGTTGGGGCCGATGCCGCCGCCGTGGCGCTGGCGCAAGAGCCGCAGAATTCGGATGATCTGGTGCTGCTGGTCGATGTCGGCACCAATGCGGAACTGCTGCTGGGCAACCGGGAACGCCTGATCGCCTGTTCCTCTCCCACCGGCCCGGCCTTTGAAGGGGCGCAAATCAGCGCCGGCCAACGTGCCGCCCCCGGCGCGATCGAACATGTGCGCATTGACCCGGTCAGCAAAGAGCCACGCTTCCAGGTGATCGGCTCTGAACTGTGGTCGGATGAGCCCGGCTTTGAAGAGGCCATCGCCAGCACCGGAGTCACCGGCATTTGCGGCTCGGGCATTATCGAGATGGTGGCTGAAATGCGTCTGGCCGGGATTGTCGACAGCCCCGGCCTGATTGGCTCGGCCGAGCAAACCGGCACCGCACGCTGTTTCGCCGATGGGCGCACCCATTCCTATCTGGTGTGGGACGGATCGGCTACGGGGGGGCAGCGCATCAGCGTGACCAACCGCGATATTCGGGAAATCCAGATGGCCAAGGCGGCGCTTTATTCCGGGGCGCGGCTGTTGATGGATAAATTCGGCGTGGATCATATCGATCGCGTGGTGCTGGCAGGGGCGTTTGGGGCGCATATCTCGCCCAAACATGCGATGATTCTGGGCATGATCCCGGATTGTGCGCTGGATCGGGTCAGTTCGGCCGGTAATGCCGCGGGCACGGGGGCGCGGATTGCGCTGCTCAACCGCTCGGCCCGGCGTGAGATCGAAGCCACCGTGCGCAACATCCACAAGGTCGAAACCGCGATTGAGCCCCGGTTTCAAGAGCATTTCGTGAACGCTTCGGCCATCCCCAACGCGGCCGAGCCCTTTCCCATCCTCAATTCACTGGTTGCACTGCCCGAGGTCAATTTCAACACCGGCGGCGGTGATGGTGCCCGGCGCGGCAGACGGCGGCGCAGGGGATAGGTAAGTCTTTTTGTTTTAAAACAATAAGTTATAAGCCACAACTCACCCTCATCAAAAGCCTCTGCACAATGCAGTATAATACGGAACACGCCGGGCTGCGCCTCTCTTGGCAGGCGCGGCCCGGCGTTTTTTTCTCTCAAGCCCCGTCATTCAGCGACCTTCTTTCCCAACAAATCCCCCCTTTCACCACGCCCCCTCTTGCACCGCCCCGTGCGGGGCGCTTATGTGGAGCGCAACAGCATTTGATCAAAGAGGCTCCTCATGCAACTGTCCTTCCCCGCCCCGGTGTTTCACTCGGATTCCGAAACCGCCACGTCCGCATTCGCCGATCTGCCCGAATGGGATCTGAGCGATCTCTATGCGGCCCCAGATGCCCCGGAATTTGAGCGCGACCTGAACTGGCTGCAAACCGCCTGCGCCGATTTCGCCGCCAAATATCAGGGCAAGCTGGCCGATCTGGACGCCGCCGGCCTGCTGGACTGTGTGCGGAACTATGAGAAAATCAGCAATATCGGCGGGCGGCTGATGTCTTATGCCGGTTTGCGTTACTATCAGAACACCACCGATGCCGACCGGGCGCAATTCATGCAGAATGCTCAGGAAAGGGTCACGGTGTTCACCGCGCCTTTGGTGTTTTATTCGCTGGAAATCAACCGGCTGGAGGACGCCGCGCTGGATCGAATGCTGGCGGAAAACGCCGATCTGGCCCGTTATCGCCCGATCTTTGAAAACTTGCGCGCCATGCGCCCCTATCAGCTGTCGGATGAGCTCGAGCAATTCCTGCATGATCAGAGCAGCGTCGGGGCCACTGCTTGGAACAAGCTGTTTGACGAAACCATTGCCGGGCTGATGTTTACCGTCGATGGGCAAGAGCTCAATCTGGAAAGCACCCTGAACCTGCTGACCGAACAGGACCGCAGCAAGCGTCAGGCCGCCGCCGAAGCTCTGGCGGTGGTGTTTGGCCAGAACCTGAAGCTGTTTGCCCGGGTGCATAACACGCTGGCCAAGGAAAAGGCGATCGAGGATCAGTGGCGCAAAATGCCCAGCCCGCAGACCGGGCGGCATTTGTCCAATCAGGTCGAACCCGAGGTGGTCGAGGCGCTGCGCAATGCGGTTGTGGCCGCCTATCCGAAGCTGTCGCATCGCTATTACGCGCTCAAGGCCAAATGGCTGGGGCTGGAGACCATGGAGGTCTGGGATCGCAACGCGCCGCTGCCGATGCAAAGCGACGAGGTGATCAGCTGGAAACAGGCCGAGAAAACCGTACTGGACGCCTATGCCGCCTTTGATCCGCGCATGGCCGAAATCGCCCAACCATTTTTTGACAAGGGCTGGATTGATGCGGGCGTGAAGCCGGGCAAGGCTCCGGGCGCGTTTGCCCATCCGACGGTGACCAATGTGCATCCCTATGTGATGCTGAACTATCTGGGCAAGCCGCGCGATGTGATGACGCTGGCGCATGAGCTGGGCCATGGGGTGCATCAGGTGCTGGCGGCGGAACAAGGCGAGTTACTGTCCTCAACCCCGCTGACCTTGGCCGAAACCGCTTCGGTATTTGGCGAGATGCTGACCTTCCGCAAACTGCTCGACTCTGCCCAAACGCAGGAGGCGCGCAAGACCCTGCTGGCGGGCAAGGTCGAGGATATGATCAACACCGTGGTGCGCCAGATCGCCTTTTACGATTTTGAATGCAAACTGCACGCCGCCCGCGCCGAGGGCGAGCTGACCCCAGATCAGATCAACGCGCTGTGGATGTCGGTGCAGGGCGAAAGTCTGGGACCGGTGTTTCATTTCATGGAAGGCTATGAGACCTTCTGGTCCTATGTGCCGCATTTCGTGCATTCTCCGTTTTACGTCTATGCCTATGCGTTTGGCGATGGGCTGGTGAATGCGCTTTATGCGGTCTATCAGGAGGGCGATGCGGGCTTTCAGGATAAGTATTTCGACATGCTCAAGGCTGGGGGCTCGAAGCGCCACAAAGAGCTGTTGGCACCGTTTGGTCTGGATGCCTCTGATCCGAAATTCTGGGATAAGGGGCTGAGCATGATTTCGGCGATGATTGATGAGTTGGAGCAGATGGAGGGCTGATGACCTCTTGCGCAAGCCGTGCCTGGAGCAACAGCTCTGTTAAACCGGCCTGCCCTTTCAAACTGTCCCGCCCGGCCTCTAGGCCGGGCTGCGCCTGCCTGCCCCCCGGCAGGCGCATTCGCGCCCGCCCAGGCAGGGCGCTGCCCTACGCTATTAATATCAAGCGATGCTCTGCAGAGCCCCCTGCCCACCGCTTTTTCGAGGCCCTCCTCACAGACCGCTTGGTTTTCCCCAAAGAGCTGCCTATAGATAAGCAGCACACTATTCGGAGGCCATGATGCGCACAGCCAAAATCACCCGCAAAACCGCCGAAACCGATATCTCGGTGGCCCTCAATCTGGACGGCACCGGCAGCTATGACAACAGCACCGGCATCGGCTTTTTCGATCACATGCTGGACCAGCTGTCGCGCCATTCGCTGATTGACCTCACCGTGCGCGCCAAGGGCGATCTGCATATCGACGATCACCACACGGTCGAGGATGTGGGCATCGCGCTGGGGCAGGCTCTGGTCGCTGCCCTTGGCGATAAAAAGGGCATCCGGCGCTATGCCGACTGCCATCTGGCGATGGATGATGCCCAGATCCGTTGTGCGCTGGATCTGTCGGCGCGCCCCTATCTGATCTGCAATCTGAACATGCCCACCGCCAAAATCGGCCAGTTCGATACCGAGCTGGTGCGCGAGTTCTTTCAGGCGCTGTCCACCCATGGCGGCATCACCCTGCATATCGACCAGCTGCACGGCTTCAACTCGCACCACATCGCCGAGGCCAGTTTCAAGGCCGTAGCCCGTGCCCTGCGGGTGGCGCTGGAAACCGATCCGCGCAAAAGCGATGCCATTCCGTCGACCAAAGGGATGCTCTGAATGCTGACCGTGCTGATTGACTATGAAAGCGGCAATCTGCATTCGGCGGAAAAGGCCTTTGACCGGATGGCCAGCGAAACCGGCGCGGGGCAAGTGATGGTCAGTGACCGCCCCGAGGATGTGCTGCGGGCTGATCGCATCGTGCTGCCCGGGGATGGGGCCTTCCCGGCCTGTAAAAAAGCCCTGTTTGACCATTCCGGCCTGTTCGAGGCCACCCGCGAGATGGTGATCGAGCGTGGCCGGCCTTTTCTGGGCATTTGCGTCGGGATGCAGATGATGGCCAGCTGGGGGCGCGAATATCAGGATACTGAGGGCTTTGACTGGGTCAGTGGCGAGATCATCAAAATCGAGCCCAACGATCCGGCCCTGAAAGTGCCGCATATGGGCTGGAATGATCTGATCATCGACATTCCGCATCCGGTGCTGGACGGGGTTCAGACCGGAGACCACGCCTATTTCGTCCACAGCTATAAATTCCAGCCCGCTGACCCCGCCAACCGTCTGGCGCATGTCGAGTATGGCGGCGACATCACCGCCATCATTGGCCGCGACAATCTGCTGGGGATGCAGTTCCACCCCGAGAAAAGCCAAAAGGCCGGGCTGCGGATGATCGCCAATTTTCTAAGCTGGGCCCCCTAACCTCCCATCACGCCGTAAGGACACATCATGACCGCTGAAAAACCCACCATCTATCTGGCAGACTACACCCCTGCGGCCTATCTGGTCGACACGGTCGAGCTGAGCTTCAAGCTGGCCCCGGATGCCACCCGCGTGACCTCGCGCATTGCGTTTTACCCCAACCCGGACAGCAAGGATCGCCAGTTTGTTCTGGATGGCGAGCATCTGACGCTGATCAGCGCCCGCATTGACGGGCAAGAGGTTTCGCCCGAAATCACCGATACCGGGCTGCGCTGCGATGTGCCGGATGCGCCCTTTATCTGGGAATGCGAGGTCGAGATTTCGCCGATTGAGAACACCGCGCTCAGCGGACTTTACATGTCAAACGGCATGTATTGCACCCAATGCGAGGCGCAGGGCTTTCGCCGCATCACCTATTACCCCGACCGCCCGGATGTGATGGCCACCTTTAGCGTGCGCGTTGAAAGCGATCTGCCGGTGCTACTGTCCAACGGCAATCCGGTGGATCAGGGCGAAGGCTGGGCGCAATGGCACGATCCATGGCCGAAACCGGCCTATCTGTTTGCTCTGGTCGCCGGTGATCTGAAAAACCACCCGGGCCAGTTCACCACCCAATCGGGCCGCGAGGTGACGCTCAATGTCTGGGTGCGCCCCGATGACATCAACAAATGCGCCTTTGCCATGCAGGCGCTGCAAAGCTCGATGCGCTGGGATGAACAGGTTTACGGGCGCGAATATGATCTGGATGTGTTCAACATCGTCGCGGTGGATGATTTCAACATGGGGGCAATGGAAAACAAGGGGCTGAATATCTTTAATTCCTCCTGCGTTCTGGCCAGCCCGGAAACCAGCACCGATGCCAATTACAACCGCATCGAAGCCATCATCGCACATGAGTATTTCCACAACTGGACCGGCAACCGCATCACCTGCCGCGATTGGTTCCAGCTGTGCCTGAAAGAAGGGCTGACGGTTTTCCGCGACAGCCAGTTTACCGCCGATATGCGCGGCGCGGCGGTCAAGCGGATCAGCGATGTGATCGCCCTGCGCAACCGTCAGTTCAGCGAAGATAACGGCCCGCTGGCGCATCCGGTGCGCCCCTCCAGCTTTCAGGAGATCAACAATTTCTACACCGCCACCGTCTATGAAAAAGGCGCCGAGGTAATCGGGATGCTCAAGCGTCTGGTGGGCGATGCGGCCTATTACAAAGCGCTGGATCTGTATTTTGAGCGCCATGACGGGCAGGCCTGCACCATTGAGGATTGGCTCAAAGTGTTCGAAGACAGCACCGGGCGCGATTTAAGCCAGTTCAAGCGCTGGTATTCGCAGGCCGGCACCCCGCGGCTAACGGTAGAGGATGACTTTAAGGATGGCCGCTACACCCTTCATTTCAAACAACAAACACCACCCACCCCGGGTCAGGACGACAAGCAGCCGCAGCTTCTGCCCATCGCGGTCGGGTTGTTGAATGATCGGGGCGAAGAAATCGTTCAAACCCGCATTCTGGAGATGACCGAAGCCGAGCAGAGCTTTACCTTTGACGGGCTGGACGCCAAGCCCGTGCCTTCGATCCTGCGGGAATTTTCCGCGCCGGTGATCCTGCACAGCCAGACCGATACCCAGACCCGCGCCTTTTTGCTGGCCCATGACACCGACCCGTTCAACCGCTGGCAGGCCGCCGATGCGCTGGCCAAAGAGCTGTTGCAAAAAATGGTGCTGGAGGATGCCAAGCCCGAGGGGCCGTATCTGGAAACTCTGGCCAAAATCACCAAAGATGAAAGCCTCGACCCGGCGTTTCGCGCCCTGATCCTGTCGCGCCCCAGCCAGTCCAGCATGGCCGAGATTCTGGCCGAGCAAGGCCATGTGCCCGACCCGGAGGCGCTCTATCAGGCCTCCAAATCTTTGAGCAAGGCCATTGCCGAAAAGCTGGGTGATGATCTTAAGAAAATCTATGATAATCATCAGGTTATGGAGCCTTATTTACCCGATGCTGAAAGTGCGGCGCATCGCAGTCTGGCCAATGCGGCTCTGGCGCTGTTGTCGCGGCTGGATCAGGGCAAACAGGCCAGTGCGCAGTTTTACGCCGCTGACAATATGACCCAGCAGCTGGCGGCGCTGGCTTGCCTGCAAATCTGCGACTATGGCGCACAGGCCACCGCAGATTTCTATCGGCAATGGCAGCAGGACCGGCTGGTGATCGACAACTGGTTTGCGATGCAGATCGTCAATGCCAAGCCGGAAAACGCCGCCACCAAAGCCACCGAGCTGACCAATCACCCCGATTTCAATATGAAAAACCCCAACCGCTTCCGGGCCGTGTTCGGGGCGCTGTTTGGCAACCATGCGGGGTTCCATATTGCCAGCGGGGCGGGCTATGAATTGCTGGCCGATTGGCTGATCCGGCTGGACCCGGTTAATCCGCAGACCACGGCGCGGATGATGACCGGCTTCCAGAGCTGGCGGCGTTATGATGCCGGGCGTCAGGCGCTGATCCGTCAGCAGCTGGAGCGCATCGCCAACACGCCCGATCTGTCACCCGACACCAGCGAGATGGTGGCGCGGATTTTGAACGGATAAGCATTTCAGTCGGTGACAAGCGATAAGGGCTGTGGCTGCCTACCTATAGCGTTTGACGAAATAGATGAAACATAGAGCATCACTTAACGCGTTGAAATCCTTGATTTCAGGCAGCGTTAAGTGATTCAGGTTTTTCGCATAACGCTTTAGGCAGGCGCAGCCCGGCGTGTTTGACATTATACGGCATCCTTTTCAAAGCAGCCTCTGCAACCACAGCCCTGCCTTTACCCGCCATCCCGGTCTTTCAGCGCGGCTTTCAACTCGGCCAGCTGCGCCGCCATCCGGGGCAAACGACGCAATGCCTTTTGCATCTCGACCTGGCTCTGCATCTTGACCGCGGGCGAACCCAACAGCATCCGCCCCGCCGGCGCATTGGTAAAGATCTTGGTCGCGCCCCCAGCCACCACATCATCGCCGACAAAGATGTTATCCGACACCCCGCATTGTCCGCCCAGCACCACCCGGTTGCCAATTCTGGACGAGCCCGCAATGCCCACCTGCCCGCAGAGCAGGCAATCTTCGCCCACCTGCACATTATGGCCGATATGCACCTGATTATCCAATTTGCTGCCCCGGCCAATGCGGGTTGAGCGGATGGTGCCTTTGTCGATCGTGACATTGGCCCCCAGCTCGACATCATCGCCGATCTCAACCGCCGCCAGCGAATGAATACGGGTCCAGCTTTGGGCCTTGGCCTGCACCTCTTTGCCCAGAGATTCGCGAGCATGCTCAACGGTGGATTTTTCTGGAGTCACAAAGGAAAACCCGTCAGCCCCGATCACCGCGCCGGGTTGGGCAATCAGCCGGTCTCCAATCTGCACCCCGGCCCCGATCCGCACCCCGGACAGGATCAGCGCATCATCGCCGATCCGGGCATTTTCGGCAATCGAGACATGGCTGGCAATGCGGGCGTTTTGGCCCAGCACCACATCGCGGCCAATCACCACAAATGGCCCGATCGCCGCCCCTGCCCCGATCTGAGCGCTGGGGTCAATCACGGCGGTGGGATGCACCCCCGGCGCGATCTCTGGCCCCGGATCGAGCAAAGCGGTCAGGGACGACATCGCATAGCGCGGGCGCGGCACAAAGATCGCCGCTTGCAGGCCCAGCCCGCGCCAATCGGCCCCCTGCCACAGAATCGCGGCCCGCGCCTGCCCCGCCATCAGCCCATCGGCATATTTTTGATCCATCGCCAGCGCCAGCTGATCGGCCCCGGCCGTGGCTGGTTCGCTGACGCCGGTGATCAAAAGATCAACAGCGCCCTCGGCGGTGGCCGAAAGCGCTGTTGCAATTTGTGAAACGGTATAGCCCATCTGCGGCCCCCAACATTTTTGTTGGGGACAGAGTTACCCTTTTACCGAGCGCAATTCCACCCCGGCATTTACCAGAGCCCGAAAGATTTTGGCGTCACGCCCATAAACATCGCGGCGATACTGCATCCCGCCCTTGGGCTTACTGATTGCCGTGCGATACATCAGATGCACCGGCACGGGGTTTTTCAGATCCACCCGGGTCTCTCTGCCGGTTCTCAGCTTGGCCTTGAAGAACTCTTCAGGGTTTTTGACCTGTTTGGCCAGCAGAGCATAGGCCAGATCAAAGGGCTGTTGCACCCGGATACAACCATGGCTGAACGCGCGCACATCGCGGTTGAACAGGCTTTTGGAGGGGGTATCGTGCAGGTAGATGTTATATCTGTTCGGGAACATGAATTTCACCAGCCCCAGAGCGTTGCGCCCGCTGGGAGCTTGCTTGAGGTTAAAGGGGAAATTCTTGGAATTATACTGCGAAAAATCCACCGCCCCGCGGTTCACCGTGCGCCCGCGCGCATCGACCAGCCGCAAATGCCCCACCGCATTGCCGTTGCGTTTGAGCATCGGCAGATATTCCTTGACCGCGATTGAGCGCGGCACATTCCAAGTGGGGTTGATGATCATGAACTCCATCATATCGGAAAACTCGGGCGAGCGGTGATCGCTGGCATTTTTGCCGACCACGGTGCGGGTCTGGAAGGTGACCTTGCCGTTATCAACGATCTTGGCGGTGAAATCGGTCAGATTGATCAACACATGGCGCTTGCCGCGTTTTTGGTTGAACCAGCGCTCGCGCTCCATGGCGACGACCACCGATTGCAGGCGGTATTGCGCGGATTTGTTGATCTCGGCCATGGTGCCTTTGCCCGCGACGCCATCGGTGGGCAGGCCGTGATCCAGCTGGAACAGCTGAACCGCCCTTTTCATCTTGGCATCATAAACACCGGCTGCCGAACGCCGCAGATAGCCCATAGCCACCAAGCGGTTGCGCAGCGCCACCACATGCGCCCCGCTGGCGCCGGGTTTCAGCGAAGCAGCCTTGACCTTGGGCCCGAACCCGCCCTTGGCCAGACGTTTTTCCAGCCGCAGCTTTTCCTTCATCAGCCGGGTATATTCCGGGGTTTTGGGCAGCAGCATTTTGAAAAACCCGCGCGGCGAGCTTTTGGCGAAGGAGTGCAGGGTCTGCTCGCGCTCCCACCGACCGACCTTGCGCACGATGCCGCTGTCGATCCGGCTGGGAATCAGCACACCCGAGCGGATGTCACCGGCATATTGCAGGAACATCTTGCTCATCTTGACCTCAAGATGGCCACGGTCGCGGGGGCTGTGGGCCGCTTTCAACTGGGCCTTCAGCGCCGCCGGGTCATAGCGTTTCACCGGCAACCCATGATCGGCAGCCTTGGACAGCGCCTGCAAAAAGGCGCGGCGGCGTTGCTTGGGCTTGCTGCCTTTATCCGTCCAAAGCGCCTGATAATTACGGGATTTATAGAATTGAGCCACGGCTTTATCCCTGGCCGCCGCCTCGGCCACGGCCTGTTTAAAAGCGGTGACCTGCGCATTGGCCCCGGTGGATGCCAGTGACACCAGCAAAAGAACGGCCCAGGCCGCAACCCATTTGTGAAATATACGAGTCTTTAACAGCGCCTCGGTCATTTTTTACCCCCAAAATCAATGTCGCCCGAAACCCGCAAAAGACGGAAATAAGGGCATAGTGACGCAGACCATTACGAACTATTGGGCCTAAGTCCAATCAAATTTACGTCAACTCCATACAAAATATCGTTATTTTGCAAGGCGAACCCCCAAATCGGACATGAAAACAACAGTTTCACAATTTCAGCAAATTTTCGCCGATTTCTCTGGGTAATTAGACTTGTATGCATTCGCGACTTGGTAATCGATTCGAGTTGTGCCATAAGGTCGGTGCATTCGGGACAAGGATGAGGCAGCCGCATGAAAGTGCGGCAATTCGTGGATGTGCAAAACGGCATAAAGAAACGGCAAACAGAGCAATGAAAAACAGCATGAATACGGGCACTTCAAGCGCTTCTGGCGTGGGCAAGTCCCTTATGACACGTCGCGGTTTGATTCGCGCCTTTGCGGCAACCGCAGTTGTGGCGACTCCAACTTATTCCAAAGCCGCCGGTTTCCTGCGCGGCGCGGGCGATGTTCGTCGGCTGCGGATGTATTCCGGGCGCACCGGTGAATCGATCGACACGATTTACTGGGTCGAGGGCAAATATATCAAAGACGCCGTCAAAGAGATCAATCATTTCATGCGCGACTGGCGTCAGGATGAAGCCCGGGCGATGGATACCCGCAATTTTGACATCATGGCCGCGGTTCACAATCTGATGGATTCGACCGAGCCCTATATGTTGCTGTCGGGCTATCGCACCCCGAAAACCAATGCGATGCTGCGCTCGCGCTCGAGCGGGGTGGCCAAGAAATCGCTGCACATGAAGGGTAAAGCTGCCGATCTGCGGATGAAATCGCGTTCGGTCAATCAGATGTTCCGGGCCGCTTCCAGCTGTAGTGCCGGTGGGGTTGGCAAATATTCCGGCTCGAATTTTGTGCATATGGATTGCGGTGTTGTCCGCACTTGGGGCCGCTAAATTAAGCAGCTCTGCTTTCACACCTTTGGCGGGCTTTACTGCTACTGCCTTTTCCGGGTCCGGGCTTATAGCGCCCTGGCCTGATTTTCCAGTCGTGTGATTTCGTCCCGCATTCCCTGCACCAGCGAATCGGCAAAGCGATTCAGCCGGTCCACCCGTTGATCATCCAGATGCCGCACCAGATAAAAGGTGCGGGTCAGTGAAATCTGATCGGCCAGAACCCGCCGAATGCCGGGCAAGGTGGGCATACAGAAATCATGCACAATCGCCAGCCCTGCCCCGTGACGCACCCAGTTGGCCTGCACCGCGACCGAGTTTGACCCCAGCGTCACATGCTCAACCCCAATCTGCCCCAGATAGTCCACCTCTTTGTCAAAGATCATATCCGGGATATAGCCGATGATCCGGTGCCCTTTCAGATCCTGCGGGTGCCTGATCGGCGGGTGACTGTTCAGATAGGCTTCGGTGGCGGCAAGATGCAGCTTATAGTCGCCAATGCGCTGCGCCATCAGCCGCCCGGCGGTGGGGGGCGACAGGGTCACCGCCATATCGGCCTCGCGCTTTGACAGGTTGAACACCCGGGGCTGCGCCACAATCTGCACCTCAAGCCCCGGATTTTGATCACAAATTTCCGCACAGACCTGCGGCAGCAGATAATTGGCCGAGCCATCAGGTGCCCCAATCCGCACGGTGCCGCTTAATTGTCCGGCCACACCCTGTAGTTCTTCGCCCGCCTGCGACATCGCACTTTCCGCCCGCATCGCATGCACCAGCAGCCGCTCGCCCTCATTGTTCAGCACATAGCCCTGCACCGAGCGCGCAAACAATGCCGCCCCCAGCCGATGCTCCAGCCGCGAAATCCGCCGCCCCACCGTGGCCGGGTCCATCTTCAGCAGCCGCCCGGCTTGTGATAAGCTCTCGCCGCGGGCCACAGCCAGAAATACCCGCAGATCATCCCAGTCAAAATCCATATTTTTCCCTTTGCTTGTCGGTGGCACCACTGTGGCACATCCGCCACCGCCGCCGCTGCTGCTTTGCATTTATGCAAAATGCCCCTGCTAAAATGAACCTTTCATTAGCGTTTTTGCAAGAGTAAACTGCGCCCAGCTCATAATCTTAGAGGAGGATTCTATGACCGAAACGCACCACTTTATTAATGGTAAAGTCACCGAAGGCACATCCGGGCGGTTTTCCGATGTGATGAACCCCGCCACCGGCGAAGTTCAGGGCAAACTGTCTCTGGCCAGCAAGGCCGAGCTGGACAAGGCTGTTGAGATCGCTGCCGAGGCGCAAAAAGCCTGGGGCGCGACCAACCCGCAAAAACGCGGCCGGGTGATGATGGCCATGGTTGGCCTGCTGAACCGCGATATGGACAAGCTGGCCGAAGCGCTGTCCAAAGAGCACGGCAAAACCCTGCCGGATGCCCGTGGCGATGTGCAGCGTGGTCTGGAAGTGATCGAATACTGCATCGGTGCGCCAGAAATGCTGAAAGGCGACTATACCGACAGCGCTGGCCCCGGCATTGATATGTATTCCATGCGTCAGCCTCTGGGTGTGACCGCTGCGATTGCACCGTTCAACTTCCCGGCCATGATCCCGCTGTGGCAGGTTGGCCCGGCGCTGGCTTGCGGCAACGCTGTGGTTCTGAAACCATCCGAGCGTGCCCCCACCGTACCAATGATGATTGCCCAGCTGTTCCTGGAAGCTGGTCTGCCCGCCGGTGTTTTGCAGGTGGTCAATGGCGACAAAGAAGCCGTGGATGCGATTCTGGATAACGAGACCATTCAGGCGGTTGGCTTTGTGGGCTCGACCCCGATTGCGCAATATATCTACAGCCGCGCCACGGCCAATGGCAAACGGGCGCAGTGCTTCGGTGGTGCGAAAAACCACATGATCATCATGCCCGATGCCGATCTGGATCAAGCGGCTGATGCGCTGATCGGGGCTGGCTTTGGCGCCGCTGGTGAACGCTGCATGGCGATCTCGGTGGCCGTGCCTGTGGGCAAGGAAACTGCCGACAAGCTGATCGAAAAGCTGGTACCCCGGATCGAAAAACTGCGGGTTGCACCTTATTTTGAAGGCGACAATGTCGATTACGGCCCAGTTGTGACAGGTGCCGCCAAGGAAAACATCCTGCGGCTGATCCAAAGCGGTGTTGATCAGGGCGCTGAGCTGGTGGTCGATAACCGTGACTTCAAACTGCAAGGGTATGAGGATGGTTACTTCGTCGGCCCGCATCTGTTTGACAAAGTCACCACCGATATGGACATCTACAAAACCGAGATCTTTGGCCCGGTTCTGTGCACCATGCGCGCCGACAACTATGAAGAGGCCCTCGGCTATGTGATGGATCACGAATATGGCAACGGCACCGCGATCTTTACCCGCGATGGCGACACCGCGCGTGATTTCTCGCACCGGATCAATGTCGGCATGGTCGGCGTCAATGTGCCGATCCCGGTTCCGCTGGCCTACCACACTTTCGGCGGCTGGAAAAAATCCGGCTTTGGCGATCTGAACCAGCACGGCCCGGATGCGTTCAAATTCTTTACGCGCACCAAAACCGTGACATCGCGCTGGCCATCGGGCCTGAAAGAAGGCGGAGAATTCCACTTCAAAGCGTTCGACTAAGACGTATTTTGACAAATCATTTCAAGGGGCCGCCAGCTGCTGCGGCCCCTTATTTCTTGCCTAATCGCCCCGACTCTGCTCTGATTGAAAAAAATAGAGCGTTAGGTGATGCCCTTTGCATCAGCTATTTCGTCAAACGCTATAGGGGGGAAACAGATGAAACAGCCGGATTTCACCATTGGCATCGAAGAAGAATATCTGGTGGTCGACCAGAAAACCATGGAGCTGGCCAAGATACCCGATGAAATGATGCAGGCCTGCAAAGCCGAATTGCAGGATCAGGTCAGCCCCGAATATTTGCAATGCCAGATCGAAATCGGCACCAAAGTCTGCGCCAATGTCAGCCAAGCCCGCGACGATCTGAAACGGCTGCGCAGCACCATCTCGAAACACGCCGCCACATATGGGCTGACCCCGATGGCCGCCTCGTGCCATCCCTTTGCCGATTGGAAGCAACAGCACCACACCGACAAAGAACGCTACAACACGCTGCGTTCCGATCTGATGGGCGTGGTGCGGCGCTTGCTGATCAGCGGGATGCATGTGCATGTGGGCATCCCGGACAAAGACATGCGAATTGATCTGCTCAACCAGTTGACCTATTTCCTGCCGCATCTGCTGGCACTGTCGGCATCCTCTCCCTATTGGCAGGGCGAAGATACCGGGTTGGATTCCTACCGTCTGACGGTGTTTGACAATCTGCCCCGCACCGGCCTGCCGCCGAAATTGCAGGGCTGGGGGGAATATGAGCGCTCGGTGCAGGCGCTGGTCAGTCTGGGGCTGATCGAGGATAGCAGCAAAATCTGGTGGGATCTGCGCCCCTCGCAGAAATTTCCGACAATCGAATCAAGGATTTGCGACCTGCCCTCGCGGCTGGAACACAGCCTGTGTCTGGCGGCGATGATCCAGTGCCTGTGCCGGATGCTGTGGCGGCTGGCCAAGAAAAACCAGCGCTGGCGGCTGTATGATAACTTTTTGCTGAATGAAAACCGCTGGCGGGCGCAGCGCTACGGGGTTGGCGGCGGGCTGGTGGATTTTGGCCGCCACGAAATCATCCCCATGACCGATCTGATCGACGAGTTGGTTGAACTGCTCGCCCGCGATGCAGAGGAGCTGGGCTGCGTCGCCGAGCTGCAAACCGCCCGCGACATTGTGCGCAACGGCAACTGTGCCGACCGCCAGCGCGCGGTTTACAAGGCCGCTTGTGATCAGGGCAAATCCAGCACCGAAGCCCTGCGCGATGTGGCCCGGCATTTGGTTCAGGAATTTCACGCTGACCTGTAAGGCACGGCTTGCAAAACTCCTGAAATAATTGGAAACTAAACGGATGTTCAATTCGTTGATAACCGGAGGAAACCGATGGATTTTGCGCTGACCGAAGAGCAAACGCTGATTTTTGACATGGCCAAGGCCTTTGGCGAAGAGCATATCGCGCCCTTTGCCCATGAATGGGAAAGAGCAGGCGATATTCCGAAAGATTTGTGGCCCAAACTGGCCGAGCTGGGCTTTGGCGGGCTGTATGTGTCGGCAGAAAATGGCGGCTCGGGCCTGTCGCGGCTGGATGCCACGCTGGTGTTCGAAGCCCTGTCGATGGCCTGCCCTTCGGTTGCGGCGTTTTTGTCGATCCACAATATGGGCGCGGCGATGATCGACAAATTCGGCAGCCCCGAATTGCATGAAAAATATCTGGCCGATGCGGTGTCGATGAACAAGATCATCTCTTACTGCCTGACCGAGCCGGGCTGTGGCTCGGACGCGGCGGCGCTGAAAACCCGGGCCGAAAAAACCGATAGCGGCTATCAGTTGAACGGCACCAAGGCGTTCATCTCGGGCGGGGGGTATTCGGATGCCTATATCGTCTTTGCCCGCACCGGCGATAACAGCCCCAGAGGAATTTCCGCGATGCTGGTCGATGACGGCACCGAGGGGCTCAGCTTTGGCGGCTTGGAGGAAAAAATGGGCTGGAAGAGCCAGCCGACCCGTCAGGTGCAGTTGGACAATTGCAACGTTCCCGCCAGTAATCTGCTGGGCGAAGAGGGCAAAGGTTTCACATATGCGATGAAAGGGCTGGATGGCGGCCGTCTGAATATCTCGTCCTGTTCGCTGGGCGGCGCTCAGGCGGCGCTGACCGCGACCCTGCAATATATGGGCGAGCGCAAAGCCTTTGGCAAAACCATCGACCAGTTCCAGGCGCTGCAATTCCGTCTGGCGGATATGGAGATCGAACTGCAAGCCGCCCGCATCTTCCTGCATCAGGCGGCGTGGAAGCTGGACAATGGCGCACATGACGCCAGCAAATTCTGCGCCATGGCCAAACGCTTTGTCACCGAGACCGGCTCGACGGTTGTCAACCAATGTCTGCAACTGCATGGCGGCTATGGCTATCTGGCCGATTACGGCATTGAAAAGCTGGTGCGCGATCTGCGGGTGCATGAAATTCTTGAGGGCACCAACGAAGTCATGCGCATGATCGTTGCCCGTCAACTGTTGGCCGAGCGTAACTGATGAGCGATATTCACACCCGGATCGAGGGCAAGTTGGGCCGTATTACCCTGACTCGCCCCAAAGCGATGAACGCGCTCAGCTATGAGATGTGCCTTGAGGTTGAAAAGGCGCTGGATGCCTGGCGCGATGATGACAGCGTGAAAATGATCCTGATTGATGCGCTGGGGGATCGGGCGTTTTGCGCCGGCGGCGATATTGCCGAGATTTATGACTCGGGCCTGCGTCAGGATTATGACTATGGCCGCCGCTTCTGGCGCGACGAATACCGCATGAACGCCAAGATGGCGCATTACCCCAAGCCGGTGGCCAGCATGATGCAGGGCTTTACCATGGGCGGCGGCGTTGGGCTGGGCTGTCATGGCAGTCTGCGCATTGTCGGCGAAAGCAGCCAGATCGCCATGCCCGAATGCGGCATTGGTCTGGTGCCCGATGTGGGCGGGTGCTATATTCTGGCACGCGCGCCCGGCCATGTGGGGGCTTATATCGGCCTGACCGGGACGCGGCTGAAGGCGGGTGATGCCATTCACACCGGCTTTGCTGATCATTTCATCCCCGAACAGGACTGGCCCGCGCTGACACAGGCGCTGATCGAAACCGGAGACCCCGGCCTGATCACCGCCGCAGCCAAACCGGCCCCCGAAGGCGATCTGCCCGGTCTTGCCGATGAGATCAGCAAACATTTCGCCCATGCCGACCTGCCCGGGGTGGTCGCATCGCTGAAATCGGATGATGGTGATTTTGCGGCACAGACCCTGAAGACTCTGCGCCGCAATTCGCCGCTGTCGATGGGCTGCACGCTTGAAATCCTGCACCGTCTGCATGGCATTCAGGACATCAGCCAGTCGCTTGAGATGGAATACCGCTTTACCCATCGCGCGATGGAACATGCCGATTTCATCGAAGGCATCCGCGCGGCTATCATCGACAAGGATCGCAACCCCCAGTGGAGACACGCGCTGGAGGATGATCTTTCGCAGAGCATTAACGATATGCTGGCGCCCCTTGGGGCCGAAGCCTTGAAACTTGAGGAGAACTGATATGAAAGTCGGATTTATTGGACTGGGCAATATGGGTGGGCCGATGGCTGGCAATCTGGCCAAGGCCGGTCACGAGGTCACCGGTTTCGACCTTGCCGCCCCCTGCCCCGAAGGTGTGAGCAAAGCCGCCAGCGCGGCTGAAGCCGCCAAGGGGCAAGATGTGGTGATCACCATGCTGCCCAACGGCAATATCCTGCGCGCTGTGGCCGGAGACATCATCCCGGTGATGGAAAAAGGCGCGGTGTTTCTGGATTGCTCGACCGTGGATGTCGACAGCGCCCGCGCCGTGGCCGAACAGGCCGAAGCTGCTGGCCTGATGGCCGTGGATGCGCCGGTCTCCGGTGGTGTTGGCGGCGCAGCTGGTGGCACTCTGACCTTTATGGCTGGCGGCACCGATGCGGGCTTTGAAAAAGTCCTGCCTCTGCTGGATGTAATGGGGCAAAAAGCCGTGCATTGCGGCGCGTCCGGGGCTGGTCAGGCGGCCAAGATCTGTAACAACATGATCCTGGGCGTTACCATGATCGCCACCTGCGAAGCCTTTGCGCTGGCCGATAAGCTGGGGCTGGATCGGCAAAAAATGTTTGACGTGGTCAGCACCTCGTCGGGCTATAGCTGGACGATGAACGCTTATTGCCCAGCTCCGGGGGTAGGTCCGGCCTCGCCCGCCGATAATGACTATCAGCCCGGCTTTGCCGCTGAGCTGATGCTCAAGGATCTGCGTCTGTCGCAACAGGCCGCAGAATCGGTGGATGCCGACACCCCGATGGGCCAGTCCGCGACTGATCTTTATACCCAATTCGTGGAAAATGAAGGCGGCGAAGGAATGGATTTCAGCGCCATGCTGCCCCGTTTTGAAAAACGCCACAGAGGTTAATGGGCTGGGTTGAACACGCCCCTGAACTGAACAGTCTGGACGCAGAAACTGTGTCCAGATTAAATTCCCTGACCCCGCTGCACATCCCCAAAGGCACGGTTTTGTTTTCGCCCGGGGATGCGGTCAAAGGCTATGTGATCATGCTCAAAGGCCGGGTTTCGGTCTGTTTGACCGGCAGCTCGGGCCGAGAAATTTTGCTGTATACGGTCAGCCCCGGGCAATCCTGCATTCAAAGCACGCTGGGTCTGATGGGCGGTCACGACTACACGGCTGAAGCCATTGCGCAGCAGGAATGCAGTTTAATTATGCTGCATAAAGAATTGTTTTTAAAGCTGATAAATGATTCCGAGCCGTTTCGGACTCTGGTGTTTTCCAACATGTCGCAGCATATGCAGGCGATGATGCATCTGCTGGAACAAGTCGCCTTTCAGCCGGTTGAGAGCCGATTGGCCGCTTATATGCTCAGCCGCGCCGCCCCGGATGGGCTGCTGATGGCCACGCAACAGGAACTGGCCGCCGCGATTGGCAGCGCCCGCGAGGTGATTTCACGCAAGCTCGATCTGTGGGCAAGGCGGGGATGGGTGCAGACCATGCGCGGAAAAGTGCAGATTTTAGATAAATCGGCGCTATCGGCGTTAACCTCGGATGTTATGTGACCTGATCACAGACCAACCCGGCCGAACCGCTTAGATTGCCAGCTGTGGACGCATTATAAGGAGAATCCTCATGCTTAAGAAAAATGTTGGTGGCATCGACCGGCTGTTACGTCTGGTTGTTGGTGTGGTTTTGGTTGGTATCTTTGTGCTGGCCAAGCTGAACGTGCTGGATGCCAGCGGCTGGATGGGCAGCCCATGGTTGCTGATCGGGATTATTCCGCTGGCAACCGGGTTGATGTCCAGCTGCCCGCTTTATTCGGTTCTGGGCATCAGAACCTGCTGCAAAAAAGACTGAACCAAGTGTCCCAATAGGCGCTGGCCTATGGCTTGGGGACGCATTCTGCACAGAAGCGCCAGGGCGAGGTGAGTCGTCCTGGCGTTTATCATGTTGTCCCCGCCTCCACCGCGCAAAGCCAGGGGCCAACCCCACAGATCAACGCCGCAAAATTCAAGCCAAACCAACACATGCCGGGCGTCAACATCTGGCCACGCCCCCCGGCACCGGGACAAAAAGGCTAGCTTTTTTTCTTTTTTGATGATACGGAAACATTCTTATCCACATCAGGATATTGTTCTGAGTATTGCCTTGGGGGGTCTATGAGAAAGTTAGTAGGTGGGCTTGTCTTCGTCGTTGGCGTTGGCGGGCTGTGGTATTGGGGCGGCAAGTCCTATTCACCAGACATGGAGAGCCAGATTTCTGAGCGTGCGGTGGCTGCCGTGGCAGCGCAGAACGGCCAGCACCCGGTTTCGATCACCGTTGGCGGGCGGGATATCTCGGCCACCGGAACGGTTGATTCACAAGCCGAGCTGGATAAGCTTTACGCGGTGCTGGATAACGTCAAAGGCCGGCGCGTCGTCAATCTGGACGGCATCAAAGTGCTGCCTTTGCGCGATCCGTATGAAACTGCGCTGAGCAAATCGGCAAAAGACGCTGCTCTGGTGGCCGCCGGTTCCGGCCCCAGCGTGACAAAGATTTCCGGTCTGTCTGATATGGGCATCCAGAAAACAGATATGCTGGAACTGGCCGCCGGGGCGCGCTCTGATTGGGGCGATGTCATGAAGGCTGGTCAATCCGCGCTGGCCCCGCTGGATAACGGGCGTTTCTCTTTGAAGGGCAACAAGATCGAGCTCACCGGTCAGGCCGCGACACCGGCCGAGGAAAAGGCCGCGCTGGATGCGCTGGCGATGCTTCCCGTTGACATGGAAAAAGTTTCCAAGATCGAGGTTCTGGACCCCGGCATTGTCGATTTCGTCATGGAATATGACGCGGGCCAAGGCCCGGTTCTGAATGGGATCGTGCCAAAGGCCGTTGGCGCCAAAGGCATGGAGGCCGCGCTTGGCCTGCCCATGGCCACGCAAAAAATCGGCACCACCTTTGCCGAACATCCTGACCTTACGGCCCGTCTGGCAGCGCTCAAGGGCGAGCTTGGCAGCCTGAACCGCTTTCGTCTGAGCGGCAGCAATGACAAGCTGGTGCTGGAAGCCGAACCGATGCCGGGGCTGGATGCCGCTTTGGTCAAAGCTCAGCTGGAAAAAGCTCTGGGGGAGCGCGGCACCGTGAAGCTGGCTCAGCTTGGCAGTGTGCCAGAAGACGGCACCATCCGGGTAAATGTGGCCACCAAACTCAAAGAGATCTTCCGCGCCGGGTTCTGGCTGCCTTATATGGATTTCATTGCCACACAGCCCGAATGCACGGCACGCACCGTCGCGTTTCTGCAGCACCAAAAGATCCAGTTCGTCCCCGGATCTGACAAATTGGACAGTGTCTCGCTGGCCACGATCAACCACATTGCCGGTTTGTTGCATCACTGCACCGCCGGCAACGGCATGATTGTGGTGATCGGCGGTCACACCGATTCTCAGGGCGATGACAACATGAACTACAGATTGTCCGTTGGCCGTGCCAATGCCGTTCGCAACGCCCTGTTGAAACGCGGCCTGCAACCTGATCGCCTGATGGCGTTCGGATATGGCGAAACACAACCGGTTGCCGATAACGCAACCCCAGAAGGACGGGCGAAAAACCGTCGCACAACTTTTGTCTGGCTGAACCCAATCCAGCATTAACCGGAGGAAATTAAAATGTTCAAAGAATGGGGTTTTTTGATCTCAGAGATGGTGGTTTTGCTCCTGCTGGCGGCCTTGCTGGGCCTTATCGTCGGCTGGATCATCTGGGGCCGCCGCGTGCGGGTCGAAACCAAGGTTGAAACCAAGACCGTTGTGGACCACGATGCCGAAAACAAGCTACGTGGCGAATTGAAAGATTGCCAGGAGGGTCAGCAGAGCCGCGATCAGCGCATCGCCGATCTGGAGAGCCAACTGGCCACCGCACAGCTGGCCGCCGAGGATTCCGGCGGGGTGGATTATGACGGTGATGGCGTGATCGAAGGTGCCGATGAGGGCAGCAAGCCCGAAACGCTGACGGCCGCGCGCGATGGCAAGGCCGATGATCTGAAAATGATCAAAGGGGCAGAAGGTGGCGAGACCGAGTTCTCGAAACGTGTGCAGGATGGGGGCGTTTATTAACCCTTTCCACCCGGCTTGAGGTCCTGAAACATCAAAGCGCGCCCCGTTTTCGGAAGGCGCGCTTTTTTTTCTGCTTTATGGCGTTTGACGAAAAGCCTGACTCACTTAACATTGCCTGAAATCAATGATTTCAACGCATTCAGCGATGAACTATGTCTCAGCTATTTCGTCAAGTGCTATAAACACATACTCTTCTGCCCTGGCTCAAACCGGGGCAGAAGCTTTATTACAGACCTCTGCATCATGCCGTATAATGTCAAAGACGCCGGGCTGCGCCTGCCTGGGTAGGCGCTTCTGCGGAGCGTTGAAGCAAGCGCGGCTTGTGAATAATCTACCACGCTGCACAATGTTGAGAGGTTGATTGCGCCTGCCGGGGGGGCAGGCAGGCGCAGCCCGGCCTTGCGGCCGGGCGGGGCAGTCAGAGGGGACACAGCTTTATGCAGAGGTCTTTTAAAGCATATCTTTCAGATAGTTACCGGTATAACTTCGTGTGACTTTAGCCACATCCTCGGGGGTGCCGACCGCCACGATCTCGCCGCCGCCATCGCCGCCCTCGGGGCCGATGTCGATCAGCCAATCCGCCGTTTTCACCACATCCAGATTGTGTTCAATCACCACCACCGTGTTGCCCTGATCGACCAGCTCATGCAGCACCTCGAGCAATTTGCGCACATCCTCAAAATGCAGCCCCGTGGTGGGCTCGTCCAGAATATAAAGCGTGCGCCCGGTCGAGCGTTTGGCCAGCTCTTTTGACAGCTTCACCCGCTGCGCCTCGCCCCCGGACAGGGTGGTGGCCTGCTGCCCCACCTTGATATAACCCAGCCCCACCCGCATCAGCGCATCCATCTTGTCACGGATGCTGGGCACGGCCTTGAAAAACTGCTGCGCTTCTTCAACCGTCATATCAAGAACGTCCGCTATACTCTTGCCTTTAAAGCGAATTTCCAGAGTCTCGCGATTGTAACGCGCCCCCTTGCAGGTCTCGCAAGTGACATAAACGTCGGGCAGGAAATGCATCTCGATCTTGATCAGACCATCGCCCTTGCACGCCTCACAACGCCCGCCCTTGACGTTGAACGAAAACCGCCCGGGCTTGTAGCCGCGGGTTTTACTTTCCGGCAGGCCGGCGAACCAGTCGCGGATCGGGGTGAACGCACCGGTATAGGTGGCCGGGTTCGAGCGCGGGGTGCGTCCGATCGGGCGCTGGTCGATGTCGATCACCTTGTCCAGATGCTCCAGCCCCTTGATGCTCTCGCAAGGGGCCGGAGTCTGACGCGCCCCGTTCAGGCGCATCGAAGCGGTCTTGAACAGGGTTTCAATGGTCAGCGTCGATTTGCCCCCGCCCGAGACCCCAGTGACGCAGGTAAACTTGCCCAGCGGAAATTCGGCGGTGACCGATTTCAGATTGTTGCCGGTGGCCTTGACCACCTTGATCTTTTTCTTGTTGCCCTTGCGCCGGGTGGCCGGCACCGCGATTTCCCGCGCTCCGGTCAGATATTGCCCGGTCAGCGAGGCCGCATCCGCCGCCACCTGCTGCGGTGTCCCCTGGCTGACGATCTGCCCGCCATGCACCCCCGCCCCGGGGCCGATATCGAACACATAATCGGCGGTGCGGATTGCTTCTTCGTCGTGTTCGACCACGATCACCGTATTGCCCTGATCCCGCAGATTTTGCAGCGTGTGCAGCAGCCGGCCATTGTCGCGCTGATGCAACCCGATTGAGGGCTCATCCAGCACATACAGCACCCCCGTCAACCCCGAGCCGATCTGGCTGGCCAGTCGAATCCGCTGACTTTCGCCGCCCGACAGCGTGCCGGAATTGCGGCTGAGCGTCAGATAATCCAGCCCGACATTATTCAGGAAGCCCAGCCTTTCGGTGATCTCTTTCAGGATCGCGCGGGCGATTTCGTTGTTTTGGGCGCTCAGATGTTCGGGCACCTGCTTGAACCAGTCCAGCGCCTGCCGGATCGACATCTGCACCACCTGCCCGGCGTGCAGATCGTTGATTTTCACCGCCAAGGCTTCGGGCCGTAGGCGGAACCCCTGACAGGCACCGCAGGGGCGGTTGTTCTGATAGCGCTCAAATTCTTCCCGGATCCAGTTGCTGTCGGTCTCGCGATAGCGGCGCTGCATGTTGGGGATCACCCCTTCAAAAGCGCGGCGCACCTCGTAAACCCGCCCGCCCTCGTCATAGCGAAAGTCGATTTCAGTATCGCCCGAGCCATAAAGGAACAGCTTTTGCACGTTCTTGGGCAGGTCTTTCCACGGGGTGTCTTTGTCAAAGCCGCAATGGCGGGCGATGGCTTCGATGGTTTGCAGGAAATAGGGTGATTTGCCTTTGCGCCAGGGGGCCAATGCGCCGTTATAGAGGGTCAGGCTCTGATCCGGCACCACAAGGCGTTCGTCGAAAAACAGCTCAACGCCCAGACCGTCACATTCCGGGCAGGCTCCGAACGGAGCGTTAAAGGAAAACAGCCGCGGTTCGATTTCCGGGATGGTAAAGCCCGACACCGGGCAGGCGAATTTTTCGCTGAACACATGGCGCTCGGGCTCGCCCTCTTTGGGCACGGTTTCCAAAATGGCGATGCCATCGGCCAGATCGAGCGCGGTGCGCAGGCTGTCGGCCAGCCGGGTTTGCATCCCCTCGCGCAGCACCAGCCGATCCACCACCACGTCAATATCATGGCGGAATTTCTTATCCAGCTGCGGGGGTTCGTCCAGCTCGTAAAACTGCCCGTCCACCTTGACGCGCTGAAAGCCGGCCTTGCGCAGCTCGGCGAATTCCTTGCGGTATTCACCCTTGCGGTCGCGCACAATCGGCGCGAGCAGATAGGCGCGCATACCCTCGGGCATGGCTGCGATCCGGTCCACCATATCCTGCACCTGTTGCGCCTGAATCGGCTGCCCCGTGGCCGGGCTGTAAGGGGTGCCGACCCGGGCAAAGAGCAGCCGCAGATAGTCATAGATTTCGGTCACCGTGCCCACGGTCGAGCGCGGGTTTTTGCTGGTGGTTTTCTGCTCGATTGAAATGGCGGGGGACAGGCCGGAAATGTGATCCACATCCGGTTTTTCCATCATATCCAGAAACTGCCGCGCATAGGCCGAAAGCGATTCCACATAGCGGCGCTGGCCCTCGGCATAGATGGTATCAAAAGCCAGCGAAGATTTGCCCGAACCCGACAGCCCGGTGATCACCACCAGTTGATTTCGGGGGATATCGACGTCGATATTTTTCAGATTATGCTCGCGCGCGCCGCGCACTTCGATGTTTTTTTGCTCGGCCATGATTCCATTCCGCTTGCTGCTGCATCATGGTTAAGGCAATCCGGGGGCAAGGCCAATAGAAAAATCAGAACGAAGGGGGAACGCTATTCGGCAGGGGCGTTTGGCTTTCCCCCAATCCCGCGGGCCGGAAAAATGAGAGCGGCGGGCTCCGCAGCCCGGCAACAATTGATGACGCAATGCAGAAAATGACTGCTCTGGGCCGACAAAGACCGGTGTTGCAGAATGTATGAGCGGCTGCTTTCCAGTGAATAACTTGTGTTTGTTGTCGGAAAAATGGTATTATCACTTGGCGTCGGACCGGCGTGTGTTCTACGAAGGAGTGTCTTGATGGTGTTGCTGCGCCCGCTATTTCTTCCCATGATTTCAATCGTTGCGACGTTGAACGCCCAGATGGCTTTTGGGCAACAAGAATCAGATTTCCCCGGTTGGATAACAGGATGTTCAGCTGGACCATTCGGCAGTGCAAAATGCCCAGCCCGTGAGGCGGCAAAGGTCATGTCATCGCTGCCGATAGGCCTGTTGGAACGTGATCTTCCCAATGCAGATTTTGAAACCTTTGCGCTGGAAGAGGCCATGCGCCGGGCGGGCAGGGCGGCATTGGCAAAAGCGTCAGGCGGCGGTTGCGATGCGGTCGATCAGGCTTTGGTTGCGGCCGAAATCATGAGGACTAAAATCCCGACCAAAACCCGCCTGAAGGGCGTTGAGGCGCAGCTCTTTGGTCATCTTGTGCGCATCGTGAAAAACTCAATTTCATATGTGGGCGATGGTTGTTGATGCAGATTGCGTGATGAAGGGTGCTTTGCAGATCAATACCGCGGTAGCCAGCAGGTTTGGCGCAATGCCCCTTTTTGCAAAACCTTGTTCTTTAGCGCTTGATATATTCCATCCCCTAAATATATCTGGCCCGGACCAGAGGCTTATAGGTAAGGATGACAGGATGTTCGGTTTATTCGGCGGCGGTGCAGAGCGCATCAGCGGGGTGGATGCGGTTTCGCAGGTGAAAAAGGGCAAGATGGTGGTGCTGGATGTGCGCGATGCCGTTGAGGTGGCCCAGACCGGCAAGGCCCAAGGGGCGGTGCATATTCCGATGATGCTGTTGAACATGCAGGCCGACCCATCCAGCCCGGAATGCAACAAAAAGCTGAGCGTGGACAAGCCGGTTGCGATTTATTGCGCCACCGGGGCGCGTTCGGGGATGGCGGCACGACAGCTTAAAAAGATGGGTTATCAGAGCGTTTATAATCTGGGCGGGCTGGGCAACTGGGCCGGCGCCGGCGGGAAGATTGAGCGCTGAGCCGACGCTCCAATAGAGTTTGGTTTCAGGAAACAAACGCCGGGCGGCACAGGGTGATGCCGCAGAACCTTCAGCAGAGACTTCTTTAGAGACAGCACAAAAAAGCCCCGCAAAACCATAGCGTTGCGGGGCTTTCCTAATGCATTGTGTGAAGACTTATTCCCCAACCACCGTCACCTTGACCATGTAATCCGGGTCCGTCACCTTGCCATTGGCGTCTTTGTCACCCAGCTTGATGTTGTAGAGGGCCTCAAGGCTCTTCTCATTCACCACCCGACCGACAACGGTATATTTGCCATTCAGATGCTTGGCCTGAGCGAACATGATAAAGAACTGGCTGTTGGCCGAATCCGGGCTGCCGGAACGCGCCATGCCCACCGTGCCCAGATGGAACGGGATGTTTGAGAACTCGGCCTTCAGATCGGGCATGTCTGATCCGCCCATTCCTGCCCGACTGATATCGCCCGAACGGCGACCAAACTGCACATCCCCGGTCTGGGCCATAAAGCCATCAATCACCCGGTGAAACACCACCCCATCATAAGCGCCGGATTTGGCCAGCGCGATCAGGCGCTCGACATGTTTGGGCGCGACATGGGGCAGCAGGTCAATTTCGATGGTGCCGCTATGCGATCCGCCGACCTCGATCAGCAGATTGGGGCCGGGCGTGTCGGGCTGGAGCGCTTCGCTTTTGGTGCCGTAAAAGAAAAACGCCCCCCAGATCGCCGCCCCCAGCAGGATCAGCCCGGTGCCGAAAAGGCCCAGCCTACGCATCGGCTGCGACCTTGACCGAGATCATCCGGTCCGGATTCATCGGCGGCTCGCCCCGGGCGATTTTATCGACATGCTCCATGCCCTCAATGACCATGCCATAGACGGTGTATTGGCCGTTCAGGAAGTCATTATCGCTGAAATTGATGAAAAACTGGCTGTTGGCGGAATCAGGGTGCTGCGAGCGCGCCGCCCCGATCGAGCCCCGCGCATGGGGGATTTTTGAAAATTCAGCCGGAACATTGGGCTTGTCAGACCCGCCGGTGCCCGCGGCCCGCAAATTGAAACCTTTTTCCATATTGCCATGGGCCACATCGCCGGTCTGCGCCATGAAACCGTCAATAACCCTATGAAAACAAACATTATCATAGGCTCCGGCACGCACCAGCTCTTTCATGCGTTCAACATGTTTTGGGGCCACATCGGGCAGCAATTCGATGGTGACGGTGCCGTCTTTCAGCTCCATCAGGATGGTGTTTTCGGGGTCTTTGATGTCGGCCATGGGGCGCTCCTGTTTTGATCGTCAGATTTGGCCAGAACTTATGCGCGATGGCGTGATTATAAAAGGGGGAAATCCGCCGCAGCCGGGTTTTGCCCATGCTGTGCATTTTCCGGCTGATAGCGCCAACACGGTTGCGCCAGCCCGCGCAAGGCGTATAACTTGCTGAAATACATTAAAAAGAGGACCGTCAGATGAAAGCCACCCGCATTGTTCAGAAAATTCTTGCCAATTACGAAGCCGATTGCCCCGGGGTCAAAGCCAATCTGTGCCGCATCCTGATGAACGGCAAGCTGGGTGGCACAGGCAAGATGATCATTCTGCCGGTCGATCAGGGGTTTGAACATGGCCCGGCGCGCAGCTTTGCGCCCAACCCGGCTGGCTATGATCCGCATTACCATTATCAACTGGCGATTGATGCCGGGCTGAACGCCTACGCCGCGCCGCTGGGGATGCTCGAAGCCGGGGCCGACAGTTTCGCCGGCCAGATCCCGACCATTCTAAAGGTGAATTCGGCCAATTCGCTGATCCCGTCCGAAGCCACCAAGGATCAGGCGATCACCGCTTCGGTGGATGATGCCTTGCGGATCGGGGCGTCTGCGATTGGGTTTACCATTTATCCGGGATCTTCCCAAGGGCTTGAAATGTTTGAAGAAATCAGCGCCATGCGCGAAGAGGCCGCCGCCAAGGGCATCCCTACCGTGATCTGGTCTTACCCCCGCGGTGAAGCGCTGGACAGTGCCGGAGAAACCGCGATTGACATCAGCGCCTATGCTGCGCAAATCGCGGCGCTTCTGGGGGCGCATATCATCAAGATCAAGCTGTCTACGGATCATCTGTCGCTGCCGGCTGCCAAGCAGGTCTATCAGGATCAGGCGATTGATATTGCCAGCCAGGCGGCGCGGGTCCGGCATTGTATGCAGGCCAGCTTTAACGGGCGGCGCATTGTGGTGTTCTCGGGAGGGGCGAAAAAGGGCGCTGACAGCGTTTATGACGATGCCCGCGCCATCCGGGATGGCGGCGGCAATGGCTCGATCATCGGGCGCAACTCGTTCCAGCGTGATCGTGAAGATGCGTTGGCGATGCTGGCCAAGCTGGTCGAGATTTACAAGGGCAAGGCGTAACGGCTGCAGCACAACGTCAGACTCGCGCCCACTTGGGGAGCGGGTCGGGCGTGAGTATGCCAAGGGTAATTTTGGGGATTCACAAAGCCGTGCAACCCTGCTAGTCTGGGACGAAAGCCGCATAAAGACGGCACAGAAAAGGCAGTTGTCATGAGCATCCCACGCAAGTCCCCCGCCCTTGGGGTTGTCGTCTATTTTAGCACGATTTTCATTCTGGGCTTGTATTTCGCCTTTGCCGCCATTCAGGGCGAATATGGCCTGTTCCGCCGGGTGCAGATTGATGCCGAAAGCGATGCCCTGCGCCAAGAGCTGCAACAGCTGAACACCCAAATCGCTTGGCTCGAAAACAAGACCCATCGGCTGTCGGATACCTATCTGGACCTTGACCTGCTGGACGAACAGGCCCGCAGCGTTCTGGGGCTGATCCGCGCCGATGAGATCGTGATCCGCTAGGCCCGACGGCACAAAACTCTTTTCTCGCACTCTGGCTTCGGTTCCGCTATAATGTAGTTTAACATTAAACTACCTGACCCAATGCGAGGGAACCGATCTATGGCCGCCAAGAAAAGCCCAAAGAAATCAAATATTTCCAAGGAGGAACTGCTCAGCTATTACCGCGAGATGCTGCTGATCCGGCGATTCGAGGAAAAGGCCGGGCAGCTTTACGGCATGGGGCTGATCGGCGGGTTTTGCCATCTTTACATCGGACAAGAGGCCGTGGTGGTTGGGCTGGAAGCGGCGACGAAAGAGGGCGACAAACGCGTGACCTCTTATCGCGATCACGGCCATATGCTGGCCTGCGGCATGGACCCAAAGGGCGTGATGGCCGAGTTGACCGGACGCAGCGGCGGCTATTCCAAGGGCAAAGGTGGCTCGATGCATATGTTCTCGAAAGAGGCGCATTTTTATGGCGGGCACGGGATCGTTGGCGCTCAGGTGCCGATTGGGGCCGGGTTGGCCTTTGCCGATAAATATCTGGGCAATGATAATGTCTCGTTCACCTATTTCGGCGATGGCGCAGCCAATCAGGGGCAGGTTTATGAAACCTTCAACATGGCGTCGCTGTGGAAACTGCCGGTGATTTTTGTGATTGAAAACAACCAATACGCCATGGGGACGTCTTTGCAGCGAGCTTCTTCAACGCCCGAGCTTTACACCCGCGGTCAGGCTTTTGGTGTTCCCGGCGAAACCGTTGACGGCATGGATGTGCTGGCGGTCAAGGCCGCTGGTGAAAAGGCGGTAGCGCATTGCCGTGCGGGCAACGGGCCGTATATTCTTGAGATGGTCACCTATCGCTATCGCGGGCATTCGATGTCGGACCCGGCCAAGTATCGCTCGCGCGAAGAGGTTCAGAAGGTACGCGAGGAACGCGATGCGATTGAGCATGTCCGCGAGTTGTTGTTACAGGGAAAATATGCCAGCGAGGACGATCTGAAAGCGATTGACAAAGACATCAAGGCCACGGTCAATGACGCCGCCGAGTTTTCCAAAACCAGCCCCGAGCCTGATTTGGATGAGCTGTGGACCGACATTTGCGCCAACGCGTAAGGCATTGATAAGACGGAGATAAAAAGAATGGCAATCGAGATATTAATGCCCGCCCTTTCCCCCACCATGGAAGAAGGCACTTTGGCGAAATGGCTGGTGAAAGAAGGCGATCCTGTTGAAAGCGGCATGATTATTGCCGAGATCGAAACCGACAAGGCCACCATGGAATTTGAATCGGTGGATGACGGGGTGATGGGCAAAATTCTGGTGGCGGAGGGCAGTGAAAACGTGCCGGTCAACGCCCCGATCGCGGTGTTGCTTGAGGAAGGCGATGCGGCGGATGCCATGCCCGAAGCCGCCAGCGCGGCCCCTGCCCCCGCGCCTGAAACGCCGGCTCCTGCGGCAGCGGCTCCGGTTTCGATCAGCGCTCCGATTGAGGCGGAAATCCCCGAAGGCACCGAGATGAAACCCACAACGGTGCGCGAAGCCCTGCGCGATGCGATGGCCGAGGAAATGCGCCGTGACGAAACGGTTTATCTGATGGGCGAAGAGGTGGCGCAGTATCAGGGGGCCTATAAGATCAGTCAGGGATTGCTTGATGAATTCGGCGACAAGCGGGTGATCGACACTCCGATCACCGAGCATGGGTTTACCGGGATTGCGGTGGGGTCGGCCTTTGCCGGGCTCAAGCCCATCGTCGAGTTCATGACTTTCAACTTTGCGGTGCAGGCGCTGGATCAGATCATCAACTCCGCCGCCAAGACGCTTTATATGTCGGGCGGGCAAATGGGCGCGCCGATGGTGTTTCGCGGGGCCAACGGGGCAGCGGCCCGGGTGGGGGCTCAGCACTCGCAGGATTACGCCACTTGGTATGCGCAGGTTCCGGGGCTGAAAGTGGCGATGCCTTATTCGGCTGCGGATGCCAAAGGTTTGCTGAAATCCGCCATTCGCGACCCGAACCCGGTGATCTTTCTGGAGAACGAAATCCTCTACGGCCAGAGCTTTGACGTGCCGGTGCTGGAGGATTTCACCGTACCATTCGGCGTGGCCAAAATCTGGCGCGAGGGCACGGATGTGACGATTGTCAGCTTTGGCATCGGCATGAAATACGCGCTGGAGGCCGCGGATCGACTGGCCGAAGAAGGGATCTCGGCCGAGGTGATCGACCTACGGACTTTGCGCCCGATGGACACAGATACGGTGGTCCGCTCGGTGATGAAAACCAATCGCTGCGTGACGGTGGAAGAAGGCTGGCCGGTGGGCTCGATCGGCGGGCATATTTCGTCGGTTCTGATGCAGCAGGCGTTTGATTATCTGGACGCGCCGGTGATCAACTGCACCGGCAAGGATGTGCCGATGCCTTATGCCGCCAATCTGGAAAAACTGGCGCTGGTGACAACCGATGAGGTTGTTCAGGCCGTGCATGACGTCACATATCGTTAAGGGAGCGATGATATGCCAATAGAAATCCTGATGCCCGCCCTTTCGCCAACGATGGAAGAAGGCACTTTGGCCAAATGGCTGGTGAAAGAGGGGGATTCGGTCGCTGCGGGTGATTTGCTTGCCGAGATCGAGACCGACAAGGCGACGATGGAGTTTGAAGCCGTTGAAGAAGGGGTTGTTGGCAAATTGCTGGTGGCCGATGGCACCGAGGCGGTCAAGGTGAACACGGTGATCGCCGTTTTGCTGGAAGAAGGTGAGACTGCGGACGACATCGGCGCGGTGTCCGAGCCTGCGCCTGCCGCCGTGGCCGAAGTCGCGCCCGTTGAAAAATCCCAAAGCGTTTCCCCGTCTACCCCAGAGCAACCAACTGAAGGAAAAAGGATTTTTGCATCTCCCCTAGCGCGGCGTATAGCGGCGGATTCGGGAATTGATTTGTCGGGGATTCAGGGCTCTGGCCCGCGTGGGAGGATTGTCAAGGCCGATGTCGAAGGTAAATCCGCCAGCCCGCAAGTCGCCACCGCACCAACGGCCCCTGCCCCCGCCGCCACGGGACCGTCCAGCGATGCGATTGCCAAAATCTATGCGGATCGGGAATATCAGGTGGTTGAGCTGAACGGGATGCGGAAAACCATCGCCGCCCGCCTGACCGAAGCCAAACAAACCATCCCGCATTTCTACCTGCGCCGAGACATTAAGATTGATGCGCTGCTGGCCGGGCGGGCTCATATCAACAAGGGGCTGGAAAAACGCGGGATCAAGCTTTCGGTCAATGATTTTATCATCAAAGCCTGTGCCATGGCCCTGCAGGCGGTGCCTCAGGCCAATGCGGTTTGGGCAAATGACCGACTGTTTCAGCTAAAGCCTTCGGATGTGGCCGTGGCCGTGGCCGTCGAGGGCGGGCTGTTCACCCCGGTGATCCGTGATGCCGAAACCAAGACTCTGTCGCAGCTGTCAACCGAGATGAAAGACCTCGCCAGCCGTGCCCGCGATGGCAAGCTGACCCCGAATGAGTATCTGGGGGGCAGCTTTGCGATCTCCAATCTGGGCATGTTTGGCATTGACAATTTCGACGCCGTCATCAATCCGCCGCACGGGGCTATTCTGGCCGTTGGCGCGGGCAAGAAAAAACCGGTGGTTGGGGCCGATGGCCAGATGGAAATCGCCACGGTGATGAGCGTCACCCTGTCGGTTGATCACCGCGCTATTGATGGGGCTCTTGGCGCAGTGTTGCTGGATCAGATCGTGGAAAATCTGGAAAACCCGGTTGCGATGCTTGCATAAATCCAATATTTTTCGGGCCGGCATGTAGTGAGCCTGCCGGCCGTCTTGTAGATTTACGACATTTACGGGTGCAACCCCAGTGATTGGTCCATTGTGACCGATGGCTGCTCGCACCCGGTATCGCCCACGATCTTGGCGGGCACCCCGGCCACGGTTTTGCGCGCCGGAACGTCATGCAGCACGACCGAGCCAGCCGCAACCCGCGAGCAATCACCGATCTGGATATTGCCCAAAACCTTGGCTCCCGCCCCAATCAGCACCCCGTTGCCAATCTTTGGATGCCGGTCACCATGCTCATTGCCAGTGCCGCCTAAGGTAACCGAATGCAGCAACGACACATTATCCCCAACCACTGCGGTTTCACCAATCACCATCGAATGGCCGTGATCAATCATCACCCCCTGACCAATCCGGGCCGCAGGGTGAATATCAATGCTGAACATCTCGGAAATCCGCATCTGAAAAAATAGCGCCATATCCTTGCGGCCAGCATTCCAGAGCCAATGGGCAATGCGATACGCCTGAATGGCTTGAAATCCCTTGAAGCTCATCAAAGGTTCCAGCAACCGCTGACAGGCCGGATCCCGCTGCAAAACCGCCATCAAGTCCGCCCGTGTGGTTTGGCCAATCTCTGGCCGGTCGGCATAGGCTGAATCCGAGATTTCACGAATGATCTGCTCAGACATCTCGCCCGAAGCCAGCTTGAGCGACACCCGATAGGCCAATGCGCTTTCCAGATTCGGGTGACGCAACACCGAAGAATGCACCCATGCCCCCAGCGCAGGCTCTTTGGCGATCACTTGGCTGGCTTCCTGGCAAATCCGCTGCCAAACCGGATCAGGTTCGTTGTGCTGTTCAAACGCTTTTGACATTGGCATTTCCCAAACGGCTATGTGGTTTCATAACAGTTAGGCAAACCGGGCCGATCTGAAAAGCCCAAACTTGGGAAATTCCCGTTAAATGGCTGTGTCGGGTTGGTTGCGGCCTGCCCGCTCGGCCCGCCAATCCAAGAGGGTTTCCAGCACCAAAATCAGGCACTGGCAGTATTGCGGATCATCCAGAAAGGGCTCGGGCGGCGCGGGTCTGCGGCTGGCCACCGCCATCAAACAACCATTGCCCCAGAGCGGATGCCCCCGGCCAAGGCGTTTGCGATACAAATCCGCCGCCGCGGCCTGATCCAGCATTTGCTGCATTTTGCCGCGGCGTTGCCCCTCGGGCAGCGCCAGCAAGGCCCGCGCTGCCGCCACCACATCAGCATATAAAACCGGCCGCATGGTCAAGCGATTTCGATGGTTTCGAACAGCCCCGGGCCAAAGCGCTCCGATATCTGTGCAACGGCAATCTGAACCGGAGCAACCACCCCATCACTGTTCTGATCCGCCACCGAATAGCTCCATTGTGGTGCCGACAGGGTGACCTCGCGCAGCACAGCGGTTCCGTCCATAACACGCAACAGATAGCTTTCGGAGGCTTCCCCCAAAGGCACATCCGCCGATTGCCAACTGTCGCCATCAATGCGGGTGCGCCGGACCCATGACAGAGCAATATCCTCGCCCAGCGCCCCCTGATGACGCAAATGGCACGGCGAATAGGGCCGCAGACCGATGCCATCAAAGGCGTGTTGCTGATGCACATAAGACGGATCATCATAGCCCCGCGCCGCTGGGCCGATCCGGTAATGGCGTGACAATCCACGGGCGCTGCTGGGCAGATCAATCTGGCCGGGCACGCCGTTGAGCAGCACAAAATGACTGCCCACCGGCCAGCTATCGGGCATCAGCCCGTCACTGCCCAGCTGACCCCGCAAGCGCACCGACAGATCATAGGTGTCCTGATCCACCAGCGTGGCACTGGCAAACTGGATCAGCTCCCAATTCCCGGAACTGCCATCACCAATGGCTGCCAGATTGGCCCCGTTCAGAACGTCCTGCCACTCAGCCGAAGACAGAGTGCCGCCATAAACCCTGACCTGCAAAGCCGGGCCGTGATCCTTGAGCCCCGGACGCGCTGCAAATAGCGGGGTCCGAGTTTCGCCGATCACCGAAGACGTCTGAACCAGCTTGTTCAACCCATAGCCCTGATCTGTAGCCGAAGAATACACCGCCACGCAGCCCGGCCAAGGCGTTGCCGTAACCGCCAGATGCGGGGCGTGTTCGACCTCGTCCCCGCGGATCAGCGGCAAATCCAGAAACAGCGGATAAGTCGGCACCGCCGGGGTGAAGGGGCGGGCCACCACATCGTCTTCGATGGCATCTCCGGGCTGGTAAACGCCCTCTTCCACCCGCACTGCTTCGATCAACTGCGCCCCGGATTGTTCCAGATGGTCCAACCGATAGAGCGCCGAGCCATCCTTGGTCGGCAATCGCACCACATCCCCCGCGCCCAGCGCGAATTCTGACAGGGGCAAGGCGAATTTGGCCCCATCCCGGGCAATGCGCGATTCTGACAGCCAGCGTTCGACGATCGCCCGGCTCTCGGCCGCGGTCAGCGAAATCGGCAACTCGGATTGCGATACCGAATAGGTGGCCTCATCCGGGAAAATCGCTTCGGTCGATCGGACCTCATAATCGCCAATCGCATCGACATAATTCAGCCGGATACGCCCGGCAATCTCGGCCACCGGCGCGCGGGTGGTTTCGATCAGCCCGTTAGATTCGGCCAGCATGGCCAGCTTTTCCTCGGGAACCATCGCCGTTGGCCGCCCGTCACGGTTTTTGAAGATCAGCTTGCCTTCGCGTTCCACCGCATCAAAACCATAGGCCAGCATCAAAGGCTGCAAGGCCGCCCGCGCCCCGTCAATACCTTCGACCGTGTAGCCCCGGACATAGCCAAACAACTGCGAGACATCATAGTGGCAAACACCCGAACGCTCGCAGATTTCCGCCACCACCGAAGCCAGCGTGCGCGCCGCACAGCGCCCATTCAGCCAATGGCCGCGGGCATAGTTTTCACCATCGCTCCACAGTTCCTTCTGATTGGGGAAATACGGAAACGGACGGGCATCCCAGGCCCAGACATGCGCTCTGGACATATCAATCATCTGCACCCCGGTGTCGTCCCAAACCGGGTTGTTTTGCGGATCGGCCCAGAATTGCTGCATGGCACGCAAATACTGGACCTGAATCAGCTCATCGCGCTTGCCGTTGGAATAGCGTGGCAGGCGGGATTCTGATGATTTCGGATCGACGAATTTGTTGGGCTGGTTGGTGCCTTTGTCAACTGCGGCGCAACCCAACTCGGTGAACCAGATCGGTTTCGAGCCGGGCTCCCAATCGGTTGGCATACTTTGCCGCACCCCGGCGATACGCTCGTAATGGGTGCTTTGCCACCAGCCTTTGAGGTCTTTGTAACGGTAAATCCAGGGCTCGCCATATTGCTCATCGGTGATTGGCGTGCGGATCTGGGCGGCACGGGCTTCGTCCGAGTGGTAATACCAATCATAGCCCTCGCCCCCCATGATGTTGGATTTCAGATAGTCCAGATTGTAAATCGCACCGGCATCCGCATCCAGATGGTCATGGCCCTCGCGCCAGTCAGATAGCGGCATGTAGTTGTCAATGCCGATAAAGTCGATATTGTCATCCGCCCAGAGCGCATCCAGATGGAACAGCCGATCATTGCTGCCATCCTGAGGCTGATAGCCGAAATACTCGCTCCAATCGGCGGCATAAGAAATCTTGGTATCCGGCCCTAAAATGCCACGCACATCCGCTGCCAACTGGCGCAGGGCTTCCACCACCGGGAAGCTGCCTGCGGCCCCGCGGATTTGGGTCAGGCCGCGCAATTCCGAGCCAATCAGAAATGCATCCACCCCGCCCGCTGCGGCGCACAGATGGGCGTAATGCAGGATAAAACGGCGATAAGACCACTCGACCGGGCCGGTATAGGTAACGCCCGTGGCGCTGGAGCTGAAATCGCCGGGCTGGGCCGCGCCGAAAAACGCATCCACCTCGGTCGTCACCGCTGCCGTGCCGTCAGGAGAACCCGGCTGACCCGGAGCCGCAGACAACGTAATCCGCCCCCGCCATGGCAGAACGGGTTGCCCCTCTTCGCCGGTATAGGGGTTGAGTTTGGTGTTGTCCTCAAGCTGCTCCATCAGGATGAACGGGTAAAAGACCACATCCTTGCCGGATGCGTTCAAATGGGTGATGGCTTCGATCACCGACTGATCCGCTGGCGTGCCACCATAGACCGAGCGACCCTCGGATTTGGCAATTTCATCCGCCGCGCTGCGTGCGATGCCAGAGACAGACCAAGGCATCCCGGTGCCGTCATCCGTGTTTTGCTCGACCTTGGGCTGAATCGCACATTGATCACAGCGTAGATCATCACCAAACCACGACACCACCATAGAGACCGAGCCACAATTCGGCAGCTCTTCGTCCAGCGCCTGCATCGAGGTGACAAAATCGGTTTTGCCCGAAGGGGTGTTCATATTGGCGGTGCGATTTACCCCATAGCCAGAGGAATAATGCACCGGCGTGGTGGCCAGCGCATATTCGCCGGTGCCGGGGATCAGCGCCACCGCCTGCACGGCTTGCGCCATATCGCCTTCCTCGGGGTCTTGGGCCGGACGCAGCACTTCGAATGTGAATTGCGGAATCCGGTTTCCAAATTGACCCAGCGGCAGATCCTCGAACACCACATAAGCGATGCCGCGATAGGCCGGAGTCATGCCGGTGCCCTCAACCGCCTCGATTTTCGGGTCCGGCAGCTGATCTTCTGAGCCCGGATAAACCCGCATATTCAGATCATCACGGCTCACCTCAACCCCATCGGCCCAGATGCGGCCTACCCGGCTGATCACCCCTTCGCACAGCGCCACCGCCAGACTGACAGTATAGCTATAAGACGTGGTGTCGGGCGTGCTGGGGGTGCCTTTGCCGCCGCCGGTTGTGGTGCTGCTCTCTTGAAATTGCGAGGCCCAGATCACCTGACCGCCAATGCGCATCCGCCCGTAAATCTGGCTAACGGCCGTGCCCTCGGACGCGCCCATAAGGCGAAAGCGATCCACCTTGCCGGTTTCCACCACATCCGAGCCCGCGCCCATGATGCGCTGATCCAGCACCCGCCCCAAAGTGGCCCCCACAGCGCGCCCAATGACCGCGCTGGACAAGCCCAGAACCGAGCCTCCAAACGAAGCCCCCGCCGCAAAGCCGATCGAAGATAATACAATAGTTGCCATCAGGGCCCCTCCTTTAGGGAAAACGAAAACGCGCCACGATCCGGCGCTGCCAGGGGGCGCTCAGGGGGCTTTCAACCACCCCATGCCCCGTATAGGCGTGAATGAATGTGGGATGCGCACCGATGCGGCCCGCAATCCCCAGATGTTTGGCCACCCCGCCCGAGCGCATCCGAAACAGCAACACATCCCCGGCAGCCGGTTCGTGTTGCTCGATCAGATGCCGCCGGGCCGCCTGCCACAGGCGCTCTTGCCCCTGCGGTTCGGACCAATCAGGCGTGTAGGCGGGCACGGCTTCGGGCTCGTTGCCGTAAAGCTCGCGCCAGATCCCACGCAACAGCCCCAGACAATCGGCCCCTGCCCCTTTGGTCGCGGCCTGATGCCGGTAAGGGGTGCCGATCCAGCCGCGGGCCAGCTCTACCACGGACGTTTCCATCAGCTGCCCCCCGAATTGAACAGGCTCTGGCCGTTATGGGAGCCGCTGCGTTTCGGATAAGACATCAGCCAGTCTTCGCCGGGGATATAGGGAAAGCCGCGATAGTTGATGAAATTGTGAAATTTCAGGCGGCTGGTTTCGGGGCGCAGATCATAGCCCGCCGAAATCCGCACCAGATCGCCTGTCTGGATCGGGGCCCGCAGGCTTTCCCACAGTTCGATCTGACGCCCCGCATCACTGAGCCGGTCATTCTTGACCAGCCCCACCAGCCCCTGCGCCGCACCGTTGAGCACCTCGAATTTGCCGCGTTCAAACCAGCGCTGATCAAAGCCGCTCAGATCGGCGAAATCAAAAATCCGCCCATCGGTGACCTGCTCAACCGGCAATTCCGCCTGATAGCCCGGCTGGCTGAGGTCAAAGCCAAAGCTGCCATCCTGCAACACAGACGTATCCTGACGCTGGTAAACCCGCCCCTGCGGCTGGTTCAGCGCCTCGGTCAAGCCGCGCAATTCGGCCTGAAAGGCACCGCCGCTGCGCTGCAATTCGCCGATGGTGCCGCGAAACTGTATGATGCGCTGGCCCGGATCGGCCCAGTTGACCAGCCAGGCCACCACCTCGGCCCCGTCAAAACGGCCCGCGGCAATGTCGGCTTCGGTGATCGAAGCATCCGACAGCACCCCCAGCGCTTCGCTGTTATCCACCGCCAAACCGCTGCTTTGTTGCAGGGCGCGGGCGGTCATGCCGGTTTCGGGCTTGAAGGTCTGACCCTCGAATGACAGCGCCTGATCGTGATCGGTAAAACCATAGCTGACCCCATCACGGCGCCGCAAACGCCAACAGCGGCAAACCGTGGTGACTCCGCTGCGCAAATGCGCTTCAAATTCCGCTGAAAGAGCCATCAGATCCGCACCTCCACCACCGGCACATTAGGGGCATCGCCAGCCTGAAAACTGGCCACCGAAGTCTGCACCCGGTCGGTGTCAAAGCGCACCGGCACGTCAAATTCAAACCCGGCGGTGATTTCAGCCCCCTGATCGGGCGGATGGGCAAATGTGATCATTCCGGTGGCGGTGTCGACTTCAAAATGAATGCCCTCTTGTTGCAAATCCCCCTGAATGCCGATCTGCACCGTGCCGGCCACGGGTTTGGTGATCGGACGCACATACACCCCCTCGCCAGAACGATAGGTTTTGGTCAGCACAAACGCCCCGGTCACCCCATCGCCAATGGCGATCACCTGATCTTCAAAACCCGGCTCAGCCGAAGGCTTGCAGGATTTGTAGTCGGACCAGTCTTTCCAGCGAAAACCATAAAGCTGCCCCTGTCGGGCCTCGAAAAACGCAATCAGCCGTTCCACATCATCCAGTGATCGCATCCCCACACCGGCATCATAACGCCGCCGGGAATGCGCCCATGGGGTGTTGCGCTCTTCAAAGCCATTGGCCAGCGTCACCACCTCGGTGCGCCTCTCGGGCCCGCCGACCGAACCAAAGCTCAGGTTGGCGGGAAATCTTACCTCGTGAAAGCCCATCTCGGATACCTCCTAACGGTTGCGTTGACCACGCCCCAAAGCGCGCGACATCTGTGCTGCAATTTGCCCCTGACTGCGGCGGAAACCGTCCACATCCGGGGTAGTGATGTTCATGGTGATGTTGACCGGGCGGGCCTGGCCGCTCATCTCAACCCCCAAACGGCCATTGGCCCCGCGGGTCAGCGGCATGATCGCCTCCGGGCCGGCTTCACCCATCAGACCGGTGCCGCCGCGCATCGGGAACCTTGTCGGACCGCTGACGATGCCGCCATTGGCAAAGGGCATCACCCGCCCTTGGGCAAAGCTGCCCCCCTTGGCGAACATTTCCGTGCCACCGCCAAAGGCGCTGCTGATGCCATTGGCCAGCAGCCCGCCAAAATGTTTCGTCACCGGGGTGATCGCTGCATTATAGCTGGCATTGACCATCGACTGCGCCAGCTTGCTCAGCGCATCCGACAGCTTCAGCCCGTCAAAAACCAAGCCATCAAAGGCCGATTTCAGACCGCGGCTGATGCCCTTGGACAGCACCGAGACCTCGCGGTTTGTGGTGGTCAGGCCATCCCGCATCCGGGCCAGCTCGCCATCAAAAGCCGCCGCCACCGCCGTGGCCCCGCCCATGGTTGTTTCAAGCGCCGCCACCTGATCTTCAAAATCGTCCAGACCGTCCGCATCTTTTGTCATGTTTCATTCTCCAATTTATCGGGGTAGGCCCGCACCAGCTCTTCCAGACGGGCGCGGCCCATGGGGGCTTGGGGGGTGCCCTGACCCAGCATCAGCATCAGCTCGGCGGGGGTGAGCCGCCAGAACTGATCCGGGTGCAGGCCAAGGCCGCATATCCCCGCCCGCATGAGGGCGGGCCAGTCAAAACCAGCGCTCATCCTGCCCCCATCTGCGGCTGAGCAAGCTCGGGCAAAGCAAACGCCCGCGCCAGCAGCTCGGCGGCGACCCGGGCGGCCTCGATCGGACCGCCGTCGATCTCGACCGCCAACAGATCAGCGGCCGAGCCCTGCCAGCCGCCGCCACGCAACCCGGCCACCAGCAGAGCCACCACATCGCGTGTGCTGAACGAACCGTTCTCAAACCGCTGAACCAGCTCAACCAGAGTGCCCGTATGTAGCGCCGCCTCAAGCTCGGCCAGCGCCCCCAATGTCAGTTTACAAATGTGCTGAACCCCATCCAGGCTCAGCGCCACTTCTCCGCTCCAGGCGTTGGCCATCAGACAGCCGTAAAGGTCAGCGCACCGGCCGAAGCCATGCTCAGCTCATAGGTGGCCTCGCCATTATAGCTGCCGGCATATTCGATCGCGGTCATCTGAAATGGCCCCTCAATGGTGCCAAAATCGGGGATGATCACCTGAAAATCCGGGGTTTGACCGTCAAAAAAGAGCTGGCGGGCGCGTTCATCGGTATCGGAATCCTTAAAGACCCCCGAGCCCGAAAGACTGGCCGATTTCACCCCGGCCCCGCCCAATAATTCGCGCCAGCCGCCTTGACTTTCCAGGCTGGTCACATCCACCGACTCTGCGTTAAAGCTGATCCGCGTGGCACGCAGACCGACGATAGTTTCAAACTGACCATCGCCGGTCATATCCAGTTTGATCAAAAGATCCTTGCCGTTTTGGGCACCCATAGCTGTTACTCCAGTTTAGAAAAAGTTTCATTTATAGCGTTTGACGAAATCGGTAATTCAGGTTTTTCGCATAACGCTTTAGTGTTGAACCGCCAGAGCAGCGGTTCAGTCGTCCTCAACCCGGGCTGAGAAACGCAAATCAATGCGGCGGGTTTCGCCAGTTTCCACCCGCCGGGCGCTGGCACGCTCAAAGTTGATAAAGCACAGCGACCCGCGCGACAGGCTCAGCGATGCCCCCTGCAACGCATCGCTGATCGCCGCACCCACCAGCTTGGCGGTTTCAAAGCCGGCGGCTTCACTGATGACGCTGATCGTCACCATATGTAGTGCGCCATAGCCGGTTTTATCGGATTTATCGCGCACATCCTCGGGGCCAAGGCTGACATAGGTCTCGGGCAGACTGCCCGACGGGGCGTTGTCGTAAATCGCCCCGCCCAGCAAGCTGGTCAGCGTGGGATCGGCCATCAGATGGGTGTAAATCGCGCTCTGTAGCGCGGCGGATACTGCATAGGTCATGATGCTTCCTCCTCATAGGCAAAGCAGGTTAGATAATGGGCCTGCGGGTCGCGCTCGGTCACCGCTTTGATGCGGTAAACCCGGGCCCCTTCGACAAAACGCTGGTCGGCCTTGGGGCGGGAAGGCGTGCCCACCGGCGCGGCCCTGACCGTGATTTTATAAGGCACGCAGGTCACCGTGGTGAGCTGGCTGGCTTTTTCCGAACCCGTCCCGGCCGTGATTTTGGCCCAAAGCGTGCCGAGCGCCTGCCAGCTTTCACTGTAACCACCCGCGCCATCCGGGGTTTGCACCGCATGTTCCAGCACCAGCCTGCGGTTCAGATTGGGGGAGCTCATGCCGACACCCCACCCAGAATGCGCACCGTGCGGTAACGCTCGATCAGGCTGGTGACGCCATAAGGCATCGCCGCCTGCCCCGCCCCCGCCAGATCGCGATTTTCATAAAAATGCGCCGCCAGCAACAACACCGCATGGGCAATATCGGCGGGCAGATCAGTCCAGGCCGCGCCAAAGCCCGCCTCAAACACCACCTCGGCCGCACCACCAATGGCGATGTCGGGCAAATTGCCGCCAACCGCCAGCAGATAAGGGCGGTGATCGTCTTTTTGCAAGGCATAGCGCGCGCTGGCGATTTCACTGACCGCTCCGGCGCGATCACGCATCCGAAACCCGGTGATCTGACCGACCGGAGCCACCGGAAACGCCTGTTTCTGCAAAGACCGCCACGCCGTCAGCGACCACATGAACTGGCGGGCAATCAGGATCTTTCCGGTGCGGGACTCGATCGCGGCCATGGCGCTGCGAAGATAGCTCTCCAACACCGCATCCTGCAGCGCATCATCGGCAAAACCCGTGCCCATACGCAAATGATCTTTGAATTCGGCGATCGGCAGCGCCGCGGCGGGCACTGTGGTCTGCTCGACTAACATCATGGAAAATCTCCGAAAAAATATGTTGAAACCCCTGAAAAACGGGCGTGCGCCATCCGTATTGCTCGAAACGGAGGGGAGCAGCTAGACAACACAGAAAAGTTGACGCACGCCCGGTTCGGCCGGCCCGTGAGATGCGGGCCGACCTTCCCAGTGGCGGTTAGGACACCGAGAATTTCAGCAGTTTGATCGCGGCAAAATCGCTGACATCGCCGCCAACCCGTTTGGTGGCATAGAAAAGAACATGCGGCTTAGCGCTGAACGGATCACGCAGCACCCGCAGATCGGGGCGCTCGGCGATGGTGTAGCCGGCAGCGAAATCGCCAAAGGCAATCGCGGTGGCGTCCGAACCGATATCGGGCATGTCCTCGGCGATCAGCACCGGATAGCCCATCAGGCGGGCGGGCTCGCCAGCGGCCAGACCATCGGACCACAGGAAGCGGCCATCGGCATCCTTCATCTTGCGCACCGCCCCGGCGGTTTTCGAGTTCATCATAAAGGTCGCCCCGGCCCGGTATTGCGCCCCCAGTGCATAGACCAGATCAATGATCGCATCCGCCGGCGTGGTGCCGTCAAAGTCACCATCAACACCGGTGGCGATATAGCCCAGATTGCCCCAGCTCCAAGCGGCATCGGCCACGGCGGTGTGAGTCAAAAAGCCCTTGGGCTTGTCCACCCCATCGCCATTGACAAAGGCCGCAGCTTCGGCGCGGGCGAATTTATCGGCGATCCGGCCCGCCAGCCAGCCCTCAATGTCAAAGGCGCTGTCATCCAGCAGACGCTGGCTGGCCTTGGGCAGCGCGGAAAGCTCGTGCAGCGGGATCGAAATGCGATCAATCGACTGCGTGCCGGTTTCGGCGGTGGCGGTGGTCTCATCGGCCCAGCCGGTGCCCACATCGGTGTGGTCGATCAGCACATCATAAGAGCTGGCCTCTATATTCACCACATTGGCGATGGAGCGCATCGACGCCGAGGAACGCAGCACTGACTGGATAGTATCAGCCGTCTGCGGATCGACCAGATAACCGCCTTCCGAAGAAACAGCGCTGGACATGGCCTTGCCTTCCAGATCAATGCCTCGCAGCTCGGCCTCATCGCCAGAGCGCAGATAGGCGTTAAAGGCCTTCTGATGCGGCGCTTCACCTTCTGCAGCTGCCGACAGGATAGGTCTTTTATAGGTCATGGTCTTGCGCTCTTGCATGTTCAGCCGCTCTTCTTGTTGTTGAAGTCTTAAATTAAAGTTGTCTTTGAACTCGTTGAGATCATTGATAAAACTGGCCATCGCAGTCTTTACCTCGGCAGCCGGAGACAGGCCGGACAACACATCACTGCCGGCCCGAGCCTTGCGGTCGGTTTCGCTCATTTATTGTTTCCTTGATTGTGGCTAGTTGCCTGGGGTGGCAAATCAGCCATGAGGTGAGATCGCTGGCTCAGTCGCGGGCCAGCATGTGGCGGGCAGAGTTGAAAATGCCCGCCAGATCACGCAAAGCATCAGCATCCGGGGCATCCCTCTTAGCCCCGACCCGCGCTTCCGGCAACATCGGGAATGTCACCAAAGAGACCTCCCAAAGATCCAGTTCCGCCAAGAGCCGCTGACCCTTGCCATTCCTATGTACCTTTTTGGTGCGATAACCGATGGACAAGCCATCAATCGCCCCGGCTTCGATCAGGGCGGCGGCCTCGCGCCCCTTGGCCACATCCAACAGCAAATGGCCTTTTACATAGAGCCCCTTGCTGTCTTCAACCACCTCATCCCATACCCCGATCGGCTGAGTCGGGTCGTGCTGCCAGAGCATCTTCACATTGCGCCCGCGCCGCGCCAGATTGGCCAAAGATGCGGCATATGCCCCGGCCTCGACCACATCGCCGCCCTTGTCGCATTTGCCGAAATAGCTGGCATAGCCTTCGATCAGCGTGCCATCGGTGACGCTGACCGCATGATCTGCGACGCAGAATTTGCGCTCGAGCTTCATTTGATAAGAGTTTGATTCCATGCGAATTTCCTTATTGATGGGCTGCGTCCAGAAGCGACATGACCCCTTGGGTCAACACCACGGCCACCACGCCGTAAACCGCCAGCCATAGACGTTTTTCCAGCCGCTCGATCATGACCTCGATGCGTTCCAAACGATCCGAAAGGGCATCAAACTGCAATTTCGTCACCCGCTCATTGGCCTCGATCCGCGCGGTGGCAGCATCAAAGCTGTCATACAAAAACCGCGACCCCGAGGCGTGCGTTCTGCCTGCGTTCATTCCTCATCTGCCAGTTTTGGCAGCCCCAACAAGTTGCGTTTTTCAGCATCGGTCAGAAAGCTGGCCGCGCTGATGCGTTTCCACTGATTGTCACGTTCGACTGACAGGGCCGAAACCTGATCCAGATCCGGTTTCAGCTCAAACACCTCATGACCAAACCGCGCCAGCCAATCGGAAACCGAAGCCGCCACCCGCGTGGCCAGCGGCAACACCGTCAGGCGGTAAAAGGCGCGGTTGGCCTCCTGATAATTAGCATAGGTTGCGTCGCCGGGAATCCCCAGCAGCATCGGCGGCACCCCAAAGGCGATGGCAATTTCCCGCGCCGCCGCCTCCTTGGTTTTCTGAAACTCCATATCCGAGGGCGAAAAGCCCATCGGTTTCCAATCCAGCCCGCCTTCCAGCAACATCGGCCGGCCCGCATTGGCCGCGCCCTGATGCTGGCTGGCCATCTCATCGACCAGACGATCATATTGATCCGCACTCAGCGCCGCCTGCCCGTCCGTGCCGCGATAAACAATCGCCCCGGAGGGACGCGCGGCATTGTCCAGCAGGCTTTTGCTCCAGCGCGAGGCCGAATTATGCACATCCATCGCACTGGCCGCGGCCTGCATCGGCGAAAATCCGTAATGGTCATCCTGCGGCGAAAAGGTCTTGATATGGCAGATCGGCTGCATCTCTGCCGTCATCTCAAACCGATGCTTGCGCCCGCCCACCGCATATTCATAGGCAATCGGCCAGCCATCGGCCCCGGGCACCACATTCATCCGGTCGCTGCGCAAAACATGCAGCTCGACCGGAGCGCCCCTCTCATCCATCACCGCCTCCAGATAGCCATTGCCGGTCAGCAGCAGCTGGCCATAGAGCGCCTCAAACAACTCGGCCCGGCCTTGCGCGGCATTGGGACTGTTCACCAGCGACAGCACCGGATGTTCATCATAGCGGCGCTGGCGGTCTTGCAACACCAAAGGCAGGGCGGCGGCGGCTTCGGCCACCAGCTTGACACAGCGATAGCCCACCGGATTGCCCAGAAAACCGGAGCGGGTCAATGAAACCACATCCCGCGGGCTCCAGGCCACGCGCCCGGCCCCGTGATAGGCCACCACCGGCCCGGTGGCCGAAGCCTTTTGTTCCGGCGCCTGTGCTGCGCCCTTTCGAAAGAAATTAAACGCCATAGATGTGGCTCCTCGTCTTTTCGCCAAAAGCATTGATTGATAATGCAGGGGGGGGACGGGTTAATAATTGCCCGCCGGGACCCAATCCCCAATCTTTTAAAGTTAGGCACAACAGTAGGTTCGCGACCGACCCGAGGGCGGCCCACCACGCACTCAGAGACTGGCTAGAAAACCCGAGCCCAGCCGCCAAGCACAGCGGTTGCATTTCGCGCCCGCCCTGGGGGGCGGGTCGGGCGCGAACCGGATCGCAAGCGATCCGAAGGACCCGTATATGGGACCGCCGCTTATGCCGCCTATAATCCCCGAACCCTGGGCCTGCGCCATTTCGCGGCGGGCTCGATCATCAGCTCGTGCAGCGCCCAGACCAGAGCATCCACCCGATCCGGGCTGCCTTTGCCCTCATAGCCATGGGTGGTCATCAGGCACATCTGATCCTCCAGCGCCGCCAGCCCCCGCAGATGCTGCACCCGGCCTTGCTCGTATAACGCGGCGACGGGCTCGGCCCGGGCGACTTTGCCCCGTGCCGCCCGCACCGCCCGAAACGGCACCAGAGGGTCGATCTGACGGATCACCGCCTCGACCATATCGCCGCCCTGATTGACTTCGGCCACCAGACGCTCGGCACCGAATTGCTCCATCATCGCCAGCGCCCGGCGGGCCCAATCGGTGGGCCGCGTCGCCCGCAGGCTGGCATCGGCCAGCACCACCGCCCGCCACTGGGACGGATCGCCCTGACATTTGGCCCCCACCACCACAATGCCGCATTCATCCGAGCCCTTATGCCCGGTCACCGGCGGATCCACCGCCACCACGATGCGGTCCAGATCGCCCGCCTCCTCGCGCCGCAGCGCCTCGAGCATGGCCGAAGACCACAACGCGCCCTCGGCATCCTCAAGCAACACCCCGTCCAGCTCCTGACGCCCCAGCCGGGTGCCGGCATAGCGCGTCCGCACCTCGTCCAGAAACGAAGACGCCAGATAGGCGCGGTTGGCCTCGGTCGGGGCGTGGGTGACGACTGTGGTCGAATTGGCCAACAGCTTTTTCAGAACCGGCACATTTTTCGGCGTGGTGGTGACGCATTGACGCGGCGAAGTGCCCAGCCGCAGCCCGAATTGCAGCATGTCCCAGGCCTCTTCGCCCTTTTTCCATTTCGCCAGCTCATCCACCCAAGCGGCGTCAAATTGCGGGCCACGCAGGCTTTCCGGGTCATGGGCCGAGAAAATCTGCGCCACCGCGCCATTGGGCCAGAGCAGCTGCTTGCGCGTGGCCTGCCATTCGGGGCGGCGATCCGGCGGCGAACAGGCCAGAATGCCGCTTTCGCCAAACACCATCACCTCGCGGGCCTGTTCGATGGTTTCACCCACCAAAGCCACCCGACGCGCCCGGCCCATATCCTTGGGCCGTGGCCCTTCGACCTGGCTGCGCACCCATTCAGCCCCGGCGCGGGTTTTGCCCGCACCGCGCCCGCCCAAAATCACCCAGCTGCGCCAATCCCCTTCCGGGGGCAGCTGGTGATCAAAAGCCCAGAAATCAAACAGGTAAGGCAGCGACAGGATCGCGTTTTCGCCCAGCTCATCCAGAAATTTCTGTTGTATCTGCGGCGGCGCGCAGGCAAGCCATTCTGCGCCCGATTTCATCGCGTGCTGCGGCGAAATCGAGGGCGTATTCATGGACGATGCCCGCTGTTTGTTTTCGGAGCTTTTCAAGTTTTGCCCTTTCATCCAATGCGGTTTGCACCGCTTTGCTCAAGTCACGAATCCTCTGCGCCGCCTCTTTCGAGACGCCGTTTTCTTCGGCTTCGAGCGATGTGATTATTTCTTCGGTCCGGCTCAGCATCCGGCCAAAGTGCTTTTCGGCGATCAGGAGGATATCTTCCTGAGCGCCGTTGCCCCCAACGGGTGTCATCATTGTCATGTGCTTACAACGTGCCTCTCATGCCTGTCTCCGCACGAGCAAAATGAAAAAGCAGCCAAGGACGGACCCGGCTGCTTACCCACTTCTTCTAGCTTGCAACAATGTATATGTCAGAGCGTTCGCTGAGTCAAGCAAATTCGCCTCGCCCCGGCCGGTGGCACCGTGCGCTGGGATTAACAAAAGGTTATTTTTTACAAAGACTTACCTATAGCGTTTGACGAAATACCTGAAACATAGAGCATCACTTAACGCGTTGAAATCTTTGATTTCAGGCAGCGTTAAGTGATTCAGGTTTTTCGCATAACGCTTTAGGCTCAGGACTCCTAGCCAGAAGATGACGGTTGCGGCGATGTAGATCGCGGAGATGAAGGTGTGGGCACATCGGTCGTAGCGCATGGCGATATGGTG
>PDSA01000007.1 GCA_002748285.1 Rhodobacterales bacterium
TGGTGTGGACAGTTATGATGCGATTATTCTGGCGGTGCCGCATGAGCAATTCATCTCCGGCGGGGCCCAGGCTCTGAGGGCGTTTTTGCATCCCAACGGGGTTTTGTTCGATATGAAATCGGTTTTTGAGGCCAAAGACAGCGATTTGCGGCTGTAAAAAGCACAAACGCGATGGACCGACGCCAACACACCGCCCCGGTGGGGGCGGCCTTGGGGTGTCGGGTGCTTTGATCTATGAAAATCTGTGCAGATCAGGCCAAAGCGTTTGGCTTGCCACTTTTCTGCAACAAAATCCACCGGTTATACCGCAGCCCGTGGTTTTGATTGCCGATGATGCGACATGCGGGGCTGCCCCCCTCACCCCGTTTGAAATAATTGTCTCAGCCCGCTGACAGTCTCGTGAGGGGAAGTGAATTGGCTTTTGCCGCAGGCAACCATACACTCCCCGATAACACAACGCAAAGGACGTGCCGCGATGGCTTTCAAACCCGATCTGAAATATTCCGACATCACCCCGCACACCGATTTTCTGAACCGGCGGCAACTGATCGCCGGGCTCGGGCTGGGGGCGGTGGGTCTGGGCGCCCTTCCCTCTTTCGCTGCCAGCCCCTATTCGACCGATGAAAAGCCGAACTCTCTGAAACAAATCAGCAATTACAACAATTTCTACGAATTCGGCACCCGCAAAACCGACCCCGCCGATTATGCCGACACGCTGACCACCGACCCGTGGTCCGTGAAAATCGACGGGCTGGTTGAGCGCCCCGGGCGCTATGATCTGGCCGATATTCTGGCCAAAGTCGATGTTGAAGAACGCATCTATCGCCTGCGCTGTGTTGAAACCTGGTCGATGGTGGTGCCTTGGAACGGCTTTCAGCTGTCGCAGCTGCTGGATCGCGTCGGGGTGTTGCCTTCGGCCAAATATGTGTATTTCGAGACCTTGGTGCGCCCTGAAGAGATGCGCGGACAAAAGCGCAAATTGCTGGATTGGCCCTATCGTGAGGGCTTGCGGCTGGATGAGGCCATGCACCCACTGACCCTGATGGCCACCGGCCTTTATGGCGAAGAGCTGCCCAAAGCCAATGGCGCACCGCTGCGTTTGGTGGTGCCGTGGAAATACGGTTATAAATCCATCAAATCCGTGGTGCGTATCAAGCTGGTCGACAAACAGCCCCGCACCACATGGAATGATCTGGCCCCCGACGAATATGGCTTTTACAGCAATGTGAACCCCAAGGTTAGCCATCCGCGTTGGTCTCAGGCCACCGAGCGGCGCATTGGCGGCGGGTTCTTTGCCAAACGCCGGGATACGCTGATGTTCAACGGTTATGCCGATCAGGTGGCCAGCCTTTACAAGGGCATGGATCTGAAGGTGCATCATTAGGATGATCGGCCGCATCAATGATGCGCTGCGCCGGGTTCCGGTCTGGGCGGTTTATCTGGTTGGAATACTGCCTCCGTTTTGGATGTTATATCAAGGAGTTACCGGCAATCTTGGGGTGGACCCGACCAAGGCGATGGAACACCAGTTGGGCAAGCTGGGCTTGCAGGCGCTGATTTTGGGGCTGGCGGTGACTCCGCTGCGGGGTTTAATCGGGCTGAACCTGATGAAATTCCGCCGCGCCATCGGGGTGCTGAGCTTTTATTACATTACCACCCATCTGCTGGTCTGGCTGCTGTTGGATGTGCAAATCGCGGCGCAAATCTGGGCCGATATTGTCAAACGACCCTATATCACCATTGGAATGGCCGGGTTTGTGCTGCTGGTGCCATTGGCGGCGACCTCGAACAATTATTCTGTACGCAAGCTGGGGCCGGCATGGCGCAAATTGCACAAGCTGACTTATCCGGCGGTGGTTTTGGGCGGAGTGCATTTTGTGATGCTGACCAAAAGCTGGCAGGTGGAACCGATCGCCTATTTTACGGTGATTGTGCTGCTGTTGTCCTATCGGGCGTTCAAATCCGCCACCCGCAAGCGGATCGTGCGGGTGTAAGATCGGCTTCGAAACGCCAGTTTTTCACAATATATTAAGAACTTCCAGCATATGTTCGCAATATGTTCTATATTTTACTGCATTATATCAACCTGCTGCTGACAGCATGGACCCGGCCAAAGCCACAGCTTAGCCATTGTGACGCCCTCTGGCCCGCGGGCCACTGGCCTGTTCTGGGCGGTTTGAGGTTGCAGCCTCTGCCGACAGAGTTACAGCGTTCCTCGCCTTGCCACACATGGGCCGGGCAGCGCAGCCAGCATCCGTGGGGCGCTGTGGGGGAAATCCCTTAAAAGGCTCCGGGTTTGGCCTCGCGGGCCATGTGGTCCAGCACCGCATTGACGAATTTCGGCTCGCGGCCTTCGGGGAAAAACGCCTTGGCGACCTCGACAAATTCGTTGATGACCACTTTGGGCGGGGTGTTGCTGTTGAGCAGCTCGGCTCCTGCGGCGCGGAACAAGGCCCGCAAGGTTGGGTCGATCCGTTTCAAAGGCCATTTGGCCACCAACGCCCGGTCGGTCATCTGATCAACGGGGGCTTGCGCGGATACCGCATCCTCCAGCAGTTGCCGAAACAGGTCCACATCGCCCTCGGCCATTTGGTCACCCTCATAAACCGCGCCAAAACGGTGATCTTCAAATTCAAGCCGCACAGCATCAATGGTCTGGCCGGAATGCTCCATCTGGAACAAAGCCTGCACCGCATATAGCCGGGCCGCGGATTTCATCTGGCGTTTGTTCTGTGTCATGCTGCTTTGCACGGGTTGGCCCATTTGCGCGATAATACCGGCAGATGCAAGGGTGCAATCGCCGCGACGATGGCTTTATTTACACAAAGCACAGCCCAAAGGCCGACCCAAGGTCGAAATCCGTTCGGCAATGCCACCGATCTGTTGCTCAGCCCCCACACTGCGCGCACCCGGAAAGCAATTCTTAGCCCTTTGGCACCAAATCACCGGAAATGCCATATTTTTGCCAAAACCCGCCAGCATAATCACAACAAACGGATGACATGGCACACGCTTTGTATAAAACGGAGCAAAACAGATGCAAATTACGGATAACACATGATGGATGGCGCATCGGGCAAAAATCGCCGTTTTTTATTCCTGCAAGGGCCACACGGACCTTTTTTTAACCGGCTGGGTAAAATTCTGCGCACCACCGGGGCCAAAGTCTGGCGGGTTGGGTTCAATGCCGGCGATCAGGCCTTTTGGTTTAATAAGCAAAGCTACATTCCCTTTCAGGAACCGCAGGAAAGCTGGCCCGAGCGTTTTGCCCAAATCGTGGCCGACAAGAAAATCACCGATCTAGTGCTTTACGGCGACACCCGCTTTATCCACGCCGAAGCAATTCGCCACGCAAAATCAGTCGGCATCACCGTGCATGTGTTTGAAGAGGGCTATCTGCGCCCGTTCTGGGTGACCTATGAGCGTGACGGAGCCAATGGCCATTCCCGCCTGATGGGTATGAGCGTCAAATCCATGCGCAAAACCCTGGAAAACACTGATATTTCACCCCCCGAAGCCCCCAGCCATTGGGGCGACATGCGCCAGCATGTGTTTTACGGCGCGGCCTATCACTGGTTCGTGATGTTCCGCAATCAGGCCTATCGTAACTTCAAACCACATCGCGATCTAGATGTGGTGGCCGAATTCAAGCTCTATTTCCGCCGCCTGCTGCTGATGCCCGCCCATTGGATCAGCCGCTTTATCGCCACCACCCGCATCAAACGCGGCGGATTTCCCTATCATCTGGTGCTGTTGCAGCTGGAACATGACAGCAGCTTTCAAATGCACAGCCCATTTGACACGATGGAGCAATTTCTGGAGCTGGTGATCCGCGATTTTGCCAAAGCGGCCCCGCCGCATCACCATTTGGTGTTCAAAGCGCATCCACTGGAGAGCGGGCGCACAAATCTGCGCAAAACCGTCCGCCGCCTGTCGGAAAAATACGATGTCACATCCCGGGTCCACCATGTCAGCGGCGGCAAGCTGTCCCAGATCCTGAACACCGCCAGAACAGCGATCACCGTGAACTCGACCGCCGGCCAGCAGGTGCTGCAACGCGGAATGCCGCTCAAAGTGTTTGGCGATGCGGTTTTTGCCAAAAAAGAGTTTGTCTCGGACCTGCCGTTAAGCAAATTCTTTGCCAATCCGGGCCGCCCGGATATGCGCGCTTATAAGGAATATCGCCAGTATTTATTGGAAACGTCGCAAGTGCCGGGCGGGTTTTATTCGGTGCGCGGGCGCAATCAGTTAACCCGGCTGGTAGTCGATATGATGCTCTCCAAACACGACCCCTATGACGCGCTGGAACATGGAAACGCGGCTCCTCGGCAACAGTTGCGGGCAGTAAAATAGGGCAACCCCAATCAAACACTATCTTTTTTATGCGAATTTGGATAGGGTGACAAAAAAACTTGAGGCAGTGTTACATAAAAAGGAGGCCCGGCAGTGAAAATCACCGGTTCAACTTGGGTCAGAATTGTGGCCCTTACGGCAGCTATCGCTGTGGTCGGTTCATGCGGCTTGCCGCGTTCCGGCCCCAATAAACGTGAAATTTTCGCAGGCTCCGTCCTGAAAAAGGGCGATGCATTTGTGTTGACCGTCAATGACCGCGTCACGCGGCAGACGGCTGTTGTACCCGCGCTTGGCTTTTCCAAAGCGTTCAAAAACGCCGGCACCGTTGGCTCTGACACCATCCGCGCCGGCGATACGCTGGGGCTGACGATCTGGGAAAATGTCAGTGACCCGTTGCTGGGTGCCGCAGGCACCCCGGCCACTGTGCTGGAAGAGGTGCAGGTTGACGGCTCTGGCTTTATCTTTATCCCCTATGCGGGGCGGGTGCGTGCCGCGGGCAATTCGCCCGAGGCTCTGCGCCGCATCATCACCCAAAAATTGGACAAACAAACCCCGGACCCACAAGTTCTGGTCACCCGTCTGGCCGGTGACGGCGCCACCGTTTCCGTGGTCGGCAGCATCAGCGCCCAGGGGGTTTACCCGATTGAGCGCCCGACCCGCACCTTAAGCGCCATGCTGGCCCGCGCCGGCGGGGTGTCGATTGAGCCCGAAATTGCCCAGATCACCATTTTGCGCGGCAAACAGCGCGGCAAAATCTGGTTCCAGGACCTGTATGAACATCCCGAGTTGGACATCGCCCTGCGCAACAAAGACCGGATTCTGGTTGAAAAAGATACCCGTTCCTTCACCGCGCTGGGGGCAACCGGCACGCAAAATCGGGTGCATTTCGAAACCCAGACCCTGTCCGCGATCGAAGCGATTGCACAAGTCGGCGGCCTCAGCACCTCTGCGGCTGATCCGACCGGTGTGTTCGTGTTCCGTAACGAGCCCGCTGAGATCGCCAATGCAGTGCTGAACCGTAAGGATCTGAAGGGGCCACAGCGCATGATTTATGTGCTGAACCTGACCGAGCCCAACGGCATGTTCCAGGCCCGCGATTTCGTGATCCGCGATGGCGATACGGTTTATGTGACAGAAGCACCATTCGTGCAGTGGAGCAAAACCATGTCGGCGGTGATGGGCACTCTGACCTCGGCGGGCTCGATCAGCGCGCTGGCTGAATAACGGCAGATGCCAAGACAAAACTCAGAAACAGCCGCCCCGGACTCAAAACCGGGGCGGTTCTGTATTTGTGAGGGCAGCCTGCCCCTGACGCCGCGAATCAAGCGGATACTAAAGCTTTGCGGCCATGACCCGAGCCAAACCACCGATCCGCCGGACCCCCTGCACCTGCATGCGGCATTATTGCAGCTCGATCACCCTCTTGGCCTGCTGATCGACCACAGCGCCGCCCCTTTCGACCCCAGCCAGCCCAGCGATCTGGAGACCCTTCTGGCCCGTCACCCACTGGATGACACCGCCCTGATGAACCGGGCGAAAACTGCGATGGCGCGGCTGAAGGCGGCGGATATCTCGCAGATGAACACCCATGACCGCACCCTGCCCGCGCCCGATCCCGGCTATGTGCTGGTGCTGGATCAACCCAGAAACCATGCCACGGTGCTGGCCAGCGGGGCCAATCGGGCCAGTTTTCAGGAAATGCTGGTGTTCGCGCAAGAAGAACATCCCGGCATGCGCGTGCTGATCCGCCCGCCGGATGGCCAACAGCCGGGCTATTTCAGCGAAGCCGATTGCAACCAGCGTATTGCGCTGCTCACTGAACTGATTTCTCCGAATGCGCTGTTTGAGGGCGCGGTTGGGGTTTACACCATCGCCTCGGATCTGGGCTTTGATGCGATCATGGCCGGGCATAAACCGCGAGTGTTCGGAAAGCCCTTTTATGCCGGCTGGGGGCTGAGTCTGGATGAAAACCCGGTGGATCGCCGCCAGCGCAGCCTGACCCGGGCGCAGTTATTCGCCGCCGCGATGATCCTGTATCCGAAATGGTATGATCCCTATCGCGATCAGCTCTGCCAGATCGAAGAGGTGATCGACGCGCTCATTGCCCAAATCCGCAGCCGCGACCAAGACCGGCATGGCTATGTCGCAGTGGGCATGAAACGCTGGAAACGCCGGTTTTTGCGTGATTTTTTCGGCAGCGGCGCGGGGCTGCGGTTTCAGAATGCGCCGGACAAAGCCGCCCGGCAGGCCGAACAGAGCGGTGCGAAAATCATGCTCTGGGCGACTCAGGAGGCCGGGGAACTGGCTGATCAGCGGGTGCTGCGGGTTGAGGATGGCTTTTTGCGCTCCAACGGGCTGGGGGCCAATCTGACCCCGCCGCTGTCGCTGATCACCGATGATCTGGGCATTTATTACGACCCCAGCCGCGCCAGCCGTCTGGAGCGCCTGATTGCCGATTCGGTTGACCTGCCCGCCCACGATATTCACCGCGCCGAGCGCCTGATTGACAGCCTGAAAAGCAGCAAACTCAGCAAATATAACTGGGGCAGCCGCGATGTGCCGCCGCTGGGCGCGGGCTTGCGGATTCTGGTGCCAGGACAGGTTGAGGATGATGCCTCGATCCAGAAGGGCTGCGTTGATATTCGTGACAATCTGGGGCTGCTGCAGCACTGCCGGGCGCAAAATCCCGAGGCGTTTATCATCTACAAGCCGCACCCGGATGTCGAGGCCGGCCTGCGCCCCGGTGCGATTGAGGCCGCGCAATATGCTGATATTGTTGCCAAAAACTGCGATCCGATTGCGCTGATTGACGCGGTGGATCGGGTCTGGACCCTGACCTCTCTGCTGGGGTTCGAAGCCCTGCTGCGCGGCAAACAGGTGACCTGTCTGGGGGTGCCGTTTTACGCGGGCTGGGGGCTGACGAGTGATCTGGCCCCGGTTCCGCCGCGGCGCATGGCCCGGCCAACGCTGACGCAACTGACCCATGCCAGCCTGATAGATTACCCGCGTTATTATGATCCGATCACCCGCCTGCCCTGCCCGGTTGAGGTGGTGGTTGAGCGGCTGCAGCATCATCAACTGCCCGCCCCGGGCATGGGGCTGCGTCTGTTGGCCAAGCTCCAGCAACAATTTGCCAGATACGCGCATTTATGGCGTTAAGTGATGCTCTGTGTATCAGGCATTTCGTCAAACACTATAAATCAAAGGGTTTCCAGCGCAGCATGACATCTGTGCCAATCTCTCGGCACTCAACCAGCTCAAAGCGCGGCGCATCCGCCAGCCGCTGCAACCCGAGCGCCCCCAGCGCTGGCAGCCCTTCGGCCCCAATCGCACATCCGGCCGTAAAGCCGATCAGCTCATCCACCAGCCCGGCCCGCAGCAACGCAGCCCCAAAGGCTCCCCCGCCTTCGCAAAACACCCGGGTCAGACCAGCCTGTGCCAGAGCCCGCATTATCGCACGCGCATCCAGCACCCCTTGGTGCTGCGCACAGCAAAACAAACGTGCCCCCAGCCCTTGCCAAGCCGCGATCATCCCCGGATCGGCCCCGGCCCCATGGCACAGCCACAGCCGGCCACCGCCTACGCTTTGCGCCAGCTTGCCGTTCAGCGGAATATCCAGCCGGTTTGACGCCACCACCCGCACCGGCTGCCGATCCATCCCCAGCCCCCGCACAGTCAGCGAAGGATCATCCTTACGCGCCGTACCCGCCCCCACCAGCACCGCATCATGGCAGGCCCGTAGCGCATGAACCATGCGCCGGGCCTGTGTGCCGGTGATCCACTGGCTTTCACCGCTTTGGGTGGCAATGCGCCCATCCACACTGCTGGCCAGTTTCAGGGTCAGAAACGGGCGCGATTTCTGTTGTCGCAGCAAAAAGCCGCGATGATCCTGCCGGGCTTGCTGCTGGCAAAGGCCGGTGCTGACCTGCACCCCGGCCTGACGCAAAATCTGATGCCCCTTGCCCGCCACCCGCGGGTCCGGATCCTCCAGCGCGGTAACCACGCGGGCGATACCGGCCTTGACCAGAGCCTCGGCACAGGGCGGGGTCTGGCCATGATGGGCGCAGGGTTCGAGCGTGACATAAGCAGTGGCCCCTCGCGCCGCCGCACCGGCCCGCGCCAGAGCAACGGTTTCGGCATGAGGGCGGCCCCCATCAGCGGTGTGACCGCGCCCGACAATGCAGTCATCTTTGACGATCACACACCCCACCGCAGGGTTGGGCCAGACCCGCCCCCGCCCGCGCCGGCCCAAAGACAGGGCCAACGCCATGAAACGCGCATCCTCTGAGGGCTGGCTCACGCGTCGTCTTTGGACTGAGGCCGCAGCTCGCTGACGAATTTGTCAAAATCGTCGGGGTCCTGGAAGTCTTTGTAAACGCTGGCAAATCTGACATAGGCTACCGTGTCGATCCGGGCCAGAGACTCCATGACGATCTCGCCGATCACCTCGGATTTAATATCGGTTTCGCCCATGCTCTCCAGCCGCCGGATGATGCCCGAAATCATCTGATCCATACGCTCGGGCTCAACCGGGCGCTTTTGCAGGGCGATGCGGATTGAGCGTTCCAGCTTGTCGCGGCCGAATTCCTCGCGCCGGCCATTGGATTTGATCACCACCAGATCGCGCAGCTGCACCCTTTCATAGGTGGTAAAACGCCCGGCACAGGCCGGACAAAACCGCCGGCGGCGGATGGCCGCATGATCTTCGGCAGGGCGGGAATCTTTTACTTGAGTGTCAACATTTCCACAAAACGGGCAGCGCATAGCCTCTCCATTGGGTTTATCGTGAAGTTATCCACAGCCACTATAGGGCAGCCACAAGCATTTGTGTAGGGCTGATTTTACCTCACCACAGCTTGAACGGCGCGCCGGGTCAACGGGGCCGGATCAGCCGCTGATACAAGCCACCACCCGGCGCAATTTGGCGGCCCGGCGGTGTTCGAACAGGTAGATACCTTGCCAGGTGCCGAGCCGCATCCGGCCGTCCTGCACCGGGATCGACAGGCTGACCGGCAGCATCGCGGCCTTGATATGGGCGGGCATGTCGTCGGGGCCTTCATAGGTGTGCCTGAGATAGGCCATTGAAGGGTCATCGCTGGGCGGCACCAGGCGATGAAAGAAATTCTGCAGATCGGTTTGCACATCCGGGTCGGCGTTTTCCTGAATCAACAGCGAAGCCGAGCTGTGCAGCACCAGCAGCGTCAGCACCCCGGAGCGATCTCTGGCATGGGCAGACAACCAATCCGCAATCTGATCGGTAACTTCGTAAAGCCCCGGCCCCGCAGTTGGAATGGAGAATGTGGTTTGCATATCGGCGATCCCGCTAACGCCCTTTGAGCCGTCAGGCTCAAAGGGCTTGGGGCGACACGCGCAAGCGTGGCGCAATCCCTGTTATGCCGCCGCAGACACCCGCGACATCAGAATATCAATGATCCCCTGCCGCGCCGCATCCTCGCCATCACCGGCCACTGCGGCAAATTCCCGGGTCAGACGCTCCAGCGCCGCTTCGTAGAGCTGACGCTCAGAATAGCTCTGCTCGCGCTGATCATCGGTGCGGTGCAAATCCCGCACCACCTCGGCAATGGCAATCAGATCGCCCGAATTGATCTTTTGCTCATATTCCTGCGCCCGGCGCGACCACATAGCACGTTTGGCCTTGGCCTTACCCTTGAGGGTTTTTTGCGCATGGGCAATTACATCCGGCCCCGACAGCGCCCGCATCCCGACCTCAATCGCCTTATTCACCGGCACCTGCAACGTCATCTTGTCCTTTTCGAACGCGATCACATAAAGCTCCAAGTCAAAGCCCGCAACCTGCTGTTTTTCAACGGAAACCACCCTCCCCACCCCATGCGAGGGGTAAACAACAAACTGATCAGGATGAAAATCCAGCTTTTTTGACTTACTCATTATATCTCTTTCTTGCTTGTGGCCAAACTCCGGGTTCCGGCCATAAAAAACCGGCCAACAGGCCACAGGCGCTGAAGGCGGTCGGGTGTTATGATATGTGGTTCACCGCCCAGCATAGCAGAAAATCCACTCAATTCAAAGACCAAGAACACGGCAAAGCCATACCAGCCGCAAAAGCCGGCGCTTTACTCGCTGCCCTCGCCCGGATTGGGTATGAAGTATTTTTCCAACTTCCCGGTCTCACCGTCACGATCTGGCGCCTCGGGCAGCGGGTCGCGTTTTTCGAAAATCACCGGCCATTGCTCGGCATATTTGCGGTTCAGCTCAACCCAAGATTCGGTATCGGGCTCGGTATCCGGCCGGATAGCGTCGGCGGGGCATTCGGGTTCGCAAACACCGCAATCAATGCACTCATCCGGGTGGATAACCACCATGTTTTCCCCCTCATAGAAACAATCTACAGGGCAGACTTCGACGCAATCGGTGTATTTGCAAGCAATGCAATTATCTAGGACAACATATGTCATGGATGCACTCTGAATGTTTGGTTTCGGCGTATAGCTAGACCTTAAATTAGAATCATTCAAGGTATGAGCCGCGTAAAAGTCGCGCCATGCGACGATCTTTCTTACTTGGCCGGCCCATACGCTGAATTTGCGGCGATTCGGGCACAGTATCGGGCACCGGGGTTAAATCATGGTAAAGAGTTTGCGCCTCTGGGGCTGGCCCGCGCCGGGTGCCGATGGCGGCGATTTCTACCACCCGAATCCGCGACCCTTGCGCAAACACCAAGGTATCCCCGACCGCAATCTGGGCCGATGCCTTGCTGGCATGAACCCCATTGATGCGCAAATGCCCGCCCTTGACCAGCTTGGTCGCCAAGGAGCGGGTTTTGAAAAATCGCGCGTGCCAGAGCCACTTATCCGCCCGACACTTCTGCGCTGTTTCGACCATGATCAGCCTTTGGTTTTCAGCCCCATCAGAGCCGCCGCGAACGGGTTATCCGGGTCGATTTTCTTTTCCTTTTTGCCCGGGCGGGCCTGATAAGTTTTGGCCTTTTGATCCCGGGGGGCGCGTTTGCCCTGAGGTTTCCCCTGAGGCTTGCCACGCGGTTTGCCCTGCGGCTTACCCTGCCCATGCCCGCGCTCGCCGCCAGTTCTGCGTTTGGGGCGCCAGCTGAAAGTATAGAACATCTCCATTTCCGGGCCTTCATCCGTTTCTGCAGCTGCCTGAGGGGCCGACTCGTCGGAATCCTGCTGGGGCTGCTCCGTTGGCGCTTCCACCTTGGGCTCAGGCTCGGTTTTGGGCGCGGCCTCAGCATCCGTTTGCGGAGCGCTCTCATCAGTCGCCTGATCCTCGGTCTTTGCAAGCGCAGGCTCGGGCACCGCCTTCACCTTGACGCGTTCGCCTTTTTCGGCGTGATAGCCCAGCCCCTGCATCAGATCGGCGAATTGCTCCAGAGTCATGCCGGTGATCGACAGCATATCGGCATTGGCCTCGAACCCGGTGCGGCTGTTTTCCGCCCGCAGCATGTCCGAGAGCCGTTCCAGCATATCAATCCGAATCGCCCGGCTGCCCGCGCCGCGATAGCCAGACATCGCATCCCAGCCCTCGGGCGCATTTTGCTGATTGGGGATCGTCACCAGACCCGGCGGCGGGCTGGCGGGGAACTCGTCCAGCTTGCGGACCAGAGACCACAGCAACAACCGCAATCGGGTCGCCGCCGGTTTCAGCAGAATCGGCATGAAAATCGTGAACTGGCCAAAGCGGACGCCGTGTTTGCGCAAAGTGGCGCGGGCGTCCTGATCCAGATCCTTGACCTCGGCCGCGACCTGAGCGCGGGGCACGATGCCAAAGCCTTCGACCATGCGAAAACCAAAACCACGGGCGATGGGGGGCAAGGTTTCATCCTTGGCAAGCTCCAGCAGCGGCTCGAACAGGGTCGCCACCTTGCGGTCAATGAAATGCTGCAAGCGGCGCTGCACCTTGGTGGCCACATCTGGCCCGGCTTCGTCATCGACAAACGCCACCGCCTTGGGTTTGAGCGCCTCATCGCCGGCGACGATCTTGCCCACCGCCGTGTCGCCCCACATCAGGCCGCCTTGATCGGTAAAATCAATCTCGGTGTCCGGCGCGTTATAGAACCGATCCGCGCGCAAATGAAATTGCGGGGCCAAGGCCGCCACGCTGGCCGCCCTCAGGGTCTTGGCCTGCTCGGCATTGTCGGTCTTGTCCTGCGTAAAGCGGAACCCTTGTAAGCGGCCGATCAATTCCCCATCAACCGTTACTTCACCTTTATCGTTCACTTCGGCCACCAGGCCCTCCTTCTGCTTCAACCGGCGCAGCAAAACAGAGGTGCGCCGGTCAACAAATCTTTGCGTTAAACGCGCATGTAGCGCATCAGATAGGCGGTCTTCTACAGCGCGCGTTGCGCTTCGCCAATGGTTTTCGTCATCAATCCAGCCCTTTCGCTGGCAAACATAGGTCCATGTGCGGATATACGCCAATCGTTTGGACAGCGCATCAATGTTGCCATCAGGGCGATCCAGCCGTTTGACCTGCCGGGCCAGCCAATCATCGGGAATGCGGTTATATTGCTGTAAATAAAGGAAAATCTGTTCCAGAATCGCGGCGTGCTCGGCATGGCTGATGCCGCGGAAATCGGGGATTCGGCACACATCCCACAGCCGTTTGACGTCCTGAGGCCCGCCGAGCTTCGCCACAACATCATCCCGCGCGGCCAGGGTTTTCAGCGCCATCAGATCATCGGCTTCGCGGGCGCGGGTCAGCCAGCTGTCATCGGTGGGGGATTCGAGCGCCGCAATCAGGCGTTTGACAGTGCCAAATTGCAGATCGCTGTTGCGCCATTGCAGCCGCCGGATCGGGGCAAAGCGGCTGTTGGAAATCGCATCGACCAGCTCATCATCCAGCAAAGGGGCCTGCCCGGTCACCCCATAGCTGCCATGGCGCATATAACGCCCGGCCCGCCCAGCGATCTGCGCCAATTCCGCCGCCTGCAGGGGCCGCATCCGCCGACCATCGAATTTATCCAGCGCCGAGAACGCCACATGGTTGATGTCCAGATTCAGCCCCATGCCAATCGCATCGGTGGCCACCAGATAATCCACATCTCCGTTCTGATAAAGCGCCACCTGCGCATTACGCGTGCGCGGGCTGAGCGCCCCCATCACCACCGCCGCCCCGCCCTTTTGCCGGCGCAACAATTCGGCGATGGCATATAGATTATCAACCGAAAAGCTGACAATCGCACTGCGGGCAGGCATTCGACTTATCTTTTTCGAACCAGCATAGGACAATTCACTCAGCCGCTCGCGTTTGACGAAAACCGCACGCGGCACCAGCTCGGCAATGGCGTTGCGCATGGTTTCGGCCCCCATGAACAGGGTCTCTTGCCGCCCGCGCGCGTGCAGCAAACGGTCGGTGAACACATGGCCGCGCTCTTCGTCAGCGCAGAGCTGGATTTCATCCACCGCCAGAAAATCAGGGGCCAGCCCCTGCGGCATGGCCTCGACCGTGCAGACCCAGTATTTGGCCCGGGGGCCGACAATGCGCTCTTCGCCAGTGACCAGCGCCACCACGCCCGGCCCCTTGATGGCAACGATCCGGTCATAAACCTCGCGCGCCAGCAGACGCAGAGGCAGGCCGATCATGCCGCTCTGATAGCCCAGCATCCGTTCAATCGCGTAATGGGTCTTGCCGGTATTGGTCGGGCCCAGAACGGCCGTAATCCGTTGTTCCTGCTGCATTTTCGCCCCGCTAAACGCCTAGATTGCCATCGGCTGCAGCCGCGCCACAGCCTCTTGCACCATCGGGTGCTGCGGCATGATCTTGAGCACTTTCTGATAGGTGATCAGCGCCTGCTTTGGCATCTGCATCCCCTCTTGCAGCACGGCCAGACCGATCATCGCCCCGAAATGGCGCGGATTGAGCCGCAGCGCCTGTTCCAGATCGGCCAGCGCCGGGCCGACATAGCCCGCTTCAAAATAGGCCGACGCCCGGATCACATAGCCATGGGCAAAATCCGGGGCGTGGTCGATCAGCGCACTCAGATGCTCAATCGCGGCTTGCGTATCCTTTTCCTCGAGCGCCTGCACCCCGCGCGACAGCAGCACATCCATCGCGGCCGAGCCTGACCGGGACCATTGCGACTCGATCTTTTTGGCGATGCGCTCGGTTTGCTCGGGCGTTGCGCTTTGCAACTGGTCGAACAGATCCGCAATCAGCACGGTTTCAGCCCCGGCAGGGGCGCAAAACAACGCCAAACCGGCCCATATGGCAATCAGATATGTATGAATGTGGTTGATTATGCGCATAACATCGGCAACTCTGAACCATAATGACAGAAATTACGAGTCCCCCGGGCTGAGAAAATCAAAGGATACGAAAATGAGCAAAGTAATCGAAACCGCCGTGGCCGCGCTGAATGACAAGATCGGCACCGGGTTTGACGGGTTGGCGAAGTTTGTGCTGGGCGATGAGGGCAGCATTATCGTGGATGCCAATGGGGTGCGTGCCGGCGATGACGAGGCCGATGTCACCCTGATCGCCGATGCCGATGTGTTTCAGGGCATTATAGAGGGCGAAACCAACCCCACCGCCGCCTTCATGACCGGCAAGCTCAAGGTCGAGGGCGATATGGGTCTGGCAATGAAGCTGGCCGGGTTTCTGAACTAAGCGATGCAACCCGCCCCGCTTTATAATGATGTGGCCATGGGGCCCGAGGGCGGGGCAGCCTATTGGCGTCACGCGGCGGATGGGGTGCGGCTACGCATTGCGGCGTGGCCCATCCGCGGGGCCAAAGGCACGGTGTTGCTGTTTTCCGGGCGCACCGAATATGTCGAGAAATACGGCCAAACCGCGGCGGATTTGCAGGCCGGCGGCTATGGCGTGATCACGCTGGATTGGCGCGGTCAGGGGTTATCGGACAGGCTGTTGCCGGATGCGGCCAAGGGCCATGTGGCGCATTTTGCTGATTTTCAGCAAGATGTGCAGGCATTGCTGGGCGCCGCCGCCGAGCTGGACATGCCGCGCCCTTATTTCCTGCTGGCGCATTCGATGGGCGGCATGATCGGGCTGAGGGCTTTGGTCAATGGGCTGGATGTGCAGGCGGCCACCTTTTCCGCGCCGATGTGGAACATCCGGTTTTCCGCGACGGCCCGACCGGTGGCATGGGGGCTCAGCTGGGCCAGTCGGCTGCTGGGGCTGGGGCATATCTATGCGCCGGGCACCCATGTGGGCAGCTATGTTCTGGCCACGCCCTTTCCCGGAAACGAGCTGACAACCGATGCGGAAAGCTACGCCCTATTACAAACTCAGATGCGGCGCTATCCGCAGTTGCAGCTGAGCGGCCCGACCCTGAACTGGCTGTTCGAAGCCCTGTCCGAAGGCCGCAAACTGGCTCGCATCCCATCGCCAGACCTCCCGGCTCTGACCTTTCTGGGCAGCAACGAGCGCATTGTCGAGCCCAAAGCGATTCACCAACGGATGCAAAGCTGGACGAATGGGCGGCTGGAACTGATCGAAGGGGCCGAGCATGAGGTTCTGATGGAGCGCCCCGACATCCGCCAGCGCATCATGCAGCAAACCCTTGCGCTGTTTGACGCCCATAGATAGGCGCTTTCTGCCCAGCGCGGCACCCCTGCGCTGGCCGATTTTCGCCCTTCACAAAGCCGGCAATTTTGGCAACACAGGCAGGATCGTCGCCAATGAAAGCCGAATCACCCATGACTCCTTTACCGATTTTTCTGAACCTGACGGGTAAAACCGTTGTCGTGGATGGGGGCTCGGCATTGGCGGCGCGGCGGGTGAAAGCGGCGCTGGCGGCCGGGGCCGAGGTGCGACTGTTTGACAGCGCTCTTTGTGACGATTGCATCGCGCTTCTGGATCACCCCAAGCTGGCCCATCACCCCCGCCCGTTTCGCGCTTCTGACATCACAGGGGCCAGCATCGCCTATGGCGTTGCGGGCGACAAGAAACGCAACAGAACCCTGCGCAAAGCCGCCCGGCAGGCGGGGGTTTTGCTCAGCATCGACGGGGCGGGCAAGAACAGCGATTTCACCACCCCTTCGGTGGTGGAACGTGCGCCGCTGACCGTTGCGATCTCATCGGGCGGCACTGCGCCGATCATTGCGCGGATCTTGCGGGCCCGGCTCGAAGCGCTGCTGCCCCCGGCCTATGGGCGAATGGCGCAGTTCATGGGCCGTTTTCGCACCGAGGTGCGCAGCACCATCAAAGGCAGCCGCAACCGGCGGCGGTTTTGGGAACATATGATCGACGGGCCGGTGGGCGACAGTTTTCTGTCCAATGACGTTCAACGCGCCGAAACACAGCTGACTCAGGCGCTGGCCAACCCCGACAGCCTCCGCCAGCAGGGCGAGGTGTTTTTGGTCGGCGCCGGGCCAGGAGACCCCGATCTGCTCACTTTCCGGGCGCTGCGGCTGATGCAGCGTGCCGATGTGGTGCTGCATGACCGGCTGGTGGGCGATGGCATCATGGAGCTGGTGCGCCGGGATGCAAAACGCATCTATGTCGGCAAACAGCGCAACAATCACAGCATGTTTCAGGGCGATATCAGCCAGCTGATGGTGACTCTGGCCCAACAGGGCAAACGGGTGCTGCGCCTAAAAGGCGGCGATCCGTTCATCTTTGGCCGCGGCGGCGAAGAGATCGAGACGCTGGCGCAAAACAACATCGCCTTTCAGGTGGTGCCGGGGATCACCGCGGCGGCGGCCTGCTCGGCCTATGCCGGGATTCCGCTGACCCATCGCGACCATGCGCAATCCTGCATCTTTGTCACCGCCCACGGCAAAGACGGCACGCTTGATCTGGATTGGGCGCTGCTGGCCCGACCCAATCAGACGGTGGCGATCTATATGGGGCTGTCTTCGCTCGAAATTGTGGTGGAGGGGATGATCAGACAAGGCGTGGCCGCCAGCACCCCGGCGGCGGTGGTTGATAACGCCACCCGGCCCAATCAGCGTGTCGTCACCGGCACTCTGAGCGACATTGTGGCCAAAACCCGTGAGGCCGCATTTGCCGGCCCCTCGATCATCATTATCGGTTCGGTGGTGACATTGCGCGACCAGCTGGCGTGGTATGCGGACGCCAATGATGGCAAATTCGCCATGAGCCTGTCGGCCAGACAAGCCCTGTCACAAGACAAGATCGCGCCCGCCTCCGAGGGCAATTTCGACTTGTAAAACCAGCCCTTTTCCCTGATAAGAAAGCACCCAGTTTTTCCCCCTGCCCCAATTTGCAGCGTTGAAAAATCAGGCAAATCATATATCGCCAGAGCAATTTTTGAAGGATTTGCAACGTGGATCCGAAGAGCAAGCGCAAGCCCCATGGCGGCCCACCCCGCCCGACCCGCACCCGGCTGGAACAGTTTTTCGCCAAGCCAACCGACACGCCGCTGGTGGATGCTTTTCCGGCCAAAGGCGGGGTTCACCCGTTTGTCGGAATGCAGCCGGTGGCTCCACCGCAATGGGGCGCAGTCTGGGATCAGATCAGCCAAACCCCGCGCACCGGTAAATCGGTGGCCTATATCCACATCCCGTTTTGCGAAAACCACTGCCTGTTCTGCGGCTTTTACCAGAACACTTGGCGTGAAGAGGCCGGCCCGGCCTATGTCGATGCGGTGCTTGAGGAAATGCGCCGCGGCAAGGATCAGCCCTGGCAGGCCGATGGCCCGATCCATGCGGTCTATTTCGGCGGCGGCACCCCCAGCGCGCTGGATGCGCCCGAGCTGGCCAAGCTGCTGCGCGGTGTGCATGACTATTTGCCCTTGGCCCCGGATTGTGAGATCACCATTGAGGGGCGTATCCACAACTTTACCGACGACAAGATCAGCGCCTGTCTCGATCACGGGGCCAACCGCTTTTCCATCGGCGTGCAAACCTTCAAGGAAAGGCTGCGCAACCGCATGGGCCGCAAGGCCAGTCGCGCCGAGATCATCGCTTTTCTGGAAAAACTGGTGGCCACGGATCGCGCCGCAGTGGTGATTGACCTGATCTATGGCTTCCCGGAGCAGAGTTTGGAGGAATGGCAGGATGATGTCAAAACCGCGATTGCCACCGGGATCAATGGCGCGGATCTTTATTATCTGAACCTGATTGACTCGACCCCGCTGATCTCGGCGATTGACAAGGGCAAATTCGGCCCGGTGCCGGATGCCTCACAAAAGGGCGCTTACTACCAGCTGGGCAATCAGCTGATGCATGACGCCCGCTGGGAAGGCATTTCGTCGAGCCATTGGCGCCGTGACAGCCGCGAGCGTAATTTCTACAATCTGATGGTCAAATCCGGGGCGAACTGTCTGGCATTTGGCTCGGGCGCCGGGGGGATGCTGAATGGCTATTCCTTCCGCAATGACGGCAATCTGGAAAGCTATATGACAAAAATCGCTGCTGGCGAAAGCGCGTTCAGCTTTGTGATGAAACAGCCCGATGAACACAAAATGTTCGACCGGATCAAGGGCGAGATGGAGCTGGGACGGCTGAATATCGCATGGCTGGCAAGTGAAATGGGCGAAAAATGGGACAGCGCCATTGCGCCTTTGCTGCGGCAATGGGGCGAATGCGGGCTGTTGACCTTTGACGGCGATTGGGTGGATTTGACCTTGGCGGGCCGGTTCTGGCAGGTGACGATGACCATCGGCCTGCTGGAATGGATCAATCTGAAACTGACACAGCCGGTTGCGGCTTAAATTTAACAGAAAGGCAAAATATAATGGCAATATCCGATCAGGCCCGCGCGGGCGTTGAAAAGGCCATCGCTGAAAACCCCGGCGCGGTGATTGATTACGTCGCTGCCGAACATGGCGTGACCCCGGCTGATGTGCTGACCCTGCTGCCCGAGGGCCAGGTTCAGACCATCTCCGGCGATAAATTCATCGAAGTGATGGACGAGCTGGCCACATGGGGCGAAGTCACCCTGATCGTGACCAATGAAGATGTGATCTTTGAGTGCAAAGCCTCGCTGTCCCCGGGCAAAGAGGGCCGCGGCATGTTCAACCTGCATGGCAAACCGATGGGCGGGCATTTTCACATGAAAAACTGCGCCTCGATCTCATTCGTGTCGCGCAAGCTGTTTACATCCGACACCCACTCGGTGCAGTTCTACAACCACAAGGGCTATTGCATGTTCAAGGTCTATCTGGGCCGCGATGCCGATGGCAAGCTGATGGATGATCAGATCGCAAAATACCAAGCCTATCGCGACAAGATGTGTGGCTGATTGAAAACTGATAACAAATAAAGGAACACTCATATGTATCTGGCAATGAACCGTTTTAAGGTCAAAAAAGACCGCGCCGAAGAATTCGAAGCCATGTGGAAGGGCCGCGACAGCGAATTGCCCACTCTGGAAGGATTTGTAGAATTTCGCCTGCTGGTAGGGCCAGAGGCCGAGGATCACATCCTTTATTCCTCACACACCTTCTGGGAAACCGAAGAAAATTTCATCGCCTGGACCCAGTCCGAGGCGTTCAAGAAGTCGCACGCCAAATCCCGCGGTGGGAAATCCGAGCCGATGACTCTGGGTCATCCGACCTTTGAGGGTTTCACCACCATCCAGAAAATCGACAAAGACGGCAACAAAAGCTAAGCGCCGGTGGGATTGAGCGCCGCCTTTTTGGTGGCGCAATCGCTCTGGCAAACAGCCTGACCTACGAAAAGGCCGCGCAGCCCAAACTTTGCGCGGCCTCTTTTTTTCCCCCGCCCCGTGCCCCCAAGCCGGGGGCGGTTTCGCCGTAAAGGAGCCCGCATCATGTCATTCATCGCCGATTGGGGCAGTTTTCTGGCCGCATTGCTGGCCTTTTTCCTGTCGCATCAGATCCCGGTGCGCCCGGCAGTTAAGACGCGCATTGTTGCAATGATTGGTCATCGGGGCTTTGGCATGGCCTATTCGGCGCTGTCGGTCGCCATTTTGACCTGGGTGATCGTGGCCGCGGGCCGCGCCCCCTATATCGAGCTGTGGGGCTGGGAGCCATGGATGAATTATGTGCCGCTGCTGGGCATGTTTGTGGCGATCCAGATTCTGGCGCTATCCATCGGCACCCCCAACCGGCTCTCTTTTGGCGGCTGGCAAAACGAGCGCTATGATCCGCAACATCCCGGCATCATCGGCTGGGTCCGTCACCCTTTGCTGGTGGCGCTGTTTCTGTGGGCGGCGGCGCATATGGTGCCCAATGGCAATCTGGCGCATCTGATCGTGTTCGGCCTGTTCGCCGGGTTTACGCTGATGGGGCAAAAGATCATCGACCGGCGTTCAAAACGGGTTTTGGGGCTGCAACAATGGCAGGCTCTGACCGATACCAAACGCGAAATCCGCTTGACCCGGACAGGCATGATCCGCATGGTGATCGGTGTGTTGGTTTATCTGACAATCCTGCATTCGCACGAATTCTTCATCGGAGTCCCCCCGCTGATCTGGGATTAAGGCCACTCCCGGCCCAAGGATGTGCCAACGCTTCTGGACAAAGCAAGCCGCGCTCACCGCGCTCTGAACGCCATCCCCCAGATCACCGCCAGACCCAGCGATGCGATGCCGTTCCACGCGGCCATGGACAGGCCGAACATCTCCCACGGGATTTCATCGCAGCGCACCAGTGGCGCGGCCATGATATGATCCAGCAGCTCTTGGGTTGACAGCCCCGAAATATCCCCCCCGGTGCAAGAGCTTGGCCCCGGCCACCATTTCTGCTCAACCCCCGCATGGTAAAAGCCGATCATCGAGGTCGTCAGCGCCCCTAGCATTCCGACCAGCGCCAACATCCGGCAACGCAGCAGCAGCGCCAGAATCCCGGCAACCACCGCCACCCCATGCGGCCAGCGCTGCCAGATGCACAGCTCGCACGGGGGCATTTCGCCAATATACTGAAACCCAAACGCTCCCAGTAACGCGCCCAGCGAGCCTCCGGCAGCGACCAAAATCAATTTGTCTCGCAATGTCATAGATACCTCACCACATAAAAGCCGCCCAACAGCAAGAGGATGAACAGGGTAAACATAAGCCCCAGACGGCGCTCAATAAAGTCACGAATCGGTGCGCCATATCGCCACAGCAGCGCCGCAACGATGAAAAACCGCAATCCGCGCGCAAGGATGGCCGACAGGGTGAAAATCCACAGGCTCAGCCCGGTCCAGCCCGACATGATGGTGATCACCTTGAACGGAAACGGCGTGATGCCCGCGATCAGCACTGCCCAGGCACCCCATTCGTGAAAACGCTGGTTGAACTGGGCGGCGGCATCGGCTTTGCCATAGAAATCCAGCACCGGTTGGCCGACCGCTTCAAACAGCCCCGCGCCGATGTAATAGCCCAAAAGCCCCCCCAGCACCGAGGCCACCAGTGCCACCGTTGCAATCAGAAAAGCCCGGCTGGGGCGGGCCAAAACCATCGGGATCATCAGCACATCCGGCGGGATCGGAAACACCGAGCTTTCCAGAAACGCCACAATCGCCAGCGCCCACAGCGCATGGGGGCTGTCAGCCAGCGAAAGGGTCCAGTCATAAAGCTTGCGGATCATGTCGCCCGTCCCGTTGCCTCTTTTCCCTCATGCAACACGCCAGCGCCCTCAGGTCAAGCAGGCATTGCTTGCCAGCAGGGCGGGCGGCGTGTAATCAGCGGCTGAAGCGCTGGAAAATGCTCCGGCGGATGCCTATATGCCAGCAGAGTTGACAGCCTTTAGCGAACAGGATGCAAAAACGCGATGAAATTACCCTTCAAATCCACTCTGGCGGCGCTGGCCGCCGTGATGCTCACCACCCCGGCCGTCGCGGCGCCCGAGGTCACTTTGCGCTTTCAGCATTATATCTCGGCCAAGGGCAATGTGCCGACCGGGTTTATGGAGCCCTGGATCGAAAAGGTTGAAAAAGAATCCGGTGGCCGCATCAAGATCGAGCTTTACCCGGCCATGCAGCTGGGCGGCAAACCCACAGCGCTTTATGATCAAATCCGTGATGGCGTAATTGACGGCGGCTGGGCGGTTCCGGCCTATACTCCGGGCCGTTTCCCCGAAGTTGAAGCGCTGGAGCTGCCCTTCATGACGCTGATGACGGCCGAAGGTTCGGCCAAGGCGGCGTGGGAGTTCGCCGAAAAGAACCTGTCCCGGCGGTTCTCCGACATTCACCTGCTGGCCGCTCATGTGCATGGGCCCGGCGTGATCCACAAAAAGGGTGGGCCGATCAACAGCCTTGACGATCTGAAAGGTCTGAAGATGCGTACCCCCTCGCGGATGGGGGGCAAGCTGCTCAGCGAAATCGGCGCGGTTCCGGTTGGGATGCCGGTGCCTGCCTTCCCCGAGGCTCTGGCCAATGGGGTGATTGATGGCGGCCTGCTGCCTTGGGAGATCGTGCCGGGTCTGAAAGTGCATGAGCTGACCGACAGCCACAACGAAGTCAGCGGCGATCGCAGCATCTACAACCTCTATTTCATCTGGGCGATGAACAAAGATCGCTACGAGGCGCTGCCCGATGATCTGAAGGCAGTGATTGATGCCAATTCCGGGCTGGAAACCTCGGCCTGGATCGGGCGGGTCGTGGATCAGAGTGACAAGCTGGGCCGTCAGATTGCCGTGGAGCGGGGCAATACCCTGCATATCATGGATGAGGAAACTTCGGCTGCATTGCAAGAAACCGGAGAAGCCCTGACCCAGGACTGGATCGACGAAGTCACCGCCCGGGGTTTGGACGGTGCGGCTCTGGTGCGGGATGCGCAGCAGATGATGGCGAAATACGCGCCGCAATAGTTAAGCCAATGCATGAAGAATCGTGTTTAAAGCCTTGATGCGAATTGTTAAAAGCACAGGAATGACCCGGTCACCCGGGCCAGCCCATCCGCAACGGATGAGCCCATGACTCTGGCCATCAACACCCAACGCCGGCTGGGCGGCTGGCTGGAAACTCTGGCACGCGCTCTGGCCTATGGGGGCGGCGCTTTGCTGGTGGGGATGGCGCTGGTCACCGTGCTGTCGGTGCTGGGGCGGCGGCTGGTCGGGCTCGGCCTTGGCCCGATCCCCGGAGATTTCGAACTGGTTGAGCTGGGCTGCGCCATCGCCGTGTTTGCCTTTTTGCCGCTGGCCCAACTCAAACGCAGCCATGTGACGGTGGATGTGTTCCTGACACGCCTGCCGCCCCGGCTGTTTGTGCTGCTGGGCTTGCTGGGGGATGCGTTGATGACCTTGGCCAGCGCGGTGATCCTGTGGCGGTTTTGGCTGGGATTTGGCGAAAAATTCCCCTATTTTTCCGAGCCCCTGCGCCAAAGCCTGTCCATGGGGCCAAAACCGTTTTTCCCCGAAACCACCTATGAGCTGGAAATTCCGATCTGGATTCCCTACGGTCTGGCGCTGATCGGCGCGCTGTTCTTTGCGGTCATCAGCGCCTATACCGTCTGGCGCAGCCTGAACTGGCTGCTGCAAGGGCAGGAGGAAACTCCATGAGCGGCCTTGAAATCGCCCTGATCGCTTTTGCCCTGATGCTGCTGGCGATTTTTATGCGGGTGCCGGTGGCGCTGGCGATGGGGCTGACCGGGTTTCTCGGCACTTGGCTTGTGCTGGGCCGGGCCACACCGATGCTCTCACAGATGAAAACGCTGGGCTTTGATACCTTTTCCAACTATTCGCTGAGCATCGTGCCGATGTTCCTGCTGATGGGCAATTTCGCCACCCGCTCGGGCATGTCGGCGGCACTGTTCGAAGCCGCCTCGGATTGGATCGGACACCGCAAGGGCGGCATCGCCATGGCGGCGGTGGGCGGCTGTGCAGGGTTTGGCGCGGTGTGCGGATCGTCTTTGGCCACGGCCAGCACCATGGGACAGGTGGCGTTACCGGAAATGCGCAAAAGAGGCGTGTCCGATGCGCTGGCCACCGGCGTTCTGGCGGCGGGGGGCACTTTGGGCATTTTGATCCCGCCTTCGGTGATTTTGGTGATTTATGCAATTTTGACCGAGCAAAACATCGTCAAAATGTTCATGGCGGCGCTGATCCCCGGCGTGCTGGCGGCTTTGGGCTATATGCTCACCGTGGCGATCTATGTGCGGATTGTGCCCGATGCTGCGGGGCGGGCCAGCCGGGTGCCTTACAAACAGCGCTTCAAAACCCTGCTGCGCATCTGGCCGGTGGTGATGATTTTTGCGCTGGTGATCGGCGGCATCGCGGCGGATTGGGATTGGTCCAAACCGGGGATGCAGGCGCTGTTCACCCCGACCGAAGGCGCTGCTTTTGGCATGGTGGCCACCGGCCTTTACGGCATCGCCACCGGCGGACTGGGCTGGAGCGCCTTCTGGCAATCGGTTCTGGGGGCCGGACGGGCCACGGCGATGATTTTCCTGATCGTTTTGGGGGCGCAGTTTTTCAACTCGTTCCTCGCCTTCACCCAAGCGCCGCAAATGCTGGCGCAATGGATCGCCGAGCAGGGCTATGCGCCGCTGACGGTGCTGGTGGCGATGCTGGTGATCTATGTGGTGCTGGGCTGTGTGATGGATAGCCTGTCGATGATTTTACTCAGCGTGCCGATCTTTTTCCCGATCATCGAAACCCTGAATTTCGGACTGAGCCCCGAGGACACCGCAATCTGGTTCGGCGTGTTGGCGCTGATCGTGGTCGAGGTCGGATTGATCACGCCTCCGGTGGGGATGAATTTGTTTATCATCAACGCGCTGGATCGCGACATCCCGATGTCACGCACCTTTGCCGGAGTGCTGCCCTTTGTGGCCTCTGACCTGCTGCGGGTGGCGCTTCTGGTGGCGTTTCCGGCGATCACGCTGTGGCTGTTGCCCTCGGTGGTGTAGCGGGGCGGTGAAAAAAGCCGCCGCAGGTCATTTTCCTATGGACGCGGGCCGGCCGGGGCGCTAATTACCGTTTCCAGTGGCCCGAGTGGCGGAATGGTAGACGCAGGGGATTCAAAATCCCCCGCCTTCACGGGCGTGAGAGTTCGAGTCTCTCCTCGGGCACCACAACATTTTAAAATAATGCTGTTCTACCGGCAACGCGCCTGCTGCCACAGGTTGAACTCATGCGCCAGATGGTCCTGCAGCTGTTCACGGGTTTCCGGGCTCAGCTCAGCCGGGCGTTGGGGCGAGACATTCTTCTGCTCCAGCGCAATCTCAATCCCCAAACGCCGGCTCAGAAACGCCACCGCGCCGTCCATTTCCTCGTAACGAAACAGATGATTCACCCCGGATTCCCCATCCAGCCCCGACAGGAACACAAATTGCGAGCCGACATCGGCATAAGGCGGGCGCTCTTCTTGCATATAGGCCCGCACGAAGCTGTCAAAATCCATTTCCGCCGTGCTGTTCTTGTGGCCGATCAGCGCCGGGCGGCTGCGGTAACGGTACCAGCTGCTCAGCCAGTCGACGGGCTCGCGGATAAACGCCATGGTGTGCAGATTTTTCAGCCCGCACGCCGCCAGCAACGGCACGAAAAAGCGCTGATAGCGATAGGCCGGCATATGTTTCATCCCCGGCGGGTTCAGCGCCGCCACATCGGCATGTGGGGCCAGAAAATCATGCAAGGCAGTGCTGCCGGTCTTCGGCGTGGCCAACAGCACGAGTTTTGCTTTGGAAAACACCAGCATGGTCTGCAAATCCCTCAATTTTGTTCGTTTTACCCTTCATAGGCGCTGAAATCGCAAAAAGATAGGGGGCGCACCGCCTTTGCCGGAAAATCGAAAAAACGCCGGCCCCCATTGCACATCTCAGCCCCGATCCTGTATACTCGGACAAACTCATTTCAGCTGATGGCGAACGGGCGGAGACCAACGTGAACGATACTCCAGAAACACCTGATAACACAGAAGAAAACCCAAATCAGACCCCTGCATATGACGGCCCGACCATCTCGATCACCACCGAGATGAAAACCTCGTATCTGGATTACGCAATGAGCGTGATCGTATCGCGTGCGATTCCCGATCTGCGTGATGGTCTGAAACCGGTGCATCGGCGCATTCTTTATGCGATGTTTGAGGGTGGAAACACCCATGACAAGCCCTATCGCAAATCCGCCCGCGCGGTGGGTGACGTAATGGGGAAATACCATCCGCATGGCGATTCTGCGATCTATGACGCGCTGGTGCGGATGGCGCAGGATTTTTCCATGTCGCTGCCCCTGCTCGATGGTCAGGGCAACTTTGGCTCGATGGATGGCGACCGCGCCGCGGCGATGCGTTATACCGAAGTGCGCATGGACAAGCCTTCGGCCTTTATGACGGCGGATATTGAAAAGGACACCGTCGATTTTCAGGACAATTACGATGGCAAGGATCGGGAACCCACGGTTCTGCCCGCCCGTTATCCCAATATGCTGGTCAACGGTGCCGGCGGCATTGCGGTGGGCATGGCCACCAACATTCCGCCGCATAATCTGGGCGAAGTGGTGGACGCCACGCTGGCGCTGATTGAAAACCCTGATCTGACATCCGAAGAGCTGATCGAATATGTGCCCGGCCCGGATTTCCCCACCGGCGGCATCATGCTGGGGCGCTCGGGCGCGCGCAAAGCCTATCTGGAGGGCCGCGGCAGTGTGATCATCCGCGCCAAGACCCGCACCGAAGAAATCCGCAAGGATCGCTACGCCATTGTCATTGATGAAATCCCCTATCAGGTGAACAAGGCCGAGATGATCAAAAAGATCGCCGAGGCCGTGCGCGAGAAAAAGATCGAAGGGGTGGCGCATGTGCAGGATGAAAGCGACCGCAACGGCGTGCGCGTGGTGGTCGAGCTGAAACGCGATGCCACGCCCGAAGTGGTGCTGAACCAGCTGTTCCGGTTTTCCTCGATGCAGACCAGCTTTGGCTGCAACATGCTGGCGCTCAATGGCGGACGGCCCGAAACCCTCACCTTGCGTCGTTTCCTGACCGCCTTTATCGCCTTTCGCGAAGAGGTCGTTGCCCGGCGCACCGCCTTTGAGCTGCGCAAGGCCCGCGAGCGCAGCCATGTGCTGTGCGGTCTGGCGGTGGCGGTGTCCAATGTGGACGAGATCGTGGCCACCATCCGTTCCTCTGCCGATCCGGCCGAGGCCCGCGCAAGGCTGATGCAGCGCAACTGGCCGGCCCGCGACATTCTGGAATATCTGGCCCTGATTGATGATCCCACCCACAAGGCCAATGACGACGGCACTTACAACCTGTCCGAAACTCAGGCCCGCGCCATTCTGGAGCTGCGCCTGCAACGGCTGACCGCGATGGGCGTCAAAGAAGTCACCGATGAATTGCAAAGCCTGGCCGCTGCGATCCGCGATTATCTGGATATTTTGCGCTCGCGCAGCCGGATCATGGGGATCATCAGTGATGAACTCAAAGAGGTGCGCGAAAAATTCGCGGTTGAGCGGCGCACCACCATCGTCGACTGGTCCGGCGATATGGATGACGAAGACCTGATCGAACAAGAAGACATGGTCGTCACCGTCACCGCTGGCGGCTATATCAAGCGCACCCCTCTGGCCGATTTCCGCGCCCAGAAACGCGGCGGCAAGGGGCTGGCCGGGATGCAGACCAAAGAAGAGGATGTGATCACCAACCTTTTCGTCGCCAACACCCACACCCAGCTGCTGTTCTTCACCACCGATGGCATGGTTTACAAGCTGAAAACATGGCACCTGCCCCAAGGCGGGCGCACCGCCAAGGGCAAGGCGGTCGTCAATATCCTGCCGATCCCGGCCGGGGTCTCAGCGGCGGCGATCATGCCGGTGGATGCGGATGAAAAGGATTGGGGCAATCTGCATATCGTCTTTGCCACCGATGCGGGCGATGTGCGCCGCAATGCGCTGTCGGATTTCACCAATGTGCGTGCCAATGGCAAAATCGCCATGAAGCTTCCCGAGGGCGTCAGCCTGGTCAACGCCCGCATCTGCACCGACGAGGATGATGTGATGCTGTTCACTGCCGGCGGACGAGCGATCCGCTTCCCCACCACGGCGGTGCGGGTGTTCAAGGGGCGCGACAGCACCGGGGTGCGCGGCATCAAGCTGGCCGAGGGCGAAAAAGTGGTTTCGATGTCGGTCATCCGCCATTTCGAGGCCACAGCCGAAGAGCGCATCGCCTATCTGAAAATGCGCCGCGCCGCGGCCGGGGCCGATGCTTCTGACGAGGGCAGCGATGAAGGCGAAGGGGCCATCACGCAGGAACGGTTCGAAGAAATGCAGGCGGTGGAAAACCTGATCCTGACCATCACGTCGGGGGGTTCGGGCAAGCTGTCCTCTTCGCATGATTACCCGGTGCGCGGGCGCGGCGGCATGGGCGTTGCGGCGATGGACAAGGCGATGCGCGGCGGCGATCTGGTGGCTTCGTTCCCGGTTGAGATGAATGATCAGATCATGCTGGCCACCTCCAAGGGCCAATCCATCCGCTGCCCGGTGAACGGCATTTCCTTCCGCTCGCGCAGTGCGGGCGGGGTGAATGTGTTTAACACCGCCAAAGGGGAACGGGTGGTTTCGGTCGCTTGGATCGCGGAAACCGATGACGAAGAAAAAGACCCGGAAAAGAACGCCGACCCGCAATAGCCGCGTCTGCTTTTTACGGATTGCACAATTCGGGGCGGCACGGCTGTGCTGCCCCTCACTTTTTGGCCGTTAACACAAGGGCAACACCATGACCCAGACACTCAACATCATCGGCGGCGGTATGGCCGGGGCCGAAGCCGCCTGGCAGGCCGCCAATATGGGCCTGAAGGTGGTGATCCACGAAATGCGCCCCAAGGTCGCGACCTTTGCCCATCGCACCGGCGATCTGGCGGAAATGGTGTGTTCGAATTCGTTTCGCTCCGATGATGATCAGGGCAATGCGGTGGGGCTGTTGCATTGGGAAATGCGTCAGGCCAATGGCATCATCATCCAGACGGCGGATCAACACGCCCTGCCTGCGGGCTCGGCTTTGGCGGTGGATCGAGATCCCTTCGCCCGCTCGGTGACGCAAACTCTGATGGATCACCCCAATATCAGCCGCCAGAACAGCGAGATCACCGAGCTGCCGACCGAAGGCCATTGGATCGTGGCCACCGGCCCTCTGACGTCGGACAAGCTGGGCCAGTCGATTGCGCAGGAAACCGGGCGCGACTCGCTGGCGTTTTTCGACGCCATCGCGCCGATCGTTTACGCCGACAGCATTGATATGAGCACCGCCTGGATGCAGTCGCGCTATGACAAGGGCGACACCGAGGCCGAGCAGAAAGCCTATCTGAATTGCCCCATGGACAAGGCGCAATATGAAGCCTTTATCGACGCCCTGCTGGCGGCGGAAAAGACCGAATTTCACGATGGCGAAACCGCCGGCTATTTCGATGGCTGCCTGCCGATTGAGGTGATGGCGGCCCGTGGGCGCGAGACGTTGCGCTTTGGGCCAATGAAACCGGTGGGGCTGAGCAATCCGCACCGCCCCGATGACAAACCCTATGCGGTGGTGCAGCTGCGTTTTGACAATGCGTTGGGCACTTTGTTCAACATTGTCGGGTTCCAGACCAAGATGAAACATGGGGCGCAAAAACAGGTGTTTCGAATGATCCCGGGGCTGGAAGAGGCGCGTTTTGCCCGGCTGGGCGGCATTCATCGCAACACTTTTATCAATTCCCCCACCCTGCTGGATGGGCAGCTGCGCCTGAAATCGCGGCCCAATATCCGCTTTGCCGGGCAGATCACCGGGGTTGAGGGCTATGTCGAATCCGCCGCCATGGGCCTGCTGGCCGGGCGGCTGGCCGCGGCCGAGATACTAGGCGACAGCCTGCCCCCCGTGCCGCTGGACACCGCCATGGGGGCGCTGGTCAACCACATCACCGGCGGCGCGGCAGCCAAGAGCTTTCAGCCGATGAATGTCAATTTCGGCCTGTTTCGACCGATTGACGTCAAAGGCGGACGCAAAAACCGCAAAATGCGCTATCTGGCCTATACCGAGCGCGCCAAAGCCGCATGGACAGGCTGGCTAAACAACGGCTAGATTGCGCCCATGCGCAGCCGTTTCGCCCCTTCGCCCACCGGCCCTTTGCATCTGGGTCACGCCTATTCGGCGCTGCTGGCCTATGACATGGCGATGGCCGCCGGTGGGGAGTTTGTGCTGCGGATCGAAGACATCGACCAAAGCCGCGCCCGCCCGAAATGGGAGGCCCAGATCTATCAGGATCTGCACTGGCTGGGTCTGGACTGGCCGCGCCCGGTTCTGCGCCAATCCGAACATCTGCCCCGTTACCGGGCGGCGTTGCAGCGCTTGCAGGAAATGGGCCTGCTCTATCACTGCATTTGCAAGCGGCGCGACATTTTGGCGGCGGTTTCGGCCCCGCAGGAAGGGGCTGAGCCTGCCTTTGGCCCGGATGGGCTGATCTATCCCGGCATCTGTCGGGATCGGGGCTATGATCAGCCGGAGGCTCCGCTGCGTCTGAACGTGCGCAAAGCCTGTGCGCTGCTGGGCCCGCGCCGTCTGAGCTTTACCGAAACCGGGCCGGGCCATGGCGGCATCCATCCCGTTTCCAGCACCGATCTGATCGAGAATGTCGGAGACATCATCTTGGCGCGGCGCGGCATGGGCACCTCTTATCATCTGTCGGTGGTGCTGGATGATGCGGCGCAGCGGATCAGCCATGTGATCCGGGGCGAAGATTTGTTCGAAGCCACCAAAATCCATGTGTTGCTGCAAGCTCTGCTGGGGTTGGAGGTGCCGATCTATCACCATCACCGGCTGATCCGAGATCCGGCGGGCAAAAGGCTGGCCAAGCGTGACAATGCGCGGGCGATTGCGAGATATCGGGATGAGGGCAAAACGCCGGCGGATATTCGGGCTATGGTGGGGATGTGAGTTGTGATGCAGAGCGGCGTGTCACACTCGGAGAAGACCTCTGCCAACTGAAGTGCCCCCTCTCAACGTCCCGCCCGGTCGATAGGCCGGGCTGCGCCTACCCAGGCAGACGCAGCCCTCCGTTCATTATCTCAGACCAAGCAATGCAGAGCTCTTTACCCGCCGCCCCCCTCATTTTTCCGGCGCCATAATCTCAACCTCTTCGCCCCCTTCAATCGCCGTATAAAAACAGCTGCGGCGCAGGGTGTGGCAGGCCGGGCCGCTCTGGCGCACGGTCAGCAGCAGGCAATCTCGATCACAATCAACCCGCATCTGCACCAGCTGCTGCGTATGGCCCGAACTTTCCCCCTTGACCCAAAACGCCTGCCGCGAGCGCGACCAATAAGTCACCCGCCCGCTCTCTAAACTGCGCTTCACCGCCTCGGCATTCATCCAGGCCAGCATCAGCACTTCGCCGCTGCCCTCTTGCTGCGCAATCGCCGGGATCAAGCCGTTCTCATCATATTTCAAGGTGGCCGGGTCAAAATTCATCGGAAAAACCTTTTGCAAATGCTGTCCATACACCTATCTAAGTAAGAGTTTGTTAAAGGAAAGCCAATGCGCAACGACAGTGATCTGATCAACCTCTATTCCGGCCCGATTCTGGCGCTGGCGGCGGATATTCCTTTGACCGAGCGGCTGGACCATCCACAGGTTAGCGTCAAACAACGCGCCCCGCTATGTGGCTCCACCGTCACCGTTGATCTGGTGATGGATCAGGGGCGGGTGGCGGCGTTTGGGCAGGATGTCAAAGCCTGTGCGCTGGGTCAGGCGGCGGCCAGCGTGGTGGCGGCCAATATCATCGGTTGTGATGCGGATCAGATCATCAAGGCCCGCGATCAGCTGGCGGCGATGTTGCGCGAGGACGGGCCGGTGGTGCTGGAGGCCACTGTGAACGCGCTGCACCAGTTGGAATGCGACCGCCTTTAAAAACACGCCCATAAAAAAACCACCGCACATCCGGGGTCGGATGGCGGTGGCAAGTGGCCTTGAATTGTGCCGGGCTGGTTTGATCAGAAAGAGGCAGTTTTCTTTTGCTGTAGAGGGCAATCCAAACCTTCTGCGGTGATGTGAGGACAAGCAGGCAGCAATCCCCGGCACAAAAGCGGCAGGCAAAAATCAGAACATGGCGGGCAAATAAAGCGCCACCGTCAGCATCACCAAAAGCGCCGCCGCGCCGATGGCGTCTTGCAAAATGGTCTCGGATGAGCGTTGGTAGACCGCTTTGATGTCTGCAAGCATGGGAACCTCCTGTGATGTTGTGTTGCCTCTTTGTTCCCATATGGTTAACCTTTTGTAAAGAACTTTTTGCGAACATTTGTGAACAAAAAGAGAGTTTAGCCACTAACCCACTGAAATCAAACGAATTGCCTTGTCCTGCTCCATCAGCCACAGCAACACCCGGGCGGCACGGCCCCGTGGGCTGGTCAGGCCCGGGTCATCGACCAACAGCTTGCGCGCATCGGATTGGGCGATGGCCATCAGCGCCGTCTGGCTCTCTAGGTCGGCAACCCGGAACCGGGGCAAGCCGGATTGCGCGGTGCCGATCAGATCGCCGGCCCCCCGCATCGCCAGATCCTCCTGCGCAATGACAAAGCCATCCTCGGTTTCGCGCAAAATCTCCAGACGCTTGGCCCCGGTTGGCGTCAGCGGTGCCTGATAGAGCAGCAAACAGGTCGACTGCCCTGCCCCGCGCCCGACCCGGCCCCGCAGCTGGTGCAGCTGGGCCAGACCAAAATGTTCCGCCCGCTCGATTACCATGATCGTCGCATTGGGCACATCCACCCCGACTTCGATCACCGTTGTCGCCACCAGAACCCGGGTCTTGCCCTGCTGGAAATCGCGCATGGCGGCGTCTTTTTCCACCCCGCTGAGCTGCCCATGCGCCAGACCCACCACGCCCTCGCCCAAAGCGGCGCGCAACATCTTGAAGCGCTCTTCGGCCGCTGTCATATCAACCAGCTCGCTTTCCTCGACCAAAGGACACACCCAATAGGCCTGTTGCCCCTGCTCCAGAGCCGTTTTCAAATGCTGCACGACCTCATCCATGCGCTTGCTCGACACCATCGCGGTCTTGATCGGCTTGCGCCCGGGCGGTTTTTCATCCAGCACCGACACATCCATATCGCCATATTGCGCCAGCGCCAAAGAGCGCGGGATCGGCGTGGCCGTCATCACCAGAACATCAGCCTGCACCCCTTTGGCCGACAATTCCAGCCGTTGGCGCACCCCGAATTTGTGCTGTTCATCGACCACGGCCAGGCGCAGATCGGCAAAGACCACATCCTTTTGAAACACCGCATGGGTGCCGACCAGAATATCAATCTGCCCGGATGCCAACGCCACCAGCTTGTCGGTGCGTTGCTGCGATTTATCCCGGCCGGTCAGGATTTCCAGATGCAGTCCGGCCGCCTCAACCAAGGGCAAAAGCGCCGCATAATGCTGACGCGCCAGAATTTCGGTCGGGGCCATCATCACCCCCTGCCCGCCGGCTTCGACCGCGACCAGCAGCGCCATCAGCGCCACCAAAGTCTTGCCCGCGCCGACATCGCCCTGCAACAGCCGGTTCATCCGCAAAGGCTGTGCCATATCCGCCGAGATCTCGGCAATCGCCCGCTTTTGCGCGCCGGTCGGCTGATAGGGCAGCGTTGCCAGCACTTTTTGCTGTAATTCTCCGGTGCCGTAGCTGGGCTGGCCTTTGGCCTTGCGCTCAACCATACGGGCCAGAGCCAAAGTCAGCTGATGGGCAAAAAACTCATCATAAGCAAGGCGTTGCCGGGCCGGAGCGATCGGAGACAGATCGGCAGGCGACGCCGGAGCATGGGCTGCCTGCACCGCCTGATCCCAATCCGGCCAGCCGGTTTTTTGCTTTTGCCCCGGGTCAATCCATTCGGCCAGCGGTGCCACCCGGGTCAGGGCAGATTTGATCGCCTTACCCATGATATTGCGGCTGACCCCGGCGGTGAGCGGATAGATCGGCTCAAAGGCGGGGATGTCGTCGGCCTCTTCCGGGCGCAGGATGTAATCGGGATGCACGATCTGGGCGATGCCATCAAACAGCTCGACCTTGCCCGAGATCACCCGGCGCTGGCCGGTGGGCAGGATTTTTTGCAGATAATCCGGGTGGGCGTGGAAAAACACCAGCTGGAAGGTGGTTTTTGCATCCGTCACTTCGACCCGATAGGGCCGGCCACGAGCCGAAGGGGGCATGTGGCGGCCCACCGAGACCTCAACCGTGACCACTTCCGGCGGGCTCAGCTCGGTGATGCTGGCGCGTTTGAGCCGGTCAATGCCGCTATGGGGCAAGGTGAAAATCAGATCGCGCGGTTTTTCGATGTCCATCTGGGCAAAATGTTTCGCGGTTTTCGGCCCGACCCCGGTCAGGGTTTCAAGCGCGGAAAACAGCGGGAACAGGATTTCGGGGCGTCCGGTCATTTTTGGCCTATCAGTTCCAGCCAAGCGTCCTCGTCAATCAGCTCGATTTGCAGGGATTCGGCCTTTTTCGCCTTCGAGCCCGCCCCCGGCCCGGCAACCACCAGATCAGTTTTGGCCGAAACCGAGCCCGAGACCGCCCCTTGGGCAAAGGCGGTGATCAGAGAGGTCGCCATAACCGCGCCGACTCCGTCGATGCTCAGCAATTCCTCCCATTGCGGGCCGTGGTCGATTTCGGCGTTGGTGATCGCAGCCTCAAAGCTGTCCCAACTGCCGAAATGATTGGCCAGCAGCGTTGAAGCGCTCTCGCCGACATGGCGGATGCCCAGCGAAAAGATCAGCTTGGCCAGCGGGATTGTGCGTTTTTCCTCAATCGCGGCGAACAGATTGGCCACCGATTTTTCGCCCCAGCCATCGCGGTTTTTCAGCTTGGTCAGGTTTGCCTGATCGCGGGCTTGCAGGGTGAAAATATCGGCGGGCTCTGAGATGTTCAGCTGCGGGTCATGGTAAAAGGCTTCGATCTGCTTAGCCCCGAGCCCGTCAATGTCAAATGCCCCGCGGGATACGAAATGTTTCAGCTTTTCAACAGCTTGTGCCGGGCAAATCAGCCCGCCCGAGCATCGACGGACCGCGTCATCCGCCTCGCGGATCGCATCAGAGCCGCATTCGGGGCATTTATCGGGGAAGTGGTAAGGCTGGGCGGTTTCGTCCCTTTTGTGCAGGTCAACATCGGCGATTTTCGGGATCACATCCCCGGCACGATAGACCTGCACCCAATCGCCAATGCGGATATCCTTGCCATCGCGAATGATTTTTCCTTTGGAATCAATTCCTTTGATGTAATCCTCATTATGCAGAGTTGCATTGGACACCACAACGCCGCCCACATTGACCGGCTGCAAACGCGCCACCGGGGAAAGTGCGCCGGTGCGGCCCACCTGAATGTCGATCGCTTCAAGCCGCGTCCAAGCCAGTTCAGCGGGAAATTTATGGGCAATCGCCCAACGCGGCGTGGTCGATCGCAGGCCCAGCCGGTTTTGGAGCCCCAGCGCGTTTACCTTGTAAACCACCCCGTCAATATCATAGCCCAGCGTTGCCCGTTTTTGTTCGATCAACTGATAATGATCGATCAACTGCGCCGGGCTGGTGCAGAGTTTGGTCAGCGGGTTGGTGGCAAAGCCGAACCCGGCCAGCCGGGCCAGCGCGTTAAATTGGGTTTCAGCCAGCGGCGCACTGAGTTGACCCCAGCCATAGGCAAAAAATTTCAACGGGCGGGCGCGGGTGATGTCGGGGTTTAACTGGCGCAAAGACCCGGCGGCCGCGTTGCGCGGGTTGGCAAAGGGTTTTTCGCCCTTGTCAATCTGGCGCTGGTTCAGAGCGGTGAAATCGCCAAGCGCCATATAGACTTCGCCGCGCACCTCCAGCAGATCGGGCGCATCGGAGATTTGTTGCGGAATGCCGCTGATAGTTAGGGCATTGGCGGTGACATTTTCCCCGACCGAGCCATCCCCCCGCGTTGCCGCCTGTTGCAACCGGCCGGCGCGATACAGCAGGCTGAGTGAAACCCCGTCGATTTTCGGCTCAGCCGTATAGGTCAGTTCATCTTCCGGGCCCAGCCCGAGGAATTTGCGGATGCGGGCATCGAAATCATCAACATCCTCCGGGGAAAAGGCGTTGCCCAGAGACAGCATCCGAACCGCATGTTTGACCTTGGCAAAGCCGCTGGCCGCTTTGGCCCCCACCTGTTCAGAGGGGCTGTCGGCGCGTTTGAGGTCGGGAAACCGGGCCTCGATTTCCAGATTGCGCTGTTTGAGCGCATCATACTCGGCATCGGACATGTCCGGGGCATCATCGCGATGATAGGCCAGATTTGCCTTTTTCAACAGCTTGGCCAAACGGGCAAGCTCGGCACTTGCCTGTTTCGGTGTCAGCGCATCTGTCTTGATCTGGTCGCTCATCTCGGCCCCTTTGGCGGTGTCACTTACCGTTGATAAGCCCGCAGCGCAAAGAGGTCCAGCCGGTGTTTATGCTCCGATGGCCAGCGGTTCCTCCATCTGGCTGGGCATCGGATCGCGCAACACATAGCCGCGGCCCCAGACGGTTTCGATGTAATTTTCCCCATCTGTGGCATCGCAGAGCTTTTTACGCAGCTTGCAGATGAACACGTCGATGATTTTCAGCTCGGGCTCATCCATGCCGCCATAGAGATGGTTCAGGAACATCTCTTTGGTCAGGGTCGTACCCTTGCGCAAAGACAGCAGTTCCAGCATTTGGTATTCCTTGCCCGTCAGATGCACGGTCTTGCCCGCCACATCCACCGTCTTGCCATCCAGATTAACGTTAATTTTTCCCGTGCTAATGACAGACTGTGAATGCCCCTTAGAGCGGCGGATGATCGCGTGAATGCGCGCCACCAGCTCTTCGCGGTGGAATGGTTTGGTCAGGTAATCATCGGCGCCGAAGCCAAAGCTTTTGATCTTGCTTTCGGTATCATCCGATCCGGTCAGGATCAGAATCGGGGTATCAATCCGGGCCAGCCGCAGTTGGCGCAGCACTTCGTTGCCATTCATATCCGGCAGGCCCAAATCAAGCAGGATCAGATCGTAATCGTACAATTTTGCCAGATCTATGCCCTCTTCACCCAGATCGGTGCAGTACACATTCAAATTGGCATGGGTCAGCATCATTTCGATGCTTTTGGAAGTGGTAGGATCATCCTCAACCAGCAATACTCGCATTTTTGTTTTCTCCGATATTTCACCGTCTATATGATGGTTAACATTGGCCTGAAATGGTTAATCACAAGTTACCATTGCAGAACAATTCAGGAAAACATCTTAAGGTTGCCGATATTTTTGTAAAGAGGTTGTTTTCAGAGCGTTGATTCCATGCTTTTCGGCCGCTGATTGCCATGATTGCAGCTCTTCTTCGCTCAAATTGTATAACTCCAGCACCTCTTTCAAGGGAATCAGTCCGGCAGACACTGCCTTGACGATTGCAAATTTACGGCTGGCAACCCAGCGACGGGTATCGGGGGCGGGCAAATCGGCCCGGGTCATCACGCTGCCATCGGGCAAGGTTACAGAACGTGGGCCATCAATTTTTTTCAGATACATCGCAAAATCCCATGAATTGACTTTCCGAAACCTTGCGCCAAGCTGATTAAAGAGATATGAAACCGCTCCTTGTTAGTAATTAGAATTTTCCTATATTCTAAAACACTTCTGTAACTTACCCGGCCTGCCTCCATGACCCAGCTCAATTCCCTTGGCTTTGACAAGCCCCCCAGTGAAACCCGCGTGGTGGTGGCCATGTCCGGTGGCGTGGACAGTTCCGTTGTCGCGGCTGAACTGGCGCGTGAGGGCTATGACGTGGTTGGTGTGACCATGCAGCTTTATGATCACGGGGCCGCGCTGGCCAAGAAGGGCGCGTGCTGTGCCGGCATTGATATTCACGATGCGCGGCGCATTGCCGAGGAAATGGGCTTTCCGCATTACGTTCTGGATTACGAGAACCTGTTTCAGGAAACCGTGATCGACGAATTTGCCGACAGCTATCTGGGCGGCGCCACCCCGGTGCCCTGCATTCGCTGCAATGAGCGGGTCAAGTTTCAGGATCTGCTGGCCACGGCGCGCGATCTGGATGCCGATTGCATGGCCACCGGGCATTACATCCAGCGCAAGATGGGGCCGGGCGGGGCCGAGCTGCACACCGCTGCCGACCCCAACCGCGATCAGAGCTATTTCCTGTTTCCCACCACGCAAGAGCAGCTGGAGTTTCTGCGCTTTCCGCTGGGCCATCTGGCGTCGAAGGCCGAGACCCGGGCTCTGGCGGTCAGACACGGCCTGTCGGTGGCCGATAAACCGGACAGTCAGGATATCTGCTTTGTGCCCGATGGCAATTACGGTGCGTTGATCGAAAAGCTGCGCCCCGAAGCCGCCAGCCCCGGCGAGATCGTCGATCTGGAGGGCAATGTGCTGGGCCAGCATCGCGGGGTCATTCACTATACCATCGGCCAGCGCCGCGGGCTGGGGATTGGCGGGCTGTCCGAGCCGCTTTATGTGGTCAAGCTGGATGCCGATAACCGCAAGGTGGTGGTGGGGCCGAAAGAGGCGCTGAAAACCCGGATCGTGCCGGTGCGCGAGATCAACTGGCTGGGGGATGAACCCTTTGACAGCCGGCCCGAATGGCATCTGGCGGTCAAGGTGCGCTCAACCCGCCCACCGCGCAGCGCCATTGTGCGCCCGCTCTCAGCCACCACGGCTGAAGTCGAGTTGCTCACCCCTGAGCAAGGCGTTTCCCCCGGTCAGGCTTGTGTGTTTTACGCCGATGGCGGCAGCCGCATCTATGGCGGCGGCTGGATCTGGCGCGGGTGAGCATGCCCCACATCCTGCTCACCGGTTATATAGATGTGCCGCCCGGGCGGCTGGCGCAGGTGAATGCCGCCCTGCCCGCCCATATCGCCCTGACCCGGGCCGAGCCGGGCTGTCTGGCCTTTGATGTTACCCCCGATGCCGAAATTGCCGGGCGGTTCAATGTGGCCGAACGCTTTGCCAGCCGGGCGGATTTCGAGGCGCATCAGCTGCGCACCCAAGGCTCGGATTGGGCCAGGATCACAGCCGGCATTGCTCGCCATTATCAAATCGCTGAAATAGAGCCCAAAGCCCCTTGATCTGGTGCCACCGCTCGGAAAGGGCGCACTGGCGCGGCTCATTTTTCCCAAGGATCTGATCAAGACGAACCCGGTGACCCCCATCTGTCCCCGGCCCACCCCGTTCATCGGGCCGGAGAACGCCTTGTGCGAAAGATCTCGCGCAGGGCTTTCACCAGCGAGATGGCCAGGCAACAAGCAGAAATCACAATATTTCTGGCATGACCCGCGACCTCCAGCGACAACTTTAGCGAATGGGCCCGCCCGGCCATTCTCGCAGCCCGTGTCGCAAGAAACCACCGGGCGCGTGAGAACCCCGGGAAATAAGGCGCGTATTTCTGAAGTGTGCGTGTATAGGCTTTGGCAGCGGCACCTGTCGCAGTCGTCGTGGTTAACCCATCCGAGCCATCCCGATGCACCACAACCCCCGGCACCGCTTCATACCATCCCGCGCTCTGTCTGAGAGCAAGCCGGATACACAGGCAAGTGTCCTCGTCAATCACAAGATCCGGATCCAGAGCGCCAACATCTGTAAACAAGCTGCGCTCAACCCAAAACCCCATACCAAGGCCGGCCAGTTTGGACTTGAGCGAGTCACTTGCGGCAATCACTCCACCGCGCGCCCGCTGCTGAATAATCCGTGGTTGTTCGCCTTGCTGGACAAGGGAAAAAGAACTGAAACCGTAGCGCGGCCTGGCCTCTGAGCAATACGCCTTGAGAACGCGCTCACAATATGTCTCAACCAGCTCATCATCGTCGTCGAGAAAAAAGACAATCTCACCACGGGCAACGGAAACCCCGTGGTTTCGAGCCGCCGAAGCCCCTTTCTGCCCCGGGTTTGACACCACAACAACCTGCTCGGCGAACGCCCCAAGCACATGCTGCGCGGCCACCTCTGATCCGTCATCCACGACAATGATCTCCCCCCCCCTCGGCTTTGGCCCGTATTGCGGACGCAACCGCCCGCTTCAACTTCTCTGGTCGGTTGAACGTCGGAATAATAATCGAGTGAGTTATGATGTCACGCATTCCTGAATCCAACTGGTGGGGTCTTGATAATCAATCTCTCCGGCTGAAATAGCACAATGGGATGGGGAACCACCAGAGAATTACCGCCCTGCAGCACACCAGCCCTGCGGCCCCGCCCCCAATGACCGCCAGTAATACACCGAGGAAAAGCTGGACGTCCGGTGACGACAGGGGCGGAAACGGGCCCGCAGCTCACGATCACTCATGCCGGAGGCGCTGAGACCCGGCGAACGCTGGTCACTGGACTTTCTGTCCGACACGTTCAGAGCATCGCGCAGGTTCCGTGAATGATGATAGCTACCGCGGGAAAACGCATTTATCAAAATCTTCAACGGCAGCCCGCGTGATGAATTACTGAACGAACAGGTGTTCGACGGTCTGGAAAATGCGCGGCGAAAGCTGGCGCTCTGGCGCGACGACGACAACATCAGGCCGCACGCATCGCTCGGTCATCAGCCCCCGCAGAAGCGCGCCGGGCGCTTGAGCAATTTGAGAGCTCCGCGCCCAACGCGCTTGCCCAAACTGAACCCGAAGACTGTAGTCAAAAAACACCATTCTGATTGTATCTTTTGGCTATAAGCCTTTGATTTTACGCTGATGCTTCGTGGATTTGGGGATCAAAATCCACGAAGCATCAGCGATATGAAAACCAGACCCGTAAACTCTCTGTTATCAATGAGGGAACCTCGGGGGTAGGTCACGAAATACGGTGTTTATTAGGTCTTTACGGGCCGTGGCATGTTTTTGGCTCTGCCCCTCAACAGCCTGCCAGACGCTGCCTAGCTGCCTATATGCGTTTATGACTTCATTTTACCCCTGTCTGTTTATTGTTTTTTTGGGGGGTTGGTTTTGTTTTAAACGCAAAACCCCGCCGATGGCGGGGTTATTGGCGGTAGATTTGGTTGCGGGGGCAGGATTTGTTCTTAACTTGCATCCCGAGCAAGTAAAGATGGTTGCGGGAGGGTGCTTACATCATAATTTACGCACCACACCGGAACACAACGAACTGTCGATCCTTTCAGAATTGAGTAACAGGATTGGGTTGTTTCGCGTGGCCGCCTGATTGCAAACACACCGGCATAATATCTCCCTGCAGAACAGTGGCAGCCTCGTCGCTGGCCTGAGGTAGAAAAATTTCGGAAGTGGGTGTAGATTATGGTGATCGGCAAGCGTCCCGGCGGCACGAGAAATTCAAAGGGCTGCCCGGGCATACCTTCCGCCTGCACCTGAAAGAGACCGGGTGGCGCTACAATCATCGCGCTGCCGACAAGCCAAAACTGTTGCGACCATACCTCCGTCAGCGACCTTGGCCAAGGCTGCTGCCGGTGCGGTCGATTTCACGCAAGATGGCCAGAGGCTGAATGTCGATCATGGCGCAGGGTCTCCGTCAGCCCCCCCGGTTTTTCAAGAGGCGGGCAACACTGGCCGTTGGTCCATTGCTTAACTTTTTCTTTGGCGAGGTTGCGCAGAACGTCATGCAGCACGCCGCCATTCTTGATATATTCCAACTCAATGGCGGTATCTATCCGGCATTTGATCTGGATCCTTTTCACAGTTCCATCGGAACACGCAATGGTGCAGGGAAGAAATGAAAGCGGCTTCAGTTCTTCCGATAAGCCTTCGATCGTGATGACCTCATCGCCCTTCAGGCCAAGGGTTTTGCGGTTTTCTCCGGGTGAAAATTCAAACGGGATCACGCCCATACCCACCAGATTGGACCGATGGATGCGCTCAAAGCTCTCTGCAATCACGGCCCGGATGCCAAGAAGTGCTGTGCCCTTGGTCGCCCAGTCCCGCGACGATCCGGCGGGCCAGTCATAGGTTTCAGCCTCGGTGACCCGGACGTCTTGCCAGCGCGCATCGCCCTTGAGTACATCCGCGTATTTTTCCTGAAACATCTTACATGAGAGCACCGTGTCAGCAATTTCTCGGCTCGCTGGCCAGATGTCTTTGAGGTAGACGTTGCTTCCGTCCAGCGTCTGGCTGATCGGACCTTTTGTCAGGTCGATGCTATCCTCCCCGCGTGGACCCGCAAGGACAATCCTGATGTTTTCTCTGCTGAGTAATACTTGCGAGTCTTGCGTTTGATACTCCTGACCAGCTTGTCAGTGGCATCTTTCGATGTTCCGGATTTCTTATTCATCTTCGTGCCTTAATGGCTTCGATGAAACAGAAATCCTACGTTGTTCAAACCCCTATATCCGTCCGGTAGGCGCTGACGTCAGACAGCAGACACATTGCAAACACCTGCATTCCGCCCTTGGCGGCAAACCCCCAGCCGTGGTCTATTGGCTGAAGAAGGATAAATTGCAAACCGATCAGCAGGAGCAAAAAGTAGCTTAACTTACGCCAAAACCTGTCCAACAAATGGGGAGTAGCTCAAACTTCTAAAGGTCAAAAGGGAGGAAACATGGAACAGGTTACCAAAACTTTGAGAGACTACAGGGGGCGCCCCTCCCCTGCCCGCAGCGCAATGGCTGCGGGACTGATTTTTGTCGCGTTTACTGTGCTTTATGCGCTGCACGAGCCCGGCACGCATTGGGGCTGGAAGAGCCTTTTACCAACGATCCTTGTCTTTGGT
>PDSA01000008.1 GCA_002748285.1 Rhodobacterales bacterium
TATTCGCGGCACAATGCTCGAACTGGTAAATGTCAGCAAGTCCTTTTGGACAGGGAAGCAGCGCAAGGTCATTCTTGATCGCGCCTCTTTTCGTGTGGAAATCGGCAATTCGATCGGCATTCTGGCCAAAAACGGCACTGGTAAAACCACCATCATCAATATGATGGCGGGGCTGGAAAAGCCGGATGAGGGCGTGATCAACAAAACCTGCCGGGTGTCATTCCCGCTGGGGTTCATGGGCGGCGTGGTCAACAAGCTGTCGGCGGTGGAAAATTCGCGCTATATCGCCCGGCTCTACGGTCTGGATCCGGATTATGTCGAAGCCTTTTGCCGCTGGATGTGCGATCTGGACGAATATTTCGAGATGCCGGTGGGCACCTATAGCGCCGGGATGCGCTCGCGTTTCAGCTTTTCGCTGATGCTGGCGCTGGATTTTGACATCTACCTGATTGACGAAGGGATGCCGTCGACCACCGATGTCGAATTTAACCGCAAAGCCGGGGACATCCTGAAAGAACGGCTGAAAACCACCACCGTGCTGATCGTGTCGCACAAACCGCAGGTTCTGGAAAAATTCTGCCGCTCAGCCGCGGTTTTGCGCGATGGCAAACTGCATATGTTCAACACTTTGGAAGAGGCAAAGCAACTCTATGACTACCAAGCCTAAAGCCAAAAAATACCGCATCCGGCGGGGCAGTTCATTGCGTGTGGGGGCAAAAAAGGACACCCCCCAAGCCGTTGTCGGCAGCGATGTCTCGACCCCTACCGAAGTCGCGGCAGAACAAAGCATTGATGAAATCCGCAAAGAAGGCCTGACCGGGCGCCAGCTGCGCATGGCCCGCCGAGTGGCACAGAAATACAACCTGCCGGCCACTTCGGATTTTGACGCGGTGCGGCTGCTGCGGGCCAAGGGGATTGACCCGTTTCAACGCGCCACCAATCTCGAGCTGGTCCCACAAACGCAAGGCCAAGGCAGCCCGGCCGTGCAACTGCCCCAGACGGTGCCGGCCGCACAGGCCAACCTGCCCTCGACCGAAGTCAACACCGAAGCCCAACGCGCCTATGAAATCCAGAAAATACAACGCGACATCGCCAAACGCCGCCGCCGCAAGCTGAATCTGCTGCTGACCCGGCTCAGCTTTTTCGTGCTGCTGCCCACCCTGATCGTTGGCTATTATTACTATAAAATTGCCACCCCGATGTATGCGACCCATTCCGAATTCATCATCCAAAAGGCCGATGCCCAGACCAGCGCCAGCATTGGCAGCCTGTTTGGCGGCACCGGGCTGGCGACCTCGCAGGATTCGATCGCGGTGCAGAGCTATCTGCAATCGCGCGATGCCATGCTACGGCTGGATCAGGAACATGGCTTCAAATTGCATTTCACTCAGGACAACATTGACCCGATCCAACGGCTGGATGCGGACAGCAGCAGCGAAGACGCTTACAAGATCTATCAACGCAATGTCCTGATCAGCTATGACCCCACCGATGGCATCATCCAGATGGAGGTGATCGCCGCCGATCCCCAAGTCAGCGCGACCTATTCCCGCGCCCTGATTTCCTATGCCGAAGAACAAGTCGACAGCCTGACCACGCGGTTGCGCAATGACCAGATGAAGGGGGCGATTGCCAGCTATGAAGAGGCGGAAAAAGAACTGAAACTGGCGCAGGAAAGGGTTGTTGAATTACAGGAGCAATCCAACATCATCAGCGGCGATATTGAAATCACCATGCTGACCACCGAAATCAGCGCCATGCAGGCCGAGCTGAACAAATCCGAATTGCTGCTGGAAGAGCTGAAATCCAACACCCGCCCCAACCCGGCCAAGGTGGCGCAGCAGGAACGCAAAATCAAAGCGCTGCGCGACAAAATCGCGGATCGTCGCGACAAACTGACCGAAAGCACCCCGGATGGCAAATCCATCGCCCGCATCAATAGCGAACTGGCCATGGCGCTGGCCAATCAGGAAACCCGGGGACTGATGTTGCAGGCGGCTTTGCAGCAAAAGGAAACGGCCAATATCGAAGCCTCGCGCCAGACCCGCTACCTGTCGCTGGGTGTGTCTCCCATACCGCCCGACACCCCCACCTATCCGCGCAAATTTGAAAACACCATTCTGGCGTTCCTGATTTTTTCCGGGATTTACCTGATGATGTCGCTGACCGCCTCGGTCCTGCGGGAACAGGTGACATCTTAAGCCTTGCATATAGTTGAAAGAATTGGAAGAAATGATGACCAAACCCAGCCAACAGGTAACGCAGAACACCTGGGAGTTTCTGCGTGATCCGATGATCACGCCCACAGGCTTTCGTGAATATGACGCCCGTTGGAAATATCCGGATGACATCAACCTGCCGGGGATCACCGCGCTGGGGCTGGGGCTGGGCACCCAGATGCGGGCGCGGGGAATTGAACCGGTGATTGCCGTGGGCAATGATTACCGCGACTATTCGCTGTCGATCAAAAACGCCCTGATGCTGGGTCTGATGCAGGCCGGCATCCATGTCAAAGACATCGGCCCGGCGCTTTCGCCCATGGCCTATTTCGCCCAGTTCCATCTGGATGCGCCGGCGGTGGCCATGGTCACGGCCAGCCACAACCCCAATGGCTGGACCGGGGTGAAAATGGGTTTTGAACGCCCGCTGACCCACGGCCCCGACGAAATGGCCGAATTGCGCGACATCGTGTTGAACGGTCAGGGCAAACCCCATGCCGGGGGGACGTATGAATTCGTCCCGGGCGTGAAAGAAGCCTATCTGGATGATCTGGTCGGCGATTTCAAAATGTCCCGACCACTGAAAGTGGTCTGCGCCACCGGCAACGGCACCGCCTCGGCCTTTGCGCCCGCGCTGTTTGAGCACATCGGCGTTGAAGTCGTCCCGCTGCACAACCGCCTAGATTACACCTTTCCCCACTACAACCCCAACCCCGAAGCGATGGAAATGCTGCACGATATGGCCGCGGCGGTGCGGGATTCGGGTGCCGATCTGGCGCTTGGCTTTGACGGCGATGGCGATCGCTGCGGGGTGGTGGATGATCTGGGCGATGAGATCTTTGCCGATAAGGTCGGTGTCATCATGGCCCGCGATTTCGCCCAGCTCTACCCGGGGTCAACCTTTGTCGCTGATGTCAAATCGACGGGGCTGTTTGCCTCGGACCCCGAGCTGAAAAAGCACGGAGCCAAGGCCGATTACTGGAAAACTGGCCACAGCCATATGAAACGCCGAGTCAAGGAAATCGGTGCGCTGGCAGGGTTTGAAAAATCCGGCCATTACTTCCTGGCCGAACCCATCGGGCGTGGTTATGATTGCGGCCTGCGCGTGGCGGTTGAGATTTGCAAATTGCTCGACCGGCACCCGGATAAATCCATGTCCGATCTGAAAAACGCCCTGCCCAAAACCTATTCCAGCCCCACCATGTCGCCCTATTGCGCCGATACCGAAAAATATCAGGTGCTGGAACGTCTGGTGACCAAGCTGGAACAGCTGGGCCAAGACGGCGGCAGCCTGGGCGGGCGCAAAATCCAGCAGGTGGTCACGGTAAACGGTGCCCGACTGATTTTGGATAATGGCGGCTGGGGGCTGGTGCGGGCGTCCTCCAACACCCCAAATCTGGTGGTGGTCTGCGAAAGCCCCGACAGTCAGGCAGAGCTGCGGGCGATTTTTGACGATCTGGATGCGGTGATCCGCACCGAACCGGCCGTTGGCGATTACGATCAGACTTTTTAGGCCCAACAGGGTAGTTTGGTGATCACCAAACTGCCTTATATTCCGCCCTCAAAGGTCTGAAACCTTGCCCCGATCCCGGGGCCACAAGGCACATGTGCCGCGGCGCTTGCCTTTTTTGCGGTAATAATCCCGCACCCCTACCCTGTCATCTTCCGGGTGCAGATCCCAATCCACCCACTCAATATCATAGCCCAACACATCAGCCATCATGTTCATCGCCCGAAAGCTGGGATACCCCACCGCGGCCACCTCCTGCCCTTCGATCTGCGGCGCGGCATTAAGCCTTTTATCGGTTTTCTCGCGCACCATGCGAATAATCGCCCCCGGGCGCAGCATGAATTCGCTATCGACAATCACCAACTTGGGCTGCAACGCCCGCACCAGCTTGAGCAGCCGCATATGATCCATGATGTGATAGAGAATGCCAAAAACGCTGACCACATCATAGGTTTCCCCCAGCGCAACCTGATGCTCCAACTCCTGAAACAGATCATTGCAGCGCAGATCAACCTTATTGCGCAAGGCGGCATCGGGATAATTGTCAAACAAATCAATCAGATGCTGGCGGGCCTCGACCCCCACCACCTGCCGCGCCCCGGCTCCGGCAAACGCATAGGCCCAGCGGCCATCATGCGAAGCAATATCAAACACCCGGGAGCCGTCAATTTCATCTTTGAACACCTCAATCAGATGCTTGTGCCGGGTGTTCATCCGCTTGACCGAAGCCGGATCATCGGCATAAAGTTCCTGCCCCGATAAGAAATCAAAAAACTGCAAAACGTGCCCTTCCTTTGCTGTGTCAACCCTGCGGCGGGAGGGGAAATTTTTGACTGCCAACCGCTGGCGTTAACCGCTATGATTTCACATATGAACAATCAAATCACAAGCCAGACCCTGCTGCAAGCCTATGCCTCGGGCATCTTTCCAATGGCTGACTCCCGCGATACCCCCGAGCTTTTTTGGGTTGATCCGCGTTTTCGCGGCATTTTCGAACTCGATCGCTTTCACATCTCAAAATCTCTGGCCCGGCGGATGAAACGCGGCCATTTTCAGATTACCGTCGACCGCGCTTTTGAGCAGGTGGTCAATGGCTGTGCCGACCGCACCGACACCTGGATCAACGCCCCGCTTTTTGAGCTGTATCGGCAACTGCACCACCAAGGCTTTGCCCATTCGCTCGAGGTTTGGGATGGCGATCAGTTGATTGGCGGCGTTTATGGGCTGACCATCGGGGCCGCATTTTTTGGAGAAAGCATGTTTTCGCGCCAAACCGATGCCTCGAAAATCGCGCTGGCCTATCTGGTGGATCGGCTGCGACTGGGGGGATTTCAGCTGTTTGACACCCAATTCATCACCCCGCATCTGGCCTCATTAGGCGCGATTGAGATCCCCCGGCACGACTACAGAAAAAGGCTGGCGGCGGCCATTTCACAGCCCGCTGATTTCCGATCCCCGCCGGAAATGTCGGATGTTTATTCGGTTTTACAGCGCAATACCCAGACATCATAACGCGGATGATCCAGCGCGTTCAGCGCCGGAGCCGTGGCAATCATCCACCCGCTAAACACCGGTTCGGGGTTGTTTTTCTCGCTGATCAGCACATTGGCATAGGCATTGCCCGAAGGGTTGCCCGCGGGATAGCGGCATTCCCGCAGCGTTACGGTCAGATAGCCCAGATCATGACTTTGCCCATTGCGCAAATCCATGTCGGTCAGACGCCCATCGACCTTATCCAGCCCGCGCAAAACCGCGCCGGGGGAACTGGTCACGTCTCCGGCCATAGCGGGACCGGCGAAAAACAACAGAAAAACACTCAGCAACCGCATCATTCTTCATCTTTCCCGGAAACGAATTTCATCAGCAGAGACACCAGCGACACCGCGCCCTGCGTGTCTTCGATCTCGCTGCCAGGTTCGAAATTATCCAGCGATGCGCCCGGGTAGATTTCCACGAAATTGCCCCCGAGCAACCCTTCAGAAGACACCACCACGGCGCTGTCATCCGGGATCGCAATGCCATCCCGGATCGCCAAGGTCACATCGGCCCGGTAGGTTTGCCCGTTCAACTCCATCTGGCTGATGGTGCCGATCTTGACCCCGGCCAGACGCACATCAGAACCCACCGTGATGCCTTCGCCAGACCGAAAGCTGGCATTAAGCGGATAATTCCCGGTTTTTACCGGCGAAAACCCTGTGGCCTGCCCGGCATAAACCAAAAAACCGATCGCCACGGCCAAAACCGCGCCGCCAACCAGAACTTCTGTGGTAGATTCAGACATGTTTGCTCAACCAGCCCCTGCTGTTGCGATAATATCGACCGGGGGAATATGGAGCATCCTGGCCCCAAGGTCCAGCCGTTTCGCTGCTTAAGGCAGGCGGGCGGTGACTTCTATTTCGATTTTCATCGCCGGGTCGATCAAACCGGCCTCGATCATGGTGGCCGCCGGCGGATTGTCGCTGAAAGCGGCACGCAGATAAGGCCAGCAGGGTTCGAAATCATCCCGGTTTGGCAGAATGTAATGCACCCGCACCACATCGGCAAAGCTGGCCCCGGCCTTTTCCAGCGCATCGCGGATATGGGCAAGCGCCAGTTGGCATTGATCCGTCACGCTTTCAGGGATAGCCCCGGTGGCGTGATCATTGCCAACCGTGCCAGAGACGAAAACCCAGCCATCGGCCACCACTGCGCGGCAATAGCCGACTTTGGATTCAAAAGCCGAGCTGGAATTGATCCGCTTGACTGCCATATCAGCTGGCACTCGCCTCTTCCTGTTCCTGACCATCGGCGTAGATCAACAACGGGCTGGCATCCGGGCCAACGGCCTCTTCATTCACCACGACTTCATCGATATTTTCCAGCCCGGGCAGGTCAAACATGGTATCCAACAGGATGTCTTCCATGATTGAGCGCAAGCCCCGCGCCCCGGTTTTACGCTCAATCGCGCGTTTGGCGATGGCTTTGAGCGCATCATCGGTGAAGGTCAGCTTGGCGTCCTCCAGTTCGAACAGCCGCTGATACTGTTTGACCAGCGCGTTTTTCGGCTGAGTCAGGATGGTGACCAGCGCGTCCTCGTCCAGATCGGTCAGGGTGGCAATCACCGGCAGACGGCCGACAAATTCCGGGATCAGGCCGAATTTCAGCAGGTCTTCGGGCTCCAACTCGCTGAGCAAATCGCCAATGCCGCGATCTTCGGCATCCTTAACGTCAGCGCCAAAGCCAATCGACGTCCCTGCCCCGCGCTGCGAGATGATTTTCTCTAGCCCGGCAAACGCCCCGCCGCAGACGAACAGGATATTGGTGGTATCGACCTGCAGGAACTCCTGCTGCGGATGTTTGCGCCCACCCTGCGGAGGCACCGAAGCCACCGTGCCTTCCATGATTTTCAGCAAAGCCTGCTGCACCCCTTCACCCGACACATCGCGGGTGATCGAAGGGTTGTCGGATTTGCGGGTAATTTTATCGACCTCATCAATGTAAACGATGCCGCGCTCGGCCCGTTCGACATTGTAATCGCTGGCTTGCAGCAATTTCAGGATGATGTTTTCTACGTCCTCACCAACATAGCCGGCCTCGGTCAGGGTGGTGGCATCGGCCATGGTAAAAGGCACATCCAAAATCCGCGCCAAAGTCTGCGCCAGCAGGGTCTTGCCGCAACCGGTCGGGCCGATCAGCATGATGTTGGATTTGGCCAGCTCGATATCGCCGGATTTGCCACCATGGTTCAGCCGCTTGTAATGGTTATGCACCGCCACCGACAGCACCCGCTTGGCGTGGAACTGGCCGATCACATAATCATCCAGCACATCGCAAATCTCTTGCGGAGTCGGCACCCCATCGGATGCCTTCAGCCCCGAGCTCTTGGTTTCCTCGCGGATAATGTCCATACACAGCTCGACACATTCATCACAGATGAACACGGTGGGCCCGGCAATCAACTTGCGCACCTCATGTTGGCTTTTGCCGCAGAACGAGCAGTAAAGTGTGTTCTTGCTGTCGCCGCTTCCCGAATTATCCGCCATCTGCTTTCCTTTAGTCCTGGACTGCATCGCTGCAATCACATGAAACCACACCTTGCCCTCAATCTAGGGCAGCCGGTTTTACTGTTCAATGCCAAAATCCATCCCCGAAACCGGATGTGGTTTGGTTAATCCTCGCTGCTGACCACGCGGTTTTCAACGATTTCGTCAATATGACCCCAATCAAGCGCCTCTTGAGCCGACATGAAATTGTCCCGCTCCAACGCCTTTTCCACCGTTTCCAGACTGTGGCCGGTATGTTTGACGTAAATCCCGTTCAACTGGTTTTTAACCTTTTGCGTTTCAGCTGCGTGGATCATGATATCCGTGGCCTGCCCCTGAAAGCCACCCGAGGGCTGATGCACCATGATCCGCGCATTAGGCAGCGCAAAGCGCAGCCCCTTTTCGCCGCCCACCGACAGAACCGATCCCATGCTGGCCGCCTGCCCCACCACCAGGGTTGAGACCTTGGGCCGGATATATTGCATAGTGTCGTAAATCGACAGCCCCGATGTCACCACCCCGCCGGGGCTGTTGATATACATCGAGATTTCCTTTTTCGGATTCTCGGCCTCAAGATGCAGCAGCTGCGCAACGATCAGCGAAGCCATGCCATCATGCACCTGACCGGTGACGAAAATGATGCGCTCCTTTAAAAGGCGTGAAAAAATGTCATAAGATCGCTCGCCCCGCGCGGTTTGTTCCACCACCATGGGCACGAGTTGGTTTGTAAACTGGTCGATAGGGTCTTTCATAGCTTTCTGCCTGAGGTTGTCGCATTCATTTTCTATACGGTTCCGTCTTAGAGGGGCCGCTGCCCGCCTGCAAGGCCCATAGGATGCTTTTCGCATGGATAGCCTAAACAGAGCGTTACCAAACCGTCCAATTTGGGTAAAATTTTGCGAAAATATCAGATTTTTCAGCCCTCACCCCCCACTCTCACATCCACCACGGGCCACAGGGCTGCTTTTGCCATTTTGTCTTTTGAAAAAATATGAGATGTTCGCCCCCAAACCAACCGCCCAGAATCAGCGGCCAAGTCAGGAACTGAAAAATGCAGACAGAACACATCATGATTGAGCCCAACCACATCCCAGCCGACTTCTACCAGCTGGTCAACGGACTGTGCCGGATCGGTGCGGATCTGGCGAAAATCATCGCCAAGGGCTCTCTGGGTCAGACGCTGGGCGGGGCGGTTGGCGAAAACAGCGATGGCGACCAGCAAAAGCAGCTGGATGTGATCGCTGATGAGCTGTTCGCCGATGCTCTGAAACCGCTGAATGTGCGCTGGTATGCCTCCGAAGAGCGCGAGGATGTGATTGCGCTGGACCCCGCCGGCGATTATGCGCTGGCGATTGACCCGCTGGATGGGTCTTCGAACATTGATGTCAATGTCTCGATCGGCACGATTTTCTCGATTTTCCCCGCCAGATCCGACGCCGAGGCCAGCTTTTTGCGCCCGGCCAGCGAACAGATTTGCGCGGGCTACATCATTTTCGGGCCACAAACCGGGCTGATGGTCACTTTTGGCCAAGGCACCCGGTTCTATCTGCTGAACCCGCAAAGCGGGCGCTTCGAGCTGGCCAATGATGCGGTGAGCGTGCCGCAGGACGCCAAGGAATATGCGGTAAATGCGTCCAATTATCGCCATTGGGAAGCGCCGGTGCGCCGCTATATTGACGATTGTCTGGCGGGCACGGACGGGCCACTGGGGCGCAATTTCAACATGCGCTGGGTGGGCTCTCTGGTGGCCGAGGCACACCGGATTCTGACCCGCGGCGGGCTGTTCCTGTATCCCGGAGATGCGCGCGAGGGCTATGCAAACGGGCGGCTGCGCATGGTGTATGAATGCGCTCCGATGGCGTTTTTGCTGGAACAGGCGCAGGGGCACGCCTTTACCACCGATCAGCGAATTCTGGAGCAAACCGCTGATCAACTGCACGCCCGCACGCCTTTGATTTTTGGCAGCGCAGCGCTGGTTGAGCAGCTGGCCGGCTATTACGCCGCACAATAGCTACTGAACCGTCGGAACAGCACAAACGAAGGACATCCGCATGACTCTGAAAGTCGCAATTAACGGATTTGGACGCATCGGCCGCAACATCCTGAGAGCCATCGTTGAAAGCGGGCGCACCGATATAGAGGTGGTGGCGATCAATGATCTGGGGGCGGTGCCGTCCTTAGCGCATTTGCTGCAATTTGACAGCGTGCATGGGCGCTTTCCGGTGCCGGTCAAGGCGGGCAGCGACAGCATTGATCTGGGCAACGGGCCGATCAGAGTAACCGCGATCCGCGAACCCAAAGACCTGCCCTGGCAAGGGGTGGATATTGCGCTGGAATGCACCGGCATTTTCAAAAGCCGCAAAAAGGCCGCGATGCTTCTGAAAAGCGGTGCCAAGCGGGTGTTGATCTCGGCCCCCGGCAAGAATGCTGATAAAACAATTGTTTACGGGGTGAATCAGGGGATTTTGACCAAGGACGACATCATCGTTTCCAACGCCTCCTGCACCACGAATTGCCTGGCCCCTGTGCTCAAGGTTCTGGACGAAGGCGTTGGCATCCATCACGGTTTCATGACCACCGTCCACAGCTATACCGGCGATCAGCCCACGCTTGATCGCCTGCATCGCGACCTGAACCGTGGCCGGGCCGCAGCGATGAACATGATCCCCACCTCAACCGGCGCCACCAAAGCCATCGCCCGCGTGTTGCCGGAACTGGCGGGCAAGCTGGACGGGGTGGCGATCCGGGTGCCGACTCCGAATGTGTCGCTGGTGGATCTGACCTTCGAGGCCAGCCGCAACACCACCCCCGAAGAGATCAACCAGATCATCCGCACCGCCGCCGACGGGCCGATGCAGGGCATTCTGGCCTATTCGGATGTGCCCAATGTGTCGGTTGATTTTAACCACGACCCGCATTCATCCATTTTCCAGACCGATCAAACCCGGGTGGTTGCCGGCAATATGGTGCGGATTCTGACCTGGTATGACAATGAATGGGGCTTTTCGAACCGTATGATTGATACCGCTCTGGCAATGGGGAAATTTTTGAAATGACAATCACTGCAATCACCGATCTGGATGTCAGCAACAAACGCCTGGTGGTGCGGGCTGATCTGAACGCGCCGTTTCACGACGATGGCAGCGTGTCCGACAGCACCCGGATTGACCGCTTTGCCGCCGGAATGCGTCCTTTGCTGGCCGCCGGGGCCGCGCTGGTGATCCTCACCCATCTGGGCCGGCCCAAGGGGATGCGCGACCCCGCGCTGTCAACTCAAAAGATCCTGCCCTGCCTATCCAAGGCTCTGGGCACCGAAGTGGCCTTTGTCGATGCCTGCATCGGCGAACAGGCCCAAACGGCCGCAGCACAGCTGCGCCCGGGGCAAGTTCTGCTGTGCCAGAATTTGCGCTTTGAGCCCGGCGAAACCGCCAATGACCCGGCCATGGCCGCCGAACTGGCCAAGCTGGGCGATATTTACGTCAATGATGCATTTTCCTGCGCCCACCGCGCCCATGCCTCGACTGCGGCCATCGCCCACGCCATGCCCGCCACCGCCGGGCCGCTGATGAATGAGGAAATCACCGCCCTAACCAAAGCGCTGGAACAACCCCAGCGCCCCTCGGTGGCGATTGTTGGCGGAGCCAAGGTGTCGACCAAAATCGCAGTGCTGAAAAATCTGGCCGGCAAGCTGGATGCGATCATCATCGGCGGCGGCATGGCCAATACGTTTTTGTTTGCCGATGGCGCTCCGATGGGCAAATCGCTGCATGAAGCCGATGCGCTGGACATCGTCAACGAAGTCCGCGCACTGGCCGCGCAATCAGGCTGCAAGCTGTTGCTGCCCGATGATGTGGTGGTGGCCCGCGAATTCGCCGCCGGGGCGGAAAACCAAGTGGTCGCCCATGATGCCTGCCCACCGGATGCGATGATTCTAGATGCCGGCCCCACAGCGCTTGCCGCTTTTCAGGCGGAACTTGCGCAGGCCAAAACCATCCTGTGGAACGGCCCGCTGGGTGCCTTTGAAATCAGCCCATTTGATACCGCCACCATTGGCCTTGCCCAAACCGCTGCCCAGCTGACCCGCGAGGGCAAAACCGTATCCGTGGCCGGCGGTGGCGATACGGTGGCCGCGCTGAATGCTGCCGGGGTCAGCGATGATTTCACCTATATCTCGACCGCAGGCGGGGCGTTTCTGGAATGGCTCGAAGGCAAAGAGCTGCCCGGGATCGCCGCACTTCACTCATAACTTGTTAACCAGATCAGGAACTCCAACATGGCCCTCATTACCCTTCGCCAACTTCTGGACCACGCGGCTGAACACAGCTACGGGGTGCCCGCCTTCAACATCAACAATATGGAACAGGGTCTGGCGATCATGCGCGCCGCAGATGCCTGTGACGCGCCGGTGATCATGCAGGCCTCGCGCGGGGCGCGGTCTTATGCCGGGGACATCATGCTGCGGCATATGATCCAAGCGCTGGCCGAAATGTATCCGCATATTCCGCTCTGTATGCATCAGGATCACGGCAATAACGAAGCCACCTGCGCCAGCGCCATCCGCCATGGCTTTACCTCGGTGATGATGGATGGCTCCCTGCACGCCGATATGAAAACTCCGGCGAATTTTGCCTATAATGTCGATATTACCGAACGGGTTGCGCGGCTGGCGCATTGGGTCGGGGCTTCGGTTGAGGGCGAGCTGGGCGTGCTGGGCTCGCTGGAGACCGGCGAAGCAGCCGAAGAGGATGGCTCGGGCGCGGTGGGCAAGCTGTCGATGGAGCAGCTGCTGACCGACCCCGACGAAGCCGCCGATTTCGTGCAAAAGACCAAGGTTGATGCGCTGGCCATTGCCTGTGGCACCTCGCATGGGGCGTATAAATTCACCAGCAAACCCACCGGAGACACGCTGGCGATCAGCCAGATCGAGGCAATCCACGCCAAAATCCCCAATGTACATCTGGTGATGCATGGTTCTTCCTCGGTGCCGCAATATCTGCAAGACCTGATCAACGAAAATGGCGGCGAGATGGCCCAGACCTATGGCGTGCCGCTTGAAGAAATCGAAAAGGGTATTAAATCAGGGGTGCGCAAGGTGAATATCGACACCGATAACCGCATGGCGCTGACCGGGCAGTTCCGCAAAATCGCCAAGGAAAAGCCCTCTGAATTTGATCCGCGTAAATTCATGATCCCGGCGATGGAAGAGATGCAAAAGCTGGTCAAGGACCGGTTCGAGCGTTTCGGCACCGCTGGCCATGCCCATGCGATCAAAGTGATCCCGATGGATGATATGGCCAAGCGCTATCAGGATGGTGCGCTTGATCCGGTGATCGGCTAGATCGCCCATCCCCCATATCCTGAAAGGAGCCCAAGCATGAGCTTTGACAGAAACATCAAAATCGCGCCCTCGATCCTGTCGGCCGATTTCGCCAATTTCGGGGCCGAGATCCGCGCCATTGAGGATCAGGGCTGTGACTGGGTGCATGTCGATGTGATGGATGGGCATTTTGTGCCCAACCTCACCTTCGGCCCGCCGGCAGTGGCGGCATTTCGCCCGCATGTGAAAACGGTGATGGATGTGCATCTGATGATCTCGCCGGTGGATGCTTATATCAACGCCTATGCACAGGCCGGGGCCGATGTGATCACCGCTCACCTTGAGGCCTCGGACCACATCCACCGCACCTTGCAGGCGATCCGCGCCAGTGGCGCCAAGGCCGGGCTGGCGCTGAACCCCGGCACGGGTTTGGGGGATGTGGAATATCTGCTGGATATGGTGGATCTGTTTTGCATCATGACGGTCAACCCCGGTTTTGGCGGGCAAAAATTCATCCACAGCCAGATTGGCAAGGTGAAAAAACTGCGGGCGATGATTGGCGAGCGCCCCATTCACATTGAAATTGACGGCGGCATTACCCCCGAAACCGCGCCCCTGATGGCCGCGGCCGGGGCAGATGTGCTGGTGGCGGGCTCGGCTGTGTTTAAAGGTGGCAGCGTCGCGCAGCCCGAAATTTATGGCCAAAACATCCGCGCCATCCGCGAGGCCGCCCAAGCGGCGCAACCCAGCAACAGCACCCCCTAACCACAGGAGACTCCCATGGCTCTGGTCAGCCCCCCCGTCTGCGATTTCAACTGGCAAGCCCCCGATTTCACCCTGCCCGCCACCGATGGCAACAGCTATTCTCTGGCCGATCTGCGCGGGGAAAACGGCACGCTGGTGATGTTCATCTGCAACCACTGCCCCTATGTGATGTCGATCAAGGATAAGCTGGTGCGCGAGGCAAAGGCGCTGCAACAGCTGGGCATTGGCGTGGTGGCGATCAACTCGAATGACGCCGAAACCTACCCCGAGGACAGCTTTGACAACATGAAAAAGCAGGGCTTTCCCTTTGTCTATCTGCATGACGCAACGCAAGCGGTGGCGCGGGCCTATGATGCGCAATGCACCCCAGATTTTTTCGGCTTCAACGCCGATCTGGGGCTGCAATATCGCGGACGGCTGGATGCGTCGGGCCGCGATCCCGAGGCCGGAGCGTTGCGGCGCGACCTTTATGAAGCCATGAAACAGGTGGCCGAAACTGGCAAAGGGCCGGCGGATCAGACCCCCTCCATGGGCTGCTCGATCAAGTGGAAGGCTTGAGCGCCCGGGACAAAATCCCGGTGATTTTTGATCTGGACGGCACGCTAGTTGACAGCGCCCCGGATCTGCGCGCCGCTTGCGTCAAAATGCTGCGGGCCGAGGGCAAACCCGCCCCCAGCCTGCAAACCGTGATCGGTTATATCGGCAACGGCATCCCCCGGCTGGTGCAGCGCGCCATGGACGATCATGGCATCGCGCCTGATCAACACCCCCGGCTGCTGACGGCGTATAGGGCGCATTATGACGCCGCGCCAGCCAACCTCAGCCGGCTTTACCCGAATGTGCCTGAACTGCTGCGCCACCTGCACGCCCGGGGTCATAAAATGGCGATCTGCACCAACAAACCGGCCGATCCGGCCCGACAGTTGCTGGCTGCCTTGGGGATCGAGGCGTTTTTCCCGGTGCTGGTAGGCGGAGACAGCCTGAGCGTGAAAAAGCCCGACCCGGCGCCGTTGCGGGACTGCCTGAGACAGCTGGGCGAGACCCGCTGCCTTTATGTCGGCGATAGCGAAGTTGACGCCCAAACCGCACAAAATGCGGATCAGCCGCTGGCGCTGTTTCGGGGCGGTTATCGCAAAGCTTCGGTGTCGGAATTGCCGCATCGTTTTGCCTTTGACAATTTTGCCCAGCTTCAGGGCTTTGTCGATCATTTCTCTGACGACGGATAACACAAAAACGCCGGGCTGCGCCTGCCGGGGGGCAGGCAGGCGCAGCCCGGCCTAACGGCCGGGCGGAACAGATTAAAACTGGCAGCATAATTGGCTGAGGTCAAAAACACATCAACCGCGTCTGTAAACCTTAATAAGGCAACAACATCCCGCGAATGGTGAAATACAGCAGCGCCGCCAGAACCCCGGCCAGTGGCACCGTCACCACCCAAGCCGCCGCAATTTTCAGCAACATCGAGCGTTTCACCAGCTCTTTGTCATAAACCTTCTTCAGATCCTTGCGCTCTTTCTTATACAGGTTCGGGCCTTTCTTGGCCTTCAGATCGGCCAGCATCACGGCCTTGTCACTCAGATCCGCCGCGTCAAATTCGCACAAAAACGCATCCACCACTTCCGGCGCATCATCCACATGATGGGCGCGAATGTCATCCAGCAAACGGGCGTGGTTGGATTCCAGATATTCACGCAAGAACCCGACACCAAAAATCCCGCCCACGGCAATATGAGTCGAACTGACCGGCAGACCCAGCTGAGATGCCAAAATCACCGTGATTGCGGCGGCCATCGCCACACAAAAGGCGCGCATCTTGTCCAGCTCGGTGATCTCACTGCCCACGGTGCGGATAAGCTTGGGCCCATAGAGCATCAAGCCCAGCGCAATCCCCACCGCACCAATCAACATCACCCAGAGCGGAATCTCGGCCTTGGTCGAGATTCCTCCGCTGAGCAGCGCATCATTAATCGCCGCCAGAGGCCCGACTGCATTGGCCACATCATTGGCCCCATGTGCAAAGCTCAGCAACGCCGCGGCAAAAATCAGCGGGATGGTAAACAGCCGGTTTACGCCATCGCGGTTGTTCTCCAGCTTATCACTGGCCTTGACCACCATCGGGCGTACCAGCAGCCAGATCACCACCGCCACAGCCAGACCAATCAGACCGGCCGAAATAAAATCAAATTTCCACAGCTTTTTCAGCCCCTTTAGCACCAGATAAGTCGAAAACGCCCAGCCCATGATCGCCACCAAAAACGGCACCACCCGCTTGGCCGCCGCTACCTTATCACTGCGGTAAACGATATTACGCTTGATGAAATAAAGGAAGGCGGCAGCGATCAGCCCGCCCAACACCGGAGAAATCACCCAGCTGGCAGCGATCATGCCGACTTTGTTCCAGTTGGCGATGTCCCAGCCGGCAGCGGCAATCCCTGCCCCCAGAACCCCGCCAACAATCGAATGCGTGGTGGAAACCGGAGCGCCAACCGCAGTGGCCACGTTCAGCCACACCGCAGCTGCCAGCAGCGCCGCCATCATCACCCAGATAAAGGTGGTGCTGTTGGCAATCAACGCCGGGTCAATAATGCCCTTTTTGATGGTGCTGACCACGTCGCCCCCGGCAATCAGCGCACCGCTGGCCTCGAATATGGCGGCAATCAGAATCGCTCCGGTCAGGGTCAGCGCCTGCGAGCCCACCGCCGGACCGACATTATTGGCCACATCATTGGCCCCGATATTCATCGCCATATAGCCACCGATCATCGCAGCCACCACCAGCAGATAACCGTCCGAAACCGTGTCCATCCGGGCCGAAATCACCAGCATAATCAGGATGATAAACAAAATGGCAGTGCCCAGCCTGAACAATTCGGCACGCCCCAGCTTGCTGGCCTTTTCCAAGGCCTGAATACTGTTGAATTCCATGAGTTTTCCCCCGATTTCAGGCGCAGCCACCAACCGGCCCCTGCGTCGTTACAGCCCGTCATAAACATTGATTTTTTGCGTGCGTCAAGCGCGGTGGAAAAGCCGTTGCAAAACACAACCAACCCTTCCGATTCCACTATCAACAAGATATGCGAAATCTTGTATATGACACATGTCAAACCGGGCGCATCTCCCCGCCCCATAGCGGCAAAAATACCATAAAATCTAAAGCGGCCACATGAACGGAATGATGGCGCTGGCCAGCAGGCCAACGCTCAGATTCAGAGGAATACCGGCCCGCATAAAGTCGGTGAATTTATAGCCCCCCGGACCATACACCATCATGTTGGTCTGATACCCCACCGGCGTGGCAAAACTGGCCGAAGCCGCCACCATCACCGCCACCACCAGCGGTCTGGCGTCAATGCCCATCTCGGCGGCCAGACCAATGGCGATCGGCGTGATCACCACCGCCACCGCGTTGTTCGACACCATTTCCGTCAACACCGAGGTCAGAAGGTAAATCGCCCAGATGATCAGAAACGGCGGCAACAGGCTGAGATAGGGTGCAAAGATCCCGACCAACAGCGCCACCGCACCCGAGGCCTCCAGCGCCGAGCCAATGGCCAGCATCGAAAAGATCATCGCCAATAAGCGGCCATCAATAAAGGAAAAGGCCTCATCCGCGTCGATACATTTGCTGACCAGCACCACGGCCACCGCGATCACCGCCAGCAAAAAGATCGGGGCCACTTTGACGGCTGCCAAAGCGACAATTGCCAACAGCGCCAGCACCGCCACCGGCGCCTGTGAGCGGCGGAACTCGCGCCCCGAGGGCTTGGAAACATCCAGTAAATTCAGCTCGCTGGCCATATGGCCGATGTCCGAGGGCGCGCCCTCCAGCAACAGAGTGTCACCGGCGCGCACAACCAGATCGTCAATCTGGCCGCGCAAATTCTGATTGCGCCGATGCACCGCCAGCGTATAAACGCCATATTTCCGCCGCAGCCGCAAACTGGCCAGACTGCGACCAATCATTTTGCACCCCGGCGTGATCAGCACTTCGACGGTCGAGGTCTCAACCGCGCTCAACTGGTCCATCCGTTTCAGGTTCTTGTTGCGTTGCAGTGAAAGCAGCTCGCTCACCTCGGTGCGCAACACCACCCGGTCGCCGACCTTCAGTTGCACGTCTTTCAGATTGCGCCGCAGGCTTTCTTCATTGCGCACCACGTCAATCAGCCGCACGCCTTTGCGTTTGAACAGCTGCACATCCAGAACATCGCGGCCGATCAGGTTGCTATCCGGCGGGATGGCGGCTTCGGCAAAGAATTTCATCTTGGATTTATCCGACAGCAGATTGGCCATGCTGTCGCGATCCGGCAGCAAGCGCGGTGCGACAAAGCGCAGATAGAGCATCCCCCAGATCACCAGAATGATCGCCAGCGGCGTGACCTCGAAGATGGAAAACGCGGCCAGCCCATTGGCCCGCGCCACCCCGTCCACCAGCAGGTTAGTCGAAGTACCGATCAGGGTCAGCGTGCCGCCCAAAATCGCCGCATAAGACAGCGGGATCAGCAATTTCGACGCCGACACCCCGATCTTGCGCGCCAGTTGCACGAAAACCGGGATCATCACCACCACCACCGGCGTGTTGGAAACCACGGCCGAAGCCAGCACCACAAACACCATCAATGACCCAATCGCCAGGCCCGGATTGGTTTCGGCATTCTTTTCGGCCACTTTGGTGAACCATTCCAGCGCCCCGGTGCGCACCAAAGCGCCCATCACGATGAACATCGCGCCGATGGTCCAGGGGGCCGGGTTCGACAACACCTGTAACCCGGAATCATAGGGCAAAATCCCCAGTCCCAACAGGGCGGCAGCCCCGGCGATGGCCACGACCTCGGTGGGCAGGGTCTCGCGCAGGAACATGACAAACATCACCGCAACAACCAACAATGTGATAATGGCTTGTGTGGTTTGACTTAGCTCAATAAAGCCCATCTGCGATACCTCCCCATATGTGCAAGGGTCATCCTGTTTCGTGTGATCTCAGGCCACATCATTGCCGATCCGGGCGGCATTGTCACGGGGTCGCACCAAAAACAGGCCAAATAACATCAGGACCAACGCCGCCCAGATGTAACCGGAATAGCTTTCGCCCAAAATCAGCATCGAAGCCACCACCCCAAAGCCGGTCACCAGATAAGACACCTGGGCCGCAAACACCGGCCCGGTGCGCCCCACCAGCCAGATATAGCCGACATAGGTGATCTGGTTGACAATGGTCGCCCCGACAATCGCCCATTCCGGCGCATTCCATGGCTGAAGCGGATTGATGAACACCCCCATTCCCAAGGCAAGCGGCACCACGATCGCCAGACCAATCACCGAAGCGCCGAACAACATCTGGAACGGATCCAGCCCGGTATCTCCGGCCCATTTCAGGAAATTGCCCTCGGCCCCATAGGCCAGAGGGGCCAACATGCCCAACAGCACAAAGCCGAATTTCGTGGGATCCGGCAGGCTGGCTTCGGGGCCGATCAGCAACAGCACCGCCGCCGCGCCGAAACCGATGCCGGAAATACGTTTGAGGGCCGGCTTTTCATAGCCCATCAGCAGAGCAATCGGCATGGAAAACAGCGGCACCAGCGCAATCAGGATCGACATGACACCGGCGGGCAGATTGGCGGTGGCGGTGTAGGAAAAATAATTCGGGAAAACCGCGCCCAGCACCGAGATCCCGGTGAACAGCAACAGATAGCGTCTGGCCAAAAGCAGGCTTCTCCCCCGCGCAAGAGTGATGGCACCCATCAGAATTGTTCCGACCACCATTTGCCAAACCAGAATGCCAAACGGGCTATGGCCGCTGGACAGGGCGATCTTGGTCAGCGGAAAAGTCAAACCCCAAGCCGCTCCCATGGCGACCAGCGCCAGATAATAGCGCCCGTTCGGTCTCACAAATCCGGCCCGGATTGCTGCAAACGCCCACCGATGCGCACCATCTGCACATCAACGGCTTTGCCGATCTTGTCGTCGGTTTCCACAAACAGCCCGCATAGGGTCACATCCCCCATCGCCGGGCTATAACGCCCCTTGACCATGCCGGTCACGAAACGGCGCATCGGCTCTTCCTTATCCATGCCGATCACCGAATTGTAATCACCACACATCCCGGCATCGCTTTGAAACGCCGTGCCCTTGGGCAGGATCTGAGCATCCCCGGTGGGCACATGCGTATGCGTGCCCACCACGACAGACGCCCGTCCATCGCACCAATGGCCCATGCCCATTTTTTCACTGGTGGCTTCGCAATGCACATCCAGCAAGATCGCCTGCACCAGACCGCCCAGCGGGTATTTTTTCAACACCGCATCAACGGCGGAAAACGGATCATCGAAGGGGCGTTTCATAAACACCTGCCCCAGAACCTGCACAACCAGAATCTTGCGCCCGCGCCGATCAGCAAACACCCGCGCCCCCTGCCCCGGAGCGTTTTTGGCAAAGTTCAACGGCCGGATAATACGCGGTTCATTGTCAATCAACTGCAACATATCGCGTTGGTCAAACGCGTGATCACCCAAGGTCAGACAATCCACCCCGGCCTCCAGCAACGCCCTAGCATGGGCACCGGTAATCCCCGCGCCCCGAGTGGCATTCTCACCATTGACCACAACGAAATCCAGCCGCCAACGCTGGCGCAATTCCTGTAACTGCCCGGCAACCGCCGCCCGCCCGGCGCGGCCGACGACATCGCCCAAAAATAAGAGTCTCATACCTCCTGCCTATTGCCCACACGCCGCAAGAGCAATCCCTATAATGCAGCGCAACATTGCCAAATGCACCCATCCGAGCGCCCCCGGGGCGCGATACATCAAGCGAGCCGCAGGCTCACCGCTGAGCAAGCCCTCCTTTCACAACACACAGACCCAAACGGTGCGCAGCGCATGGCCATATCAAACAGCCCCATAACACAGCCATACGCCGCGATCCGCCACAGATAACAGAATCACCGTCCTGCACAGGCACCCTATATTCCCATTCCTTTTCATAGGGTTAAAAACAGCAAAATATCCCCTCTGGCCCTGACAGCCCACATGCGTTATGAACCCCCAAGCATCAAAAAAGGCACCGCAAATGGCACGTATTCTGATCACCTCCGCCCTGCCCTATATCAACGGCATCAAACATCTGGGAAACCTCGTTGGCAGCCAGCTTCCGGCTGATTTATACGCCCGTTACGTTCGCGGGCGCGGCCATGAGGTGATGTTCATCTGCGCCACCGACGAACACGGCACCCCCGCCGAACTGGCCGCCGCCAAAGCCGGCAAACCCGTTGCTGAATACTGCCGCGACATGCATCAGGTGCAGGCCGATATCGCCGCCGGGTTCCGGCTGTCTTTTGACCATTTTGGCCGTTCCTCTTCGCCGCAAAACCACAAACTGACCCAGCATTTCGCCGCCAAGCTGGCCGAAAACGGCTATATCCAGCAAGTCAGTGAAAAACAGGTTTACTCCAACGCCGATGGTCGCTTTCTGCCGGATCGCTATATCGAAGGCACCTGCCCGAATTGCGGCTATGACAGCGCCCGTGGCGATCAATGCGAAGAATGCACCAAACAGCTCAGCCCAACCGACTTGATCAATCCCCGCAGCGCGGTATCCGGTTCAACCGATCTGGAGGTGCGCGAAACCACGCATCTGTTCCTGCGCCAGTCCACTTTGCGCGACCAGCTGGATCAGTGGATTTCGGAAAAAACCGACTGGCCGGTTCTGACCACCTCGATCGCCAAGAAATGGCTGCATGATGGCGATGGCCTGCGGGATCGCGGCATCACCCGCGATCTGGATTGGGGCGTGCCAGTGCCCGAGATGGAAGGCAAAGTGTTCTATGTCTGGTTCGACGCCCCCATCGAATACATCGCCGCCACCGCCGAATGGGCCGAAACCCACGGGCAGGATGACACGGCCTGGCAGCGCTGGTGGCGCACCGATCAGGGCGCCGAAGATGTGCGCTATGTGCAGTTCATGGGCAAGGATAATGTGCCGTTTCACACGCTCAGCTTCCCCGCCACCATCATCGGCTCGGGCGAGCCATGGAAGCTGGTCGATTACATCAAATCCTTCAACTATCTGAATTACGATGGCGGACAGTTCTCGACTTCTCAGGGCCGGGGCGTATTCATGGATCAGGCGCTGTCGATCCTGCCGGCGGATTATTGGCGCTGGTGGTTGCTGTCTCATGCGCCGGAAAATTCCGATAGCGAGTTCACATGGGAAAACTTCCAGGCCTCGGTCAATAAGGATCTGGCCGATGTGCTGGGCAATTTTGCTTCGCGGGTGACGAAATTCTGCCGCTCCAAATTCGGCGAAACCGTGCCCGAGGGCGGCGCGTTTGGCGATGAGGAACAGGCGCTGATCGACACGCTGGCCCAACGCATTGCCGCCTATAATACGCATATGGACAATATGGAAATCCGCAAAAGCGCTGCCGAGCTGCGGGCAATCTGGGTCGCGGGCAACGAATATCTGCAAAGCGCCGCGCCTTGGGCGAGATTCAAGACAGACCCGGAGGGTGCGGCGGCGGTGATCCGGCTGTCTTTGAACCTGATCCGGCTTTATGCGGTGCTGTCCAAGCCCTTTATCCCGGACGCGTCCGAAACCCTGCTGTCGGCGCTGGCCTGCGAGGATCACAGCTGGCCCGATGATGTGGCGCAGGCGTTGCAAACCCTGCCGGCGGGGCATGAGTTTAGCGTTCCCGAAGTACTGTTTGCCAAGATCAGCGATGAACAGCGCGAAACCTGGCAGGCTGAATTTTCCGGCCGCCGCGGGTAAGATGCGAAGGCTCCTGCTGAGCCTGCATCAAGACAAAAAGCAAAGGGCTGCGCCCTGCCTGGCGGGGCGCAACCCGGCCTCAAGGCTGGGCGGAACAGGTTTAAAGGTCGTGGCATTTGGCACAACGCTTTGGCCCATACGCCGACTGAAACAAACAGCATTGCCCCCTTCCGTTTGCCCCCCTAATATAGGCACCACAAAATCAAGAACAAAGAGCAGACCATGGCCGCTGATGACCTCCTTGCCGGGAATGAGAACCAACCTCATAAGAAATACGATGCCTCCTCGATCGAAGTGCTCGAAGGGCTCGAGCCGGTGCGCCTGCGCCCGGGCATGTATATCGGCGGCACCGATTCCCGCGCTCTGCACCATCTGGTGGCCGAGGTTCTGGACAACTCGATGGACGAAGCCGTGGCCGGCCATGCCAACCGCATCGAGGTCGAGTTGCACGCCGATTATTCGGTCACCATCCGCGACAATGGCCGCGGCATCCCAATTGATCCGCACCCCAAATTCCCCGACAAATCCGCGCTTGAAGTGATCCTGTGTACCCTGCACGCCGGCGGCAAATTTACCGGCGAAAACTATGCCACATCGGGTGGTCTGAACGGGGTGGGCTCTTCGGTGGTCAACGCGCTATCCGACAGCATGGTGGTCGAGGTCGCCCGGGATCGCAAGCTCTACCAACAGCGCTTTTCCCGCGGTGTGCCTCTGGGCAAGCTCGAAGAAATCGGCGCCGCCCCCAACCGGCGCGGCACCACCGTCACCTTTCACCCTGATCCCGAAATCTTTGGTGCGCTGAAATTCAAAGCCGCCCGGCTGTTTGATCTGGTGCGCTCCAAGGCGTTTTTGTTTTCCGGGGTCGAGATCCGCTGGAAATCGGCGATCAGCGATGGCGACACCCCGGCGCAGGCCAAATTCCACTATCCCGGCGGTCTGGCCGAATATCTGACCGAGGTTCTGGGCAGCGCCGCCACCTATGCCGAGGCTCCGTTTTCCGGCAAGGTCGATTTCGGCGAAAAATTTGCCGAAGCCGGATCGGTAGAATGGGCGATCAACTGGACCCCCTCGCGCGATGGTTTCCTGCAAAGCTATTGCAACACCGTGCCCACCCGCGATGGCGGCACCCATGAAGGCGGCTTTTGGGCCGCGATCCTGAAAGGCATCCGCGCCTATGGCGAGTTGGTCGGCAACAAAAAAGCCGCCTCGATCATCCGCGACGATCTGACCACCGGCGGCTGCGGCCTGATCTCGATTTTCATCGCCAATCCCAGCTTTGTCGGGCAAACCAAAGACCGGCTCTCGAATGAATCCGCGCAACGGATGGTTGAAAACTCGGTGCGCGATCATTTTGACAACTGGCTGGCGGCCGATACCAAATCCGCCGGGGCCATTCTGGATTATCTGGTGCTGCGGGCCGAAGAGCGCCTGAAACGCCGCGCTGAAAAAGAGACCCAGCGCAAATCCGCCACCAAAAAGCTGCGCCTGCCGGGCAAGCTGACCGATTGTTCCAACAACGCCCGCGAAGGCACCGAGCTGTTCATCGTCGAGGGCGATTCGGCGGGGGGCTCGGCCAAGATGGCCCGCAACCGCAAGACTCAGGCGCTGTTGCCGCTGCGGGGCAAGATCCTCAATGTTCTGGGGGCTGCCAGCAATAAAATCGGCACCAATAACGAAATCAACGATCTGTCGCAGGCTCTGGGTGTGGGGCTGGGCAGCCGTTTCAATCTGGACGATCTGCGCTATGAAAAGGTCATCATCATGACCGATGCCGATGTTGATGGGGCGCATATTGCCTCGCTGCTGATGACGTTTTTCTTCACCCAGATGCGCCCGATGATTGACGCGGGTCACCTCTATCTGGCCTGCCCGCCGCTGTTTCGGTTAACCCAAGGGGCCAAGCGGGTTTATTGCATTGACGAGGCCGAGAAAAACGCCTGGCTGGACAAGGGTCTGGGCGGCAAGGGCAAGATTGATGTCTCGCGCTTCAAGGGTTTGGGCGAGATGGACGCCAAGGATCTGAAGGAAACCACCATGGACCCGGACAGCCGGGTTCTGATCCGGGTGACGATCGACGAAGACATGCCCGGAGCAACCGGCGATCTGGTTGAGCGCCTGATGGGCAAGAAACCCGAGAAGCGGTTTCAGTATATTCAGGAAAACGCGCAATTTGTCGAAGAGCTGGATGTGTGAGGCGGTTTTGCTGATCATTGTCAGAACCATCAGGCATCGGTCCTTTCTAAGCCGCCGCCCCACCAAATTCACAGCTTATGGTTGGACGCGCCAATCTGTCGCTTGCACGCCCATTTGAATCAAATTAGAAGCATCGCTAACAGCTTCAGCCATTGCGCCCCACCGGCGGTCATAGCCAAAAATCCCAAACATATAGAAAGGCCTCCCATGTTTCGTGCCTCAAAATTGTTGCGCCTGTCGCTTGTTGCCTGTTTTGCCACCGTTTCGGCTATGCAAACCGCCAGCGCCGATCCCGTTTACGCCGATAAGAACAGAATCGTGTCTCTGGGCGGCTCGATCACCGAAATCATCTATGATCTGGGCCAATTGGATCGGCTGGTGGCCCGCGATACCACTTCGAACTATCCCCAAGCCGTGCTGGAGCTGCCGGATGTCGGTTATGTCCGCCGGCTCTCGCCCGAAGGGGTGCTGTCGGTGAACCCGGACCTGATCATCGCCATCGAAGGCAGCGGCCCCAAAGAGGCCGTGGATTTGCTCGCCGAAGCCAACATCCCCTTTGTCACCATCCCCAATGAATTCACCCGTCAGGGCGTTGTGGCCAAGATCAAAGCCGTGGCCGATACTCTGGGCGTGCCGGAAAAAGGTGCGAAAATGGCGGCCGAGTTGGATGTGGCTTTGAAAGACGCTGAAGAAACCTCGAACAAAGTCGATAACAAAAAGCGCGTCATGTTCATTCTGACCGCCCGCAATGATCGGTTTCTGATCTCAGGCACGAATACCGGTGCCGATTCCATCATCCGCATGGCCGGTGGGATCAACGCGGTGACCGAGTTTGAAGGCTACAAGCCCATGACCGACGAAGCCATGTCCGCCGCCGCCCCCGATGTGATCCTGCTGATGCGCCGCACCGGGCCGATGCAGATTTCCGACGAAGATCTCAGCAACCACCCGGCGATTGCCATCACCCCAGCCGGACAAGCACAGAATTTTGTGCGCATGGATGGCATGTTCCTGCTGGGCTTTGGCCCCCGCACCGCCAAAGCGATTGTCGAGCTGCACAAACAGCTCTACCCCGGTCAGGGCTAACAGAACAGGGCGGATAGAACAGTGAGTGATTTGGCCAGCAGCACCGCGGATCACATTCCGGTTGCCAAACCCATCGGCGACCGTCGCCAGCGGGCGCGGATGATGACGGTATTCCTGACGGGGCTGCTGATTTGCTCGGCCCTGTTCAGCCTGATGTATGGAGCCTCGGGCATATCGTTCTGGGCGGTGATAGGCGATCTGATCACCGGCACCCCGTTACAGCTGCGTGAAAAAGTGGTGTTGTTTGACATCCGCCTGCCGCGCATGGTGATGGGCGTTCTGGTTGGAGCCTCGCTGGCCGTTTCCGGCGCGGTCATGCAGGGGCTGTTTCGCAACCCGCTGGCCGATCCCGGGCTGGTCGGCGTCAGCGCCGGGGCCGGGCTGGGGGCGATCATCGCGATCGTGTTGGGGGGCTCTCTGCCGGTCGCATTGGCCGAGTTATTTGGCTATTACCTGATCCCGTTTGCCGCCTTTTTCGGGGGCTGGGGCACCACCATTGTGCTTTACCGGGTTTCGACCCGCCACGGGCGCACATCAGTGGCGACCATGCTGCTGGCGGGCATTGCGCTGGGGGCGCTGGCCGGGGCGCTATCGGGCATTCTGGTTTACATGGCCGATGACGCCCAGCTGCGTGATCTGACCTTTTGGGGCATGGGCTCGCTGGCCGGAGCCACCTGGACCAAAGTGCTGGCCGCCGGGCCGATCATTGTGCTGGCGCTGGCCGTCACCCCGCTGCTGGCGCGTGGGCTGAACGGGCTGGCCTTGGGCGAGGCCACCGCGCATCATATCGGCATCAGCGTGCAACGGGTGAAAAACGTTGCCATCCTCAGTGTTGCCGCCGCCACCGGAGCGGCTGTGGCCGTCAGCGGCGGCATCGGTTTTATCGGTATCATCGTGCCGCATCTGCTGCGTCTGGCGGTGGGGCCGGATCACAAATATCTTCTGATCAACTCGGCGCTGCTGGGGGCGTGCATGTTGCTGGGCTCGGATGTGATCAGCCGCACCATTATTGCCCCGGCCGAATTACCGATTGGCATCGTCACCGCCACTCTGGGTGCCCCAGTGTTCCTGTGGATCCTGCTGCGCCGCCGCGGCGTGGTAGATATGTAAGGGGTCAACCATGCTGAGCGCTAAGAACATCCGCGTCACATTGGGCAAAAAGCAAATCCTGCACGGGATTGATTTCACCGCCAAACCCGGCGAAGTCACCGCGATTGTCGGCCCCAATGGCTCGGGCAAGACCACGCTGCTGCGCGCCCTGACCGCCGATCTGGAGTATAGCGGTGAGGTGAGCATCGCCGGGCGCAACACCCGCGACATGAAACCTTACGAGCTGGCCACCATCCGCGGTGTGCTGTCGCAATCGACCAATCTGGCCTTTCCGTTCAACGTGCTCGAGGTGGTGCGTCTGGGCCTGACCACCGGCGGCGAGGCGCAACGTCAGGATCTGCCGATGCAGGCGCTGGCACGGGTCGGGCTGGCCGGGTTTGAGGGCAAGTTTTATCAAGAGCTTTCGGGCGGCGAGCAACAGCGCGTGCAGCTGGCGCGGGTTTTGGCGCAGGTCTGGGAGCCGATGCTGGACGGCCAGCCCCGCTGGCTGTTTCTGGACGAACCCGTTGCCAGCCTGGATATCGGCCATCAGCTGATGGTGATGGGGCTGGCGCGTGACTATGCCAAGGCCGGTGGCGGCGTGATCACCGTAATGCATGACCTGAATCTGACGGCGATGTTTGCCGATTGCATTGCCCTGATCCATAAGGGGCAGATGGCGGCGCAGGGCAGCCCGGCACAGGTGATGACCGGCGAGACCCTGTCGGGGGCTTATGGCTGCAATCTGCGCATCAACGCGGTGCCCCCCAAAGGCGCGGTGTTTCTGCTGCCGCATGTGGCCTCGATTTAGACCCCCGACCCGAAAACGCGATACCGCACCATTATCTGGCTATATTTAAACAATAAATCCTTTTGGCCCGTATTGTTTCTGGCTATAGTCTGGTTTGAACGACCAAGGCAGAACCGGGCAACATGGCGAAGAAACCAAAAAACAAAAACAGCAATAAATTCAACGTGATGATCGTCAGCCAAAGCGGGCGGCTGCAATATGAGGCGGTGCTGTTCGTGGCCTCTCTGCGCCACAACTGCCCCGATTTCAAAGGCCGCCTGTTCGTCGCCGAACCCAAAGCCGGCCCCAACTGGCAGAGCAACCCGCGCATCTCTAACAAAGCGGTGCGCGAATTGCTGGAAAATTTCGGGGCTGAGATCATCCCCTTTGAGAGCGCCCATTTCGGCAGCAGCTATCCGCATGGCAACAAGATCGAAGCGCTGATGGCCCTGCCCAAGGGCGAGCCCTTTGTCTTTTTCGATACCGACACGCTGATCACCGGTGATCTGGGCAAAATCGCCTTTGATTTCAACCGGCCCTCGGCCTCGATGCGGCGCACAAATACCTGGCCCAAGCTCGAACTTTACGGCCCCGGCTACACCCAGATCTGGCAGGCGCTCTATGACCATTTCGGGCTGGATTTCGCCAGCAGTCTGGACACCAGCCAGCCGGACGAATACTGGGAGCGCTACCTCTATTTCAACGCCGGCTGGTTCTATTACCGCTGCCCGCATGAATTCGGCCGCCGCTTTGCCGAATATGCAGTTGAAATCCGCGACAATCCCCCGCCCGAGCTGATCTGCCAGCCGCTGGACCCATGGCTGGATCAGGTGGCGCTGCCTTTGGTGATCCATTCCTTCGGCGGCGGGCGCCCGGGGCCGGAACTGGACGGGCTGGATGGAGATATCAGCTGCCATTGGCGCCTGTTGCCGCTGCTCTACGCCCGCGAAAGCAATGAAGTGATCCGGGTGCTGGAAACTATCACCGCGCCGAACAAGATCAAGAAAGTCATCAAGCAATATGATCCGATCAAACGAATGATCTTTCAGGGCCGCGGCCAAAAGGTGCGGGCGCTGTTCGATCAGAACAACCTGCCCATCCGCGAGCAGAAAATCCGCAACCTGATCAAACGCGAAGGTTTCTGGATGCGTTAAGGGATGCCCTCTGTGCCCGGTCTTTCGTCAAACGCTTGAAAGAACCCCATCACGCCACATCCCGCAAACACCGAATAATCGCCCGGGCTTTGCACAGCACCGGGAACGTGTGTTCTTTATTACTTATCCGATATTGCCAGAATGTCGCACCTGGCCTAGGCTGCATGAAAAACTCTAACCCAAGGACGGATAACCATGACTGACACCCCCAATTTAGGCTTTGACACCCTGCAAATCCACGCAGGCGCCCGACCCGACCCGGCCACCGGCGCACGTCAAACCCCGATCTATCAAACCACCGCCTATGTGTTCCGCGATGCCGACCACGCCGCGGCGCTGTTTAACCTGCAAGAGGTCGGCTATATCTATTCGCGCCTGACCAACCCGACCGTCTGGGCCAATCCATCAAGCGTTTCGGCTGGGAGGCCAAATTCGTCGATTTCGACGACGAAGCCGCCGTGGCCGCCGCGATTGACGAAAACACCCGCGCGGTGTTCTGCGAAAGCCTCGCCAATCCGGGCGGCTATGTCACCGATCTCGAGGCGATCTCGGCCATTGCCAAAAAAGCGCAGATTCCGCTGATCGTGGATAACACTCTGGCCACGCCTTACCTGTGCCAGCCCTTTAAACATGGCGCTGATATTATCGTACATTCCACCACCAAATTCCTGACCGGCAATGGCACCGTCACCGGCGGCTGTGTGATTGACAGCGGCAATTTCGACTGGTCCGCCACCGATAAATTCCCCTCGCTGTCACAACCCGAACCCGCCTATCACGGCCTGAAATTCCACGAAACCTTTGGCCCGCTGGCCTTCACCTTTCACGGCATCGCCATCGGCCTGCGCGATCTGGGCATGACGATGAACCCACAGGCGGCGCATTACACCCTGATGGGCATCGAAACCCTGTCGCTGCGGATGCAACGCCATGTGGAAAACGCCACCAAAATCGCCGGCTGGCTGGAATCTGATCCCCGGATCGAAGCCGTCACCTATGCCGGCCTGCCCTCCAGCCCCTATGCCGAACGCGCCGCCCGGATCTGCCCCAAAGGCGCGGGCGGGCTGTTTACCATCGCGATCAAGGGCGGCTATGAGGCCTGTATGAAATTCGTCGATAATCTTGAGATTTTCAGCCATGTGGCCAATCTAGGCGACACCCGGTCGCTGGTGATCCATTCGGCCTCGACCACGCACCGGCAGCTGACGCCCGAACAGCAAACCGCCGCCGGAGCCGCCCCCAATGTGGTGCGGATTTCCATCGGCACCGAGGATGCGGATGATCTGATCGCCGACCTCAATCAGGCGCTGGACAAAGCCTGCGGCTAAGGCCGTTCGCAACAATCAACAGATCAAAAGGGGCATGGAAAACCGTGCCCCTTTTTTTGCCGGCAGCCAACCACGCGCGCCCCTCTGCCCCGGTCTTGCCCGACCGCCCTGCGCCGGATCGCACCGGCGCTGATGAAAACCGCCGGTTTGGCTTTCTTTCGACACAAAGCTGCTGTAACATCGGGATGAAGAAACCAGCCCCTGTGTCCACGCGCAGGACGTATTGAGTCGTTCCATACCATGAAGCCAAATTTCGTCCTCAATCTCAGCCATGAAGGGATCTCACTGCTGCACCGCACCGAGGGCGGGTGGCATATGATCGGCGAAGTTGCCCTGAACGATCCCGATTTCAACAGCAAGATCAGCTACTTGCACCAAACCGCCGCCGGGCTTGAAACCGGCGGAGTCAGCACCAAGCTGGTGATCCCCAATTCGCAAATCCTCTATAATGTGGTTGACGCCCCGGGTCCGAGCGCGCCCGAGCGCCATCGCCAGATCAGGGCGGCTCTGGATGGGACGACCCCTTATCAGCTGGACGAGATTTCCTATGACTGGTGCGAAATTGACGGTCAGGTGCATATCGCCGCCGTGGCGCATGAAACGCTGCAAGAGGCCGAGGGCTTTGCCGCGGAACATGGTTTTAACCCGGTATCTTTCGTGGCGATCCCGGATGCGGGGTGCTTTGCCGGTGAGCCCTTTTTCGGAGTGACCCAGATGGCGGCCCGCCTTCTGGACGCCACCGAAACGGTCGAACCGGACGGCACTGTGATTCAGATCGTCAGCCAGCCCAAGGCCAAGCCCCGGGCCACGCCCGCTCAGGAGCCTGCAACTGTCGAGCCTACCGTGGCAGAGCCCGCCGCTGTCGAGCCTACTCCAGCGGAACTGACCCCGGCAAAGCCCACTGTGGCCCCCACCGAAACGCCAGCTCCGAAACAGGACGCGGCCGAGCCGCACACCCCGCTTCCGGTGTTCAGTTCGCGCCGCGACCATGATCACACGCCAGACCCGGCCCAGCCCGCCGCATCCCTGAAGGATGCCAAGGCAGAGCCCCCCCTTGCCGCCCTGCCCGAGGCCCGCATTTCGCTGATCCCCAAACTGGGCGGCGCCAAACGCGACGCGGCGGATTTGCCACCGCCTGCGGCCAAACCGGCCAAGGACAACCCCGCCAAGGTTGCGCCTCCGCCCCCCAAACCTAAGGCCAAACCGGCCCCTGTGATCCCGGCCAAAGCCGCCCCGATCATCCCGCCCGCGCCAGCCAAAGCCACACCGAGCCCGGCCAAATCCGCCACCCCTGCGGATGAAGCCGAAAAAATGACCCTGTTCGGGGCCAGAAGAACTGCCAGACAGCGGGGCAAACCGCGCTATCTGGGGCTGTTTCTGTTCCTGCTGCTGATCGTAGTTCTGCTGATTTTCTGGCTGTGGTCGTCCTATTTTCTTGAGAATGACAACAGCTTGCCACCCGAGGATCCCGCCGGGCAAAACCAAGGGGCCGAGACCGGCACCGGGGTCAATTCCGGCACCCAACCCGGCGACAATGCGCAGGCGGCATCCCCCCCACCCTCGCAGCCGGATCTGGACAGTGCCTTGTCCGCCTTGGAACACCCCACGATCATGCGCCCGGCCCCTTTAGGGGTTCCGCCGGATCAGTGGCCGGACGATACCACCGATTTGACCATCCCGCCCCAAACCGCCGATGTCCCCCGCCCTCCGGCCGGACCGCAGCCCGAAGCTGAGGCCGAATTGCAAGCCGAACCAGAGCCCGAGCTGGACGCCGAGCCGTTCTCTCAGACCGACCCCGACATCATCACCCAAGCGCCGGCAGAGCTAAAGCCCCTGACGCAAGAGGCCGCCAACACGCTGTTTGACGAAACCGGCATCTGGCAACGCGGCCCCGAAAACAGGCCCGCCCCGAAGCGGGATGATCTGAACGACCTGTTCCTGACCTCGGCCGACCCGAAAATGCAATGGGATGACGCCATCGCACTGCCCGGCCTTGCCAATCCGCAGAATGACCCGGAGATGCAAAGCCAGAATTCTCCGGCGGCGCAGGGTATCACCTTTGATCTGGACGCACGCGGGCTGGTGGTGGCGACGGAACAAGGTGCGATGACGCCCGGCGGTGTCATGGTCTATGCCAAAGCGCCCCCCAAAAAGTCACGCCCACGCCCCAATCGCCCGCCGCAGGTGATCGTCACCCCGGATCAACGGCTGGCCGCATTCCGCCCCGCGCCGCGCCCTGGCAATCTGGTCGAACAAACCGAAAAGGCTCAGCTGGGCGGCCGTAGCCGGGCCGAGCTGGCCGCGTTCCGCCCTGCGCCGCGTCCGATCAGCAAAAAGCAGGCCCAGGAGGCCGACCAGACCCCAACCGAACAAGCGGTGCTGCTCTCCAGCCTGCCGCGTCACCGCCCGCGCAATTTCGCCAAGCTGGTGGCGATTTCCCGCAGCCTTGGACCTTCGACGACCAGCAAGACCAAGACTCCGGTGCCCAACAGCCAGATCTTTACCCCCAGCGGCAAAACCCGTGCTTCGGTGGCGAAACTGGCAACGATGAAAAACGCGCTGAAACTCAGACGCACTTCTCTGATCGGGGTTTATGGCAAAGCCGGAAAACGCCGCGCTTTGGTGCGGCTGGCCAGCGGGCGTTATGTCAAAGTCAAGGTCGGGCAACGGGTGGATGGTGGCAAGGTGGCCGCGATTGGAGAACACGAGCTGCGCTATGTCAAAGGCGGGCGCACCATCGTGCTGAGAATGCCGAAAATCTAGCGAAGGCGTTAGCCTTCTGACACCCCGGCCTCGGCGAAGGTCGACATGCCGCTATGACAGGCCACCGCGCCTTTGAGCACCCCGATCGCCAGCGCCGCGCCCGAGCCCTCGCCCAAGCGCATATCCAGCGACAACAGCGGTTCTTTGCCCAGATTTTTCAAAATCGCGCCATGGGCGTTTTCCGGCGACAAATGCCCAGCCACCGCGTGATCCAACGCGCCGGGATGGGCCATCTCCAGCACCGAAGCCGCCGCCGAGCAGATAAAGCCATCCAGAATAACCGGAATGCGCAACATGCGGGCGCGGGCGATTGCCCCGGCCATCGCCGCCAGCTCGCGCCCGCCCAGACAGCGCAGCACCTGCAAGGGATCAGACAAAAGCGCGCTGTGTTGCGCCAGACCATCGGCCACAACCTGAGTTTTCAACAACAACCCAGCATCGCTGACCCCGGTGCCGCGCCCGGTCCAGTCGGCAGCCTCTCCGCCAAACAGCGCCGCCGCAATCGCCGCCGCCGAGGTGGTGTTGCCGATACCCATCTCCCCGACCACCAGCAAATCGGCTTCGGAATCCACCGCATCCCAGCCGGTTTTCAGGGCCGCGACCAGCTCGAATTCGTCCATCGCCGCCGCTTTGGTGAAATCGGCGGTTGGCTTATCCAGATCAAGCGCATGCACATCCATTTTCGCGCCAAAGGTCTTGGCCAGTTGATTGATCGCCGCGCCGCCATGCTGGAAATTCAGCACCATCTGTTCGGTCACCTCCGCCGGAAAGGCCGAGACCCCAAGCGCTGTTATTCCGTGATTTCCTGCAAAAACAATCACTTGCGGGGCCGTCAGCCGAGGTTTCGCATCCCCGCGCCAGCCGGCATACCAAATCGCCAGATCCTCAAGCCGGCCCAAAGCCGCAGGAGGTTTGGTCAGCTGGCCATTGCGTTGCTCGGCCGCCGCACGGGCAGCGGCATCGGCGGCGGGCAAATCCGCCAAAATGGCGCGAAACTGGTCAAGCGTGGCAAATGTCATGGTGATCCCTCATTGCTATCTGGCGTCTTTTTGGGTTAACCGGGGGCTAGATGCAAGATAATTACGCAGGTTTCCCATGCCCAAACCGCCCCCCGATCTGATCCGGGCCACCGACGTGCTGGCCGCTACCGGACTGCTCAGCCGCCTGCCGGTGGGGATGCGCCATAGTCGGGGCGCGGCGGTGGCGTGGGCGTTTCCGGTGGTCGGGCTGATTTTGGGGCTGATCAGCGCCGCAATCGCCGCGCTGCTTTTGGGGCTGGGGATGCCGGCAATGGTGAGCGCCGGGCTGGTGATCTTTGCCAATGTAATGCTGACCGGAGCCCTGCATGAAGATGGTCTGGCCGACAGCGCCGATGGGCTGTGGGGCGGCTGGGACAAGGCGCGGCGGCTCGAGATCATGAAGGACAGCCAGATCGGCACCTATGGCGTTTTGGCGCTGATTTTGGCGCTGGGGCTGCGCTGGGTCGCACTGACCACGCTGCTGGCAGAGGGGACGTATCTGAGTGCAATTATCGGAGTGGCAATCCTGTCGCGTCTGCCAATGCTGGTGCTGATGGCGCGGCTGCCCAATGCGCGTGGGGCCGGGTTATCGGCCAGTGTGGGGCAGGTGTCGGACCAAACGATGGGCGTTGGTCTGTTGCTTGGCGTGTTGGGCGGGGCCGTGGTTCTGGGCTGGGCCAGTCTGCTGGTGATCGCGATTGTGGCTTTGATCAGCATCGCCTTTGCCGCGATCGCAATGCGCAAAATCGGTGGTCAGACCGGAGACATCCTCGGGGCCAGCCAGCAACTGGCCGAGATCAGCGCTCTGATCACCCTCGCCGCGCTCAGCGCTTAAGCGGCTGTCAGAAGAGCCTCCTGCCAAATGCCGCATTAGGCTTCGTACTGAACGACTACCGGCTGGCGCCGGTAGGATCAGCAATGTGCTGTTCCAGGTACTGAAGTACGATGTCTTCGGTGATGGCACCATTGGTGGT
>PDSA01000045.1 GCA_002748285.1 Rhodobacterales bacterium
GCCTTCTTTATAAAAGGAAACCCCTCAATGAATACGAAGAATATTCTGGCCATCGGGGCAGGGCCTTCTGGTTTGAGCCTTTCAGCACTTGCAACAACATGCTCCGAAAACTCTGTAACATTGCTGGAAGCGCGCCCAAACTTCGAATGGCATTCCGGAATGATGTTGCGCAATCCCACCGGGATTCTCTCTGAGTTTAGCAGTGTCAGTCGGTTTTTCGCACCGGAGATCGGTATCGACTAGGACGAGGTTTGTATTTCTGCGCATTGCAAATTGCAGCCAATTTGACAACAGCGTCTAGCCTGTGAGCAACCAATTCGAACCCTTCAGGCCTTTCCAAATGGTGGTGCATTCTTGCTGGGTGGAGAAGCATTCCAGATTCCATACCAACAGCAAGGCCGAAACCCGGGATGGCATGACGCAAATCCGGGAGGTCTGGCCGAGCGCCTAAGCCTATGTGGTGGTCACCATCGAACAAGTTTTCGGCAACTTCCAGACTAGGATACCCCGCATGACCATCCATCATGCCAGTGTACACTGACATCGCCACCGACGGAAAGCCGCGCAATAACCAAAGATGAGGCCCGGGACACGATGGAGCTTCTCAGCCTGAAAAACGACGATCTGGATCCACGTTTGCCACCTGCGCGCATTCATGGCGGCTCTGATCACATTATGCTCGCCATCCATGATCGGGCACGGCTCGCAGAAATGGCGTATGATCTTGATGAAGGACGCGACGTGATGCGGCAGCACGGGGTTGTCACGATCATGCTTGTCCATGCCGGGGATGACCGGGCCTTTCCCGTTGGCAACGCTTTTGCATCCGGCGGGGTGCTGGAAGATCCGGCAACCGGCGCTGCGGCGGCCGCTTTTACTGGATATCTGCGTGACCTTGGCTGGCCACATGGTGGCAGCTTCACAATCCGGCAAGGCGACGACATGGGCGCTCCTTCTGTCATCGAAGTCGGGCTGAGCGACGAGGTCGGATCACCCGTTCATGTCTCGGGCAATGCCCGTTTGATACAGGCTGACAGGTGATGGCCTGCGGTGGGTAGTGCGTCGGCACAATGATTTCAGAAACAAGAGATCACCGTTTTGTCAAAGACCTGTCGGCCCGATCCGGTTCCAGGCGATTTACCCGCCCGCTGAGCCACACGCTGCCCAGAACGAGGATCATGCCCATAGTCTGAACCGGACCTGGGATCTGGCCAAGGACGGCTGCACCCAAAAGAACCGCCGTGACTGGGCTAAGCAAGACAAGCGGCGCAACCGCGTTCGGCCCCAGCCGGCCGACTCCGCGAAACCAGAAGATATAACTGACGGCCCCGCCGATCAGAGTGAGCCAGACAAACCCCGCCACATTGGCAAATGTGAGCGCAGGCAGGGGTGGTTCCATAAGAAGTGCGACCGGCAGAAGCAATATGCCGCCAGCGGTCAGTTGCCATGCGGCAAATGTCAGCGCGGGCACCGGGGGCTGCCACCTGCGCGTCAGCACCGTCCCGGCAGCCATCGACAACGCTCCGACAAGTGCAGCCAACAGGCCGACCGGATCAAGGGCGGCTGCTGCCGGGCTGAGAACCAGCAACCCCACGCCAATCACGCCGCCGATCCCGGCCACAACGGCCAAGGGGTGGATCGCCTGACCAAGGATCGCACGGGACAGGCCAAGCACAATCAGAGGCTGAACCGCGCCAACCGTCGCCGCAATTCCTCCCGGCAGAGTATAGGCCGCCACGAAAAGCAGCCACCAGAAAAGAGAGAAATTCAGCGCCCCGAGGATCAGCACCCGGATGGCCCAGATACCGCGCGGCAAATCCCGCGTGACCGCAAGCAGGATCAGACCGGCAGGCAGGGCGCGCAACAGCGCTGCCGTCATCGGATACCCGGCTGGCAACAATTCTGTTGTCACAAGGTAGGTGCTGCCCCAGACGGCAGTTGCGGCCGCCGCCAGAGCAAAGTCAACAGAGCGCGTCATGGTGTTCCTCGCATTCCAGCGCCAGCCGCGTTGCACTGCGTAGCTGTGCACGCAAATCGTCGATCGGGCCATTTACCAGCCGCTGCCCGGTCTCGCGCAAGATTACGGCAGGAATGGTGGAAACCTGAAACTGTCGGGCTGCATGCCGGTCGGCTTCAACCAGTTCAGCGGTCATCGGGTCTCGTATCATCTGTCGCAATGCGGAAAAATCCAGACCGCTCTCTCGTCCGACGTCCATCAGAACATCCACATCCGCAACATTGCGCGCTTGTGTCAGATGCGCCCGCTGGATCGCATCAAACATATCCCAATGCGCGGCCTGCCCGCCGATACGCTCAGCCCCCTTGCAAGCCAGAGCCGCCTCCCAGCCGTGAGGATAGTCGAACTCCGCTGCGGCCATGGCATCGATATTCAATCCTTCTGGCGTATCGCTCACCTCGCGGCAGGCCGCCCAATGGGTCAAGATTTTTGTGCGCGCCTCGTCAGGAGAGCCCCAGCGGCTTGTTATCTCATCCTCACTGGCCTGCAAGACGAACGTCCGGTGCCGGATGTCCAGATCAAATTCCGTGTCAAGCTGCCGCAATCGGGAAGACATATTGTAGCACCAGCAGCATACAACATCATGAAAGAATTCAAGACGGAGCCGGGCCATCACACCGCGTCCTGCCGCACATCCGCTTCAGATAGAGCGCGCGCCAGTCGCGCCACATGCGCCCCCTGGAAATGCGCGCCTTCAAGGTCTGTGGCTGTGGGTTGCAGGCTTCCATCCGCCCCGGCAATGGTTCCCGCACCATAGGGGGCACCACCAACAATGCTGTGTTTTTCGGTCTGCCCGGCAAACGTATAGGGCATGCCGGCGATCACCATGCCGAAATGCAGCAGCGGAATATGGCTCGACAACAGCGTCGCCTCATGCCCACCATGCTGCGATCCGGTCGAGGCAAAGACAGCGCCCACCTTTCCGACAAGCGCATTTCCGGCCCATAATCCGCCAAGTGTATCAAGAAACTGTTTCATCTGTGCTGCCATCAGGCCAAACCGGGTCGGTGTGCCGAAAATGATTGCATCATAGTCGGGCAAGGTATTCGCATCTATCATGGGGGTATTGTCCGGCACGAAACCTGCTGAATGACGAACGTCCTCGGGGACGGTTTCCGGCACGCGGGCAATATCCACCTGACAGCCCCCAACGGATTGCGCTCCTTCGGCAACCGCCTGAGCCATACGGCGCACATGACCGTAGCTTGAGTAATACAGAACCAAAATTCTGGTCATCACACCCTCCTGATCTTCTTCGGTAACAACCAGAAGGTAGCAAAGAGGACGTAACCGATTGAGTGCCTTAGCCTCAGAACACTCTTTCCGTCTGGTTCCTAATCCGCAGGTTTGACGGGATGTTTGAGCATGTTCACAAACGCGGCCGCCGCCGCATTGGTTTCCAGTCGTGCGCCGGCAACGGCGAAGACGTGCCGATCGGGCAATGCGAAATCAGGCAGAACGGGGACAAGCTGCCCTGCCTTCACAGGGGCGTCGGCCACAAAGTCCGGCAATGTGCCGATGCCTTTTCCCGCAATTAGAAGGTCGCGCAACACCAGCGAGTTCCCGACACTCATCCGGGGAGAGACAACAATATCGGCCACCTGCCCGGTCTCACTGTGCCGCAGCGCCCATTTCCGGTTATGGTCAGCCAGCAAATACCCCAGTGTCACATGATCGCTCAAGGCATCTGGCGAAGGTGGATAACCTACCTTGTCGAGATACCCAGGCGCCGCGAAAAGGCGCTGTTTCACACAAGCAAGGGCTCGGGCAAAAAGCGACGAATCCGGCAGCCCGGCCCGGATGCGAACCGACAAGTCGAAACCCTGCTCAACCATATCAACCACGCGATCATCAAATGAAAGCGTGATGCTCAGATCGGGATAGCGCTCCATGAAACCCGGAAGACGCGGCGCGATGACGACCTGTCCAAAGGAAGCGGGCGCGTTGATCCTGAGATGCCCGCGGACCTCACCTGCTCCTGCGCGAATCTGTTCATCCATTTGACCGACACGATCAAGAATGTCCCGTGCCGCTTCATAATAGGCCCGCCCCTGTTCGGTCAGCGACATGCTGCGCGTGGTCCGCATCAGCAATGTGCATCCAAGGCTCTGCTCCAGAAGCTTGATTTCACGGCTCAGAAGGGTGCCGGAAGCGCCCAGATCCTCTGCCGCCCGGGCAAAGCTGCCGCGTTCAACAATGCGGCAATAGGCGTTCATGACTGAAAATCTGTCCATAAGCCTGACTGATATACGGTTTCGCCGCTTTTGTCAGCGCGAAGACACGGCCTTCCGGGCTCACCTGCGCGCAAACATCAGGATATTTCCTGCGATGATGAAACAAACCCCGACGCCGGCGGTCAGGGTCCATTCAAACCCTTCGACAAATGTCGAGATCAGCAAGGCGACCACCGGAAAGACAACTGTCGCATAGCCCGCCTTGGCCGATCCGGCCTTTTGAACCAGCAACAGATAGGTCGTGAACCCTACCACCGATCCGATCACCGACAGGTAGATCATCGCGCCCCAGTAAACGCCTCCGCCTGGAACAACAACCGGCGTTCGGGTCGCGGTGATCAGGGCAAACAAGGCAATGGCACCGATCCCCATGCCCCAGGCATTGGCCGTCACCGGGGAAACCCCCAGCGTGTTGTTTTTCCGCGAGGCCATATTGCCGAGTGAGAATAGCATCGTCCCAAATGCCGCCCAGGCAATTCCGCGCAACGTATTGGCGTCAAACGCAACAACCAGATCGTTCCAGAACAGCAGGGCAAGCCCTGTGGCACCAACCATTCCCGCCGCAATAACCCGTGGGGCAATGCGCTCGCCGAAAAATATCTGGGCATTCACCGCATTGAATATCGAGGCCAGCGAAAACACGACCGACACAAGCCCTGAGGGGATCAGTGCCGTGGCATTGTAAAGGCCGACAAAATTGAAGCAAAACAGGCAAAGCGCCTGAACAGCCTGAACAATCACAAATCGCCAATGGGCCGGGCGCTTTAGCCGACCCATGACCGCCAGCCCCAGGATCATCACAATTCCGGCCAGTGCAAAGCGATAAAAGATCGACACCACAACCGGCGCATAGCCAACCTGCAAGGCGATGGCAATCCATGTGGTGCCCCAGATCAGGACGGTAGAGACAAACAGAAAAACCGTATTCATGGGCTTGTCATGCCCCCTGCCCCGGGCCCGGTCTTGCACAATCTTGCGCAAAACCCCGCGGACACTCTTTCGGGGCACATCCAGACGGCTTATCAAACCCCCATGAAGCAACGTGTTTACGATTTTCTGGGCCAATCGCCTATCGCCGCGATTTCAGAACGCATGACCCTGGGCGAGGGCTGTGCAGTTTCCATCTGGGAGAATACCCGCGACCGGGTGAGCTATATTGCGCCGGCGGATCACACGTTCAGCCTGTATCTGAAAGGCGGGGCCGGAACGCGGCGGGTCGATGCCGGAAATGATCGCGGTTTTCCCATGACTGTGATGCAAGGTGTCTGATTGTTGAGGAAACAACCTTCGCGCAAAACACCCACCTTGCCGCGCCGCTTTCACTGTTGGCCAAAGCGGCCCTGACGGATGACACCCTGTGCGCAGACACCGCCCTTGCAGAGCTATTCGCCGCGCTCAATCCAAGCCCGGTTTCTGTAAATGCCGGCCTTTCGCCCCACGTTTTGCGGCGGATCGACGAATGGATTGATGCCCATCTGGACCAGACGATCGCACTCGATGATCTGGCCGCCCTTGCAAACC
>PDSA01000003.1 GCA_002748285.1 Rhodobacterales bacterium
ATCGCCCGCTACGCGCTTCGGAGAAACGGTTCAACCGGCTGATCTCAAAACGCCGCTTCCGGGTCGAGCAATGCTTCGGAACGATGAAACGCCTCTTCGACCTGCATCGCGCGCGCTATTTCGGGCTGGCCAGAACCCACGCCCAACTGGCGATGGCCGCGATCGGGCAGAAACTGCTCAAGGCCGCAAACAAGATCACACTAACCCGGCAAACACCCGCAATCGCGCAAACCGAAACGACAAGATCGATATGCCCGCTGAATTGACAGCGGGGAGAGCGCGATGCTCAAATCAAATCTTCAACTGAAAATCATGCCGCCGCGCAGAGGTCTTTATTACCGAATTTCTGCGGTTCCGTAGAAGAAGGTGGCGTGGTATAGTTAGCCAAAAACCGCAATTGAACTCTGCTAGTGTCGCATGAACCGTATCCCACAGCTACCTGCGGCACATCCGCAGAACCATCTTGAAGCGCTGGCCAAGTACTGCGCCAAAATGTGTGAAATCGAGTGCTGTGGATTGGATGCCTGCGACTTTTCTCCAGGACACATCGCCTCATATTGTTTGAGCCGAAATGTTCGCTAAACGGCAGATATGGGCCGATTTCGGCGATATTCGCAAGTCCTACGCAGCGCGACATGGCGCGGACGTTTTGCCGAGTGCATCCGAAGTCTGTATAGAAATAGACGGGTAACGGGCTTCTGGCGGCCAGTATTGAGAGTGGTGGAACGACATTGATGGCGACTGCGGGACCATACGGATCAGATGCGATGAACGAATTGGAATTGCTCCTTTCATGGCAACTCCGTCGGGACGGGTCGGATATCGAAATACGCAGTCTGAAGAGCCGTGCGCTTCTCACATACCTTGCCATTGAATCTGGCAAGTTTCACTCGCGGGAAAAACTCGCATCGCTGGTTTGGAGTTCTACCGACCAGCAGCGCGCTCGAGCTTCGCTTCGCCAGTCGTTGTCCGATATCCGCAAGGCGGCACCAGATTTCTTTGAGGATGCGATGCAGTTCAAGGGCACTGCCTGCTCGCTTCGGCGAGGCGCTCTGGTTACCGATTTTGATCTCGCTCTGAAGGCTCTTGATGCGTACAGCGAAACGCCCGAGAATCTGGTGTCGCTGGCCGGTATCCATTCAATCCTTTTGGAGTTTCAAGGTTTGACTACAGCCTATGAAGAATGGCGGCAATCGGTCGTGAGTTCGATGGCCGATGCGGCCATCGAGACTCTGCGACACCATTTTGCACAGTCTGGTCGTGGAGATTTACAACGGCTCAAACTCGCCAAGCTGGCGATGGCCATTGATCCGTTCGCCGAAGACGCCTTGAGATCAGTGATGCAGATCGAATTCAAACTGGGCAATTCTGCTGCGGCTCTGCGAAGCTATGGCGAATACTGTGCCCACATTGAAGCAGAGCTAGATGCAGAGCCTTCGCCAGCGACTCAGGATCTGGCCGTCGCGATCAAGCTCGCCACAGGGGCTGAGGACGACCTCCCGGCCGAGAACGACCCAGTCAGTTCCGCCACACTGAGTAGTGGCCTGATTGCACCGCTGAAGGCACAGCAAGACCCGATATCGGTCGCCGTGCTGCCGTTTGAGTGCATTGGCCCGGCTGACATCCCCGGTTTTGTGCCGTTGGGGCTTTTGGACTTCATCACTGTGTCCCTTGCTTCCTTTCATGCCCCGTCGGTCATTTCGAGCAACTCGACCCGGCGCTATCTCGATCAGCGTCCGCCGCCCTCGACCATTAGGCAGGAGCTTGGGGCCAGTTACGTGGTGTACGGAAGCCTGAACCAATCTTCGGATGATCGCATGACGGTGGCTGTGCAAATGGCGGAGACAGCCAGCGACCGAGTGATCTGGGCGACCCACCACCATTGTTCTGTCGCCGATATCCTGGCCATGCGCACAAGCCTAGCCGAAGAAATCGCACAGGCCGTGGTGCCTTCCCTTGATCTCGCCGAGCTTGACCGGACGAGATATCTTTCGGATGCGGAGCTTGAACCCTACCATTTGGTCGTACGGGCCAAGGATCTGATTTTCCGAATGGACCGGACGACATTCGAGCGGGCGGGCGATTTGTTGCAGCAGGCCGTCGCCATGGAGTCAGCCTTTGCCCCGGCGCACGCATTGCTTGCGGAGTGGCATGCAATCAATGCCTGGCAGGGCTGGTCGCAGTCCCTCGACGTGGAATGTGACAAGTTGTTCGAACATGTGCAACGGGCCATCCAACTGCGCCCGCTGGACGGGCGATCCATTGCCCTTTTGGCGCATGCCAGGTTCATGTTTCGTCGCGAACACGATGCGGCGATGGAGCTTGGCGCAAAGGCGATCGAGATCAACCCGAGTGATTCCGAAACCCTGATTTGGTCCGTTCCCGCGCTTGCCTATTCCGGCGTCCCGGCGCGAGCCATCGAAAATGGCGAAAAGGCAATCAAGCTGTCGCCTCTCGATCCGTTTTCCTTTCGCAACGAACACTTCCTGTCCGTTGCCCACTACGTGAGCGGTAACTACGAGACCGCAGCCGACCTCGGTTTTTCCTCGTTCCGAAAAGCGCCGAATTACAGTTCCAACATCCGGGCCACCATTGCCTCGCTCAGTGCCGCCAACCGCCTTGAGGAGACGCGGGAGCTCGTCGCGCAGCACAAACGCCTCCACCCCGATTTTTCCACCCAAGTCTTCATTCCACAGCACGGTTTCCGGCACGCCTCGGACCGTGAAACCTACGCGAGCCACCTCCGCCGCGCTGGCTTGCCGAAATGACCCGTTCACGCCGATTTGACGCTGGATTGATGGCGAACGGGTAAACCGGCTTCGAACGAACCAGAGGCTAATCACGGAGAGAACTATGGCAATTGGTAGCGGACACGGGGCGTCTCATGGTGCGTCCCATGGCGCCTCTCACGGGGCATCCCACGGCGCGTCTAGTGGAGGGCTGAACATCTCGGTCGGACCAGGGGCCGGTAGCGTCTTGCCGGTCACGCGGCCGCTTGACGACGATGTGACCTTCCTTCGGGTTACTGATGGTTTCGGTGAGCGAAACGTGCAAGCCAGCCTGTGGGCCATGACAATCATGCCCACACTGATGGCTGAAATCAAAATGGACGACCCGGCCTTCGGCGCGATCGTCGTGGAGCCCCACCTCGTCACGGAAGACGGCATTGGCCTTACAGCGAATGACGAACTCCGCTACGTCCTGGCAAACCGAATGGCCAATCTGCGGGAATACGGTGCCGAGATCGTCGATCAGGCCGGGGCCTTCGACCACTATTTTCAACATGTGCTGTCAATCAGTCCGGCCACTCATCCCCAGACCGCCCGTTTGATCGCCACGGCTATTCACTTCGCAGGCTATGTCGGGATGCATTGGAAACTGGTCCACATGCGTGCCAGGCCGGCCCAGGTCTGCCCAGGCGTCTTGCCAATGATCCCGACTCCGCCGCATCCGTCCTATCCCAGCAATCATTCGGTGCAGGCTTTTGCCGCCGCGAAACTCCTCGTCCTCGCGCGGGATGAGACTGATGACGCAACCGTTTCGCGGTATTTGCTGGCCTTGGCCGAACGCATTGCGATCAACCGCGAACGCGCTGGTGTACATTTTCGCAGCGACACGATCATCGGCACCAAGCTGGGCAAAGAGGTCGCAAAGAAACTGGCGACTACCGACCCGGTCCGGCGCCTCATGGCTGGCGCAAAGGCGGAGCTATCCAACCTCGTCGGCACCACAACCCAAGTTGGCGAAAACGACGAATCTCTGCCCTGATCGGCACCGTCACACCGCCTGAAAGGAGGCCTTGAGATGCTCGATTTCCAACCCGCCGGCGGCGCCGCCAGGCCGCTCGGCTTCAGTCTTCTGGCGTCGTTGGACAGCGCGAGACGGAAAAGCTTCGTCAGGCTTTTTGCTAAGGATTCCAGTCTGTTGGATCTTGCTGTCAAATTGACCAAGGACGGGACATGGCCGGTCCAGTTCCAAGCGAACCGCGGCACGTGCAATGCGTTTTCCGTGCTCGCCGCAGAGGAATTGTATCATGCGTACAGATCAGGCGGCAAAACCCTTGAAAGGCTTTCGGCAGAGTTCCTGTATTACCACGCGCGCCGCGTGCCGTTGAGTGACATCGGGATTGACGTTGATCCCACTCTCACAAACCTCAACGAGCAAGGGGCGACTTTCCTCGCGCAGGTCGCTCGCGCCTTCGTGGCCAACGGCGTTTGCGCCGAAGGCCACCTGCCCTATCGGGACGACCAGTGGCTTCCGCCGGACCACACTGTACCCCATATCCCGGACGCAGCGACGGAAGCTGCCCAAGATCGGAGGCAACGCATGCCACCCGCCGAGTTTGCGGTGAACACGAAGGTTTTCGACGAGCAACGAGCGATGGTCTGGACGACGGACATCGGGGAAGCTCTCGTCTCAGAGGTTTTTCTGAAGGCACTCGAACAGCAACGACCGGTTGTGGCGTCCTTTGCGATCCTGCGCGACCCAGGACAGGCGGCCTGGTACGGGCACCGGGCGATCGATTTCGGCATGGTGCAATACCCTCAGAATACGCGCGCCGTCATTGAGGACGCGGCCGCCGGGCATT
>PDSA01000009.1 GCA_002748285.1 Rhodobacterales bacterium
CTGATCTTTTCGCGCGTCACCTGACGGCTCATGTTTTTGTCGATCAGCGCCAGCGCCTTGTCCAGCGCATCCTGAGACATATCGTTGATCACCACATCATACCCGGCCAAAGCGCATACATGAGCAATCCCATTGCCCATCTGCCCTGCCCCGATGATACCAACCTTTGAAATTTCCATTGCAAATCCCTCGCATATTTTCGGCGATATTACGGCGGTCACGACACAAGGTGCAAGGGGGCAGAGCCGTTAAAAAACCGCTAAAATTTGCAGGTTAGCATTTTTGAAATCTATTTCGGCGAATCTCCTCCTTGGGTGAATAGACAAATAAGAGGTGGGAGTAATGACCTTTGAAAATTTGGGGCACAGCGCCCTTGACTACTTTCCGTGCCGTTACGGGAAATCCAAGATTCTGTTTCGCGGCCCACGCAAGAAAATGGCGGGCGATTTTGTCGCCATGCTGGGGGGCACCGATACTTACGGCAAATATATCGAAACGCCATTTCCGGCGCTGGTGGAAAAACAGCTGGGGGTGGAATGCGTCAATTTTGGCTGTGTCAATGCCGGGGTGGATGTGTTCGCCAATGATCTCAGCATCATTGATGCTTGTGACAAAGCCCGCGTGACGGTGATTCAGGTGGTCGGGGCGCATAATATGTCAAACCGGTTTTACGCGGTGCATCCGCGGCGCAATGATCGGTTTGTGCGGGCCTCGACCCTGTTGAAAACAGTGTTCCGCGAGGTGGATTTTACCGATTTCCACTTTACCAAGCATCTGCTGACCACATTGCACGATTTGTCACCCGAGCGCTTCAAAGTGGTTCAGGATGAATTGCAGGAAGCCTGGGTCGCCCGTATGAAACTGCTTTTGGATAAAATCCGCAGCAAAACCGTGCTGTTCTGGTTTGCCGATCATGCGCCGGATCAAAACGCGCCAAATGGGTTGGGGCATGATCCTTTATTTGTCAATGATGCGATGATCGAAGCTGTGCGCCCCTTTGTCACCGAAGTCGTCAAGGTCGTGCCCAGCGCTCAGGCCCGCGCCCAAGGCACGGCGGGGATGCTGTTTCCCGAAATGGAAGAGCCCGCCGCCGAGGCCCTGATGGGCCCAGCTGCCCACGCCGAAGCTGCCGAGGCGTTAGCACAAACGGTTCACGCAATGCTTTAGACTGCGGGGTCCAACAGAACCCGAGCCAAAAAAAGGGCACCCGAAACGGTGCCCTTTCCCATGTTGAGTGTTGCACACATCTTACTCGATCGACACCGCCACAAAGCGAGGCTCGCCACCGCGGCGCACCAGCAACAGCAAGGATTTACGCCCCGCCTCTTTCGCATCGCTGATCCGGTCTTTCAGATCCTTGATGCTGGCCACTTTTTGCTGACCGGCCTCGGTGATCAGGTCACCGGCGCGGATGCCTTTTTCAAACGCTTCGGCGCTTTCATCCACCTCTTTGACCAACAAACCCTCGGCGCTGTCGGGCAGGCCCAGCTGCTTGCGGGTGGCGTTATCCAGAGTCGAAACCGTCAGACCCAGAATATCCTTTTCAACCAAGGCACTTTCGCATTACCCACCAGCCGCACCAAAGAACGGGTGTCTTTGACCTCGGAGCCATCAAACGAGATGATCAGATCATTGGTCTGAATGCCTGCATCCGCCGCCGGACCTTCGGGAACCCCGGCCACCAGAGCGCCTTTTGTGTCTTCCAGACCCAGAGATTCGGCGATGTCTTCATCCACATCCTGAATGCGCACGCCCAGCCAGCCACGGCGGGTTTCGCCAAATTCTTTCAGTTGATCCACCACCCGGACCACCACATTGGAGGCCATCGAAAAGCCGATCCCGATCGAGCCGCCATTGGGCGACAAAATCGCCGTATTCACCCCGATCACCTGACCATCCATATTGAACAGAGGCCCGCCGGAATTGCCCCGGTTGATCGCCGCATCGGTCTGCAGATAGTCATCATAAGTGCCCGACAAGGCCCGGTTGCGCGCCGAAATCACCCCGGCCGAGACCGAAAAGCCCTGCCCCAGCGGGTTGCCCATGGCCAGCACCCAGTCGCCAACCCGCATGACATCGCTGTCACCAAAAGTCACAAAGGGCAGTGGCTCGTCGCTTTCGACTTTTAGCACCGCAATATCCACCTTGGGGTCACGACCAATGATCTTGGCATCCAGCATTTTGCCGGAAAAGAATTCAACCTTGATCTCATCGGCTTCGGCGATCACATGGTTGTTGGTGACGATATAGCCATCCTCGGAAATCACAAAGCCCGAGCCCAGCGCCTGAGATTTACGCGGTTTACCGCCGCGATGGCCGCGATCCATGAAATCGTCAAAGAAATCCTCAAACGGGCTGCCTTCGGGCACAATCGGCCCCGGCCCCCGCAGCGCCGGCGCAGCAACCGTGGTTTTGGTGGTGATATTGACCACCGCAGGGCTGAATTTTTCGGCCAGATCGGCAAAGCTTTCGGGCGCACCACGCGCATGGGCCGCCGCGATTTGCAGCACCAGCAATGCGCCGGCCAGCATCGACAGCCACATGGCCTGCATCAGCCTGTCAGACTTGGAATGTCTCGTTTTCGGGATGGAAATAGCCTCGAATTTCACTTTTACGGCTCCTCTTTCGTTCCTGATCGCAATGCAAACGGCATCATGCCGGCTGCGGCTTGCTCTGACCATAGATAGGCGCAATTTTACAAAACACAAACCCCTGAAAACAAACTCAACAACTCGTGAAGCTGCGTTAGGGCGCAAACTGGCCGATATACCAGATGCCCGCCAACACCGACAGGCTGGCCAGAATGATCAATGCCCCAAATAGCTGCGGTGCGCTGAGCCCCGCCTTTTGCAGACTTTTCAGGTGGTTATGACCAAATCGCAAAACAGATGGGCCCAGCACATATGCCAGGCCCATCAAAAGTAACAGAACAAACGGGTTGTTCAGCAGCATTATTCGGGCGTTGCCGATTTCAGATAATTGAAAAACTCGCTATCCGGCGACAGCACCATGGTCGAATTGTCCCCCTTGAGCGCTCTGCGATAGGATTCCAACGAGCGGTAGAACTCAAAGAATTCCCGGTCCTTGCCAAAAGCCTCGGCAAAAATCGCGTTGCGCTTGGCATCGGCTTGACCGCGAATGATGTTGGATTGTTTCTCTGCTTCGGACGTTGTTTCCACTACAGTTTTGTCGGCGGTCGCCCGCACGCGCTGAGCAGCTTCTTTCCCGCGGGCAATCTCATCCGCCGCTTCACGCTCACGCTCGGCGCGCATCCGCTCAAAGGTGCGCTCAAGGTTTTGCTCGGGCAGATCGGCGCGTTTGATGCGCACGTCGATGATGGTCACGCCCAGCGCCTCGGCCTTGGTGCGCGAGGCATTGCGGATCATGTTCATCAACTCAACCCGGTCCGACGACAGCAGTGCCTGAGAGTCAAATTCCCCCAGCACTTCGCGCAATTCGGCGTTCAGGATGATCTCCAACCGACGACTGGCTGCAGCGATGCCGCCCGCGCCAACTGCGCGGCGAAACTGCAACGCATCCTTGATCCGCCAGCGGGCAAAGGCATCGACGTCAAAACGGCGGTTATCCTTCATGGTCACCTCAAGCGGGCGGGTGTCCAGAGGCAGAATCCGGTCGTCATATTTGGCGATTTCATGCAGCATGGGCACTTTGAAATACAGGCCCGGCTCTTTGATTTCGGCGGTGACTTCGCCGAACCACAGCCTGAGCGCACGCTCGCGTTCATCAACGATATAGATCGAAGAAATCGCCGCAATCAGCGCCACGAACAGCACCGGCAATAACAGGGATGATTTACGCATTAGTTCGACCCTCCGGCAGATTTCTTGAGCTCATTGAGCGGCAGATACGGCACCACCCCCTGAGCGTTGTCCGAGCCATCAAGGATGATCTTGTCAACATTGCCCAGCACTTTTTCCATAGTTTCCAGATAGAGCCGCTTGCGGGTCACTTCCGGGGCTTTCTGGTATTCGGACAGCACCGCGAGGAACCGGCTGGCCTCACCCTCGGCCTGATTCACGACCTGAGCGGAATAGCCCTCAGCCTTGGCGACCAGACGCGCGGCTTCACCACGGGCCTGCGCGACCACCTGATTTGAGTATTTGTCAGCCTCTTTTTGCAACGTATCGCGGCGCTGTTCAGCAGCCTGCACATCGCGGAACGCATCGGCCACCGCGCTGGGGGGATCGGCCTTGTCAAAGTTGACCCGCACCAGATGCACACCGGAATCGTAACTGTCCAGAACCTCCTGGATCAGCTCTTGCAGCTCGATCGCAATTTTGCCCTTGCCGGTGGTCAGGATCGGAGTCAGCGCCGTGCGGGCAACGATTTCGCGCATCACGGATTCAGAAACGGCGCGGATGGTTTCACGGGGCTCGGCCAGATTGAACAGGAATTTACGCGCATCACCAACGTTCCAAACCACCTGGAAATCAATATCAACGATATTTTCATCCCCGGTCAGCATCAGGCCCCCTTCACTGCCCTGCCCGCCAAAACCGATATTTTCGACATGCTCCTGCGTGACCGGCAGAATCTCCTTGGTGACAAACGGCCAAGGGGCAAAGTTCAGACCCTCACTGCCGATGTCGTAATATTCGCCAAACAGCATCTCAACCGATTGTTCCGAGGTATCCACCCGGTAAAAAGAGGCAAACAGCCACACCGCAACCGCCGCCAGAATGGCCAGCATCACAACGCCTTTGCCAATCGCCGGCCCCGATGGTTGGCCACCATTGCCCGAACCGGACCCACCGCGCCCCCCCATCAGCACCCGCAGCTGTTCCTGACCTTTTTTGACGATCTCATCAAGTTCGGGGATTTGCGGGCCGTCCGGGCCGGGGCGCTTGCCACCCCCGCCGCCACCGCCGTTATTGCCGCCGCCATTCTGTCCACCGCCGCTGCTGCCGCCGCCCCATGGGCCGCCGTTATTTCCAGCCATTTAACTTCCTTATCTTCAGATGTTTTGCATCATTTGTATGTTCCATAGGCTTTTTTCAAGCATATGTCCCGTGATTTCAACCAAACCCTTGTCCTTAGCGGCGGCGAGTCGGGGATTTCATCGTTACCAGCTCTTCCGACATGGTGGGATGCACAGCAACCGTTTTGTCGAAATCCTCTTTGGTCGCGCCCATCTTGATTGCCACCGCCGCCAGCTGGATCATCTCGCCGGCGTGATCGGCGACAATATGGCACCCCAATACCTTGCGCGTGGCCTGAGACACCACCAGCTTCATCATCACCCGATCCTCGCGCCCGGCAAAACCGTTTTGCATGGATTTGAACGTGGCGCTGTAAACCTCGATCGGTTCTTGCTCGACGGCCTGTTCTTCGGTCAGACCCACCGTGCCCAGCTCGGGCTGGGTAAAGACGGCGCTGGCGACCAGCTGGTGATCGGGTTTGGTCGGTTTGCCGTGGAACACCGTATCGACAAACGCCGCCCCCTCGCGAATGGCCACCGGGGTGAGGTTAATCCGATCGGTCACATCCCCGACCGCGTAAATCGAAGGCACCGCCGTCTGGCTGTAATCATCAACGATGATCTGCCCCTTGCGCCCCAACTGAACCCCGAGTCTTTCCAGCCCCAGCCCATCGCTATTGGGCACCCGGCCCGTGGCATACATCACCGCATCATAGGCCTTGTCATGGCCGGTGGTCGACGTGACAAAACGCTGATCGCCCTGCGGTTCAATGCGCATTACCTCGGTGCCGACATGCAGATCAACCCCGCATTCGCGCATCTGATCGGCGATATGCCCGCGGGCTTCGTCATCAAAGCCCCGCAGGATTTGCGCCCCGCGATAGAACTGTGTCACCTCCACCCCCAGCCCGTTCAGAATGCAGGCAAATTCACAGGCGATGAAACCGCCGCCCACGATCAGGATGGATTTGGGCAGCTGATCCAGTTTGAACACATCATTTGAGGTGATCGCCAGCTCCGAGCCCTCAAATTCCGGGATAAAGGGCCGCCCGCCCACCGCGATCAGGATATGCCGGGCGGTGAAGCTTTCGCCATTGCTCAGCCGGACGGTATGGGCATCGGTCAGTGTGGCGCGGGCGTTGTGAATTTCCACCCCGGCCTTGGCCAGATTGGAGCGGTAAATGTTTTCCAGCCGGTCCAACTCGTGATCCAGCTTGCCACGGAAATGGGCCCAGTCAAAGCCGCCCAGCTGCGCATCCCGCCAGCCAAAGGCGCGGGCATCCTCCACCGCGCCGCGATAGGCCGAGGCAAAAACCATCAGCTTTTTGGGCACACAGCCGCGAATGACACAGGTGCCGCCCATGCGGTATTCCTCGACCAGACCGACTTTGGCACCGGCCTCAGCAGCGGCCAGACGCGCGGCCCGCACCCCGCCGGAGCCCCCGCCAATCACGAAAAGATCATAATCAAACGCCATATTTTTCTGCCTTGTTTCAGTGAAATGTCAGGGGGATCAGTCGCCCAGATCGGAAAACAGATTGTCGCTCTCGACGAATTCAATCCGCTCTTCCTGCACGGTGCCGGCGTTGATGTCGCGCACCTCGACCCGGCCATCACCATGGCCGATCACCACCGAATCGCAAATGTCGATGAACAGCCCGTTTTCCACCACCCCGGGGATCTGGTTCAGCACCAGCGACAGCTGCCGCGCATTGCCGATCCGGTTCAGATGCAGATCCAGAATATAGTTGCCCTCATCGGTGACAAAAGGCGCATCGCCGTTCAAGCGCAAGGTCGAGTTCTGCCCCAGCACATCCAGCGACACCAGCGTTTCTTCGATCAGCGCCTTGCTGGTCTGCCAGCCAAAGGGGATCACCTCGACCGGCAAAGGAAACGCGCCCAGCGTTTCGACCTGCTTGGAAATATCAGCGATCACCACCATCATATCGCTGGCGGTGGCCACGATCTTTTCCTGCAAGAGCGCCCCGCCGCCGCCTTTGATCAGGTTCAGATTGGCGTCATATTCATCGGCCCCGTCAATGGTGACATCCAGCCATTTGGCTTCGTCCAGAGACACCACCTCGATCCCCACCTGACGCGCCAGATCAGCGGTGCGGGTCGAGGTCGGCACCCCTTTGATCCGCAGCCCGCCATCACGCACCTGCTCGCCCAGACAGCGCACCAGCCACGCAGCGGTCGAGCCCGTCCCCAGCCCAACCCGCATTCCGTCTTCGACATAATCCGTGGCCCGTTTGGCGGCGACAAATTTAGCCTTGTCGATGGGCGATAATTCTCCGGTCATATTCTGCGATTCCCCTTGTTGCTGAGCGCGATTATAAAGCATGGCCCCGGTCGCCGCGAGGGGCAATTCCAACCCGGGGCGCATTTCCCCTGGCCGGGTCAAAGACCGTTTCACAGCGCCAGCCGGTCGCATTCAGACGCTTGCAGGGGCGGGCAGAACGGTTATGTTCGTTCAAATGCCGTTGGCGAAATCGCAACAGGAAAGCTGAAAATCGATGTTTCTAAGCGTCTTTGACATGTTCAAAATCAGCATTGGCCCGTCCTCATCACACACGATGGGGCCGATGCTGGCGGCGGCGCGGTTTCTGGAACTGCTGCGCACATCGCCCTTTCAGGCGGTCGGGCTACGGGCCTATTTGCACGGCTCGCTGGCCTTTACCGGCGTTGGCCATGCCACGGACCGGGCGACAATTCTGGGGCTGGACGGATTTTTGCCCGACAGCTATGACGCCGAACTGGCCCAAGCCGCCCTGAAGCGGATCAGCCAAACCCACCGCGTGCAGCCCGCCGATCTGCCCCCGCTGCGCTTTGATCCGGCCAAGGATATGATCTTTGACTATGATCACCCGCTTGCGGGCCACCCCAACGGCATGATCCTGATGGCCACCGATGCGCAGGGCGATGTGCTGTTGCAGGAAACCTATTTTTCCATCGGCGGCGGCTTTGTGGTGACCGAGGCCGAACAGGCCCGCGCCCAACAGCCCGAGCCCCCCGACACGCTGCACCCCTACCCGTTTGAAACCGCCGAAACGATGCTGAAAATGGCTGCAAGCACAGGAAAATCCATCGCCGAAATGAAGCGCGATAATGAGCTGGTGCAGATCTCTGGCGCCCAGTTGGATGACGGCCTGAAGCGCATCTGGCGGGTGATGGAGGACTGCATCACCCGCGGTCTGGCCAGCGATGGCATTCTGCCCGGCGGCCTGAACCTGCCCCGGCGCGCGCATGGAATTTTCCTGACCCTGCAACAAGAGCAAAAACACAACCTGACCGCACCGCATACCATCAATGACTGGATTTGCACCTATGCCATGGCGGTAAACGAAGAAAACGCCGCCGGGGGGCAGGTGGTGACCGCCCCCACCAATGGCGCGGCCGGGGTTCTGCCGGCGGTGATGCGCTATTGGCTGGACCATGTGCCGGGGGCTTCGCCGCGCAAACTGGCCGATTTCCTGCTGACCGCCGGCGCGATTGGCGGGCTGATCAAACACAACGCCTCGATCTCGGGTGCCGAAGCCGGGTGTCAGGCGGAAATCGGCTCGGCTTCGGCAATGGCGGCGGCAGGGTTATGCGCGGTGCTGGGCGGCAGCCCACAGCAGGTTGAAAACGCCGCCGAAATCGCGCTGGAGCATCATCTGGGCATGACTTGCGATCCGGTCAAGGGGCTGGTGCAGGTGCCTTGTATCGAGCGCAACGGGTTGGGGGCGATCAAGGCCGTAACGGCGGCTTCGCTGGCCTTGCGCGGAGATGGGCAGCATTTCGTGCCGCTGGATGCGTGCATTGAGACCATGCGCCAGACGGGCCGCGATATGAGCACGCGATACAAGGAAACCTCGCTGGGCGGTCTGGCCGTGAACATCCCGAACTGTTAGGCGGTGCCGCATCATGTAGAACACGCCGGGCTGCGCCTGCCTGGGTAGGCGCTTATGCGGGGGGTTGCAGAAAACGCGGCTCGCGAAGAATCCACCACGTTGTAAAGTGTTTAGAGGTTGATTGCGCCTGCCGGGGGGCAGGCAGGCGCAGCCCGGCCCTAAGGCCGGGCGGGACAGTGAAAGGGGTAGACAACTTTGCGCAAAAGCCTTCCGACAGCACTCAGACCCCAATCAATAACGCGACAACAAGGCGCGCGTTGCATCGCTGGTAAGGCCTACCCCAATATCAACCCGGCGCTCTTTCGGCGAGTTGATCTGAAAGATGCGCGGTGCGGACCCTTTGGCACTCGCATTCTGCACCGGCTGATCCAGCATCGCATTCAGCCCGTCATAATCAATCACCCCCAACAGCGCCCGGATCGACGCATCCGAAGCACTCGCCCGCACTGTCAGCCGGATCTGTTTGGTCATATTGGCCGTGAAAATCCGAAAGCTCGACCGCTTATCGGCATCAGGCGCCGCCATGTTCATGATGAAAAACCGCTCAGCATAATTCACCCCCTGAATGCTGGCATAGGGCTTGCTCCGCCACATCACCGCATTGGGGTTGCCATCGGGGGGGAGGTCCAGCGCCGTGCCCATCGGCATCCCGAAATAAGGGCCGATGGCTCGGGGATGTTTCGAGAAACTCGCCTGCAACGAAATGATCTCATTGCCGCGCTCATAGACCCACATCTGCTGCTTCCTCTTGCGGGCCACCGATTCCGGGGCGGCTTTGAGCAATTGTTGCAGCTTGGGGTCTTTGCGCATCAGCGCCTCTTCGGGCGAGCCCTTGGCCGGGCGGGGCAGCAATTTGGAATTGTCCCCATCGGCCCATTCGCGGCGAATCCAGCCCTTGGGAGCTTCGGGCAAATAGGCCTTGGCCGACACCGACCGCGCCTTGGAGCGCTGACGCTTCGCCTGAATCTTCGCCTGAAGCTCAGCCTTTTGTGCGCCAAAGCGTTGCTTCACCGTATCCGCATAATCGGCAAACGCCAATTCATTGATCTTGACGCCGGCCTGCTTGGCTTGCTTGGAGTAATCCACCACGCCGACCAAAGCGACAGCGATCACAGCAAACCCGATAGTGTAGAATTTATACATCCAATGCTCCAAAGTTTTTCCACTTTGGAAACAGAAAGCAGGCCATTCTATGGCGCGATCAAGGAATTTTCAGCGCAGACCTGCAAAAGCCCACACCGGCAAACCCGGTCCTAGCCCTTCTTGGCCGCGGTTTTCTTTTTCGTCGCCGCTTTCGGCTTGGCTGCGGCCTTGCCCTCCAGCGCCTCAAGACGCTGCTTCAACGCCTCATTTTCCTCGCGCGCCTTCTGCGCCATCGCCCGCACCGCGTCAAATTCCTCGCGGGTAACGAAATCGCGATCCGCCATCCAGCGATCCATCAGGCCCCGCATCGCGGTATTCGCTTCGTCCTTGGCCCCCTGCGCCACGCCCATTGCGTTGGTGAACAAATCGGAAATGTCGTCGAAAACTGTGTTGCGGTTTTGCATAGGGCACCTTTAGGATAATTTGCGAACCCCCTCTATATGGTGCGATGATCGGCAAATCACAAGCTTGACTTTCCCCCGGCAGCACAGGCAGTTAACGAATATGCAATATGTGATCCCCTTCCCCGGCTTCGGCAACGAGATTTTCAGCGTCGAGCTGTTCGGTTTTTCTTTCGCCCTGCGCTGGTATGCGCTGGCTTATATCGTCGGCATCCTGATCGGCTACCGGATCGTGCAGCGCGCCATTGCCCGGCCCGGCCTGTGGCGCGATCAGACCGCGCCGATGCCCTCCAACCTAGCCGAAGCCTTTTTGACATGGGCCGTGATCGGCATCGTTTTGGGCGGGCGTTTGGGCTATGTGCTGTTTTACGATTTTGCCAATTTCGCACAAAATCCGGGCGAGATCCTGAAAGTTTGGCATGGCGGCATGTCGTTTCACGGCGGCTTTGCCGGGGTGGTGGTGACGGGGCTGATCTTTTGTGCCCGGCACCGCATCCCAATGCTGTCTTTCGGAGACCTGATGGCCATGGCCGCCCCGGTCGGGCTGTTTCTGGGCCGTCTGGCCAATTTCAACAGCGCCGAGCTGTGGGGCCGCCCCTCAGATCTGCCTTGGGCGGTGATTTTCCCCGGTGAAGCGGCGCAGCATTGCCCGGGCGTAGCTGGGCTCTGTGCCCGCCACCCCTCGCAGCTTTACGAAGCGCTGCTGGAGGGGGTCATTCTGGGCATCCTGCTGCTTTATCTGGGCTTTCGCCGTGGTTGGTTGCAAAAGCCCGGCCAGTTGATGGGGCTGTTCATCGCCGGTTACGGACTGTCGCGCTTTGTGGTCGAGTTCTTTCGTCAGGCCGATGCGCAATTCATCACCCCGGACAATCCGATGGGCTATGCCATGCAATTTGGCGAATTTGGCATCACCAGAGGCCAACAGCTGTCGCTGCCGATGATCGCGATTGGCATTGGCTTTGTGATCTGGGCCCGGCACCGCGCCGGGCGGGTTTAACGGTTGACCCGACGGGGCGAAACAGGAAAGCTGTCGCAAACCCTGCCCCAACCCAAGAGCCACCCCATGACCATTGACATCCTGACCTCTGACCTTCTGGCCCCCACCCCACATGGCTTTTTCAGCCGCCGGGGCGGGGTCTCGCGCGGGATTTACGCCGGGCTGAATTGCGGTTTTGGCTCGGATGATGACAGCAACGATGTCGCCGCCAACCGGGCGCTGGTGGAAGCCGCCATGCAGGTCGGCCCCGGAGGGCTGGTGACGGTGCATCAATATCACTCTAATCAGGTGGCGCTGATCCCCAGCGCTGCGGGCGAATGCAAAGCCGATGCGATGGTCAGCGCCAGCCCGGGCGTGGTGCTGGGGATTTTGACGGCGGATTGCGCTCCGATTCTGTTTGCCGATCGTCAGGCCGGGGTGATTGGCGCTGCCCATGCCGGCTGGCAGGGGGCGTTGAACGGGGTTATCGAGGCCACCTTTGCCGCGATGCTCGATCTGGGGGCGGACAAGACCAATATCAAAGCCGCTATTGGCGCCTGCATCAGCCCCGCCGCTTACGAGGTCGGGCCTGAATTTCGCGATAATTTCACTGCGCAAGACCCCGACTATGCCCGGTTTTTCAGCACCGGCGCTCAGGATCGGCCGCATTTTGACTTGCCGGGCTTTTGCCTGCACCGGCTGAAGCTGTGCGGCATTGCCCAGGCCGAATGGATCAATCACTGCACCTATCAGGATGCCGAGCGGTTCTATTCCTACCGGCGCAGCGTGCATCACAAACAGCCGGATTACGGGCGGTTGATCTCTTGCATCCGGCTTTAGCCACAATCTCGCCGGGATTGGCGAAACAATCCCGCTGACCAAACGCCAATCATTGCGGTTTTGCGCACAATAACCCCTGAAACCAGCATAAAACCCGGTTGCCACATTCTGCCCGGATGCAAACCATCTGAATAAAATTTTTCCAGATTTCTGTCATTCTATGGCCTTATTGCCCGGAGATAGTGACTGCCATCAACAGATGCAGGCTACAGGTCAAAGCGCATCCAAAATCGTAGAGGCAGACCATGAAGAAACAGCGAATGATCAAAAACATCATTGCCGAAGCCGAGAAAACCACTGTGGCAATGCCATGGACCCGCGGCCAGCGCCGCAGCGCGTGGATCGCCAAACGCCGCAATGCAGGCACTCAGCCCCGGATCAGAGCCGCACACGGCTAAAAAATTATTTTTCTCGACGATTCCCCAAATCGTCCGGCAAGCCACCCCTTTCGGGTGGCTTTTTTTGACTGATTCTCAGCTCTTTTTCGCCCTTTGCGACTCAAAATAAGGCAGCTTCGGAGCGGATTCGGAAACAATCCCAACCCAAAGCAGGGCATTGCTGCGCAAAACCAGCCCTATGACGTCAAGTTTTTGACAAAATGATCATAATGCTGCCATATCATCCTCAACACATACCAACGCATCTTCGGTGGGGACCGAAGGAAGATGTAGCTTCGAAAGGACGTTACATGCCCCAAGTCCCCGAAACCGTGTTCGGTATCAGGAATAATAATTCGGTTCTGCGTTTACGAACCGCTCAGCCAGACAGGCGGCCTCATCGGGGTTTGCCTCAGCCTCGGTTATGTGAGGCCGCCTATCTGGGTCACAACAACGAAATCAAAAATTTTCAACGCGCCGTGCCCGATATTCCGGCCTTTACCAACGCGTTTTCCGCCATTGCCCGTGGCAGCCTGATCGCTTGCGAACATGGCCCCGTGGCGGTGGAAGACCTGCTGCCCGGCGACCGGGTCTGCACTCTGGACAACGGCTTGCAGCCTTTGCTCTGGATCGGGTCGATGGCGCTGGAGCGCCCCTCCGACGCCCAAACCAGCCCCGGCCTGACGCGGATCACCGCTGACAGTTTCGGCATGAGCCGTCCGATGCCCGATCTGGTGCTGGGCCAGGCCGCGCGGCTGCTGCGCCGCGACACCGCTCTGGTCAATACGCTCGGCAGCCCCAAAGCGCTGGCCCCTGTCAGCGCCTTTGCCGATGGCGAAACGGTGCTGAGCATCGCTCCGATGGCCCGGACCCGGGTTTATCATCTGCTGTTTGCGAACCATCAGATCATCCGCGCCAACGGGCTCGAAATCGAAAGCTATCACCCCGAAAAAACCCTGCGCACCAGCCTGAGCCGCGAGCTGTTGCTGACGTTCATGGATCTGTTCCCGCATCTGGTTTCGCTGGGCGGTTTCGGGGCCACCGCCTATCCGCACCTGTCCCAAGACACCACGCTGGAACTGCTGAGCGCTTAGAAACGCCGCCGCTCTGACATATGTCGCCCTGCATCAAACCGCCCGAATGGGTGTGGCCCTAAGCACGCTTTTCCAACCGCTGCTCCAGCACCTCAAACGGCACGCCGGGCTCATCCTTGGCCCCGCGGATCACCAGCGATGTTTTCACACTGGCGACATTGTCTGCCGCTGTCAGGTCTTCGGTCAGGAAATTCTGAAAGCTGGACAGATCAGGCGCCACGCATTTCAAAATGAAATCCACCTCGCCATTAAGCATGTGGCACTCGCGCACCAACGGCCAGCCCCGGCATTTTTCCTCGAACGCGGATAAATCCGCTTCGGCTTGGCTGACCAACCCGACCATGGCGAAAACCTGCACTTCAAAGCCCAGCTCGCGCGCATCCACATCCGCATAATAACCACGGATATAGCCGTTTTCCTCGAGCGTGCGCACCCGGCGCAAACAGGGCGGGGCCGAAATACCCACCTTTTTGGCCAGCTCGACATTGGTCATGCGGCCATCCCCCTGCAATTCGGCCAAAATCATCCGATCAATCGAATCCAGTTTGAAATTCCCCATTACCATCCCTGTTGTTTATCTTATCCATTTTCGCAGATTGTAGGCTGCGCAACCCCGTGGCGCAACATTATTTCACAAATGCGCAATTTTATTAACCATTTTGTAAATCCTTGCGGCACAAGACAGCACAACGGCTCTTGCCCTTTCCCTGCCCGGGCGGGGGCTCTATACCAAGGCAAAAGACATTGCACAAAGGGGGCTGATATGGCCGACACACGTCACACGAAACTCTTGATCATCGGCTCAGGGCCAGCGGGGTGTACGGCCGCGGTTTATGCCAGCCGCGCCATGTTGCAGCCGATTCTGGTGCAGGGGATCGAGCCCGGTGGGCAGCTGACCACCACCACCGAGGTTGAAAACTGGCCCGGCCACACCGAAATTCAGGGACCCGAGCTAATGATGAATATGGAGGCCCATGCCCGCGCCACCGGCACCGAGATCATTAGCGATCTGATCACCAATCTTGACCTGTCCAGCCGCCCCTTCACCGCCACCGGCGACAGCGGCACCACCTATATTTGCGACAGCGTCATTCTGGCCACTGGCGCCCGCGCCCGCTGGCTGGGGCTGGAGAGCGAAGAGAAATTCAAGGGCTTTGGCGTGTCGGCCTGCGCCACCTGTGATGGCTTTTTCTATCGCGATCAGGAAATCGTCGTGGTCGGGGGTGGCAACACCGCAGTGGAAGAGGCGCTGTTTCTGACTCATTTCGCCAGCAAAGTCACCCTGATCCACCGCCGCGACGAATTGCGCAGCGAGCGTATTCTGGCCGAGCGGCTGCTGAACAACCCCAAGATCGAGCCGCTCTGGTTTCACGAGCTGATCGAAGTGGTGGGCGATGAGATGCCCAAAGGTGTGACCGGCGTCAAAGTCAAGCACACCAAAACCGGCGAGATCAGCGAGATCCCTTGCAAGGGGGTGTTCATCGCCATCGGGCATTCTCCGGCCAATGAGCTGGTCAAAGACAGCCTGCCGACCCATATGGGCGGCTATGTGGTGACCGAACCCGACAGCACCGCCACCGCGATCCCCGGGGTGTTTGCCGCCGGCGATCTGGTCGATCACAAATACCGTCAGGCGGTCACCTCAGCCGGGATGGGCTGTATGGCGGCGCTCGAGGCGGAACGTTTCCTGTCCGAGCAGGAAGAATAGCCATGGCCCATATTCCATAAAACCAACCCAATCGCGCTCGAATTTGACCATATTTGCGCGCTATCCGGCCCTGAATGGGGGCGCTCCGGCCCCCATTCAATAATAAAATTGTAAATCGAGAGTACCCCATGTCCATGCAAATCCTTGCCCCGATCCCAGAGCTTTATGTCTCTTATGAGAGCGCGCAAAAGCTGAAATCCGAAGCCGCCGAGCTGCCCTCCTGGGATCTAACTCCGCGTCAGACCTGCGATCTGGAACTGCTGATGAACGGGGGATTCAATCCGCTCAAAGGGTTCCTCAGCCAGCAGGATTATGACAGCGTGGTCAAGGATATGCGTCTGGCCGATGGCAGCTTGTGGCCGATGCCGATTACTCTGGATGTGAATGAGGACTTTGCCAACAGCATCGAGCCCGGTCAGGATGTGGCCCTGCGGGATGAAGAAGGGGTGATTTTGGCGATCATCTCGGTCACTGATAAATGGCAGCCTGACAAATCCGCCGAGGCGATCGGCGTGTTTGGCTCGGACGATCTGGCGCATCCGGCGGTCAATTACCTGCACAATCAGGCGGGCAAGATTTATCTGGGCGGGCCGGTGACCGGCATTCAGCCGCCGGTGCATTACGATTTCAAGGCCCGGCGTGACACGCCCAATGAGCTGCGCGCCTATTTCCGCAAAATGGGCTGGCGCAAAGTGGTGGCGTTTCAAACCCGCAACCCGCTGCACCGCGCCCATCAGGAGCTGACCTTTCGCGCCGCCCGCGAGGCGCAGGCCAATTTGCTGATCCATCCGGTGGTGGGCCTGACCAAGCCCGGCGATGTCGATCACTTCACCCGGGTGCGCTGTTACGAAGCGGTGCTGGATCATTATCAGCAATCCACCACCACGATGAGCCTGCTCAATCTGGCGATGCGCATGGGTGGCCCGCGCGAGGCTGTCTGGCACGGACTGATCCGTAAAAACCACGGCTGCACCCATTTCATCGTTGGCCGCGATCATGCCGGGCCGGGCAAGAACTCGGCGGGTGAAGACTTCTACGGCCCGTATGATGCGCAAAACCTGTTCCGTCAGTATCAGGATGAAATCGGCATTGAGATGGTCGATTTCAAGCACATGGTCTATGTGCAGGAACGGGCGCAATATGAACCGGCGGATGAGATTGAGGACGGGCTGACAGTGCTGAACATCTCGGGGACTGAGCTGCGCCGGCGTCTGTCCGAGGGGCTGGAAATCCCGGACTGGTTTTCCTTCCCCGAAGTGGTCGAGGAATTGCGCAAGACCAGACCGGCACGTTCGAAACAAGGCTTTACGGTGTTTTTCACCGGGCTTTCGGGGTCTGGCAAATCGACGATTGCCAACGCGCTGATGGTCAAGCTGATGGAGATGGGCGGCCGCCCCGTGACCTTGCTGGATGGGGATGTGGTGCGCAAGAATCTGTCATCCGAGCTGGGCTTTTCCAAGGCGCATCGCGATCTGAACATCCGGCGTATCGGTTATGTCGCCAGCGAGATCACCAAGAACCGCGGCATCGCCATTTGCGCCCCGATCGCGCCCTATACCAGCACCCGGCGGGCGGTGCGCGAAGAGATCGAACAGTTTGGTGCCTTTATCGAGGTGCATGTGGCCACTTCTCTGGAAGAATGCGAACGCCGCGACCGCAAGGGGCTGTATAAGCTGGCCCGGGCGGGCAAGATCAAAGAGTTCACCGGCATCTCGGACCCTTACGAGATCCCCGAACATCCCGAGCTGTCGGTTGAGACCGAAAATGTCGATGTGGATAACTGCGCCCATCAGGTGTTGCTGAAACTTGAAAGCATGGGGCTGATCACCGGCTAGGCGCGGGTGTTCACGCCGCAAACCGCTTAGAAGACGGGCAGAGTCCAGCCGGGCTCTGCCCGTTTTGCTGCCTCAGGCTCAAAACCGGGCCGGGACCACATGCGGTTGCAGCGCGAAACCGGCTGTTTTTGCATTCACGCCGGGACATTTTTGCATGATACCGCCCAGAATGCCGAGTCGCACTTGTTCACTGGGTGGAAATCACCGGCGCAGCAGGGAATCAGGGATGCCAGAAATGGCTTTGGTGGGGGGGATTCAAACAAAGCGATTCGAATTTTTTGAAAAATCTTTGTTTTCACTCCGTGAACAATCATCTGGATTCATCCAAATTTTGTTAAAAATTTCACTATTGCATTAACGATTTCCACAAAGGGGGAAATGGGGCAAACTTTTCCCATTCTATGGAAAAATCTGGGCAAGACGCCTCGGAATTGCCACATTACGCGCCGCAAAAACCGACTGGGAAAACCCGCAGAACCTAACCTTTTAGATAGGTGCCCCACATGCCTCTGAAAATTAAATCGATTTAAAACAATGACTTAATGCATTAACCATTTCTGATACCCGGCGGACGGACTCTGCCAATACATCCCAAAGACACTTTGCCTTCCCGCCCGCAGCCCAAGATGGATCATCCGATCCCCAAACCGCAATTCTGCCACAAATTTTGCAAATTTCACTTTTTATGGGGTCGTGGATACGTTAATTAAAGGCAAGCCCATCTGGGGGGCGATATCTGTTAGGCCACGGGGGCGGCCGCACATGAGGGACTGTTTTTTGCAGGAGAAGCATGTGTGTCCGGTTTGTCTGTTCAGGCAACGTGATGCGCATAAGTTGTGTTAAGAGGGTGGTGTTTTGCGCCCCTTCACAACCTTTACGGGAATAAAATTCCCGAGCTTCTTTAGCAACATAGCTTCAGTCGGTTGATGTGCGCCGCTCATTGCCTGCCCGGTGTCGTTCTTCGTGTTGGTAAATGTAATTGGGTCGTCCCTGCTGCGGGGTCGGCCGTTTTAGGAGCCGGACAGACCATAGCGTTCTTGATGGCTATTTAAATTGAGAGGGGATGTAAAATGCCTATTGAAACGATTTTTGACGCGATCCAGCTGTCTGGTGACGCGCCCAACACAGGCGATTCCCTGTCTACTTCCGGTGGTGATCTGGTTGCAGTGAGCGATGGTCTGCAATTCAACACGGCCGTAGAAGGCCAGATTCAGCTCAATGATACGGTTATGATCGACGGCACCACCTACGCGGTGTCCAATGTGACATCCTATACTGTTGACGCCACGCTCGAAGATGGATCGGTCTGGCACACCAAGATGTATTCAATTTCGCTGCAAGACAGCGATGGCAACAGCCTGGATTTCCTGGTCAATGCCGATCATGACGCCGTGGGCGACAGTGACAACCTGCCCGGGATCACACATCTTGATCTTACTGCCCCGGGGACTCTGCCCGATGGTTATGCGATCGTGCCTTTGATCGACTATGACAACGAAGTCACCCTGAGCGATTGCGATTGCCCTGAGGCACCTGTGGCCAATGACGACACAGCCACAACCGACGAAGACACCCCGGTGATTATTGACGTTCTGGCCAATGACACCGACCCCAACGGAGACACGCTGAGCGTGATCGGCACCCCAACTGCACTGCATGGGACGGTGACGGTCAACCCCGATGGCACCTTGGAATACACGCCGGATGCGGATTACAACGGCGACGACACCATCACCTATGAAATCAGCGATGGCAATGGTGGCACTGACACCGCTGAGGTCGCCGTGACCATCAACCCGGTCAATGACGATCCGGTGGCTGTGGATGACTCTGACACCACCGCTTTGAACACGCCGGTGACCATTGATGTGCTGGCCAATGATACGGATGTTGATGGCGATACGCTGAGCATCGTGGGCACTCCGACTTCGCCAGATGGCACCGTTGAGGTGAACGCTGATGGCACCATCACCTTCACGCCAAATGACGGCTTTACCGGTGATGCGACCATTGACTATGAGATCACCGATGGTAATGGCGGCAGCGATGCCGCAATCGTCACCGTCACCGTCGAGGCTGGCAACAGCGATCCGAAGACACTCCGGTGGTCATTGACGTTCTGGCCAACGACACCGATCCTGATGGCGACACGCCGAGCATCACCGGCACTCCGACTGCGCTGCATGGCACGGTGACGGTGAACCCTGATGGCACTCTGGAATACACGCCAGACCCTGATTACAACGGCGATGACACCATCACCTATGAAATCAGCGATGGCAATGGTGGCACTGACACCGCTGAGGTCGCCGTGACCGTTAACCCGGTCAATGACGATCCGGTGGCTGTGGATGATGCGGACACCACTGCTCTGAACACGCCGGTGGTCATCGACGTGCTGGCCAATGATACGGATGTTGATGGCGATACGCTGAGCATCGTTGGCACTCCGACTTCGCCGGATGGCACCGTTGAGGTGAACGCCGATGGCACCATCACCTTCACGCCGAATGACGGTTTCACCGGTGATGCGACCATTGATGATTGATTATGACTATACCGGCGACCCTGACGGCGATCTGGTGGATCATGAAGACGAGATCATACCCGGCGAGGGCCCCAATGATGATATCATCGAAGCCGGGGCTGGCGATGACGTTGTGATCGCAGGTCTGGGTAATGATGAGGTGTTCGGCGGCGATGGCGATGACGACCTGAACGGCAATGAAGGCGACGACATCCTGTATGGCGAAGACGGTGACGACACCCTTGATGGTGGTGACGGAAACGATGATCTGCGCGGCGGCGATGGCGATGACGAAATCATTGGCGGTGACGGCAACGACATCGTTCATGGCGGTGACGGTGATGACATTATTGACACCTCCGGGCCCGATCCTCTGCCCGATCTGGGTTATCCGGGGCTCTATGATCCTGATGCTGATCCGAACAATGATCGTGACACGGTTAGCGGCGGTGCCGGCGATGACACCATCACCACCGGCGATGACGTTGACGTGATTGACGGCGGCACCGGCGATGACACCATCGACGCGGGCTATGATGACGACGTGATTGACGGCGGCGATGGCGACGACACCATCATCGGCAATGAAGGCAATGACACCATTGACGGTGGTGCAGGTGATGACACCATCTATGCCGGGGTTGATCCTTCGGTGCCCGATGGCGTCAACATCCCCGATGATGGCTCCGGCCCCTTCGGCCCCGATCTGGTCCCAGGGAACGGCATGGATGTTGTGCATGGCGGTGACGGCGACGACACCATCTATGGCGGCGACGATGACGACACCCTGTATGGTGATGACGGCGACGATGTCATCTATGGCGAAATCGACGACGATACGCTTGAGGGCGGTGCCGGCAACGATACCCTGTCCGGTGGCCAGGGCGAAGACACCATGACCGGCGGCGATGATCGCGATCTGTTCATCGACATCACGGCAGGCGATGTGATTGACGGCAGCGAAGGCGGTGACGATTACGACACCCTCGACCTGACCGGTGCAGCCCCGGATGGTGGCTCGCTGAACGTCACCTATGACCCGCTCAACCCGGAAAATGGGCATGTTGATTTCCGCGATGCCGATGGCAACATCACCGGTACCATGGAATTCGTGAATATTGAAAACGTGGTTCCCTGTTTTGTCGCCGGTACCCGGATCAAAACCACTATGGGCGAGATCGCCGTAGAGGATCTGGAAGTTGGCCAAATGGTGCAAACCATGGATCACGGCCTGCAACCGATCCGCTGGATTGGCTCGGCCAAGCGCCCTGCCATGGGGGATCTGGCCCCGATCCGCATCCGCAAGGGGACTTTGGGCAATGAGCGTGATCTGTGGGTCTCGCCTCAGCACAGAATGCTGCTGTCGGGCGCACAGACCGAGATGATGTTTGGTGAATCCGAGGTTCTGGCCACCGCGAAATCTCTGCTCAACGATCATTCGATCACCCGGGTCGAGGGCGGAGAGGTTGAGTATTTCCACATCCTGTTCGACTCGCATGAGATCGTCTATGCCGAGGGGGCTCCGAGCGAAAGCTTCCACCCCGGTGAGCAGGGCTGGAAAGCCATGGATCAGGCCACCCGCGACGAAATTCTGGAGCTGTTCCCCGAACTGGCCTCTGGTGATTTCAGCGACTATGGCCCATCCGCGCGGCTCAGCTTGAAAGCACACGAAGCTGCTGTTCTGAAAGTAAAATAAGCGCTTTTTAAAACGTAACCCTTGCGGCGATCTTTCTAAGGTTGCCGCAGGGATGTCTGTGTGCCGTTAATCCGACATTCCTGAATATGCAGCCATCCCTGACAATGCTGATTTGCGCAATCAATTCTTGTATTGTGCGGCATTGTCAGGGATAATTTCTACGCAGCCCGTGCCGCTGGGGGCGGGTGTGGAGTGGATGGTGGATATTTCCCAAATGACAGCAGCGGATTTCAGCAAACAGCCCTATGACCTGTTCATCATCGGCGGCGGAGTCAATGGTTGCGGCATCGCCCGTGACGCCGCCGGGCGGGGGCTTTCGGTGATGCTGGCCGAACAGGGCGATCTGGCACAGGCGACCTCGTCGTCTTCGACCAAACTGTTTCACGGGGGGTTGCGCTACCTGGAGTATTTCGAGCTGTCTTTGGTGCGCCAAGCCCTGAAAGAGCGCGAAGTGCTGTTGCAAGCCACTCCGCATATCAGCCGCCCCATGCGTTTTGTGCTGCCCTATCACCCGGATATGCGGTTTGAAAATAGCACCCCGGCGTCCAGATGGCTGTCGTTTTTCATGCCATGGATGAAAGGGCGGCGGCCGGCCTGGATGATCCGGCTGGGGCTGTTTTTGTATGATCATATCGGCGGTCGCAAGCTGCTGCCCGCCACCCGCACCGTGGATTTGACCAAAGACAGCGCCGGGGCTCCGCTGCAGGATAAATACCGCAAAGCCTATGAGTATTCTGACGGCTGGGTGGATGACGCCCGGTTGGTGGCGCTCAATGCCCGCGATGCGGCGATGAACGGTGCCGATATCCGCACCCGTTGCAAAGTTATCCGCGCCACTCGTAAGGGTGATTTGTGGCACATCACCGTGCAGGGCGTGACCCGAGAAACCTATCGCGCCCGGGCTTTGGTCAATGCCGGTGGTCCTTGGGTGAAACAGCTGCTGGACGGGCCGCTGGATTTTCAGACTCCGGAAAATATCCGGCTGGTGCGGGGCTCTCACATCGTGGTCAAGCGGCTGTTTGACCATGACCGCGCCTATTTCTTTCAGGGTCAGGACGGGCGGATCATTTTTGCCATCCCTTATCAGACCGATTTCACCCTGATCGGCACCACTGATGCCGACCACCCGGATGCCGACACTCCGGCCATTTGCACCGAGGCTGAACAAGACTACCTCTGCGCCTTCGCCTCGCAGTATTTCAAGCAGCCGGTGCAGACCTCCGATATCGTCTGGAGCTATGCCGGCGTGCGCCCGCTCTATGATGACGGGCTCAGCTCGGCCTCGGCCACTACCCGCGATTATGCGCTGCGGCTGGTGGATGACGCGCCGGTTGCGCCTTTGCTTAACATTTTCGGCGGCAAGATCACCACCTATCGGAAATTATCGGAAAAAGCGCTGCACATGCTCGCGCCGTTCTTTGCCAATATGGGCCCGGACTGGACCAAAACCGCCCCGCTGCCCGGCGGAGATTTCCCGTTTGGCGGCGTGGATACACTGCAACAAAAACTGCTACAAGATTACCCTTTTCTCAGTCCCGACTGGGCGCTACGTCTGCTGCGAGCCTATGGCACGGATAGCGAAAAAATCCTGCAAGGCGCTGGAAAGATTGAAGATTTAGGCCAGCATTTTGGCCATGATCTGTATGAGGCCGAAATTCGCTGGCTGATCACCCATGAATTTGCCCAGACCGCCGAAGATGTGCTGTGGCGGCGCTCAAAGCTGGGTTTGCGGCTGAGCGAGGCCGAACAAAGTGCTCTGGCCCAATTCATGCTGGAGTGCTGCGGGTGACCCCGCCTGACCGCGAAGGGGGCCATATGAGCGCGATCATCCGCGTCAATGACCGGTTCCAGGCCGATTATTGCTACCAGCTGCAAGCCGCCCCGGGGGCCGATTTCGCCCCGGGTTTTGCTCCGGCCTATACGCCGGCGCAAATGCTGGCCATGGGGGTGTTTGAGGGCAAATACATCAATGATTGTCAGGATGAATTCCCCAAGGAGTGGTATGAGGGGGCCAAGCTTTCTGACACGCCAGACCCGTCGCTGAATTATTTTGGCGTCAAAAGCCGTCAGTCATTGTCAGAATGGCGGCGCAAAGGCTGGATCTATGGGCCGGACCCGCGCGGCTGGTTTCAGTGGTATTGCCGTTATTATATGGGGCGCAGATTGCCCGAAACCGATGCGATTCAAATCAAACGCTGGCGCGCCTTTGCCCGGCACGCGGGGCAGGTGCGGGCCAACTGCCATCCGGGCGACATCTTTTGCCGACCAAGGCAACGGCAAGGGCTGCTGCAATGGGCGCATGAGTGTTTGATTTAGGTTCAGCAGGCTCTGGCAAGGACACTCCTCACAATTCTGACCCGCTATATTTGTTTCAGAACGCCGGGCTGCGCCTACCTGGGTAGGCGCTTGTGGTGAGCGTTGAAGCAAACGCAGTTTGTAAAATATTCCACAGCGTTGCACAGTGCTGAAAGGCTGATTGCGCCTGCCGGGGGGCAGTGCAGGCGCAGCCCGGCCTCGCGGCCGGGCGGGGCAGTTGGATACGGCACACCGCCGAAAACAAGCTGGTTTTACAAAAAACTCTGCGGATCAATATCAATCGCCAGACGCACCGAATTGGGCAGCCTGAACTGCCCCACCCAAGCCCGCAGCGCCCCTTGCAGATCAACGCCTTTTTCCGCCTGCACCAGCAGCCGCACCCGAAAACGCCCCCGGATTTTCGCAATCGGGGCCGGCGCCGGCCCGTAAAGTGCGGCAGATATCCGGCGCAGAGGGCCATCACGCCGTGCCATTTCTTCGCCCAGTTCAAACACCTCCTCGGCCCGTTCAGAGCTGAGGATGATCCCCGCCATACGCCCAAAAGGCGGCATCCCGGCCATGCGGCGCTGATCGGCCTCGGCCTGCCAGAAGGCCTCTTCTTCGCCCGATAAGATCGCCCGGATCACCGGATGCATCAGTTGAAAACTGCGCTCGGCAGCGCGCAAATCCGAGCCCTGCAAGCCCAGATCGGTGTCAATCACCCCGACCAGAGTCAGATTGGGAAAGTTATGCCCCTTGGCCACCATCTGCGTGCCGATGATGATGTCATACGCCCCGGCGGCGATTTCACCGATCCGGGCCTTCAGCGCCCGGGCCGAGCCGAACAGATCCGAGGATAGCACCGCGATTTTTGCCTCTGGGAACAAGGTGTTAACCTCTTCGGCCAGCCGCTCGACCCCGGGGCCGACCGGGGCCAGCTTGCCGGCAACGCCGCATTCGGGGCAGGCTTGGGGCATGGGTTTGGTCTCGCCGCATTGATGGCACATCAGCCGGTTCTGAAACCGATGCTCGACCATACGCGCATCACAATGATCACAACCGATCTGATGCCCACAAGCCCGGCAAACCGTGGTCGGCGCATAGCCGCGGCGGTTGATGAACAGCAGCGATTGTTCCCCTGCCTCAATCCGCGTCTGGATCGCCGCCAGCAGGGTGGGTGAAATCCAGCGCCCCGCCGGGATGTCCTCCTGACGCAGATCAATGCTGCGCATCTGCGGCAGCTGGGCGGTTCCGTAACGGCTGCTCAGCTCAAGGCGTAAGAGCTGTCATGTTCCTCATCCACCACCACCAGCCCCAGTTCGCGAAACGGCAAAAACAGCGCCGAACGTGCCCCCACCACCAGTTGCACCCCGCCCTCTGCGGTCATTTTCCACAGGCGGCGGCGCTCGGTCAGGGGGATGCCGGAATGCCATTCGCCGGGTTTGACACCAAAGCGGCCCTGCACCCGGGCGATGAAATCCGCCGTCAGGGCAATTTCGGGCAACAGCACCAGCGCCTGACGGCCTTGTTTGACGCATTCGGCCACCGCTTCCAGGTAGACTTCGGTCTTGCCCGAGCCCGTCACCCCCTTAAGCAAGGTGCAACCATAGCCCCCGCCCTGCACCGCCTGCCGCAAAGCCGCGCTGGCCTTGGCCTGATCCGGGGTCAGGGTGACGGGGCTGAAATTGGGCTGCAACGGCGGGTAAGGCAGATCGCGCGGGCTGTCCTGTTCCAGCACCGCGCCTTGCTGGGCCAGACCTTTGATGACCGAGGGCGAGACCTCGGCCAGCTGCGCCAGCTCGGCTAGGGTAAAGGACAGGCCCGGATGGGCATCAAGCGCCTCGATCACCCGTTTACGGGCGTCGGTCAGACGTTGCGGCGGGGTTGTCCCCAGCCGGTAGACTTTGCGCATCGAAGGCGGATCGGACAGCCCCGGCGCCCTCGTGGTCAGCCGCAGCATGGCCGAGAGCGGCGTGATGGTGTAATCGGCGGCCCGGGTCAGAAACTGGCGTAATTCCTCGCGCATGGGTGGTGCGTCCAGCACCCGGGTGATCGAGCGGGCCTTGCTGATGTCAAACCCGCCGCGCCCCGGCCCCCAGACCACGCCAATCACCTTGCGCGGGCCCAGCGGCACTTGGACAAACGCACCGGCATGGCAGCCGCCCTCGGGCGCTTTGTAATCCAGCAGTCGGTCCAGCGGTTGGGCGGTTAACACCGAAACCAACATATCCTGATGATAGAAACCGGGCTGGGGCATTTGTTCTCTGATCATTTTAGGCTTTCTGGTGGGCCTGCTTTGCGCTAGCACTAAAGGCGATACCTTAAAAAACAGGCAAGGAAAACCAGGATGCAATTTTTCATTGATACCGCCGAAGTCGAAGACATCAAAGAGCTAAACGATCTGGGCATGGCCGATGGGGTGACGACGAACCCGTCGCTGATCATGAAATCCGGGCGTGATATTATTGAGGTGACGAAAGAGATTTGCGGCATCGTTGACGGCCCGGTTTCCGCCGAGGTGGTGGCGATGGACGCCGACGAGATGCTCAAAGAAGGCCGCAAGCTGGCGCAAATCGCCGATAACATCGCGGTGAAAGTGCCGCTGACATGGGCCGGGCTGAAAACCTGCAAGGCGCTGTCCAGCGAGGGCATCATGGTGAATGTGACCTTATGTTTTTCCGCCAATCAGGCGCTGCTGGCAGCCAAGGCCGGGGCCACCTTCATTTCGCCCTTTATCGGGCGGCTGGATGATATCAATCTGGATGGGCTGGACCTGATCGCCGATATTCGCACGATTTATGACAATTACGGGTTTGACACCCAAATTCTGGCGGCCTCGATCCGGTCGGCCAATCACATGTCGCAATGTGCGCTGATCGGGGCGGATGTGGCCACAGCACCACCGGCGGTGATTCGCAAGATGGCAGGTCATGTGCTGACCGATAAGGGGCTGGATGGGTTCATGAAGGATTGGGCCAAGACGGGGCAGAAAATCCTGTAGACCGCCGACAGGGCGGCCCCTGCAGGGCTCTGACATCGCTTCGTCCGGCAAAGGCAGCGCCGGGCGGGGCCATTTTGTTGGGCAGCGCGGGGGCTTATAAAAAGCCCTCCTCCACCTCTTCCACGCAATATCCCAGCGCCTCAAGGCCGCTTTCCAGATAGTCCGACAGCAAAGGGGTGCTGAGCAGATACCGGTCAACCGGGCTGATCGCTTCGGCCTTGGCCTGCGCAATCGCCTCTTGCAACTCAGCCGCGTCAAAGGTGTCGCGGCCAATCCACATCACCGCAATCAAGGACGCCTTTTCATCGGCGTTCAGATCGGAAATATAGCTGCGCAACTCTGCCTCGGTGCCGTCCCCGGGGCGGTTTTCCAGAATGCTTTCGGCACCGGCCTCATCCCCCGGACGATCCCAGCGGCCCACCTTGGCCTCCAGTTCACGGGCGCGGACGATGATACGGGCAATCTTATTCGTGCTGATTTCTAACATTTTCGGCTTTCCTGCACCACGGTTGAGTCCCGCCCCAAGATAGTCTGAAAACCGCCCTGCGCAAAGATCATTCGTCAGATTTACCAACCCGCAGCACTTTTTCCGGGCCGGTTTGCGCTGTCAATTCCTCAAAATCGAAATTATCCAGCCGGGCGGCACGTTTGCCAGCGCGTTCGGCGGCAATACCGATGCCCTCCAGATCTTTGCGGGCCTGGTTAAAGTGATTGTCCAGCTTGCCCGCGCGCTCAACCACCATCTCGACATCGCGGTGCAGCATACGCAACACCTTGCGGATCGCCCCGGCCTGTTCGCGCATCCGGGCGTCCTTTAGAATGGCGCGCATGGTGTTCAGAGTCGCCATGCAGGTGGTGGGCGACACAATCCAGACATGCGCCGCAAAACCGCCGCGTACCAGATCGGGGAAATTGGCGTGCAGCTCTGCATAGACCGCCTCGCTGGGCAGGAACATCAGCGCCCCATCGGCGGTTTCTCCGTCGATGATATAGCGTTCGGCAATCGCCTTGATATGCGCCTTGACCGACTGCCGGAAGGCTTTGACGGCCTCTTTCGTCTCCCAATCATTGCTGGCATTGCGCAGCGCCTCATAGGCTTCCAGCGGGAATTTGCTGTCAATCACGATCGGGCCGGGCGGGTTGGGCAGATCAATCAGACAATCGGCGCGGCGGCCATTGGACAGGCTAACCTGAAACGCGTAACTATCGGCCGGCAGCGCCTTGGAGACAATATCATTAAGCTGAATTTCCCCGAACGAGCCCCGGGTCTGTTTGTTCGACAGAATATCCTGCAAGCTGAGCACATCGCCCGAGAGCTTTTCAATATTGCTCTGCGCCTTGTCGATGGTCGCCAGCCGTTCCTGCAACTGCGCCAGTGAACGGGTGGTTTTGACGGTGCCGCCATGCAGGCTTTCCTGCATATTGGCCTGCACCTCTGCCAGCCGTTGTTCCAGCGTGTTCATCAACTGCGCCTGCGCCACGGTCTGGGTCTGGCTGACCGCTTGCAATCCGCCGCTGAGCTGCACTTGTCCGTCAGACAGGTTCTGCACATGCTGGCCCAGATAGCCAATCTGCTGGTTCAGCGGAGCCACCAGCCCCGCCGTCCGCCCCACGCGCCCCATCAGCACGATCAGCAGGACCACCAGCAGCAGCAACAAAGCCGCCACCGCCAGCGCCATAAGTGGTGCCCATTGGGCCAGTGCCGAGGGGAGGTCGTTCATATCCATCATTTGCGGCCAAACAGTTTTTCAATATCGTCCAGTTTCAGTTCGACATAAGTCGGGCGGCCATGGTTGCACTGGCCGGAATGCGGCGTGGCTTCCATTTCGCGCAACAACGCGTTCATCTCATCGGCCTGCATCCGCCGCCCCGAACGGATCGAGCCATGGCACGCCATCCGGCTGAGGATCGCCTCGATCCGGGCTTTGACCGTGCTGCTGTCGTTCAGATCGGCCAGCTCATCCAGAATGTCCAGAACCATCGCCCGCGCATCCAGATTGCCCAGAATGGCAGGGGTTTCGCGCACCGCGATGGCTCCGGCCCCGAAGGGCTCGATATGCAGCCCCAGAGCGGCCAGATCAGTGGAAATCTCAAGCAACCGCGCCGCGTCTCCCTCGGACAGCTCGATGATTTCCGGGATCAGCAGCGCTTGAGAAGCCACACCTTTGGCCGCCATCTGTGCCTTGAGTTTTTCATAAACCAGCCGCTCATGCGCGGCGTGCTGATCGACGATCACCATGCCATCGGCGGTTTGCGCGACGATGTAATTTTCATGCAACTGCGCCCGCGCCGCCCCCAGCGGCAGGCTGGCAAGCTCGGGCATGGCCTGACCCTCAATCACCGGCTCGACCCGGGCCGAGGGCTGGGCCGCTTCGGCGAAACCGGGCTGTTGCGGCGGTGGGGACTGCATCGCATAGGCGCTGCTCAGCACCGATTGCGAAGGCCGATCCATCTGATACACCCGCCCGGCGGGAGGCGGCTGAAACGCGCCCAGAGTGGCCTGAGCAACCGTGGTTGAGGCCCGATGCCCCGCTTCGGCCAGCGCATGACGCAGCGCCGAAACGATCAGCCCGCGGGCGGCGCCGGGGTTGCGGAACCGGACCTCGGCCTTGGCCGGATGCACATTGACATCCACCTGATGCGGATCACATTCCAGAAACAGCGCCGCCGCCGGGTGCCGGTCGCGCGACAAAAAGTCGAAATACGCCCCGCGCAACGCCCCAATCAGCAGCTTGTCACGCACGGGCCGGCCGTTGACGAACAGATATTGCATCACCGCCGAGCCGCGCGAAAACGTCGGCAACGCCGCATAGCCGGTCAGGGACAGCCCATCGCGTTCGGCGTCGATTTTCAGCGCGTTTTCGGCAAATTCCGCCCCCAGAACCGTGCGCAACCGCCCATGCAGCGCGTCGAACAGATCACCGCTCTGGGCATCGGCGCGAAAGGTCAGCCGCCCTTCGCCGCCGCCGGACACATCGCGCAAGCGAAAGCTGATAAAGGGCTCGGCCATGGCCAGACGTTTGACGACATCGCCGATGGCTTGGGCTTCGGCCCGATCCGTGCGCAGGAATTTCAGCCGCGCCGGGGTGGCGTAAAACAGATCGCGCAGCTCGACCACGGTGCCGCCGGACAGGGCCGCGGGTTTGACCGGGCCGGTCTGGCCGCCAGAGACTTCAATGGTGGCACCCTCAGAGGTAGCGGTGCGCGAGGTGATGCTCAGCCGGCCCACCGCGCCCAGCGAGGGCAGAGCCTCGCCACGAAAGCCGAAGCTGTGGATATCCAGCAGGTCAGAGCCGTCGATTTTGCTGGTGGCGTGGCGCGACAGCGCCAGAGGCAAATCTTCGGGCGCGATGCCACAGCCATCATCCACCACCCGGATCAGGGTTTTGCCGCCATCGGCATAGGCGACCTCGATCCGCCGCGCCCCGGCGTCAATGGCGTTTTCGACCAGTTCCTTGACTGCCGAGGCCGGGCGCTCGACCACTTCGCCGGCGGCGATGCGGTTGATGGTAGCCTCATCCAGCTGGCGGATCACCGGCTGCGGGTGGCTTATATTGGGGTTTGATCCAGACATGGGACCAGACCTAGCACATCAGCGGCTGATTCGACCATTGGGATTTGGAGGCGGGGGAACTGCATTTTTTTATCTGAACCGATCTCGCTTAACCCCGCCGGGCTGCCCCCCGGCAGGCGCAATCACCCTTTCAACACGCTGAAACGTCTCGGCCTATTCACAAGCTACGTTTCATCCACGCAGGGCGTAAGCGCCTACCCAGGCAGGCGCAGCCCTCTGCCCCAGTGCTTGAGCAAAACCGAACCCTTCCGCTAATCGGATGACTCCACCCCCTCGGGCTGGCCGACCACGACAAAACGCAGATTCTCCGGGCGCACCAGACGCTTGGCCACCCGGGCGATATCGGCCTGAGTCACCGCGTTGACCTTGTCATTGCGGGTGGCGATATAGTCAATCGCAAACCCATTCATCTGCATCCCCACCAAAATCTTGGCGATCTGGGCATTCCCGTCAAAACGCAGCGGATACGCCCCGGTCAGATAGGTCTTGGCGCGTTCCAATTCCCCATCCGTCACCCCATTTTCGGCGATCTTCTGCCATTCGTCACGGATCACCTCGATGGCTTGGCCCACCCGATCATTGGCCGAGGCCACCCGGCCCATATAAACATCCGCGTAATCGCGCCCGGCCAGATAGCTGTAAATCCCATAAGTCAGCCCGCGCTTTTCCCGCACCTCAGTCATCAGCCGCGACTGAGGCCCGCTGCCGCCCAAAATGGTGTTCAGCACATAGGCGGCAAAGAAATCATCATCATGGATATTGATCCCCTCAACCCCGAACGTCACCACCGATTGCGGAGTCTCAAACGGAATCACCGTCACCCCGCCCTTGAGCTGAAAATCCACCCGCTCGGGTAGCTTGGCCCCGGTGGCGGGCAGATCGCCCAGCAATTTGTCCAGCAGCTCTCCCAGCTGTGCGGCGGTGATATCGCCCACGGCAGCGACAAACACCCGGTCCCGCGCCATCACCGCGTCTTTGGCGGCCAGCAGATCGTCGCGCTCAAGGGCGCTGACGGTTTTGATGCTGCCCTCAAACGGGTTGGCATAGGGGTGGGTGCCATAGGCGAGAGCTTTGAAATGATTGCTGGAAATCCTGTTCGGGTTTTTCAGATCGTCCTTGAGGCCGGAAATCACCTGCGCCCGCACCCGGTCGATCGCGGCCGGATCAAAGCGCGGCTGGGTCAGAGCCAGACGCAGCAGATCAACCGCCTGATCGCGGTTTTCCGTCAGGAACTGGGCCGAAACGGACAGGCTGTCATCGCCTACGTCAAAGGAAAAATCCGCGGCCAGTGCTTCGGACGCCTGAGCGAACTGGCGCGCGGTCAGATCACCCGCGCCTTCCTCCAGCGTATGGGTCATCAAAGAGGTCGCGCCGCGTTTTTCCGGCGCTTCCATGCTGGCCCCGCCCTTGAAGCGGATTTGCAGCGAGGTAAAGCCGATCGCGTGTTCCTCGACCAGCCATGCCGAGATCCCGCCGGGGGATGTGACTTGCTGGATATCAACCCCGGCCCGGGCGCTGTGGGGCAACGAGGCCGCCAGCAGGATTGTGACAATCAATGCATGGTAAATCCGTTTCATTGCGCGGGCTCCTTTTCGGCGGATGGGGCGCTGACCCAGCCGGTCACGGCCTGTTTTTTATCCAAAAGCAGCTGGGCAGCATTCATCACATCCTCGTCCGTCACCGCCTGCAAAATCTGCGGCCATTGCTGCACATCCTCAACCGTCAGCCCCAGAGACAGCGCCGCACCGTATTTGCGGGCCATTTTCTGCACATTATCCTGCTGATAAACCTGCTCAGCACGGATCTGCATTTTCAGACGCTCTAACTGGTCGGGGTCGACCCCTTCACGGATAAAATCGGCAATCGCCTGATCCAGTAGCGCTTCGCCCTCGGACAGGCTGATGCCCTGGCTGGGCACCATCACCAGCCCAAACAGCGTCTGATCCAGCGCCATCCCGTCATAATAGGCCGAAACATACACCGCGCTCTGGCTATCAAACATCAGCTTTTGCCCAAGGACCGAAGTCTGCGCATTCCCCCCCAGCAGATTGGCCAGCATGGTCAGCGCGGCAGCCTGTTTCTGATCGCCGCTGTTGCGCTCGGGCGCCAGATAGCTGCGATAGATATAGGGCTGCGCCACCCGTTGATCGACAAAATGCAGGCGGCGTTCGGACAGCTGCGGAGGCTCGCTGGGCCGGTTACGCTCGGGCAAATCCACGGTGGGGGCCAGCGGGCCATAGTATTTTTTGGCCAGTGTCAGCACCTGATCGGGCTGCACATCCCCGGCCACCACCAAAATCGCGTTATTCGGCGCGTAATAGCGGCGGTAAAAGGCCAGCGCATCTTCCAACGACAAGCGCTGCATTTCATGTTTCCAGCCAATCACCGGAATCCCGTAAGGATGGTTCATGAATTGCGCCGCACGGCGTTGCTCGCGAAACAGTGCATCGGGGTTGTTTTCGGTGCGCATGTTGCGCTCTTCCAAAATCACATCGCGCTCGGTCGCAATATCAGCCGAGGTCAGGCGCAGATTGCGCATCCGGTCGGCCTCCATCCGCATCACCAGCTCCAACCGGTCGGCGGCGATGCGCTGATAATAGGCGGTGTAATCATAGCTGGTAAACGCGTTGTCCGAGCCACCATTGGCCGCCACCGTATCCGACAGTTCGCCCGCGGCCAGAGTGTCGGTGGCCTTGAACAGCAGATGCTCCAGAAAATGCGCAATGCCCGAAACACCGGGCGGTTCATCCGCCGCCCCGGCGCGATACCAGACCATCTGCACCACCACAGGGGCGCGGTGGTCTTCGATCACCACCACCTCCATACCGTTTTCCAGCATATAATTGCTGATTTGCTGGGCCATCACAGGCCGGGTGAGCGCCATCAGGGCAACGGCAAGCAGGCCGATCATACGCATAGGGTCAGAGCCTTTCGGTAAGCTGAGGTCAAAAGCGGTGCAAAATACCTGCCCCAGAGCGCCTCTGCTGACAAGTCAAATTTCTGTGTGATCCAATGCCGCGAACAGGCCGGGCTGTGGTGCTTAGGGCTTGCCGTAAACTTCGGGATCGGGCGGAGCAGACGGGGTTTTGACCCCCAACCGCCGGAACCGGGCCAGCTCGCGGTGTTGATCCAGCGACATGGGTTCATAGGCGCTGAAATAGACCGTGTTGTTAAACCAGCGCTCTAGCAGCTTGCCGCGGTTTTTCGAGCGGAACACGCGATCTTCGGTGGCCAGAACCCGCCGGATATTGCCGGATGCACCAAACCGGCTGGCATAAGACACCAGCCCGCCATCGCCACGACCGATATGGCCGGGGCCGCTCAGCGCCAGCCGACCGGGCTTGCCCCCCAAGGCGGCGACCGCATCGGCCTTGGGCGTTGGATCGGTCAGATTGCTGCCCCCCGGGGTCGGCGCTGGCAGCGGGGCTGCGAAATCGGGGCTTTGCAGCGGTTTGCCCGGCAGAATGGCAAATTCATCCGGCCCATCGCTGCTGGCTTGGATATTCATCAAAGGCCGGTCCTTGCCGCCACAAGCCGACAGCACACCCAGCGCGATCAGAGCAACAACAGTGCTATGCATGATCTTCATTGATGTCTCCCTTTGTCCATCCGGCCCCTCTGTATCCCAACAACAGCGCGCCGTCACCTAGTCTTTGAATCTGAGGCGAAAAAGATCAACCCCAAAGCCCCGGCAAATACCCCGATATCGGCGATATTGAACGAATAAGGGTTCTCGATGCCGCAACAGGACATGTTCAGAAAATCCGCCACCGCGCCATAAAGCAGCCGGTCCAGCACATTGCCCAAGGCTCCGCCAATCAGCAAACCGGCGGATAAATAGGCCAGCCGGCCATGCTTGCCGCGCCGAATCCAGAGGTAAACCCACGCACAAATCCCCAGAGACACCGCGATCAGCACCCAGCGCATCAGATCGTGGCTGCCGGAAAATAGCCCGAAATTCACCCCCTGATTCCACGCCATGCGGAAATTGACCAACGGTGGCAGCACGTCGATTTCGCCGCGTTGGCGTAAATCCAGCCAATGCACCACCAGATATTTGCTGGCCTGATCCGCCAGAAACACCCAGAACCCTGCCCAGAATATCAGCCGCATCACCTGCCCCTCCTTCATGCCTGTTTGTGCAAGGTTAGTGTCGGAAATCGCGCATCGAGCCGCCGGGCTGGATGATCGCCGTTGCCCCGGCCTCAGCCGCGCTGAGCAGCCCATCGGCAAATGGGAAGAACGCATCTGACGCCACGACCGAACCCTGAGTGAGCGGCGCATCCAGCCCCAGCACCTCGGCCATATCCTGTGCTTTGCGTGCGGCGATCCGGGTTGAATCGACCCGGCTCATCTGTCCGGCCCCGATGCCCACCGTGGCCCCGTCTTTGACATAGATAATCGCGTTTGATTTCACATGCTTGGCCACTTTCCAGGCAAACATCAGATCGGCCATTTCTGCATCAGTCGGCTGGCGTTTGGTGACCACTTTCAGATCATCCGCCACCACATGGCCGTTATCCTTATCCTGCACCAAAATCCCGCCCGAGACCTGCCGATAGCTCAGCGCCGCCGCACTTGGATCGGGCAGCTGATCGAGGGTGAGCAGGCGCAGATTTTTCTTGGCGGAAAACACCCGTTTTGCGGCCTCGTCGGCCCCCGGGGCCACCACGACTTCGGTGAAAATCTTGGCAATCTCTTCCGCCGTGGGTCCGTCCAGCGGCTGGTTCAGCGCAATGATGCCGCCAAAGGGCGAAACATTATCGCAGTTAAACGCGGCTTTATAGGCCTCAACCATGGTCTTGCCCCGCGCCACACCACAGGGGTTAGCGTGTTTGATGATCGCACAGGCAGCCCCCTCGGCGGGGTCAAACTCGGCCACCAGCTCGATCGCGGCATCGGTGTCGTTGATGTTGTTGTAAGACAGCTCTTTGCCCTGATGCTGGACCGCAGTGGCCACGCCGGGGCGGTTCGAGCCATCCAGATAAAACGCCGCCGATTGATGCGGGTTTTCGCCGTAACGCAGCTTTTGCGCAATGCTGCCGGCAAACGCACGCCGCCGGGGCACGTCAAAGCCAATCGCTTCGGCCATCCAAGTCGACACCGCCGCATCATAGGCTGCGGTGCGGGCAAAAGCGATCTGGGCGCGGCGTTTGCGGAATTTCTCGCAAGTCCCGCCGCCATGCTTGGCCATATCGCCCAGCAGCTTGTCATAATCCTCGACATCCACCACCGTGGTGACAAAGGCATGGTTTTTCGCCGCCGCCCGGATCATCGCCGGGCCGCCAATGTCGATATTTTCAATGCAGGTATCGTAATCGGCCCCCTTGGCCACGGTGGCCTCGAACGGGTAGAGATTGACCACCAGCAGATCAATCCCGGCAATGCCATGTTCACGCATCGCCGCCAGATGCGCTTCGTCATCGCGCAGCGCCAACAGGCCGCCATGCACCTTGGGGTGCAGGGTTTTCACCCGGCCATCCATCATCTCAGGAAAGCCGGTGACATCGGCCACATCGGTCACCGCCAGCCCGGCATCGCGCAGCGCTTTGGCCGAACCCCCGGTTGAGAGCAGCTCGACTCCGTATTCGCTCAAGGCGCGGCCCAGATCGACGAGGCCGGTCTTGTCAGAAACAGAGAGCAAGGCGCGGCGGATTGGCAGTTTGCTGGTCATTGGTCTTTCCCATCAGGTTCGGTTGGTAAAATATCTTGGTCGTCGCGATACAGGTCGCGCAAATTGTCGGGCGTGTCCTGAGCCTTGGCCAATGTCCAGGTCACGCGGTTCGCATACTCGATTGCGCGGGTGGTTAAAACAATTTGTTTGCTCGCACGCGGTTTTAATCGGTTGCGCTCCAGATAAACGCTGGGCTCAAGGCTCAGCCGCACGGGGCTGTTCTGATGATGCGGGCCATGGCGGAACACCCAGATCTCGCCGCTTTTCAACGCCAAAGACACCGCCGCGCCACCCATATCCAGCCGTGCATCCACATCCGGGTGCAGATGAAACCGCACCGTATAGGCAATGCCGCGCAGCTGGGTCGCATCCATCGCCTGATCAAACCGCCGCTTATCGGCATCACTGATCGCCAGCAGCATATCATCGCCGGACAGACAACGCCCATCCTGCGTTAAACTCAGATGCCGCATATGCACCAAACCATGGCTGGCCTCGTACCCATCATGGCTGGCCTCCAGATACAGGCGATCCGCATCGGAAAACTGCCGGACATCGACCCGTTTGGGAATATGGCGCAAAACTTCGTGATGGCGCGACGAAGCCGCCCCCAGCTGCGACGAAGACACCCCCTCGATCCCCAGCACCGAATGCGAGGGCGTGGCGCGTCCGGCGCGCTGCCAATCCGGGCCAAAAGATATCCCCGACCCACAGCTGACCACCAGCGGACGCCGCCCCGAGGTCAGCTCAAACGCCAGCGTCGAAGCGTGCCCCAGAACCGAATGCCGCCCCTGCGGCGGCCGGCTGGCATCAACGATCACGCTGCTGCGTCCGCCCCGCATCAGCGCATAGCCCATCGACAACCGCCCTTTGGCGACTGTGCGCACCCCGCTGGCGGCCAGCGCATGGTCCAGCCGCCCCTCAACCCCGCGCCCGCCGCCGTGAAACCGCGCCAGCCCGCCATCACTGTGGCGCAAATTACGCAAGGTCGGGGCGATGCGCTCAATCGCCGCCAGATGGTCGCTGCCGGCCATCTTGCGGGCTTTGCTCAGCGCCGAAGCGGCCCAGATCAGCAGGGTGAACACCTCCAGCAGCTCTTCGGGATTGCGGCTGGGAATGCCGCCCCCATCATCAATCCGCTCGCGGCACTCGCGGGCCAGCGCCCTTTTGGCGGGCTCAACGTGGTGATCCATGCCCTCCAGCGCCAGTCCGGCATAAATCAACCCGGTCAGAGCCTCAAACCGCGGCAGCCCCGCCACCGCCCCCTTCCAGCGTTGGCTGAGGAAATTGGTCTGTTGCGCCAGCGACCGGAAATAGGCGACCGAGGCGTCGTGATCCTGCCCATTGAGCAGCAACACCGCGTGGTTGATCCAGCGGATCAGCCGCCGCCCGGTCAGATCGGGCGTCCAGCCCGGCCCACGGCCCCGGCCAAAGCGGTCAATCCATTCAAACAACCATTGCTGCGCCGCCTTGCGCGCCGGACCATCGCCGGTGGCGGCCAGATCATCCAACCAGCAAAAACCGTGCAATTCCTGCTCGAACGCCTCAGTGGGCTTTTCAATATCCCAAATCGAGGTGTCTTTTTCGCAGACCAGCATCCCGGCAAACTGAAAATTACCGGCCAAAAATTGCCGACCACGGGCGAATGAGCCGATGGTTTTGGGCTCGGGCTGCGAGGTAAAGGCGGTGGCCGGGCGCGTGCGTGTGCTGGTCAGGGCGCTGATTCGATTGAGTAATCGCGCCTTTTGGGCAAGAAAATGGGGCGATCTGGGCACGGGCCTGTTTTACCTTCTGTTTTTGTTTGGCTGGTTATTTATATGCTCGGGCCACATCATAAAGCGCCAAAGCCCGGCTGTCACCGATGAATTGGGGCGATTGTCATTCCATGGCCTCAAGCTCGGCCAAGCTAAGGGTCAATCCCGGGCGCATCGGGTATTCATCGCGAAAATTGGTATCCGTCCGGATACAGCCCGCCCCGCAGAGCAGTTCGGTGAATTCCCCCGCTGCGTCATTATACCAGACCCGCCCGCCGGGGGTGGCGATATAGCCGTCAATGCCTTCATAAATATCGGCCCGCAGGTCGCTCACCGAAGGGGTTTCGGTATCAATCTGTGCCGTATAAGCGCCGTGGCTGTGATAAGAGGCCAGCACATTGAACCCAAACGGAGCCCGTGGCCGACAGCTATCGGTGCGCCCCGGTCTGGCTTTGGTAGCAATAAAACCGCCATTTTGATCCAGACCGATATAGCCGCAATACTCGCGATTTTCGGAAAATGAGCGCGCCTGCACCAAATCCAGCACCTGTTTGGCGAATGCGATCTCGGCCTCGGTCTGCGCCGGGCGTGGGCCGTATTCTGACGGTTGCACACAGCCCGCCAGCAGGGCGATCAGCGCCAGCTTTCTGATGTCTTGGACAGGTCTCATAGATTTCCCCTCACGGATCCGCCGGTTTTTGCAAAAGCGCGATGTAAAACCCATCCATGCCCCCCAGCTCGGGCCAATAGTCCGGGCGCAGCCGCAAACCGCCCTCAGCGCTGATCCAGCCCGGATCAATCCCCTCTGCCGCAATCGGCAGCACTCGCATGTCAGGCAGGCGCTTGAGCGCATCTTCGATCTGAATTTCGCCTTCATCGGGCAGCAGCGAGCAGGTGCAAAACACCATCCGCCCGCCGGGTTTGAGCAAGCTGAACGCGTGATCAATCAGGCGCTCCTGCAAGGCAAACAGAGCCGCAAAATCGCTGCCATCCTTGGCATAGGGCAAATCGGGGTGGCGACGGATGGTGCCGGTGGCGGAACAGGGCGCATCCAGCAAAATCGCGTCAAACGGCCCATCCTGAAAACCGAGCGCATCGCCCACCTGCAGTTGCGCCGCAAGGCCGGTGCGCTTCAGATTTTCCCGCACCCGCTGCATCCGCGCCTTTGAGACATCAATCGCCACCACATCCGCCCCGGCGACGGCCAGCTGCATGGTTTTCCCACCCGGAGCAGCACACATATCCAGCACCCGCTCACCGGGCCGGGCAGCCAGTATTTTCGCCGGCAGAGCCGCCGCCGCGTCCTGAACCCACCACGCCCCGGCCTGATATCCGGGCAAGGTGGAAACCTGAGCCGTTTTCAAGCGCACCGACCCCGTCGGCAACAGCTGCCCGTTCACCGCATCAGCCAGTGCTTTGGCATCCTCTTTGGCGGTCAAATCCAGCGGCGCTCCAGCGGCAAAGCGGGCTTCCATCGCTTCGACCACAGCCTTGCCGTAATCGGCAATCAACGGCTTGCGCAACCATTTCGGCAGCCGGGGCAAGGGCAGTTTGTGCCACGCTTGGGGTTCGATCTTGCGCAGCACCGCGTTGACCATGCCAGCAGCGTGTTTATGCGCCTTATCGGCCTTGACCAGAGCCACCGCCCCATTGACCACCCCATGCGGCGCGGCACCATCCAGACACAGCTCAACCACCGCCAGACGCAGCACGTTATGGACCGTCAGCGCGGGTTTCTGACGCAAAAACGGCCCCAGCATCCGATCCGCCCGATCCATCCAGCGCAGGGTCTCCAACGCCAGACGCTGCGCCCGCGCCTTTTCGGCAGGCGCAAGCCCGTCCAGCGCCCCGCTGCCCAGCATCTCGGGCAACAGCGCAGATTTCCCCAGCACCCCGTTCAACAGGCGCAGGGCAACACGGCGGGGGAGCAGGCCGGGATGAGACATCTGTGATTTCCTTTGCTTGCGATTGCTGGCCCACCGCCTATAGTATCGCACAGCCATGAACAAGAGAGGCCACCGATCATGCCCGACAAACCCAAGGATTTACCCGAAGCCGCCAAGCGCGCTCTGGCCGAAGCCGAGGAGCGCCGCCGCAAGGAACAAGCCAAACCCCGCCCCACAGAGCTGGGCGGCCCGGCCGGGCCCGAGCCGGTGCGCTATGGCGATTGGGAAAAGAAAGGCATCGCGATTGATTTTTAACCCGCCGCCAGTTTGGGCATTCCCGGGCAACATCAAATCTGTTGTGCCAGAAACACTGTCGGAAAACGCGATGCCCATCGGGTGAAAAATTCTATAGATCAGGCGCGCAAACCTCGCTATAGTCGGCCGGATAATAAAAACAATCTCAGATGGCAATCAAGCATGACAAATACGGCAGAACAATTACAGGAACTCCGTAACCAACTGATCAAAGATCCTGAGGTTATTCTGGAGGACAAAGACCTGATGCGCGCTTTGGTCACCGCGAACGAAGCCCAGATGGGCAGCAATATCGTGGATTTGCGCGGCATCGCCATGGAACGGCTCGAAGCGCGGCTGGACCGGCTGGAGGATACGCATCGTTCAGTCATCGCTGCAGCGTATGAAAATCTGGCCGGCACAAATCAGGTGCATCGGGCGATTTTACGGATGCTCGACCCGGCGGAATTTGAGGATTTCCTGCGTGATCTGGATGGTGACGTGGCCGATATTCTGGGCGTGGATTGCGTGCGGCTGGTGCTGGAATCCATGCAGGATGAAAACGATCCGGCGGTCAAACGGTTGGACCATGTGCTGAATGTGGCCGAGCCGGGCTTTATTGAGGCCTATCTGACCGCCCCCAAACGCAGCAATTCGCGTCAGGTGACTTTGCGTCAGGTGCAGCCGGATTCGGATGTGATTTACGGCGAGGCGGCGGGCTGGATCCGTTCCGAAGCCGCTCTGAAACTGGATTTCGGCAATGGCCGTCTGCCGGGGATGCTGGTGATGGGCTCGGAAGACCCGCATCATTTCAAACCCAATCAGGGCACCGATCTGCTGTCCTTTTTCGCCGGAGTCTTTGAACGGGCCATGCGTCGCTGGCTGTCATGATTCCCGGGGTGGTCTCGGCGGCTGTGGATCAGCGGCTGAGCCAATGGCTGGCGCATATGCAGGCGCTCAATAACGTGGCCGATAATACGGTTGAAGCCTATCGCACCGATCTGCTGGGGTTTTTCGCCTTTATAGGCAACCATTTGGGCGGAGCCTGCGGCATCGGGCCGCTGACTTCTCTGAGCATCCGTGACATGCGCGCCTGGATGGCACATGAAAAGGGCCGCGGGGTGTCGGCGCGGTCGCTGGCTCGCAGCTTATCGGCGGTGAAATCCTTTTATCGCTGGCTGGCTGAACGTGAAGGCTTTGACGCCACCGTGGTGCTGTCGACCCGCAGCCCGCGTTTTCAGAAAAAACTGCCCCGCCCGCTGGCGCAGGACGCCGCCAAAGCGGTGCTGGACAGCGTGGCGGTGCAATCCACAACCGATTGGGTGGGCTTGCGTGATCTGGCGATTGTCACGCTGCTTTATGGCTGCGGCTTGCGGATTTCCGAGGCGCTCAGCCTCACCCGCGCCCAAGCCCCCCTGCCCGAGGTGCTGCGCATCACCGGCAAAGGCGGCAAGGAACGCATCGTGCCGGTGATCCCCGCCGCCCGCAGCGCCGTGGATCAGTATCTGCACGCCTGCCCGCACCGTTTCACCCCCGAGGGCGCGCTGTTTCTGGGCGTCCGGGGCGGGGCGCTCAGCCCGCGCATCGTGCAAAAGGTGATGCAGCAGGCGCGAATGCAACTGGGCCTGCCGGCTACGGCCACGCCACATGCTTTGCGGCATTCCTTTGCCACGCATCTGCTGGAATCCGGCGGCGATTTGCGCAGTATTCAGGAATTGCTGGGCCATGCCTCGCTGTCGACCACCCAAACCTATACCGCTGTCGATACCGCCCGCCTGATGGAGGTCTATGACCAGACCCACCCAAGGGCCAAACCGGCTGCGCGTGAACCGCAGAAAAGCAAATAAACAATTTGCTCCGGGGCGTTTTTAAAGTAATGAAGCAGCCATGATTTTGCAGTTACGCGCCTTTTCCGTCCATATGTTCACCGCCACCGGAGCGGTTCTGGCCATGCTGGCCATGCTGGCGGCTGTTGATGAAAAATGGGATATGATGTTCCTGTGGCTGGTGATCGCCTTTTTCGTGGATGGGCTGGATGGGCCTCTGGCGCGGCGTTATGATGTGAAAACCAATGCGCCGCAAATTGACGGGGTGCAGCTGGATCTGATCATTGATTATCTGACCTATGTCTTTATCCCGGCCTTTGCGCTGTTCAAATCCGGGCTGCTGCCGGGCTGGACGGGCTGGTTTGTGATCATCACTGTCACCTTTGCCAGCGCGCTTTATTTTTCCAATACCCGCATGAAAACCCGGGATAATTCCTTTTGGGGCTTTCCCGGGTGCTGGAACATGATGGCGGTGGTGATGTTTGCATTATCGCCCAATTTCTGGGTGATTTTAGGGCTGACGGTGGTGCTGTCAGTTGGCATGTTTGCCCCGATCAAATTCGTGCATCCCGTGCGCACCGAGCGCTGGCGCAGCTTCACCCTGCCGACGGCACTGGCCTGGACCTTCTTTGCGGGTTGGGCCGCTTGGGTTGATTTCCACCCACAAAGCTGGGCGCATTGGGGGCTGATTATCTCCAGTGTCTATTTGCTGAGCGCCGGTGCCATTCAGCAAGTCATTCCGGTCAGAAGCCGCGCCTAAATCAACAGCCCCCCTGCCCCTTCATGGCGCAACAGCTGCACCTTGGTTTCAATCCCCACTCCGCCGGAAAACCCACCCAACCCGTTGCTTGCCAGCACCCGGTGGCACGCAATGATCAGAGGGATCGGGTTGCCGCCACAAGCCCGCCCCACCGCCTGCGCTGAAACGCCCAGCCGTTTGGCGATCTCGCCATAGGTCGTGGTTTCTCCGAACGGGATTTGACGGATTTGTTCGCAAACCGTGCGCTGAAACAACCCGCCGGGCGGGGCAAGGGGCAGGTCAAATGTCGTGCGCTGCCCCTCGAAATACTCCTGTATCTGACGCCGGGCCTGCTGCAAAACCGGCGATGGGTCGGCATGGCGGGTTTTGTGCTGCCACTCAAGCCGCACAATCTGCCCGCCCTGCTCGGTGACCAGAACCGGGCCGGTGGGGGTGTCGATGGTCAGGGACGCCATAATCCGCCGCTCAACCGCAGCGCTGGGTTTGGCCCCGGCAGCATTCTAAGACAGCGCCTCATCACAACGCCCGCAAACCTGCTCATGCGTGTGCTGCCCCACATCGGGCAGGATTTTCCAGCAGCGCTGACATTTGCCCCCCTGAGCCTTTTCGAACTCAACCCCGATGCCTTCGATTTCAGGCATTCTGAAGGCCGCATCCGGGATCGGATCATTGCTCAGCTGCACTTGCGAAGTGATGCAGATGTCGGCGAACTCCACCGATTTGGCCAGCGCCAGCACTTCGGCATCACGGATATGCACCGTTGGCGCGGCCTCGAGCGAGGCACCAATCACCTTATCCTGACGCTGAATCTCGATTGCTCCGGTCACCACCCGGCGCACCTTGCGCAAAGCTTCCCATTTCGCGGCCAGCACATCGTCGCGCCATTCGGCCGGGGTGGTCGGCATGTCTTCCAGATGCAGTGACACATCTTCGCCGTCATGGCGTTGCAGCCAGACCTCTTCCATGGTGAACACCAGAATAGGGGCCAGCCATTTGGTCAGCCGTTCAGCATCCTTGCGGATATCAAAGTAAAACGCCGACAGATCCACGGTGGCAAACTGGAACAGCGCCTGAAACACGCCTTGGAAATCATAGGCGTCATAGCCGCTGCGCACCACCTGATCCAGCTCGCTAAGGCGATGCAGCACCCAGCGTTCAAGCTCGGGCATCTGATCCGCGGGCACGGCTTTGGCCGCGTCGAAATCCGCCAGCGAACCCAGCATGAAGCGCATGGTATTGCGCAACCGCCGATAGCTGTCGGCGACGTTTTTCAAAATCTCCGGGCCGATGCGCTGATCGGCGGTGAAATCGACCTGCGCCACCCAAAGGCGCAGAATATCGGCGCCATATTGTTTGGTGACCTGTTCCGGCACGATGGTGTTGCCCAGCGATTTGGACATTTTCATGCCCTTTTCATCCAGCGTAAAGCCATGGGTCAGCACCCCGCGATAAGGCGCGCGCCCATTGGTGCCGCAGCTTTGCAGCAGCGAGGAATGGAACCAGCCGCGATGCTGATCGGTACCTTCAAGGTAAAGGTCGGCGATGCCATCCTCCGAGCCATCTTCGCGGTCGCGCAGCACAAAAGCATGGGTCGAACCACTGTCAAACCACACATCCAGAATATCGGTGACCATCTGCCACTGATCGGCATTCTCCACGCCTTCGAGGAAGCGTTCCCGGGCGCCGTCCTTGAACCACGCATCGGCCCCTTCAGCGCGAAACGCCTCGGCAATGCGTGCATTCACCGCCGCATCGCGCAACAGCTCGACCTGGCCGTTGCCGGCATCCCTGATGAAGCAGGTCAGCGGCACGCCCCAAGCCCGCTGGCGGCTCATCACCCAGTCGGGGCGGGATTCGATCATCGCATAGATGCGGTTGCGCCCCTTGGGTGGCGTCCATTTCACATTGTCGATTTCGGTCAAGGCCCGGCTGCGGATGGTTTTGCCGTAAGTGTCCATGCCGTCATTGAGCTCTTTGTCAATCGCCACGAACCATTGCGGGGTATTGCGGAAAATCACCGGAGCCTTGGAACGCCAGCTATGCGGATAGCTGTGCTTGACCCGGCCACGCGCGATCAGGGCGTTGACTTCGATCAGTTTGGCGATCACCGCCGGGTTGGCTTTGCCCTCTTTGCCCTTGCGGGTGAAGACCTCAAGCCCGGCAAAGAAGGGCACAAACTCTTCAAACGCCGAATCCTCGTTGATGTTGTGGGTCAGACGGTCGCTCCAGCCGCGTTTGATAAAGCACTCATAGTCATCGGCACCATGCGACGGCGCGGTGTGGACGAAACCGGTGCCGGCGTCATCGGTGACATGGTCGCCGTCGATCATCGGCACGCCTTCCGGGTAATCCCAGAACGGGTCACTGTCAGCGAAGGGGTGTTTGCAGATCAGCCCGGCCAGCTCATCCGCGGCCACATCGCGGATACGGGTGAATTTGACGACCCGGGCGCTGGTCAGGGTCGCCTCGGCCAAGGCATCGGCCAAAACGTAAGTGTCACCGGCCGCGGCCCAGCTTTCGTCCTGCGTTTCATCCACCCGGAACAGGCCGTAATTGATATTGGGGTTATAAGCCACGGCTTTGTTGGAGGGGATGGTCCAGGGAGTCGTCGTCCAGATCACGGCGCTGGCCCCGGCCAGATCGCCGCTGGCATTGGCAAAGGGGAATTTGACCCAGATGGTGTGGCTCTGGTGATCGTGATATTCGATCTCGGCCTCGGCCAGAGCGGTCTTTTCCACCGGAGACCACATCACCGGCTTGGAGCCCCGATACAGGCTGCCATTCATCACGAATTTCATGAATTCCTCGGCGATCACGGCTTCGGAAGAAAATTTCATGGTCAGATAGGGGTCATCCCAGTTGCCCTGCACGCCCAGACGTTTGAATTCCTCGCGCTGGATGTTGACCCAATGCTCGGCAAATTTGCGACACTCGCCGCGCAATTCGTTGATCGGCACATCGTCTTTGTTTTTGCCTTTGCTGCGGTATTGTTCCTCGATCTTCCATTCAATCGGCAAACCGTGGCAATCCCAGCCGGGGATGTAACGGGCATCCCGGCCCAGCATTTGCTGGCTGCGCACGATCATGTCTTTCAGGATCTTGTTCAGCGCGTGGCCGATATGCAGATGACCATTGGCATAGGGCGGGCCGTCATGCAGGATGAAGGGCTTGCGGCCCTGCTTTTGCCGCAGGCGGTCATAGATGCCGATCTCGGCCCAACGCTGCAACCAAAGCGGCTCGCGCTTGGGCAACCCGGCCCGCATGGGGAAATCAGTGCGGGGCAGGTTCAGGGTGGATTTGTAATCGGGTGTTTCGGCACACATGAGACTATCCTTGGTCAGTATTTGATCGGTGTTTCATAAAGGAGAAGTGACAGGCGGCGCGACGGGCTCATGCGCCTTAAGGACCGGCGGCTCTTTCAGGGGTCAGAGCGCCGGGGTGGTAATTCGTATAATGATCCGAACCTGTTTCATAAATCCGGCTTATAAGGCGCATTTTCACAATGGTCCAGAGGCGGTGTGTGTCTGTGATTTTCGGGCAGCACTGCCCCCCTGTGCCAACCAAGGATTTTCAAAATCCTTGGCAAAAATCTTGCAAGATTTTTGAGGCGAGCATGTATACAATCGCATACAGCCTTCCCCTCAGCGCCCCGATGGTCTAAAAGGGCCGCAACGATTCACCCAACCCAAAGAGGCCAATATGACCAAAATCAAGGTAGAAAACCCAGTTGTCGAGCTGGACGGCGATGAAATGACCCGGATCATCTGGGATTTCATCAAGAAAAAGCTGATCCTGCCCTATCTGGACATCGACCTGAAATATTTCGATCTGGGCATGGAAGTGCGCGACGAAACCAACGACCAGATCACCGTTGACGCTGCCGAAGCCATCAAGAAATACGGCGTGGGCGTCAAATGCGCCACCATCACCCCGGATGAACAGCGGGTTGAGGAATTCGGCCTGAAGAAAATGTGGCGCAGCCCCAACGGCACCATCCGCAACATTCTGGGCGGCGTGGTGTTCCGCGCCCCGATCATCTGCAAAAACGTCCCGCGTCTGGTTCCCGGCTGGACCGACCCGATCGTGATTGGCCGTCATGCTTTTGGCGATCAGTATAAAGCCACCGATTTCCTCTATCCTGGCGCTGGCAAGCTGAGCATGAAATTCGTCGGCGAAGACGGCACCGTGATTGAAAAAGAAGTCTACGATGCCCCATCCGCAGGGGTGTTCATGGGCATGTATAACCGCGATGATTCGATCCGCGATTTCGCCCGTGCTTCGATGAATTACGGCCTCAAGCTGGGCTGGCCGGTGTATCTGTCGACCAAAAACACCATTCTGAAAGCCTATGACGGCCGCTTCAAGGATCTGTTTCAGGAGGTCTATGACACCGAATTTGCCGAGCAGTTCGAAAAAGCCGGCATCACTTACGAGCACCGCCTGATTGACGATATGGTTGCCGCTGCCATGAAATGGTCGGGCAAATTCGTCTGGGCCTGTAAGAACTACGATGGCGATGTGCAGTCCGACACCGTGGCGCAGGGCTTTGGCTCGCTGGGTCTGATGACCAGCCAGCTGATGACTCCCGATGGAAAAATCGTCGAAGCCGAAGCCGCCCACGGCACCGTCACCCGTCACTATCGCCAGCACCAGAAGGGCGAGGCGACCTCGACCAACTCGATCGCGTCGATCTTTGCCTGGACCGGTGGCCTGAAGCACCGCGCCAAGCTGGACGACAACGCGCAACTGCTGAAATTTGCCGAAACGCTGGAAAAAGTCGTGGTGGACACCGTTGAAGGTGGCCAGATGACCAAAGATCTGGCGCTGCTGGTCGGACCAGAGCAAGAATGGCTGACCACCGAGGGCTTCCTTGAAGCGATTGACACCAACCTCAACAAAGCGATGTAAATTCTGGCATCCTCAAACACTCAAAGGGCAGCCCGCGACGGCTGCCCTTTTTATTGCCCCAAAGCTCTTTGCCCATGAAGCGGCGGCAACTTCGGGACAAAGGGCCCTTTTGAGGCCGAAAGACCATCATTCTCCGCTTTTTTACCCCCGCCCGGCCAAAAAGGCTGGCCAACCGGCGTTTTGCCCTGTATTGCCCGCTGAAACATCCCGAAAAGGCTTATTTTCATGGACTTGCGCAATATCGCGATTATCGCCCACGTTGACCACGGCAAAACCACAGGCCGTCGAAGAACGCGCCATGGACAGCAATGATCTGGAACGCGAGCGCGGCATCACCATTCTGGCCAAAGCCACCTCGATCGAATGGGACGGCAAGCGCGTCAATGTGGTCGACACGCCGGGCCACGCCGATTTTGGCGGCGAGGTCGAGCGCATCCTGTCGATGGTCGATGGCGTGGTGCTGCTGGTGGACGCCGCCGAAGGGCCGATGCCGCAAACCAAATTCGTCACCTCCAAGGCGCTGGCGCTGGGTCTGAAACCGATTGTGGTCCTGAACAAGGTCGACAAACCCGATGCTGAACCCGACCGCGCGCTGGACGAAGTGTTTGACCTGTTCGCCAGCCTTGATGCCACGGATGAGCAGCTGGATTTCCCGGTGATGTATGCCTCGGGCCGCTCGGGCTGGGCGGATACCGAACTGGACGGGCCGCGCAAGGATCTGCACGGCCTGTTTGATCTGATCATCGACCACGTCGCCGAGCCTGCGCAAATCGCGCATCGGGACGAGCCCTTTTCCATGCTGGTCACCACCCTTGGCGCTGACCCGTTCATTGGCCGTCTGCTGACCGGCCGGGTGGAATCCGGCACCGTCAAGGCAGGCGACACCATTCATGCTCTGTCACGCGACAACAGCAAGATCGAGCAATTCCGCGTCACCAAAGTCATGGCCTATCGCGGTCTGGTGCAGGTGCCGATTGATCTGGCCGAAGCCGGAGACATCGTTTCAATCGCCGGCATGAAAACCGCCACCGTGGCCGATACGCTGTGTTCCACCGACATCACCACCGCGATTCCGGCACAGCCGATTGATCCGCCCACCATCACCGTCACCTTTGGCATCAATGACAGCCCGCTGGCCGGGCGCGATGGCAAAAAGGTGCAGAGCCGCGTGATCCGCGATCGCCTAATGAAAGAGGCCGAAAGCAATGTGGCCATCCGGGTGTCGGACACCCCCGGCGGAGACGCTTTCGAAGTCGCCGGACGCGGCGAATTGCAGATGGGCGTGCTGATCGAAAACATGCGCCGCGAAGGCTTCGAGCTGTCGATCTCGCGCCCTCAGGTGCTGTTTCGCGACATTGACGGCGAAAGATGCGAGCCGGTCGAAGAGGTCACCATCGACGTCGATGATGATTACTCGGGCGCGGTGATTGAAAAGCTGACCGGGGCGCGCAAGGGCAACCTGGTCGAAATGAAACCCGCCGGTGCCGGCAAGACCCGGATCATCGCGCATGTGCCCTCACGCGGTCTGATCGGCTATCACGGCGAATTCCTGACCGACACCCGCGGCACCGGGGTGCTGAACCGAGTGTTTCACGCTTGGGAGCCGCATAAAGGCACCATCCCGGGGCGGCGTGCCGGGGTGCTGATCTCGATGGAAAGCGGGGTGTCGGTGGCCTATGCACTGTTCAACCTCGAAGATCGCGGCCGGATGTTCATTGGCGCGCAAGAACAGGTTTATACCGGCATGATCATCGGCGAACACAGCCGCGAAAATGATCTGGAGGTGAACCCGCTCAAGGGCAAGAAGCTGACCAATGTGCGGGCTTCGGGCACGGATGAAGCGGTGCGCCTGACCACCCCGATCACCATGTCGCTGGAAGAGGCCATCGCCTATATCGACAATGATGAGCTGGTTGAGGTCACGCCCAATTCAATCCGTCTGCGCAAACGCCATCTGGACCCGCATGAGCGCAAACGCGCGGCGCGCAGCGAATAGTAAAAGGGCGCTGCTCACTGCCGTATAACGCCAATAGCGCCGGACTGCGCCTGCCTGGGTAGGCGCCTGTGCGGGGCTTTAAAGCCATTGCGGTTCTTGAAGAAGCCGCCACGTTGCAAAATGTTGAAAGGCCGGGCGGGACAGTTCAAGGGGACGCAGCTCTGGACCGCTAGTCTTGGAAACGGCCCAACACAATAAAAAAGGGCGGACACAAAAAAGGGCGGACACCCGGTCCGCCCTTAATCCCTCAGCCCCGGCTAAACCCCTTCCACAAAGGTATATTCCCGCTCGGCCGCAGGCAGCCCATGGGACAGTGCCTCTTTATATTCCGGCGAATGGTAGAACTCTTTGGCCCGGTCCATATCGCTGAATTTAATGATCACATTGCGCGCCCGGCCCTTGCCTTCCATCTGCACACACTCACCACCACGGGCCAGAAACTCGCCGCCATATTTGGCCACTGCCGGACCCGCCAGCGCGGCGTATTTGGCATATTCCTCGGGGTCTTTCACATCAATGTGAACCATCGCATAAACTGTCATCGCATTAGCCTTTCATAATCTGCTCAACCGCCGCAATCGCCGCGTCTGATTTCGAAGCATCCACACCGCCGCCCTGCGCCATATCGGCACGACCGCCGCCGCCTTTACCGCCCAGCTCGGCCACCGCGGCCTTGACCAGATCAACAGCCGACAGCCGCGCCGTCAGATCATCACTGACCCCGGCAGCCACCGCCACCTTACCACCGGCATCCGCCATCAACAACACCACGCCGGAGCCCAGCTTGGCCTTGTATTCATCAATCATCGCCCGCAGATCCTTGCCGCTGACTCCGTGCAACATCTGCGCCACAAACGGGATGCCATTGACCTGACGCGCCGGATCATTGCCCGAAGCCGTCCCGCCGCCCATCGCCAGTTCGCGCCGCAGCTGGGCCAACTCGTTTTGCATCTTTTTGCGCTCATCCAGCAGCGCTTTCAGCCGGTCGCCCAGATCCGCTGGTTTGGCCTTGAGCATCGCCGCAGCTTGGCTCAGAGCCCGGTTCTGTTCGGCCACATATTCCAGCGCCCGCGCCCCGGTCAGCGCCTCGATCCGGCGCACCCCGGCTGAGGAAGCACTATCGCCCAGCAGCACAAACAACCCAATGTCGCCGGTTTTCTCCACATGCGTGCCGCCGCACAGCTCCAGCGAATAGGCGGCGCCATTAGCGCCTTTGCCGGTGCCCATCTGCACCCCCATCGACACCACACGCACCTCATCGCCGTATTTCTCGCCAAACAACGCCTGAGCTCCCATCGCCCGGGCGTCATCCGGGGTCATGATGCGGGTCTCAACTGTTGAGTTCTGGCGGATATACTGGTTCACCTCGGCCTCGACATCGTGCAGCTGCTGATCACTCAGCGCCTGCCCGTGCGAGAAGTCAAACCGCAACCGATCCGCCGCGTTCAAAGAGCCCCGCTGCACCACATGATCGCCCAAGGCCTGACGCAAGGCTTCGTGCAACAGATGGGTGGCCGAGTGGTTGGCCCGTATCTGGCTGCGGCGGTCGTGATCCACCACCAGAGCCGCACCCTGACCCGCGCTGATCTCACCCTCGGTGATTTCGGCGAAATGAATGAACACCCCGGCGCTCTTTTTGGTATCGGTGATCCGGGCCTTGCCGGTATCGGTGCTGATCAGGCCGCTATCGCCCACCTGACCGCCGCTTTCGGCGTAAAACGGAGTCTGGTTCAGCACGATCTGCACCTTGTCGCCGGCCTTGGCGGCCCCGATCTGGCCACCCTCCTGCACCAGCGCCAAAATCTGGCCCTCGGCGGTTTCGGTATCGTAGCCCAAAAACTCGGTCGTGCCGTATTCATGGGCCAGATCGAACCAGATCGCAGCATCCGTGGATTCGCCGGTGCCGGCCCAGGCGGCGCGGGCTTTGGCCTTTTGCGCCTGCATGGCGGCGTCAAAGGCATCGGTGTCCACCGAACGGCCCTTTTCGCGCACCGCATCCTGCGTCAAGTCCAGCGGGAATCCATAGGTGTCGTAGAGCTTGAACGCCGCTTCACCGGGCAAATCGGCCCCTTCGGGCAGATCGGATAATTCCTCATCCAACAGTTTCAACCCACGATCCAGAGTCTGCTTGAAGCGGTTTTCCTCTTGCAACAGGGTCTCTTCGATCAGAGGCTGCGCCTGCCCCAGCTCAGGGTAAGCCGCGCCCATCTGGCTGACCAGCGCTGGCACCAACCGATGCATAAGCGCCTCTTTTGCACCCAGCAAATGTGCGTGCCGCATCGCCCGGCGCATGATCCGGCGCAGCACATAGCCACGCCCGTCATTGCTGGGCATCACCCCATCGGCCAGCAGAAACGAGGTCGAGCGCAGATGGTCGGCAATCACCCGATGATGGGTCTTGCCGGGGCCATCCGGGTCGGTCGAGGTCGCATGGGCCGAGGCCTCGATCAGGCTGCGCATCAGATCGGTGGCGTAGTTGTCATTGGTGCCTTGCAGCAGCGCCGCGACCCGTTCGATCCCCATGCCAGTGTCGATGGATTGGTTGGGCAGATTGGTGCGGCTGCCATCTTCATGCTGTTCATATTGCATGAAAACCAGATTCCAGATTTCAACAAAGCGGTCGCCATCCTCTTCCGGCGTGCCCGGAGGGCCACCCCAGATGTGATCGCCGTGATCGTAGAAAATCTCGGAACAGGGGCCGCAGGGGCCGGTCGCGCCCATTGACCAGAAATTGTCATCGGTGGCGATGCGGATGATGCGATCATCAGAAAGCCCGCTGACCTTTTTCCAGATCGCGGCGGCCTGATCATCGTCATGGTAAACCGTGACCAGCAGCTTGCTGGCGTCGATCTCCAACTCTTTGGTGATCAGCTCCCACGCGAAAGCGATCGCGTCATCCTTGAAGTAATCCCCAAAGGAAAAATTACCCAGCATCTCGAAAAAAGTGTGGTGGCGCGCGGTATAGCCGACATTGTCCAGATCGTTGTGCTTGCCCCCGGCGCGCACGCATTTCTGCGCGGTGGTGGCGCGTTTGTAGTCGCGGCTTTCGACCCCGGTGAACAGGTTTTTGAACTGCACCATCCCGGAATTGGCAAACATCAAGGTCGGATCATTGCGCGGCACCAGCGGCGAGCTGGGCACGATTTCATGGCCGTGTTTGCCGTAATAATTCAGAAAAGTGCTGCGGATGTCGTTCAGGCTGGGCATATCGGGCTCTTTGGGTTGAAAGGTTTTGCCGTCCCGTTTAGCGCTGCCAGCCTGCACTGTCCATATCAACAAAAGGCCGCGGGCATTTTTGCCGCGGCCCTTAGGGTGGTTATGGAGGCTGACTGCGCCCGTTCAGGTGCCGGATCAGGCTTCCAGCACGCCTTCGTCATCCTCTTCGATCTCGGGCATGTCAAAATCCAGACCATGGGCGGCGCGGATTTTGTCCTCGATTTCGTAGGCAACACGCTTGTGCTGTTTCAGGTAATTCTTGGCGTTTTCGCGGCCCTGACCGATGCGCTCATCGCCATAGGAAAACCAAGACCCGGCCTTATCGACGATACCCGCCTTCACACCCAGATCCAGCAATTCGCCCATTTTCGAAATGCCTTCGCCGTACATGATGTCAAATTCCACCTGTTTGAACGGCGGTGCCACCTTGTTTTTGACGATCTTCACCCGCGTGGCGTTGCCGACAACTTCATCACGGTCTTTCAGCGCCCCAATGCGGCGAATGTCCAGCCGCACCGAGGAATAAAATTTCAGCGCATTGCCGCCGGTGGTGGTTTCGGGGCTGCCGAACATCACACCGATTTTCATGCGGATCTGGTTGATGAACAACACGGTGCAGCCGGAACGCGAAATAGAGCTGGTCAGCTTGCGCATCGCCTGGCTCATCAGCCGGGCATGGACGCCGACGCTGGCATCGCCCATATCGCCTTCCAGCTCGGATTTCGGAGTCAGCGCCGCCACCGAATCGACCACCACCATATTCACCGCGCCTGAGCGCACCAGAGTATCGGTGATCTCTAACGCCTGTTCGCCGGTGTCGGGCTGGGAAATCAGCAGCTCGTCGGTATTGACCCCCAGATTTTTGGCATAAAGCGGGTCCAGCGCGTGTTCGGCATCGACAAACGCACACACCCCGCCTTTTTTCTGCGCTTCGGCAATGCAATGCAAGGTCAGCGTGGTTTTGCCCGAAGATTCCGGGCCGTAAATTTCGATCACCCGCCCTTTGGGAATGCCGCCAATACCCAGCGCAATATCCAGCCCCAGCGAGCCGGTTGAAGAGGCTTCAATCTCTTGCACCGCGCCCTGTTGCCCCAGTTTCATGATCGAGCCCTTGCCGAATTGGCGTTCAATCTGGGCCAGCGCCGAATCCAGCGCTTTTTGTTTGTCGGTATCGCGTTTGTCACTCATTTTCAAAAGATCTGCCATTGCCATTGATTTGCCTCCTTATTTCACAACTGCCCCGCAACGGCAATCATGCATATGTTCGCATTATGTTCTGACCCTCTTTATGAGACCAAAAGCAGAACATTTCAACCAGAATTTTATTGAACCGACCCAAATTGGCCCGATCACCACGGTCCAACCATTACGAATTTAACCTTAAGAAAGGGTAAATTCTGACTCAGCCCTCCTCGTTTTTCAGCAAAATGAACAAGGCAAGGGCCGTCAGCGCCACACCAAAAAAAACAGAAACCGACGGCAACCCATTGCCCAGAGCCGCCTCCCACAGCATCACCCAGCTGGGGGTCAGATAGGTATAGGCCATCACTTTGGCCGCCGGCAGGCGTAGGGTGGCGAATTGCAGCAAGACAAACGTCACTGCACTGGTGATCAGCGCGAGATAAAGCAGCACCACCAAGACGATGCCCGGCAATCCGGCCCAATCAGTGGCCAACACATCGCGCCAGCCATAGGCCAGCAACAGGATCAACCCTGCCACCATCACGCCAAAGCTGAACACGATCACGGGCTCCCCCCGGTTCAACTTGCGCACCAGCGGCGTGTAGAGCGCGTGCGCCATGCAACCCCAGAAAAAGATCATCTCTCCCTGACCGATTTGCAGTTGCAACAGCGCCGATAAATCCGCCCGAAAAATCACCCACAGCGCTCCCACAGCGCCAACGCTCAGGGCCAGCGCCATGCGCGGCGTCACCAGTTGACGCAACAGCAGATAGCCAAACCCGGCGGACATTAGCGGCATCAGGGTAGACATCGCCGAAATGCTGATCGGGCTGGCAGTTTTAAGCCCTTCAAACATTAATACAAAGAAGGTTGCAAACGCTCCGCCCAGCAACAGATAACGCCAAGGGGCGTGAAAATAACGGCGCTCAAATCCAATGGTCAGGTTGGCCAGCCCCCCGATCACCACCGCCGCAATCAGAAACCGCACCGCATTGAGCGCCGCCGGGTCGATTTCATTGGCCACCAGCGCACCCAAGCTGAACGACCCGGCCACCAGAACCGAAAACAATAGCATGGCTAGATGGCCGCGCATTTCCGGGCTCATGTTTGCTCCGTGATCGCCATTTCGGCCTTCAGGAATTTCAGAAAGGATTGCACCTTGGCCGTGCGGTGCAGATCGACATGCGTCACCAGCCACAGCGGCACCTCCCATTCCGGGCGCGAGGGCAGCACCCGGACCAGCTCGGGGTGGTTTTCGGCCCGTTTTTCCGCCATAAAGCCCAGCCCGGCCCCGGCCAGAATGGCCTGCTGCATCGAAGGATCATCGGCCACGCGAAAGCTGACCTGATGCTGGGCGACATTATCCTTGAGCCATTGATGATAGGGCGCGCGCGAGGACACGTTATCATAGCTGACAAAACGATGCCCGGCGAATTCAGTTTCATCCCTAGGCGTGCCATAGGCGGCCAGATAGTCTTGCGAAGCATAAAGCCCGATGCGGATGCGCTGAAACTCCTGCACCACATTATCGGGCTGCGTCGGGGCCGAGCCCGCCCGGATCGCCACATGCGCTTCGCCATATTCCAGCCGAAACAGCCGCGAGCCGGTCAGATAGCGCACTGAAACCTCGGGGTTGAGCTGCTGAAACCGCACCAGAACCGGGGTCAGAACATGGCTATAGCCCGACAGCGAGGTGACCACCAGATCTCCGGTGACCGCATCCCCCTGCCCGCGAATACGGCTGGCCAGCTGCGAGAATTGCTCATCCGTGGCCTGCGCCACCCGCAACAGATCGGCCCCGGCTTCGGTCGGGGTATAGCCGCGGGCATGGCGCTGAAACAGCCGCACGCCCAGTTGATCCTCAAGCGCGTCAATATGGCGGATGACGGTGGCATGATGCACCCCCAAAACCTGCGCCGCCCCGCTGACGGTGCCGGCCCGGGCCACATGATAGGCGGTGCGGATTTCGTCCCAGTTCTCCATAACTCTGTGCATTCATTGCCAAAACAGGCCGCAACTATGGCACAGACCTGCGCAAATGCAACATATTACCTTGGTTATAGCGTTTGACGAAATAGCTGAGTGATTCAGGTTTTGCGCATAACGCTCTAGCTGTGAGCTTCACATCGCATTATTGAATCGAGATTGACACAAGGTTCAGGGTAACAATCGTCAAGATACTTTCCAGATAATATTTATTTTGTCGAAAGTAGCAACTCAGTTATTCCAGCGCTGCCAAGCATCAGAAGACCAGTCAGATATGTCATTCACTTTGTTTGATAGGTAACCAGAAACACTGGGAACGATACTGTCAGTGGTGTATTCATATCCTTCAGACACCATTCTAGACGCTTCGAGGATTATTGTATCTCGGGAATACTCATACGCTTCAGACGCCAGTCTCGAAGCTTCAGGAATTGCTGTGTCGCGGACATAATCAAGAACCCGAACGGATTGAAGATATGCTATGTCAACGGCAACATATCGCACAGCGGTAGAGATGTCTTCAACATCTTGCCAAGTGTCATAAGCAATTACAGTAATGATGTGTTCGGCAGTTTCTATATTTGTTAATCCAAGCATCTGTGCTTCTTTAAAAGAGCGGACGACTAGCGTGCCTGTATCCAGCGCACGAAACCAATGAGTCCCTCTTTTTATTACTCGGACGGCTACTCTTTTTATTACTCGGATGGCTACTCTTGTATAATCGGGATTAATGGAATTGCTCGCTTGAGCGCACGCGCCACTGATAGCGAAGCTTGTAAATAATAAGGAACTAGCGAAAAATAGAGCCAAGGACAGCGCACATTTTTTCCTTTGTGTGCCTGACTTTTCGAGAGAAGGCCATTTCTGCAACATATTCACTTACTTGGTTTCAATCCTCTTTTACATAGTGTTTTTCATGTATAAGCGGCTTTATGGTCTTTATACTTTTGATAAATAAGCACCATATTTATCCAAAACTCGTATAGCGTCAAATCTATTTGCGTGAATACCACAGCAAAACATTGCAAATAATTTCCGATACTGCTCTTTCAATTGATCTGGGTTTGCCGCACCCTTCTAAGGTCGGGACTCAATTGGCCCACCAGAGGACGGCGGCAGCAAGGAAGACGGCTGACAGGAAGACATCCGCCCGCTTGTCATAACGTGTTGCGATGCGCCGGAAATCCTTGAGACGACAGAACATCCGCTCAACCACATTGCGCCCGCGATAAGCCTCCCGGTCATAGGAATGCGGATGTTTGCGGGTGCGGTTTGGCGGGATGACAGCTTCGCATCCGCGCTCGGTCAGCCAGTCGCGCAGCCGTCGCGCATCATAGGCGCGGTCAGCGAGCAGACGGCGCGGGGTCGGGATGCGGGTCAAAAGCTCGGCTATAGCGTTTGACGAAATACCTGATACAAGGAACATCACGCAGGTGCGTTGAAATCTTTGATTTCAGGCAGCACCTGAGTGATTCAGTTTTTTCGCATAACGCTCTAAACCGCGCCTCAAAGCCGTTCTACCGCCGAGTGTGTCACAAATTGGCCTCGACCCGGAACGCATCCGGGATGCCGCTATCGTCTTGATTGAGCAACAGATCGGCCATCATCTCGCCCACCTTCGGAGCCATGCCGAAACCGATCTTGAAGCCTCCATTGGCGATGAAATGCCCCGCTCGCCCCGGATGAGCCCCCAATATCGGGGCCAATTTGCGCCCACGCGGCCGCACGCCGGCCCAGCGGGTGATGACTTTGGCCCCGGCCAGCACCGGGAAACGCGCCCACAGCTTCGCCAGCAAATCCTCCAGCAGCTGATCGGTGCTGTCCGCTTGCGTAAAGTCACGCTCCGAAGTCGACCCCACCGCGACCGTGCCATTGCAATGCGGCACCACATACAGGCCATCGGCAAACAGCTGCGGCACATCGCCGGCCGCATACTCCAGCAGAGCCGACTGGCCCTTGACGCCGCCGCCAATCTCCGCGCCCAACTCCTGCGACAGGGCGCGCAAGCCGTGATAGCCGCTGGCCCAGACCACCTGCCCCTGCGCAAGGGCGTCACCGATCACGATCTCGCCCCCCAACGCAGCAATGGCGGCCGCCAGACTGGCCATGGCCTGACGCGGCTCCAGCCGGGCGCTGAGCGTATCATGCACCAGATAACCGGTCGGACTGTCCGGTGCCCAAGCGCCAAAGTCAGAGCAACGCACCACCTGCCAACGGGCCAGACCCTGCCACAGCTCGCGGGCGCTCTCGGCCCGCTGGTGTGACAGCTCTAACAACCGCTCCGATGCAATCGGCTGCAACCGGCCAATCCGGCCATAGCCCGACGCCAGCCCCGACAGCTGATCCGCCCCGGCCCAGAATTCCCCGGCCATGATCAGGCTGTCAAACTGGAACTGCTTTTTGGCATCCCATTTTTCGGGCATATGCGGGGCCAGCGCCCCGACCAGACCACCGCTGGAGCCCGCGCCGATGCGCAAAGGCTCAACCACCCGCACCCGCGCCCCGCGCCGCGCACAGGCATACGCCACCGACAGCCCGAAAATCCCGGCCCCCATTACCGTCACATCAACCATTGCCAAACCCTGTTTGTTTATCCATTGTCATGCGGATTATGACCCATTCAGACGACCAGAACCAGACGGCAAAACTCAGCTGGCGCGATCAACTGCCAATCAGCGCGCATTTCGATGATCCGTATTTCTCGCTGCACAACGGGCTGGCGGAAACCCGGCATGTGTTCTTGGCGGGCAATGATCTGCCGGGCCGGTTTTGCCCCGGCTTCCGGGTGGCCGAACTGGGCTTTGGCACCGGTTTGAACATGCTAGCCAGTTTGCAGCTGTGGCGCGCTGCCGGGATAAAGGGGCGGCTGCATTTCACCAGCTTTGAGGCCTACCCGATGCAGGCCGCCGATATGAACCGCGCATTGGCGGCTTTCCCCGAGATCCACGATCTGGCGCAACCGTTTTTGCAGCAATGGGACAGCGGGGCGCGACGGATTGAAACCGATGATTTGCTGGCCGAGATCATCATCGGCGATGCCCGCAGCACTGTGCCGGAATGGGGGGAATCGGCGGATGCGTGGTATCTGGACGGGTTTTCTCCGGCGAAAAACCCCGAGCTGTGGGACGAAGCGCTGCTGCAATCGGTGGCCGATCACACCGCGCCAAACGGCACATTCGCGACCTATACAGCGGCCGGGTTTGTGCGCCGGGCTTTGGCCGCGGCGGGGTTTGCTGTGCAACGGGTCAAGGGTTTTGGCCATAAACGCCATATGACGGTCGGGCAGTTGGCGAAGTAGCCGCGCCGCTTATTGGCGGGCAAAACGCATCGGTGGGCTGAGGAATGGAGCGGGTGAAGGGAATCGAACCCTCGTCGTCAGCTTGGGAAGCTGCTGCTCTACCATTGAGCTACACCCGCAACAGGGCCGTTCTTAGCGAAGCCCCTTGCGCTGCGCAACAGCAAATAAACCGGCGATCCTATCTAAGGTGCGTTTTGCTGGTGCCCGGGCAGGGCTGAGGCTGACAAGACGGGGATCAGGAAGCGTGGGGCCATGCTCTGCCAACCGCCACGCCCGCTCTCACCCCCTGCCCGGCCTCAAGGCCGGGCTGCGCTTGCCTGCCCCCCGGCAGGCGCAGCCCACCTCTCTTCGCACTCATGGGCAACGCGACCGGGGAAATCTGAAAGACGCAAGCCCCCCATCCGCCCCCATCTTGCAAACTCCGGCACCATTTTGCACAGTTTGGGATGACAGCGCCCCGCAACTGGCGTATGAGGCGCTGAATACATCTTCGCTCTAGCAAAAGGCATCGGCAAAATGCGCTATATTTCCACCCGGGGCACTGCTCCTGATCTGAGCTTCCAGGAAACCATGTTAACCGGTTTAGCCCGCGATGGTGGCCTCTATGTGCCGGCAGAAATCCCGACCATGGCCCCTGCCGACATCGCCGCTCTGGCCGGCCTCCCTTATGAAGAGGTCGCCCTGCGGGTGATGCGCCCCTTTGTTGCCGGCAGCTTTGACGATGACGAAATGCACGGCATCATTGCCCGCGCCTATGCCAGTTTCGACCACGACGCCCGCGCCCCGCTGGTGCAGCTGGGTCCAAACCATTTCCTGCTCGAGCTGTTCCACGGCCCCACTTTGGCGTTCAAGGATTTCGCCATGCAGCTGATCGGCCAGCTGTTTCAGGCCGCGCTGGCCAAGCAGGGGCAAAAGATCACCATTGTCGGGGCGACCTCGGGCGATACCGGCTCGGCCGCGATCGAAGCCTTCAAGGGGCTGGAAGCCGTCAATGTGTTCATCATGTATCCGCATGGCCGTGTTTCAGAAGTGCAGCGCCGCCAGATGACCACGCCCGATTTCGCCAATGTCCACGCGCTGGCGGTGGATGGGGATTTTGACGATTGTCAGGCCCGGCTCAAGGATATGTTCAACGATTTTGATTTCCGTGATCAGGTGCGTCTGGCCGGGGTGAACTCGATCAACTGGGGTCGGGTGCTGGCGCAGGTGGTCTATTATTTCTATGCCGCCACCGCGCTGGGGGCACCGAGCCGCAGCGTCAGTTTCACCGTGCCCACCGGCAATTTCGGCGATATTTTCGCCGGTTACATCGCCCGCAAAATGGGCCTGCCGATTGAAAAGCTGGTGATTGCCACCAACCAGAACGACATCCTGCATCGCTGCCTGCAAACCGGCGCATACAGCACCAAAGGCGTGACGCCTTCGATCAGCCCGTCGATGGATATTCAGGTTTCCTCCAATTTTGAGCGCGTGCTGTTTGACGTCTATGATCGTGACGGGGCCGCAGTGGCGCAGCTGATGGACGAATTGCAAAACAGCGGCCAGTTCAGCATCAGCCAGGGGGCAATTTCGCGGCTGCGGGATCAGTTTGCCTCGGGCCGGGCGTCCGAAGACGAAACCCGCGCCACCATCAAGGAGATGCGCAAGCGCAGCGGAGAAATCCTCTGCCCGCATTCCGCAGTCGGCGTCAAGGTCGCGCAAGAGCATCTGGGCCCCGAGCCAATGATCACGCTCGCCACCGCCCATCCGGCCAAATTCCCGGCCGCGGTGCAAGACGCCTGCGGCATCCACCCGCCCCTGCCCGCTCATATGGCCAATCTGTTTGACCGGGACGAACACGTCACCCGGGTGGCCAATGATCTGGACACCTTGAAATCTGTCATTCTGGAGCGCGTGTAACCATGGCTGTGCAGTCTCATACCCTGAAAAACGGATTTCGCATCATCACCGAAACCATGCCCAGCCTGCGCTCGGCCTCTCTGGGGGTCTGGGTCGGGGCCGGTGCCCGCCATGAACGGGCCGAGCAAAACGGCATCGCGCATTTTCTCGAGCATATGGCGTTCAAGGGCACCAAAACCCGCAGCGCGCTGGACATTGCCCAAGCCATCGAAAATGTCGGAGGCTTCATCAACGCCTATACCAGCCGCGAAATGACCGCCTATTATGTGCGGGTGCTGGGCCAGGATGTGCCAATGGCGCTGGATGTGATCTCGGATATTCTGATCAATCCGGTGTTTGACCCCAAGGAAATCGAGACCGAACGCGGGGTGATCCTGCAAGAAATCGGTCAGTCTCTGGACACGCCCGATGATGTGGTGTTTGACTGGCTGCAAGAGGCCTCTTACCCGAAACAGGCCATCGGGCGCAGCATTCTGGGCCCGGCCGAGCGGGTCAGATCCTTTAGCCGCAACGATCTGAAGGGCTTTGTGGCCGAGCGTTACAGCCCGGCGCAGATGATCCTGTCCGCCGCCGGAGCGATTGACCATGACGCAATCGTGCGCGCCGCCGAGCAGCTGTTTGGCGATCTGCCCGCCGGTCAGGACACCGCGACCGAGCCCGCCCGTTTCTCGGGTGTCGAAAAGCGTGAGGACAAGCATCTGGAGCAGGCGCATTTCACGCTGGCGCTTGAAGGGCCGAATTATCGCAGCCCCGATATTTACACCGCGCAGATTTTCGCAGCCATCTTGGGTGGCGGCATGTCCTCGCGGCTGTTTCAGGAGGTGCGCGAAAAACGCGGGCTGTGCTATTCGATCTTCTCGCAGGCCGGCGCGTTTTCCGATAGCGGCATGTTCACCATCTATGCCGGCACCAGCGGCGATCAGCTGGCCGAGCTGGCGACCCTCACCGTGGATGAGATCAAACGCGCCAGCGGCGATGTTTCCCCTGCCGAAGTCGAACGCGCCCGCAATCAGATGAAAGCCTCGGTGCTGATGGGGCTGGAGAGCCCCGCCACGAGGGCCGAGCGCATGGCCCGGCTGGCCATGATCCATGGTCAGGTGCCGCCGCTTGAGGAAACCATTGCCAAAATTGACGCGGTGGATGTGCAAGCGGTGCGCGAGTTTGCCGGCAATATGGCGCAAACCGCCAATGCGTCGATGGCGCTTTACGGCCCAGTGCAGGGTGCCCCCGCACTGAGTGATCTGAAAATGCGACTGCAATCCTGATGCTGGGCCGTCGGCGTAAAATCCAGATTGAAACCGAGCGCATGACCCTGCGTGCGCCGCAGCATTCGGATTATCGCAGCTGGTCGCGTTTGCGCCATCTCAGTCAGGATTTCCTCACCCCGTGGGAACCCAGCTGGAGCGGTGACCATCTCAGCCGCAAAAGCTTTGCCAACCGGGTTTATTGGGCGCAACGCTCAATCGCGGCGGGCAGTGCGATTCCGGTGTTTCTGGAATGGCGCGAGACCAAAGAACTGGTCGGAGCCATCACCTTGGACAACATACGCCGCGGCCCGGCGCAGGCGGGCACTATGGGCTATTGGGTGGGTGAAAAATACGCCCGTCAGGGGTTCATGAGCGAGGCCATTCTGGCGCTGGTGCATTACGCCTTTACCGCGCTTGATCTCAGCCGGATCGAAGCCGCCTGCCTGCCCGAAAACGCCGCCTCGCGCGGGGTGCTGGAAAAGGCCGGGTTCAAATATGAAGGCGTGGCCCAGAGCTATCTGCAAATCAACGGCCGCTGGCGTAACCATGTGCTTTACGCTAATCTGCGCAGCGACCGGCGCGGCAAAACCGCTGCCGGTTAGCCCCCGAGGCAAAGGGAACACACAATGATGCGTAAAGAGATGCCATGCCACTGAACCCTGCGGATCAGGATTTTGAGACCCAACTCCGGCAGCATCTGCCCGCCGCCGTATTTCGCCCGCTGACCCCGGCCTATCTGAGCGAACCCCGCGGCCGGTTCCACGGCAACTCTGGCCTGTTGCTGGCACCCGATAGCGTTCAGCAAGTTTCAACCATCCTGCAAGCCTGCCATCAGGCCCGCATCGGCGTTGTCCCCTATGGCGGCGGCACCGGGTTGGTCAGCGGTCAGGTGATGCCCGAGGGGCCCGCGCCGGTGATCCTGTCGCTGGAACGTATGAACAAGCTGCGCGGCGTCTGGCCCGAGGAAAACGTGCTGATCGCCGAAGCCGGCATGATCCTGCAGGATGTCCAGAGCGCCGCCGAAAACATTAACCGGCTGTTTCCTCTGAGTCTGGCGGCGCAGGGGTCGTGTCAGATCGGCGGCAATCTGGCAGTCAATGCCGGCGGGGTGAATGTGCTGCGCTATGGCAATGCCCGTGATCTGTGTCTGGGGCTGGAGGCCGTGCTGCCCAATGGCGAGATTTGGCATGGGCTAAAACGGCTGCGCAAAGACAATACTGGCTATGATCTGCGCAATCTGCTGATCGGCGCAGAAGGCTCGCTGGGGGTGATCACCGCCGCATCCTTACGCCTGTTCCCCCGCCCGGCGGCGCAGGCGGCGGCTCTGCTGGTGGTGCCTGACCCCAGCGCCGCGCTGGCGCTGTTCCAGATGGCGCAGGGGCGGTGTGGCGAAACCATCTCGGCCTTTGAGCTGATCAACGGCATGGGGCTGCACTTTCTGGCCCAGACCCTGCCCGACATCCGCCAGCCCTTTGCCGATTTCCCCGATTGGATGGTGCTGATTGATCTGGGAGTCAGCGCTGATCAGGACGCAAATGAACTGCTGGAGCAGCTGTTCGTGCAGGCTCATCAGGACGGGCTGGTGCTGGATGGTCTGATCGCGCAAAACCACAGCCAACGTGCGCAATTCTGGACCATGCGCGAATCCATCCCCGAGGCCAATAAGCGCATCGGTTCAATCGTGTCCAACGACATTTCCGTGCCGCTTTCGGCCCTGCCGGACTTCATCCGCCGCGGTCGGCAACAGCTGGCCCGGCTGGGGGATATGCGCATCAACTGCTTTGGCCATCTGGGCGATGGCAATCTGCATTATAATGTGTTCCCGGCACAGAACCGCAGCCGCGATGCCTATGAGGACAGGCGTGCAGAGATCAAACAGATCGTGCATGATCTGGTGGCCGAGCTGGACGGCTCATTTTCCGCTGAACATGGGGTGGGCCGTCTGAAAACCGGTGATCTGGCCGATTTTGCCGACCCGACCGGATTGGCGATGATGAAAGCGATCAAAGCCGCTCTGGACCCGCATGGCATCATGAATCCGGGGGTGATTTTGCCGGCGTGAGGGCCGCGCCCTCAGAACGCCCCCTTCATCAGCCCTTGCCTCTGGCCACCGTAACGCGTTTGCGCAGCAACAGCTTTCTCTTCTTGGCAAAGACCTGATCGCGCGCAATCCAGGTGTATTTCTCATCCTTCAACGTCGGAGCCCAATACAGCACCCCGCCATTGCGCCACGGATCCAGCACGATGCCCTGATCCTGACTGTCTCCGATCTGACTGATGATCACCGTGCTGTGTTCGATAAAAATCCAGCTATCCGAATTGGCAATGGCGCGGTGCAGCGCCAGAGTCTTGAAGTTTTCCTGCGCCAGCCGGGTCTGCATATCCTGCGCCCAATGCCAGCACAGCCCACGGGGACGCAGGCCTTTATTGACCTTGGTATTATGGATCAGGGGATGATCGGTGATGCCATATTGTTTGGCCAGCTGGTTGGGATAAAGCATGGCGATTTCAGCGGCGCGGCGGGCCTCCTCCGGGTCGACCTGATCGCCCAGCGCGGTGATCGCCGCCGTCAGTTTATTAATATCACCCTGACTGGCCAAAGGCGGCCCGCCCGCCGGCGGTTTGGCGCAACCGGCCACAACAAAAACACAAAGGGCCAGCAAAAGCCCAAACATTTTACGGATCATCACGGAGTTTTCCCTAACGCGTCTTCTGATATTTCGCCAATGGGTAGCGTTAAAATAATGCGATGTCCAGAACCGACGCATGGCAGATTTGTTGGCTCGGATCGCACGCCAAGCCGATTGCCTCTCCGCTTTGTTTTCGTTATCCAGACCGGGAAACCAGTCTTATATCAGGAGCCCCCATGGCAGCCTATCAATTTGTTTACTTCATGGACGGAGTGTCCAAAACCTATCCCGGCGGCAAGAAATGCTTTGAAAACATCCGCCTGAATTTCCTGCCCGGCGTGAAAATCGGCGTCGTCGGGGTGAACGGATCGGGGAAATCCACCCTGATGCGGATCATGGCCGGCATTGATAAGGATTTCACCGGCGAAGCCTGGGCCGCCGAAGGGGCCACGGTGGGCTATCTACCACAGGAACCCACGCTGGACCCGGCCCTGAATGTGCGTGAAAATGTCATGCTGGGGGTGGCCGATAAAAAGGCGATTCTGGATCGCTATAACGAATTGGCGATGAACTATTCCGACGAAACCGCCGAGGAAATGGCCAAGCTGCAAGACGAGATCGACGCGCAGAATTTGTGGGATCTGGATGCTCAGATCGACGTGTCGATGGAGGCCCTGCGCTGCCCGTCCGATGATGCCGATGTCAGCACCCTCTCGGGGGGTGAGCTGCGCCGTGTGGCCTTGTGCAAATTGCTGCTCGAAGCCCCCGACATGCTGCTGCTGGACGAACCGACCAACCATCTGGATGCCGAAACCATCGCCTGGCTGCAACAGCATCTGATGGATTACAAAGGCACCATTCTGATCGTCACCCATGACCGCTATTTTCTGGATGACATCACCAGTTGGATTCTGGAGCTGGACCGCGGTCAGGGCATCCCGTGGGAAGGCAACTATTCCTCGTGGCTCGAGCAAAAATCCAAGCGTCTGGCGCAAGAGGCCCGCGAGGACAAATCCCGCCAGAAAACGCTGGAACGCGAGCTGGAATGGATGCGGCAATCGCCCAAGGCCCGGCAGGCCAAATCCAAGGCCCGGATCAACGCCTATAACGACATGGCCAATATGTCGGAACGTGAAAAGATGGGCCGCGCCCAGATCATCATCCCCAACGGGCAGCGTTTGGGCGACAAGGTGATTGAGGTCAACAATCTGAAAAAAGCCATGGGCGATAAGCTGCTGATCGAGGGCCTGAGCTTTTCCCTGCCCCCCGGCGGCATTGTCGGGGTGATCGGCCCCAACGGCGCGGGGAAAACCACGCTGTTTCGGATGCTGACGGGGCAGGAACAACCCGATGAAGGCACCGTCGAATTTGGCGATACGGTGGATTTGTCTTATGTCGATCAGACCCGCGACGATCTGGATGACAACGCCACCGTCTGGGAGGCCGTGACCGACAGTCAGGACATCATCATGCTAGGGCAGGCCGAGATGAACTCGCGCGCCTATTGCTCGGCCTTTAACTTCAAGGGCGGAGACCAGCAGAAAAAGCTGGGGATGCTGTCAGGGGGCGAGCGCAACCGGGTGCATATGGCGCGTCTGCTGCGCTCGGGCGGCAATGTGCTGCTGTTGGACGAACCCACCAATGATCTGGACGTGGAAACCCTGCGGGCGCTGGAGGACGCGTTGGTCGATTTCGCCGGTTGTGCGGTGGTGATTTCGCATGATCGCTTTTTCCTGGACCGGATCTGCACCCACATTCTGGCCTTTGAGGGCGAGGCCCATGTCGAGTGGTTCGAGGGCAATTTCGAGGATTACGAAGAGGACAAGAAACGCCGTCTGGGGGCCGATGCGCTCGAGCCCAAACGGATGAAGCATAAAAAATTCACCAGATAACCCAACGGCCCCGCTTCAGGGGCCGTTTTTCGTTCGGGCGGGGGATCAGTGTGATGACAGGGTCGGTTCCGGCCCCGGCAGAGCTTTGGTGGTTCAGGGGACCGTCTGCATTCCCCCCTGAGCCGAGGGCTCGGGCCATTTATTGCCAAAAGGCACAATCATAATTGTGTCGTTTGGCGATATGAGAACGGTTTCCAAGGGGTCGGTTTGAAATGGTGCGCCCGACAGGATTCGAACCTGTGGCCTCTGCCTTCGGAGTTTTTAAAAGAATGTTTCCCAATAATGCGATAGAATGTGCCACAACACGACAACACACTGAAATATATTGACATTTCAAACCACCATCACCGACGCCTTTGTCCAAGCATACACCGGAATTTCCGTTCAAGTGCTTACGTGGTGCTTACGCGAGACCGGCGGGAAAAGAAGGAAATAATGGTCAAGATCAGCAAGCGCGTCGTCGAAAATACTCCGGCAAAGGACAAAGACTACATCCTTTGGGATGATGGATTTCCCGACTTTGGGGTGCGCATATTCAAATCGGGCAAACAAAGCTACCTCATCCAGTATCGAAGCCAAGGCCGATCCCGGCGTTATCCATGTTCTCTTCCTTCTGATCCGTGGTCCGAATTGGCCACATGCAACTGGTCGAGAGGATGAAGAGAGGCGGTGCTGGCTCGCTAAAAAACGTGGTGTCCGATCATTTTGACCCCACAAGGCTCAGACGTCATACACCGCCCCGTCAGCAGCCTTGGCTAAGGTCGCTGACGGGGGCAGCATAGCAAAGTGGCAATACAGAAGGGCTCAGACTCATAAGAACCAGATTACGATTACGGCAAGGTGCGCGGAAGAGAGGAACGTTTCGGGTCAAAGGCGCATCCAGCAAGATCTGCGCCTGGGCGCTGCAGGACGGACAGCTGGATATCACACGCGCCCGCGAACAGTTGGACTTTGCTCCGATCCATGCCGATTGCAAGGCCGGGCTACGGGCAATTCAAAAGGAGGAAGGCGCCCCGACACCGACCTGATTTTTCACGCGCAATCCCGCGCAAATTTATTTGACTGCAATTCCCCGGCCCCTTAACCTTTTGGCGAGTGCAGTCTTTATTGGAACTGTAGGTTGGGGAGATTGGATTGTACGTGGGAAAGAACATCTTTTCAACCAAGGGCTTGACCAAGACCTATGGCGAGGGGCGTTCTGCTGTTCATGCCCTGCGCAGTGTGGATCTGGACATCATGCAGGGGGAAATCGTGTTCCTTCTCGGTCCGTCGGGCAGTGGCAAATCGACGCTGCTCAACATCATCGGCGGGCTTGACCGGGCGACCTCGGGCGAGGCCTGGTTTGACGACAAGAACCTGTGCGAGATGACCGACGCGCAACTGACGCGCTACCGGCGGGATTACATCGGCTTCGTTTTTCAGTTCTATAACCTGATGCCCAGCCTCACGGCGCAGGAGAATGTCGAGCTTGTCACCGAAATCGCCCGCGACCCGATGGATGCCAGAGAGGCGCTGACGTTGGTCGGCCTTCAGGATCGGGCCGATCATTTTCCGGCACAACTGTCAGGCGGGGAACAGCAGCGCGTGGCCATCGCCCGTGCCCTTGCCAAGAACCCCACCGTCCTCTTTTGCGACGAACCCACCGGCGCGCTGGACAGCACAACCGGCCGCGCGGTGCTCAGGGTTCTCAAGGACGTGAACGAAAAACTGGGCGCGACCGTGCTGATCGTGACTCACGCCGCGTCGCAGGTGGCCATGGCCGACCGGGTGATCCACTTCGCTGATGGCGCCATTCGCGAAGTTGTCGCCAACCAGAACAAACTGACCCCGGACGAGATCGAATGGTGAGCCCCCTCACCCATAAACTGCTGCGTGATCTGTGGCACGTAAAAGGTCAGGCGATTGCGATCGGAATGGTGATTGCCGTGGGCGTCGCCATGCAGGTGATGATGAGCGGCCTTCTGGTCTCGCTCAGCGATACCCGCGCCACCTATTACGAACGCTATCGGCTGGCCGATGTCTTCGCCCCTGCCACGCGCGCGCCCGATCATCTGGCCAGACGTCTGGCCACGATTGACGGGGTGGTGACGGTCGAAACCCGCGTGACCGGCAACGCCCTGATCACCCTTCCGAACCAGACCCGCCCCGTGCGTGCGCGGGCCGTCTCTCTGCCGGACCTGCGTGAGCCGCGTCTGAACGACGTCTACCTGAGCGCGGGCCGCATGATCGACGCCAGCCATTCGGACGAAATCCTGCTGCTCGACTCCCTCGCAAAAGCCCATGACCTGCACCCCGGCGACCGCATTCAGGCGACGATGAACGGCGCCCGGCGCAGCTTTCGGATTGTCGGTCTGGCGCAGGGGCCGGAGTTCATCTACATCACCGCGCCGGGCGAAATGCTCCCGGACGATGCGCGCTATGGCGTGATCTGGATGAGCCGTTCGGCGCTGGCCGCGGCCTATGACATGAACGGCGCCTTCAACGAGGCGCTCTTGTCCCTCAGCCGGGGCGCGAATGAGGCGGCGGTTCTGGAAGCGGTGGACCGGGTGTTGGAACTCTTCGGCGGCTTTGGCGCCTATCCGTTGGCGGATCAGACCTCGAACCGCTTCGTCAGCGAGGAAATCAGCCAGCTTGAAAAGGTCTCCATCGGTGCGCCACCCATCTTTTTGGCGATTGCGGCCTTCCTGCTTTATATCGTGATCAGCCGGATGGTGCAGGCCGAACGCGAGGAAATCGGCCTGATGAAGGCCTTTGGCTACACAAACTGGGAAGTCGGCGCGCATTACTTCCGGCTGGTGCTGACCATTGCCGTGGGCGGGGCGCTGGCGGGCTGCCTTCTGGGCATCGCCGGGGGGCGCGCGTTGATTCAGGTCTATACGATCTACTACAAGTTTCCGTTTCTGGTGTTCAGTCTGGATGCCGCGTCTTTCGTGACCGGTGTTGCGGTCAGTATCTTCGCGGCCTCTGTCGGCGGGCTGATGGTGCTGCGGCAGGTCTTTGCCCTGACCCCGGCCGCTGCGATGCGTCCCCCGGCTCCGGCGGTTTACACTCAGGCGGGGGGGCTGCTTCGCTCGGTGACGGGGTGGCTCGACCAGCCTTCCCGAATGGTGCTGCGACGGATCACGCGCCAACCGGCGCGCATGGCGGGCGCGACGATCGGCATCGCCTGCGGTCTGGGTCTGAATGTGGCGATGCTCGGCGTCTATGCGGGGTTTGACCGCATGATCGACCTGACCTTCAACGTGATCGACCACAGCGATGTCAGCGTTACCTTCACCCATGCGGCATCGGCGCGGACAATCCTCGACTTGCAGAAGCTGCCGGGGGTTCTGCTTGTCGAGCCGGTGCGCAATGTGCCGGTGGTGCTGCGCAATGGCCTGCGCTCGCGCCGGGGGGGGATCATCGGGCTGAGCGAAGACGCCCGCCTGATGCGCGCCGTGGATTCCGAGATGAACGACATCGACCTGCCCAAAACCGGCGTCGTTCTGTCGAGCGGGCTGGCCGGGCTTCTGGATATTGGCGCGGGTGAGATCCTGACGGTTGACGTGCGCGAAGGGCGCCAGCCGGTGCTGGAAGTGCCCGTGACCCGCGTCGCGCAGAGCGTGCTGGGCTCGCCGGTCTATATGGACCTGACGGCGCTGAACCGCATCCTGCGCGAGCCCGGCCGCGTTTCCGGCGCCTACCTGCGGATCGACCAAAGCCGCAGCGCCGAACTCCTTGCCGCGCTGGCCGACATGCCCACCGTGGCCGGTGTCAGCGTGAAGTCCGACACGGAAATCGCCTTCAAGAAGGTGAGCGACAGCGGCGCGGGCGCCCAGCGCTATATCATGGGCGCCATTGCCTTTATCATCACCTTCGGGGTTATTTATAACTCGGCGCGCATTGCTTATGCCGAACGGGCGCGCGATCTGGCCAGCCTGCGGGTCATCGGATTTACCAAAGGCGAGGCCGCATTCGTGCTGCTGGGCGAGCTGGCCATCGTGACGCTGGTGGCGCTGCCGCTGGGGTCAGTGCTGGGCTACCATCTGTCTTTCGTCATCGCCGCCGGGTTCTCGAACGAACTCTACCAGATCCTTGTCATTCTCAGCCCCAGAAGTTTCGGTTTCGCCGCGGCTTTCGTGATTGGGGCGGCGGTTGTTTCGGGATGGTTGGTAAAATGTGATATTGACCGGGCCGATCTGGTTCTGGCACTGAAAACAAGGGAGTAATCGCCATGGCAAAAGCTCGAAAACGGTCAAAGGCCATCCTGACGGCCGCAGCCGTGGCGCTGATCGTGGCGGCGCTGACGGTCGCCTTCTGGCCCCGGCCCGTGCTGGTCGACATGGCGCCGGTCACGCGGGGCACCATGCGCCTGACCATCGACGAAGAGGGCCGCACGGTTGTGCGCGATGCCTATGTCGTCTCGACCCCGGTGGCGGGGCAGTTGATGCGGGTTCGGGTTCAGCCGGGGGATAAAGTTATCCGCGGAAAAACCATCATTGCGCATATGCGCCCGACAAACCCGGCGGCGCTGGACGTGCGCACCCGTGAGCAGGCCGAGGCCGCCGTCACCGCAGCGCAGGCTGCATTGCGTGTGGCGCAGGCAGACCTGAACGCCGCACTGGCCAATCGGGATCTGTCGCAAAACGAACTGGAGCGCACGATCCGGCTTGTCGAACGTGGCGTAAGCAGCAATGCCGCGCTGGATCGCGCCCGGCAGTCCGCGCGTGTGGCGTCGGCAAGTGTCGATACCGCCGAAGCCGCCATCGTCATGCGTGAAGCAGAGATCGCAAATGCTCAGGCGCTTTTGATCGGGTTTGACGACCGGGGACTTAGCGCTGCAATCGGCGGCAATGTTTCGCCTCAGGACATCCCGCTATTCGCGCCTGCCGACGGGAGCATCCTCAGGCTGATCCAGCAAAGCGAGACAACCCTGCCCGCAGGTGTCCCGATCATGGAAATCGGCGATGTCGCCGGTGACCTGGAGATTGTCGTCGAACTTCTGTCAACCGATGCGGTGCAAGTATCGAAGGGGGATCCTGTGATCATCACCGACTGGGGCGGCAGACATGACCTTGCCGGAGAGGTCACGCGGGTCGATCCCTTCGGCGTCACGCAATTCTCGGCACTTGGCGTCGAAGAGCAACGCGTCAACGCGGTGATCGACTTCACCAGCCCTCCGGCGGATTACAGCGGTTTGGGCCATGGGTTTCGGGTGGAAACACGGATTGTCGTCTGGGAGGGGCGCGACATCATGATCATCCCGTCAAGTGCGCTTTTCCGCCACGGTGAAAGCTGGGCCACATTCGTTGTCGAAGATGGCATCGCCCGTCTGCGCCTGTTACAGATCGGCCCCGACAACGGGATCGTGGCTCAGGTCATTGGCGGGCTGTCCGAGGGTGCGCGCGTGATTCTTTATCCGTCTTCGGGCCTTGCCGATGGAATGCGCGTGGCCGAACGAGTGGTCAACTGACCAGCGGTATCGCCGCTTCCCAAAGACGAAGGCGACCTCTGGGCGTGGCTGGATGCCTTATCGAAGGAGCAGCGCCCGAACCTGTTGGCCCATTGCGTATCCTTCAGTGTCAATGCCCTGCACGAGCGGGTCAACCCCTACGGCGCGGGCATCAGCCAGCGCGGCCTTACCACCCGCATGGCCACCGGCCTTGATCTGGTGGCGGCGGGCTGGAAGCCCACGGCGGACAACTACCTGAACCGTGTGCCAAAGCCACGCATCCTTGAGTCCGTGCAGGAAGGCGCGGGCGAACAGGCAGCGCAGCTCATCGACCACCTCAAGAAAGCCGACATGGCCGCGGAAGCCGAATGCCTGCTGGATGGCTCTGGCTGGCTGCCGGAACCGCTGCGTCTGGCGGAACAGGACGCCGAAACGGCCCTGCCTGCTTTCCTCTCTGACGACGAAGAGCCCGCCATCGCGGCGGAATAACCAAATGGCAGGCGACAACACGGCCCGGCGCTCCTGCCGGATCGTTTTTGCTTCAGGAGACCCAAAAGAATGCTCAATTGATCTATGTCACCGCACCCTTTGGGGCATTGATCCGGTTTTCCGATGGCAGCAAGGAGCCGACCGCGCGGCAACATTCTGGGCGGCGCGGCTTACTTGCGCGAGATGTATGACCGCTTCGGTGCGCCGGGGTTTCTGGCGGCCTATAATGCCGGGCCGGAGCGCTATGCGCAGCACCTTGCGGGCCGCCCGATCGGCTGCGCGGTTCGCTACAACGGGCGTGCAGTCCGAGCGCGAAAGGCGCGGGATATGTTGCCGTGATCCGCTAGGACCCAATTCGCTCACTTTGGTCTTTTGTGCTGCAATCGCTGTAAGGGCCTTAGAAATCACGGTTGCGGTTGCCTGATCTGAGTTTACCAACGCCTCAATCAAGCGTTCGTTGGCTCCGCCCTGTTCCGCCCACAAAGTCGAAATCTCCGCATTTAGATCAACAACGGTTTGGCGCAACGCTTCCGCTTCTTGGTCGCGTATCAATGTCGGAGCAAATATCTGTCCTGCGCCAACGACAATCGCAATCGCCAAGGCGAGCCAGCCTACTTTGATAGCTTTGCTACCTGACTGGTTTGCATCTTCCGCCGCCTTCTCGAACTTTTGCAAAAACTCCGCCGCGTAAGCCTGCAAGTCTGTTGCTACTCGGGCCGAGTCCCGCGCAATGATGGAAATTTGTGAAAACTGCTTTTCTATACGATCCAACTTGCGGTTGGTTTCAATGATTGGGCTTTCGATCACAAGTATGTCGGAAACAGTAGGGATGGTCCGCTCATACGTCGACGCCGAAAGGTCATCCAACAGCCCTTGTTGTTTTTCTATACCGCGAATGGCGTCTGCCAAGCGTGAACCTTCGCCTGCCTGCGCTGAAATATCTCCCAATCGGTCATAGATTCTCATCGCCTTCAGTCGATCTGCCGTTTCCCGAGCCGGGGCTGCATGTTTAGCCCCCAATTTCAGAGCCACTAATTTTCGATTTCTCTAGGGTCTGTGGACAATCAGCGTGACGCTATAGCCAAACGACTCAAAATTGGTTCCGAAACAGTTCCTCCACAGTTGCCCCAGTTTTTCGTCGCCGCGCTTTTGCCTGAGCCCATTTATGTTTGATCGGGTTCAGATCGGGACTGTAGGGCGGCAGGTATTCCAGGCTGTGCCCGGCCCGGGCGATGATCTCAATGGTATCCGCACGCCGGTGGAAGGCTGCGTTATCCATTACCAGCACCGCCCCCGCCGGCAGTTTCGGGATCAGGTCGTGCTCAAGCCAAAGGTTAAAGGTGGCTACATCGACGTTAGCAGTGGTTAACACAACACTGAGCAAGGCCCCCGCGAGAAGCGCGCCAATCGCACTCACCCACCCACGCGCGTTCCAGTTTTGCACGCCAAAACAACGGGTTCCACGCAGCGCGTAGCCGTGGGTGCGCGGCATATCCATTGCAAAACCGCTTTCATCAAGGTAAACAATGGGCCGTCCGGCAGCCTCATGCGTCGCGATTTTCTGGCGGAAGGCTCGCCGTTTGGCGGCGTCCGCCTTCGGATACCGTAGGGCTTTTTTTGTGCGTCACACC
>PDSA01000010.1 GCA_002748285.1 Rhodobacterales bacterium
GTGCCGTTCGGATCTGCTTGGCAGTCAAGTAGGGGAACTGTTCGTCGAAGGCCGCGAGCGAGTTGTAAGTCCAATAACGGCCCTCGTGGAAGTTGCGCCCGTTCGCCTCATTGTGGCGGACCCAGAACACGAGATTTCGATAGACCACCGCCGCATTGATGCCCACCTGCACCGCGATTTCAGGGTCGAATGTGTGAAAAGCCGCATCAGTTTTAAGCTTGGAGCTGCTCATCGGACCGGCTCCAAAAGGTTGGACAAAACCCGATTTTCCCGAATGAATTCAATGTGGGCAAAATACCTTGTTGGACGATCTACCCCACTGATTTCATTAAATAGTGCCCACACCCTACGGGCTGCCACTTACCCCCCCCATAACACATTGAAACCGCTCTGTTTTTAAGGGCAAAGCGCTCAGCCAGACTTGGGCGTGGAAAACCCGTGGCCGGATCGGCCCATGCCCCCCTCATTTCAAGCGGCGTATCGCACAAATCGCAGCCTATCGCCAAATGGCACAATGATTCCTGTGCCATCTGGCTATAACTCTTTGATTTTACGCTGATGCTAATCCACCCAGCGCACCGCCGTCAGATCATTGGCCTGAGTCGGGGCATTCTTCCAAAGCCCCTCAATCTTGGCATTCGCCACCCCGGTTTTGGCTAGCTGGAACAGATAGCCATTGACGTAATCATCCGCGATCATCTTTTGCGCCTGACGTAAAATGTCATCCCGGGCCGCCGGGTCGGTGGTTTTGTTCAGCTTATCCATCAGCGCCTGAAAATCGGCGTTGTCATATTGGAAATAATAATCTGGGCGAGCATAGATGTTGATGTCGGCGGGTTCGGTGTGGCTGACAATGGTCAGATCAAAATCCTTGCCCTTGAACACCTGTTCCAGCCATTGCGCCCATTCCAGATTGCTGACCTCGACCTTGATGCCCACATCGCGCAGCTGAGCTGCCACGATCTCGCCGCCGCGACGCGCATAAACCGGTGGGGGCAGCATCAAGCGCAGTGACAGATCGGATTGCCCGGCCTGAGCCAGCAGCTTTTTGGCAAGTTCCGGGTCAAAGGCCGATTGCGCGGTCAGATCGACATAGGCCGGGTTGTGCGGCGCGAAATGGCTGCCGATCGGCGTGCCATAGCCAAACATCGCCCCGTCGATAATATCCTGACGGTTGATCGCATGGGCAATGGCCTTGCGCACCTTACGATCGGCCAGCGCGCCGGATTTGTTGTTGATCGACAGGATGGTTTCGCCCTCGGTGCTGCCGATCATCACCTGAAACATCGGGTTGGCTTCGAACTGGGCCAGAGTCTCAGGCGCCGGGAAATTCGGGAACGCATCGACATCCCCGGCCATCATCGCCGCAAAAGCCGCGTTGGGGTCCGAGATGAATTTGAACGTGGCCGAGGACAACGCCGGAGCCTCGCCCCAATAATCTTGGTTGCGCACAATGCGGATGTTATCGCCATGCGCCCATTGATCAAACACAAACGGGCCGGTGCCCACGGGATGGGTGGCGGCGTCTTTGATGCTCTCCTCGGCCACGATCACCGCATCACCCCAAGCCATGTTGAACGGGAACCGGCCATTGGGCGCAGACAGAGTCACCGTGACGGTATGCGCATCCGTTGCCTGAACATCGGCAATATCCTTGAACAGCGCTTTTTGCGCATTGGTGGAATCCTCGGCCCGGGCGCGGTTCAGCGAGAACACCACATCATCGGCGTTCATCTCCGAACCATCATGAAAAGTCACATCAGGATGCAGATGAAAGGTGTAGGTCAGCCCATCGGGCGAGACTTCCCAGCTCTGCGCCAAGGCGGGTATAACAGTGCCATCGGGGCCAAAGCGGGTCAGACCCTCATAGATATTGGCATAAACCACCTCGTCAATCGCGGCAGCGGCCCCGGCGGTCGGATCAAGGTTTGGGGGCTCCAGCACCATGCCGAGCGTCAGGCTGTCCGAAGCGGCCCAGGCGGTGCTGGCGCTGAGCGCCAGAATTGCGGTTGCGAGTTTGATCTGCTGCATGGTGCGGTTTCCTTTGTTGCGATTTTTCCCATGAAACGCACCGCAGCCGGGTTTGGCAAGCCTTTTGCGCCGGATGCGCGGTGGTTTTCGCCATCCTAGCGATAATTCGCCTGAATGGCAAAACTGGACGCCGCCCTGTTTTCAGCGCAACATACCCGGTGATGCCCGGACCCCGCTCACCCACATGACAGAAATCCCTCCCACCACCAAACCGATCCACCCGCAAGTGTCGTTTTTGTCTGTCAATCGTCGGGCAATGTTTGCCTTGCCCCTGCGAAATGGGCCATATTAGCGCCAACATCCATCCATCCGGGAGTCCATTACCATGAAGACCAATGTCAAAGCGCTTGTTGTCGGGGGCGGAGCCGTTGGCACCGCGATTGCCTATCATCTGGCCAAAGCCGGCTGGAAGGATGTGGTGCTGCTGGAACGCGACGAGCTGACCTGTGGCTCGACCTGGCACGCCGCCGGGCTGTTGCCGCTGTTCAACATGTCTTATGCCACCACCCATATTCATAAATACTCGGTCGATCTCTATAAAAAGCTCGAAGCCGAAACCGGCCTGAATTCCGGCTTTGCCGTGGTGGGCAATCTGCGCATGGCTCAGACCCAGGAACGCATGGATGAATACATGCTCTATGCCGCGACCGCCGAAACCTGTGATGTACCGTTTGAATGGTTAACGCCCGAACAGATCAAGGAACGCTGGCCGCTGATCCGCACCGATGATCTGAAGGGCGCGCTCTATCACCACACCGATGGCTATATCAACCCGGCCGATGTGACCATGGCCATGGCCAAAGGCGCCCGCCAGTTTGGAGCGGTGATCGAGCGCAAATGGCAGGTGGATGCCTATCACTGGAACGGGCAGGCTTGGGAGGTCACCTGCACCAAAATGGCCGAAAAGGGCGGCAATCTGGTGCCAACCGATGAACAAGTCGTGGTCACGGCCGAACATGTGGTCACCGCCACCGGCAACCATGCCCAGCGCACCGCCAAATTGCTGGGCATCAAGATCCCGGCCATCCCGGTTGAACACCAGTTCATCGTCACCGATGTCGACCCGGCCTTGCAGGAATTTCGCAAAACCAACCCCGAGCATCCGGTTGTCCGTGACGCCGATGCCCAGTCTTATGTGCGCGAAGAACGCGGCGGCTGGATTTTGGGGGTCTATGAAAAACACGCGCCGGCCTGTTTTGAATATGGCGTGCCCGACAGTTTCCGCGCCGATCTGTTCCCGCTCGATCTGGACCGGATCGAGGATCAATATATGGCGATGAACCACCGCATCCCCTCTTGCGAAAACAGCGGGTTGAAGGATGATTTCAACGGCCCGATCTGCTACACGCCCGATGGCAACCCGCTGCTGGGGCCGGCTCCGGGCTTGCGCAATATGTGGCTGGCCGAGGGCTTCAGCTTTGGCATCACCGCCGCTGGCGGCGCGGGCTATTATCTGGCGCAGATGATGGTCGATGGCGAGGCCGAAATCGACATGGCTTCGCTCGATCCCAAGCGTTACGGCTCGAACTGGATGACCACCGAATACGCCGCCCGCAAGAACGAGGAATGCTATGACCACGTCTACATCCTGCACCACCCGGATGAAGAACGCGAAGCCTGCCGCCCCTTGCGCACCGCCCCCTGCTATGACCGTATGAAGGCCGCAGGGGCACAATTTGGTTGTGTGAACGGGTTTGAGCGGCCCAACTACTTTGCCCCCGAAGGGTTCAGCGACCACGACTCGCGTTCTTTCCGCCGCGGCGGCTGGTGGCAATATGCGGTGGACGAAGCCAAAGCAATCCGCGAAGGCGTTGGCCTGATCGACGCCAGCGCCTTTACCAAGCACCGGCTGTTCGGCCCCGGCGCCACCGCCTTTCTGGATTGGTTCACCTGCAACACCCTGCCCAAAATCGGCCGCGTCAACCTGACCTACGCCCTGACCAGCCACGGCACCACCCGCACCGAATACACCATTCTGCGTGAGGCCGAAAACGAATACTATCTGGTCAGCGCCGGGGCGTGGACGGAATATGATCAGGATTACCTGCTCAAAGCGGTCGAAGATTGGGGCACCAACAGCCCCAATGACTGGGTTGGGGTGCAGGATGTCACCACTCAATGGGGCGTGTTTGCCATCGCCGGGCCCAAATCCCGCGACCTGCTCAAAGGTCTGATCCGCGATGCCGATCCCGAAACCGCGCTGTCAAACAAGCGCTTTCCCTGGCTGTCGGCCCAAAAGATCGAGCTGGGCATGTGCCCGGTCAACGCCATCCGGGTGGCCTATACCGGAGAGCTGGGCTGGGAGCTGCACCACCCGATCGAAATGCAGAACTACCTGTTTGACCTGATTACCAAGGCGGGTGAACAACATGGGCTCAAGCTGGTCGGGGCGCGGGCGCAGAACTGGCTGCGTCAGGAGAAATCCTATCGCGCTTTCGGCACCGAGCTGGGCCGCGACGCCACCCCGCTCGAGGCCGGGCTGACGCGCTTTGTCAATATGGACAAAGACTATCACGGCAAAGAGGCGATGCTGAAAACCGGCATCCGCGCCCAATGCGTCACCCTGCTGATCGACGGCCCGGCCGATGCCGACCCGTGGGGGCGCGAGGCACTGTTTTCCGACGGCAAACGGGTGGGCCGCCTGACATCGGGCGGCTATTCGGTGGCGTTTGAGAAATCTATCGGCATGGGCTATGTACCGCCAGAACTGGCCAAGGTCGGCACCAAGCTGAAGGTGCGCATGTTCCGCGAGCTTTGGGATGCCGAAGTGGTGCAGGACAGCCCCTATGATCCGCAAAACGCCACCATCCGGGTGGATGGCTAAAGGCACCAACATCCCCCCCCGGCGCAACTCTTTTTGAGTCTGCGGCGGGGGTGGTGATGTGGCGGCAGCAGCTGTCGCAAATCTTCAAGATTGGCGCCAAAGGATCAGACTATGCTGGGGCCAAACCCACATAGGAGCAAACCATGATCTTTCGCTACACCATCCTCTATGTCCATGACGTTGCCGCCACGGTTCAGACATTCTCCGCCGCTTTTGGCCTGAAGCTGGCCTTTATGCATGAAAGTCAGGATTACGCCGAACTGGACACCGGCCAGACCAAATTGGCGTTTTCTTCGATCAAACTGATGCAGCAGCTCAACAAATCCCCGGCGACCGAACCTGTCCAGCAGCCTTCCTTCGAAATCGCGTTCGAAACCGAAAATGTGGCGGCAGCACTCAAAAAGGCCGTGGCGGCGGGGCTGGAACTGGTGCAGGAGGCCGCCGAAATGCCTTGGGGGCAAACCACCGCCTATGTGCGCACGGCTGAGGGTGTTTTGGTCGAGCTTTGCACCGCCGTTCAGCCCGCATAACCCGCAACCATATTGTCTGCCTGCCAACCCGCTTGCGCCTTGATCTGATGCGGAGTCACCCCGAACCAGCTGCGAAACTCGCGCGTCATATGCGATTGATCCGCAAAGCCCAGATCATAGGCCAACGCCGCCAGATGGGTCCGGGGCGTCATCCGCATGGCCGCCTTACGCAGCCGGGCCAGCCGCAGCCAAAACGCCGGAGAGCGCTGAGTCTGATGCCGCAGCAAGCGTTGCAATCGCCGCGGCTGCACCCCCAGCTCGGCCGCCGCCTGCGCCACGCTGACGACACCGCTGGCCAGACAGGCCAGAGCCTCGGTGACATTGGCGTTGCGACTTGTATAGCTGTGCAAACGCTCGCGGATTTGCGCCGCACTCATCCCATCGGTAAGCGAATGCAACAACGCCTCTTCCTCAACCCGCACGCCCGGATGCAGTCGAAAACCGTAGAAACAATCTCCGCGGCGCATCCTGACCTGATAGGCCTGACTGTCCAGATCAGACACAAACCAGATCGGAGCCGCACCGGGGCGTTTGCGCATGATCAGATCCCGGCAGCCATCGGGCAACACCGTCACATTGCGGTTTTGTGCTGCGGCAAAATCCCACTGTTCCAAGATCACAGACATGCGCCAGCCACTAGCCCAGCAACGCCTTGACCATCGGCCCGACCTTGGCGAAATCCATCCGCCCCATATAGTCGCGCTTGAGCAGGCCCATCACCTTGCCCATATCCCGCAGGCTCTCGGCCCCGGCCTCGGCAATCGCGGCCTGCACCGCTTGGGCTGCCTCTTCTTCCGACAGCTTTTGCGGCAGGAACTCCTCGATCACCGTGATCTCGGCCAGCTCTTTTGCTGCCAGTTCCGGGCGCCCGCCCTGCTGATAGGCTTTGGCGCTTTCCTGACGCTGTTTCACCATCTTGCCCAGCAGCGCCAGAATGTCATCCTCGGAAACCGCATCCCCGCCCTGCCCGCGCAGCGCAATGTCGCGTTCATTCATCGCGGCGCGGATCAGGCGCAGGGTGGACAGACGCTCGGCCTGTTTGGCGCGCATCGCCTGTTTCATTGCTTCACTGATCCGGGTTGGTAAATCCATCTGGGCCTCCTGACCTATGTCCTTTTTCGCCCACACCCTAGCCCGCGCCGCCGCGCCTGGCAACCGCACACAAAGCCCGCGAAACCGCAGCTTGCGGGGGGCAAAACCCACCCGGTTTTCGCTTGACGCCCACCCGAGCGCCACATAAATTTCGCGGGATTTGTGCAAAGGAATCGCCGTCATGCCCAGCCCCTCTCCCCTGATATCCGCCAATCACCCTACCGCCTGTCTGGCCTTGGCCGATGGCAGCCTGTTTTACGGCTCCGGCTTTGGGGCAACCGGCGACTGCGCGGCCGAACTGTGTTTCAACACCGCCATGACCGGCTATCAGGAGATCATGACCGACCCCTCTTATGCCGGGCAGGTGGTGACCTTTACCTTTCCTCATATTGGCAACACCGGGGTCACACCCGAAGATGACGAACACAGCCAGCCGGTGGCCGCCGGTATGGTGGTGAAATGGGATCCAACCACGCCGTCCAACTGGCGCGCCACTGGGGATTTGCGCCGCTGGATGCAGGAAAACGGCCGCATCGGCATTGGCGGACTGGATACAAGGCGTCTGACCCGGGCAATCCGCGAGCAGGGTGCACCGCATGTGGCGATTGCGCATCACCCAGACGGAGTGTTTGACACTGATGCTCTGATCGCCAAAGCCCGCGCCTTCAAAGGGCTGGAGGGGCTCGATCTGGCCAAAGACGTCACCTGCGCCAAGAGCTACCACTGGGACGAAATGCGCTGGGCCTGGCCCGAGGGGTATAGCAAGCGCACCACCCCCGGCCATAAGGTTGTTGCGGTTGATTTTGGTGCGAAACGCAACATCCTGCGCTGTCTGGCCTCGGCGGGCTGCGATGTGATCGTGCTGCCGGCAACGGCCACCGGCGATGAAGTCCTGTCCCACAACCCCGATGGTGTATTTTTGTCAAACGGCCCCGGCGATCCGGCGGCGACCGGGCAATATGCAGTGCCGATGATCAAACAGGTGCTGGCCGCCAATCTGCCGGTTTTCGGCATTTGTCTGGGCCATCAGATGCTGGCGCTGGCGCTGGGGGCCAAAACCGTCAAGATGAGCCACGGCCATCACGGCGCCAACCACCCGGTCAAGGATCTGACCACCGGCAAGGTAGAAATTACCTCGATGAATCATGGCTTTACCGTCGATGCCAAAACCCTGCCCGATGGGGTAATCGAAAGCCATGTGTCGCTGTTTGACGGCACGAATTGCGGCATTCAGCTACAGGATCGGCCGGTGTTTTCAGTGCAACACCACCCCGAAGCCAGCCCCGGCCCCCAAGACAGCACCTATCTGTTTGACCGTTTTGTCGCGGCGATGGAAAAAAATAGCTAAATTTGGGTTCTATTAACCGGCTATTAACAATGGTTGGCAAAGGTTGCAGAGAACGAATGAGCTCTGTGGCCCTTGCCGATGTCTGTGTTACCTCAACCTGCTGTCCTTGATTTCCCCTCCCCGCAAAAGGTGGGGGACAAAAGCGCGGCCAAACCGGCAAAATCCGCGCCAGACAAACGCACACCGATTGGCGAAATTCTGGTGCGCTCGGGGGCGCTGAGCCCGGATGACCTGCTGACCGCGCTGGCACTGCGCAACCGCGAGGAAACACGGCTGGGTTACATCCTGACCAATCATGATATGGTCAGCGAGGCCGATTTATACAGCGCCCTGTCCGAACAATTTCAGGCCGATCTGGTCGATTTGCAGGCTGAACCGCCCCTGCCCCACCTCAGCGGGCTGATCGACATGGATTATTGCATCAAGGAAAACATCATCCCTTGGCGCGATCTGGGCGGAGCGATCATCATCGCCACCTCGCGGCCAGATCAGTTTGAGCGGGTGCGCTCGGAATTGCCACCGCAGCTGGGCACGGTTCTGATGGCGATTGCGCCGGAATATGACATTCAGAACGCACTGGCGGAAATGTTTCGCGCCCCGCTGGTCGAACACGCCGAAACCTGCGTGGCAGAACAGGAAAGCTGCCGTCTGTGGAACACAGGCAGGATGTTTCGCTTTAGTCTAGCGGCACTTCTGGGCTTCTTGACTTTTTCCATCATCAACCCCAGCGCCACATTCACGGCCCTTTGCATCGCAGCGATTTTCATCCTGATGGTCAATATGGGGCTAAAAACGATCACGACCGCCAGCCAGATCCGCCCCCATCTGCGCCGCAACCGCAACCCACATACCCCACCGGCACAAACCACCACGTTCCGCCTGCCGGTGGTGTCGATCATGGTGCCGCTGTTTCGGGAACGCGAAGTGGCCAGCCACCTGATCCGCCGCCTGAAGCGGCTGAACTACCCCAAAGAGCTGCTAGACATTTGTCTGGTGGTCGAAGCAGATGACGACACCACTAATGAAACACTGTCGCACACCCAGCTGCCCCGCTGGGCGCGGGTGATCCGAGTACCAACGGGCAATGTGCGTACCAAACCCAGGGCTATGAATTATGCTCTGAAATTCTGCCGCGGCTCGATCATCGGGGTCTATGACGCCGAAGATGCCCCACATCCTGACCAGATTCACCAGATCGTGCGCCGTTTTCACGAACGCGGGCCGCAAGTGGCCTGCCTGCAAGGGCTGCTGGATTTCTACAACCCCCGCACCAACTGGCTGTCGCGCTGCTTTACCATCGAATACAACACATGGTTCCGGCTGTTCCTGCCGGGGCTTGAAAAGCTGGGCTTTGCGGTTCCACTGGGGGGCACCACCTTGTTTTTCCGCCGTGCGGCACTGGAAAAGCTGGGCGGCTGGGATGCCCACAACGTCACCGAGGACGCCGATCTGGGAATCCGTCTGGCCCGCCATGGCCTGCGCACCGAAATCGTGCATACGGTGACTGAAGAAGAGGCAAATTGCCGCTTCGTGCCTTGGATCAAGCAACGCTCGCGCTGGCTCAAGGGGTTTGCCATCACTTGGGCGGTGCATATGCGATCCCCGGGCAAGACTTTGCGAGAGCTGGGGCTAAAAAAATTCATTGGGATGCAGATCCTGTTCATCGGCACCTTTTCACATTTCCTGCTGGCTCCGCTGCTGTGGTCCTTCTGGTTGATCCTGTTTGGCGTGCATCACCCAATCTTGGACGTGGTGAACAGCACCGTGATGATCGGGCTGACCGCAGTGTTCCTGCTGTCGGAAATCATCACCATCGCCGTAGGCTGTTTTGCCATCTCCGACAAAAAACACCGTTTCTTGATGGGCTGGACTCCGACAATGCACTTTTACTTTCCGATGGGCACCCTAGCGGCCTACAAAGCGCTTTATGAATTGGTCACCCAGCCGTTTTACTGGGACAAAACCGCCCATGGGATCTTTGAGCGCACCGAAGAGCTCGCCCCCGAATCATAAGCTTTATCATAAGCTCTTGGACAATTCCGGGCTCTCGGCATCAATCACCAGACGAGTTTCAAACGCGTTCGAAATATGCGCCTTCAAAGCCTCGTAAGCCGCTTCGCCATCGCCTGCCTCAATCGCGGTGACAATCGCGTCATGTTCGTTCAGCGCCCCGACATTGCGCCCCTCAACCGCCAAAGATGTCGTGGCCAGCAAAGCCATGGTACGATGCACCAGATCCAGCTGCTGCACCAGATAACGATTATGCGATGCCAGATGCACCTGCTTGTGAAATCGGCGGTTGGTTTTGGCCAATGCCCCGGGATCATGCAACAATTTGCGATCACTCTCGACCATTTTACGCAACACCCGCACCTCTTCCGGCGCGGCATGGCGGGCAGCCAGACGGGCAGCCATGCCCTCCAGCTCGGCCCGGACCGCGTATAATTCGGCCAGCTGGTTGTGATCCAAAGACGCCACGATCAGACTGCGCCCGTCACGGGTTAGCAACAGCTGGGTTTCCAAACGCTGCAACGCCTCGCGGATCGGGGTGCGCGACATGCCAAAACGCTCGGCCAGCTCAGACTCGACCAGCGGATCACCGGGTTGATAAAGGCCCGTATCAATCGCTTCCAGAATCATCTCATAGGCATCTTTCTGCGGCAATCGATTCTGGGACATTTCATTCTCCGGGTTGGGTGCAGACAACCTACACATGCCCAGCGTCTGCAAGCAAGCATTTGCAACATTGAAACCGCGCCGGCTTGCCCTTAATCTGCCCCCATGAAGCAGAAATTTTCACATATCCGCCACTGGGTCTTTGATCTGGACAACACCCTTTACCCCCCCAGCGCCCGGCTGTTTGATCAGATCGAGGTGCGGATGACCGAATATGTGATGGACTCGCTGGGCGTCAACCGCCACGAGGCCGACCGTCTGCGCAAGCATTACTGGCACAGATACGGCACCACCCTGTCCGGACTGATGCAAGAACACGGTGTCGACCCGACCCCCTATCTGACCCATGTCCACGAAATTGAGCTGGACCATCTCGACAAAGACCCCGGGCTGGCCGAGGCGATCGACACCCTGACCGGGCGCAAGATCGTTTATACCAACGGCTCGGCCGAATATGCCGGGCGGGTGCTGCAGGCCCGCGGGCTGGATGGGGTTTTTGATGCGGTTTACGGGGTGGAAAATGCCGGTTTTCATCCAAAGCCCGAGCGCAGCGCCTATGAAACGGTGTTTGCCGCCGATGGCATTGACCCCAAAACCGGAGCCATGTTCGAAGATGACAGCCGCAATCTGGCCGTGCCGCATCAGATGGGCATGAAATGCGTCTATGTTTCACAAACCCGCCCGGAGCCGGCCCCGCATATTCACCACCACACCGACAATTTGTCGGATTTTCTGAACCAAATCGGCGGCAAAGATTAATCTCCCCTAAACCTGACAATAATTGTAGATTTTTAAAATCATTTGCCCCATAAAGCCTCTTGCGAACAGGAGGAATAGGATGGGAACGGATCACGATTCAAGTGCTGCCCGATTGGCGCTGCCGGTTACCAAGGCGCGTTCGAAAGCAGAAGCCATTGAAAAGCGCAATTTCTGGGTGGCGATCCTGATTGCCGTGGTGTTGGTGGCCACTTTGGTGGTCGCCACGCTGGTTTTCGGCCTGATCGGCACCATTTTGGTGGCGGTTGCCATGGTGCCGGTGATGTTTGCACTTCTGATCCGGTTAACCTTTGGTTAAAGCGGTATAACCTAGCGGGCCGGGGCGGCGTTCTTCGGACAGCAGCACATTGGCCTCGACCTCGCCCACCCCGGGCAACGTCATAATGCGCCGGCGCAGCACCCGCTCAAAATCGGCCAGATCCCGCGCCACCACCCGCAGGCGGTAATCATACAGCCCCAACACATGCTGAACCGACAGCACTTCGGGGATCGCCGTCACCGCGCGTTCGAAATCTTCAAGCGACACCCGCCCCTTGGTGGCCAGCTTGACCCCAAGAAACACGCTGACACCAAAACCCAGTTTTTCGCGATCCAGCACCAGGCGCTGTCCGCAAATCACGCCCTCATCCTGCAAGCGCCGGATGCGCCGCCACATGGCCGGCTGGCTCAGCTGCAATTTACGCCCCAACGCCCCGGCCCCCTGACGGCCATCGCGGCTGAGTTCGCGTAAAATCTGACGGTCAATATCATCCAGCATCATAGCGGCAAAGCCTCGGTGGATTTTATGGTGGAAATCTGCATCAGCGCCTGAATGTCGCTGATATGGGGCAAAGTCAGGATGCGGTCGCGATAGATGTCCTGATAATGGACCATATCGCGGGCCAACACGGTCAAACGCACATCCACCCGCCCCAAAAAGGTTTGAATTTCAAGCACTTCCGGCACTTTGCGAGCCTGTTCAATAAAATCGTCAAACGCATTTCGCTGGGTTTTATCCAGAGTAAAACGCAACGACACTTCCACCGCATAACCCAGCGCGGCCCAGTTGATCTGGGCCACTTGCCCCAGCAACACCCCATCGCTGCGCAGCCGATCCAGCCGCCTTGCGCAAATCGCCGGGCTCACCCCCGCCTTTGCGGCCAGCTCGGCCGTGCCAAGCTCAGGATCGTTCTGAAAATGCCGCAGGATTCGGCGGCTAACTTCATCAAGCATGATTTTTCTACTTTATTACATTTAAACGAATAGTTTTTTCTTTTTAGCTGAATTTACCGCCGTTTCAAACCTTATCATTCCGGCAAAACCAGTTATTTTACCCACAAGATATACCCAAGCAAAAGGACAAACAAAATGCGCGTATATTATGATCGCGATTGCGATGTGAACCTGATCAAAGACATGAAAGTGGCCATTCTGGGCTATGGCTCGCAAGGCCATGCCCATGCGCTGAACCTGCGGGATTCCGGCGCGAAAAACGTGGTGGTGGCGCTGCGTGAGGGCTCATCCTCGGCCAAGAAAGCCGAAGCGGAAGGGCTGAAAGTGATGGGCATCGCCGAAGCCGCAGCTTGGTGCGATCTGATCATGTTCACCATGCCCGACGAATTGCAGGCCGAAACCTACAAGAAATATGTGCATGACAATCTGAAAGACGGCGCGGCGATGGCATTTGCCCATGGTCTGAACGTGCATTTCGGCCTGATCGAGCCCAAACCCGGCGTGGATGTGATCATGATGGCCCCCAAAGGCCCCGGCCACACCGTGCGCGGTGAATACACCAAAGGCGGCGGCGTGCCCTGCTTGGTGGCGGTCGATCAGGACGCGTCTGGCAAGGCTCTGGAAATCGGGCTGTCTTATTGCTCGGCCATTGGCGGCGGGCGCTCGGGCATTATCGAGACCAATTTCCGCGAGGAATGCGAAACCGATCTGTTCGGTGAACAGGCCGTGCTGTGCGGCGGCTTGGTTGAGCTGATCCGCATGGGCTTTGAAACCTTGGTCGAGGCCGGTTACGCCCCGGAAATGGCCTATTTCGAGTGCCTGCACGAAGTCAAACTGATCGTAGACCTGATCTATGAAGGCGGCATCGCCAATATGAACTATTCGATCAGCAACACCGCGGAATATGGCGAATATGTTTCCGGCCCGCGGGTGCTGCCTTATGACGAGACCAAAGCCCGCATGAAAGCCGTGCTGACCGACATCCAGAACGGTAAATTCGTGCGTGATTTCATGCAAGAAAACGCCGTTGGCCAGCCGCATTTCAAAGCGACACGGCGCCTGAATGACGAGCATCAGATTGAGCAGATCGGTGAAAAACTGCGCGATATGATGCCTTGGATTTCCGCCGGTAAAATGGTTGACAAAGCCAAAAACTAAGCGTCAATTAAGCACGTTGCCAAAGGTGTTCCGAGGCTTCTCGGGGCACCTTTTTTCTTTGACGAATTGGAAACATCATGCAAGCAGGGCTGATCAACTGGCTGCGGCTGGGCGCGTTAGGGTTGATTTGGGGCTCATCCTTTATGGTGGTGACGCTGGCGCTTGACGGCTATGGCCCGGTCACCGTGGCGGCGGGGCGCATCTTGGTGGGTGCCGTGGCCCTGTTGATTCTCTTGCGGTTTCTAGACATCCCTTTGCCCAGCCTGACGCAGCCGCTGGGGCGCAAAATCTGGCTGGCCGCCTTGGGGTTTGGGGCGTGTTCCATGGCGTTGCCATTCTTTTTGCTCAGCTGGGGGCAACAATATGTGGCCTCAGGGTTTGCCGGAGTCAGCATGGCCAGTGTGCCACTGATCTTGCTGCCGATGGCGCATTTTCTGATCCCGGGCGAGCAGTTGAGCATCCGCAAAACTCTGGGCTTTAGCGTGGGGTTCATCGGCGTGGTGGTGCTGATCGGGCTGGATGCGTTCAAAAGCAGTGGTTTGGGGATGGAGCCTTGGGCCCGGCTGGCCTGTTTCGGCGCCGCCGCCTGTTACGCGACCGGCGGCATCATCACCAAGCGCGCCCCCAGCACCAATCCGATCAGTTTTGCCGCCACCGCAACCTTGCTGGCAGCGATGATCATCGTGCCGATCGCCCTGATTCAGGAAGGCGTGCCGGACATCAAAGCCGACACCGCCTTCTGGGCCACGCTGTATCTGGGCGTGGTGCCAACGGCAGTGGCCAATTTGCTGCTGGTGGCCGTGATCCACAGCGCCGGGCCATCCTTTTTGTCGCTGGTCAACTACCAACTGCCGGTCTGGTCAGTGCTTTTTGGCACCCTGTTCCTGCACGAACAACTGCCAACCCGCCTGTTCATCGCCCTAGCGCTGATCCTGCTGGGGTTGGCCATTGTCCAGAGCCGAAAACGCGTTAAGTCGCCGCCTCAACCGCAGTAACAATGTCACCGATCACCGCATCCAGCAGGCTGTGGTCTTCGCATTCGCCCATCACCCGGATCAGTGGCTCGGTGCCGGATTTGCGGATCAACAGCCGACCGGTGCCCTGCAAACGCTGTTCACCCGCCGCAATCGCCGCCTTGACAGCGTCACTTTGCAGCGGATCAGTGCCTTTCTGATAGCGCACATTGGTTAATTGCTGTGGCACGATTTCAATGCTGCGGGTCAGCTCGGATGCGCGTTTGCCGGTTTCAACCATCGCCTCCAGAAACTGCAACCCGGCAATCAGACCATCCCCGGTGGTCGCATAATCGGTCATCACAATATGGCCGGATTGCTCACCGCCCAGATTATAGCCCCCCTTGCGCATCGCCTCGACCACATGGCGATCCCCGACATTGGTGCGCAACAATTTCAGCCCTTTGCCGTGCAAATAACGCTCTAACCCTAGATTGGACATCACCGTAGCCACCAAAGTATCGCCCTTGAGCACCCCTTTTTCCGCCCAACGCGTTGCCAGCAGTGCCATCAACTGATCGCCATCGGCCGCCACGCCGTTTTCATCCAGAACCATCACCCGGTCGGCATCCCCATCCAAACAAATCCCCAGATCGGCGCGGTGCCGAACCACCGCCTCGCTGGCAGTTTGCGGGTAGGTCGAGCCGCATTCCTGGTTAATGTTCACCCCATTCGGAGCCACCCCAACCGGGATTACCTCAACCCCCAATTCCCAAAGAACTTCGGGCGCGGTTTTGTAAGCTGCACCATTGGCACAATCGACAACCACCCTCAGGCCCGACAGATCGCCGCGTTTGACAAAAGTGGTCTTGGCGTATTCGGCATAGCGCCCTTGCGCATCGTCAATACGCTTGGCTCGGCCAATGTTTTGCGGCTTGGCCGGTTCAATTTCACCAGCAACCAGCTGTTCGATCTCTCTCTGCGCCTCATCAGACAGCTTAAAGCCGTCCGGGCCGAAAAACTTGATGCCATTGTCGTAATGCGGGTTGTGGCTGGCAGAGATCATGATCCCCAGATCCGCGCGCATACTGCGGGTCAGAAACCCAACCGCCGGGGTCGGCACTGGCCCCAACAGCAGCACATTCATCCCGGTGCTGGTCAGCCCGGCGGTCAGCGCGTTTTCCAACATGTAACCCGACAGCCGCGTATCCTTGGCGATCACCACCCGATGCCGGTTCAAACCATCGGTGCGAAAATACCGCCCGGCCGCAGCCCCCAGCTTCAGGGCCATTTCGGCCGTCATTGGGTAAGAATTCGCCTGCCCACGCACGCCATCGGTGCCAAATAATTTATCGCTCATAATTGCGTCCACTTGTTGAAATACTGGCCATTTGTAATGCAAAAGCCTGTCTGGTTGCAGCTATATCATGCACACGCATTTGCGGGAAACCCCCAGCAGAATCACACAACCCAGAGCATGAAACAGACTGAGATGTCTGAGCAGAATCAGATTGTGCTCCAACGTCTTGCCAAAGCCAATGCCCGGATCAATCATGATCCTTGTGTTGGGAATGCCGGCCCGATTGGCGATCCGGATGCGCTCGGCCAGAAAATCATACACATCCAGCAAGACATCCTCATAATGGGGCGCATTCTGCATGGTTTTGGGCGCACCTTGGGCATGCATCAGGCAAACCGGGCTGTCATGGGCGGCGGTCAGCTGCGCAAGGGCCGGATCATGGACAAAGCCCGAAACATCATTGATCATATCCGCCCCCGCTGCCAGAGCCGCTTTGGCCACCGCAGATTTCCGGGTGTCGATAGAAATCGGAGCGCTGATTTCATCGCGAATGCCCTTGATCACCGGCGCGGTGCGGGCAATTTCCTGTTGCTCGGGCACATCGTCAGCCCCCGGACGGGTGGATTCGCCGCCAATGTCCAGAATATCGGCCCCCTGCCCGATCAACGCGCGGGCCTGCTGGCGGGCGGCCTCGGGGGTGTCAAACCTGCCGCCATCGGAAAAACTATCCGGGGTGACATTGAGAATGCCCATCAAACGCGGCCTGTCAAAAGACAGCCCGGCCATCGGCACACGCGGAGCACTGATTTTTTCCAGAATATCCGCGGGAATGTCCTCAATCCCGATCAATTTCGATTGTCCCCCACGGGTAATACGCTCGGCACGGTCAAACCAGCACCAGCCCCCGGCAATAGGCCGCGCCTGTTTCGGGCGGGCCGGGTCAATCATTGGAATCGGTCGGTAATAATGCTTCATTACAACAACTCCGGCTGGCGGTAATCGAAAAACTCAGCGTTGTCGGAACGCACCGGAGCATCACCGATCACGATCAGCCGTTTCGCCTCAAGCTGCTCTGCCAACCAATGCGCCAAGCCCAGCCCGTCAATCTGACCCGGCGGCGGTTTGACGGCATCCAACACCATTTTGGACGGGGCCCAAAGGCTGAGTTGCTTGTGGTTCATTCCCCAATCCAGCTCGGTCCGGCTGTGAACCACCACCAGCTCCGGCAGTGCTGCAGCCAGCGCCCAAGCGGTTTGCTCGATCTCCAGCAAATCAATATGCCGCTGGGTGGGTAGAGCATCGGAGTGCTGTTGATATTTTTGTGGTAAATCGACACAAAAAACCAGCGGATCGGGCAGATGTTGCAGTTTTTCAACCCACAACCCGATATGTTCGCCATGAAGTGCGGCATTTTGCAGGAAAATGCAGATAGGTCTGGGGGGATGATCGACTCCAGGACAGCAATCCCGATGTGCTTGCCCCCCGCGCACAATTTCCACCCCCAGCTTGCCGCTGCCCCGGTCCAGCTTTTGGATTCGGACAAAAACCCGCAACGCTTGCGGGGCGGTCAGGATACGCGCGGCAATCCGTTCGGCGAGGGTTTCCAGCAGGTTGAACCGCTCCAAAGCCAATTCAGCGCGAATGGCATCGGTCAGAACGTCATATGACAGGATCAAATCCACATCATCGGCCAGATTCCCCCCTGCCGGGGCAATTTCAACCACCAGATCAAATTGCAAACGCTGGGTGACGCCGCGCTCAGACTGAAATGCTCCGATTTCAACCTGTTCAATATGGTCCCGCACCGAAATCCGATCCGGGAAACCGCCCCCCTCCGTCGCTTGCGCGCGCAATTCGGGATGGGCAAAAGCCTGTTTGATTTCAGAGGTCATGAAATTCCGCTGATTTACGACAATTCAGCGGCCAGCCTAGCGGTAAAACTGATGCCCATCAATACTGACTGTGCGCTTAAAAATCCGGGACCAGCGCGGGCGCACCGTATGATTGTGGTAATAGGTTGCCCCAACCGTCAGATTGCGCGGCGCACCATCCAGCAAAGCCCGGGCGATTTTACCGACATTGCGATAAGCCTTTGGATTATGGACGGTTTCTGCCTTACCATCACAAGTGTAAGAGAACTGACAGCGATGTTTTTTCCCCGTGCCCTGATTAACCACCCCGCAAACCGTATTGGGGAATTTGCGCGATTGCACCCGGTTCAGGATGACTTCGGCAACGGCGACCTGGCCCTTGATGCTCTCGCCGCGAGCCTCGAAATACAGCGCCTCAGTCAGGCATTTCCATTCTGATCCACCAGAAGCCACCGGCTGGCTGTTCAACCATTTGCGCGTATATTTGATCACCCGAACCTTACGGCTTTTGCCGCGCGCTTTGGGCCGCAAACTACGGGACGGCGCGGATGTCAGAGCGAGAATGCGGTCAGGGCTGACCAGCTTGAGCGCCCCGCGCTCCTGATCCAACAATGTGGCAATCGGTTTTCTGACGCTTTCTGGCGCCGGTTCATCGGCAATATTAGAGGTGCTCAGATGCAAAACCAGCCCAGAATCATCCGCCTTTGGAGCCTGCCCGACATTCAACACCTGCTGTGTCCGTTGCGTCGGGCGCGGCTGCGGCCTAGCCATTTTGGCCACAAGCATCGGGCGAGCCGTTGCCGGCAAAAACGCGACAGGTGCATCCCCACCCCGCTTGGCTGAGGAACGCACCATAACGCCCTGATCTGACTCAACAAAAGACCGCTGCATGGCCACATTACTGCTGTCCAGAACAGGAATCTGCGCCGATTGCTGAACAACCGTGCGCCCCGCAATTCCATAGGCCGAAAGCGTCAGCGCCAACACCGCAACCAACAGGAGCAGAACACCCCTGCCCTTCGGCTGGCTATTAAGACGAGTTTGCAGCATCTGTATCAATCTTCAACACGGCCCTGCGCAAGCGCACCGACCGATCCCCAGGCTATTATCCCGCGCCACTGTAGAGCAAATTTCCGCCCGAGTCCAGATCACTGTTGCAAATAAGCAACATATGCGCAAGCCTCTGATCACAAATCAGCCATAACGGCACGTTACGCATTGTTTTACAAGGGTTTTAAGATTCGGTTACTTTTTCTAAAATTGCCAGATGTGCCGCCGCCAAACGCGCCACCGGCACCCGATAAGGCGAGCAAGAAACATAATCATAGCCCGCATTCCGGCAAAATTCGATAGATTCGGGATTCCCACCATGTTCGCCGCAAATTGACAGAACAAGATCCGGCTGCACCGCCCGCCCCCGCGCCGCACCGATGCTGAGCAATTCACCAACGCCCTCGGTATCCAGCGTGTGGAACGGATCTTCGGGACAAACCCCCAGCTGCACATAATTCGACATGAACCGCCCGGCATCATCACGCGACAGCCCATAGGTCATCTGCGTCAGATCATTGGTGCCAAAACTGAGGAAGGCGGCATTTTGGGCGATGTCTCCGGCCCGCAACGCCGCACGCGGGGTTTCGACCATCACCCCCAGCCGATAGTCAAATTCCTGCCCCATCTCGATGCGCACCTCCGCCGCCACGGCGTCTACCCGGGATTTGACCAGCTCGACCTCACGGGTGGCACTGATCAGAGGCAGCATGACTTCGGGGACAACGTCGATGCCCTTTTGCCGGGCGGCAAGTGTGGCCTCGAAAATCGCACGCGCCTGCATGTCGTAAATTTCCGGCACGGTGATCCCCAAACGCACCCCGCGCATCCCCAGCATCGGGTTGTATTCGCGCAACGCATCCACCCGGCGGGTCACGGCGGAAACCGGGAGATCAAGCGCCTCGGCCAATGCCCGCTGGCCCTCGCGATGGGTGGGCAGGAACTCGTGCAAAGGCGGGTCCAACAGACGGATGCAAACCGGCTTTCCCTCCATGATTTCAAACAGTTCCAGAAAATCCTGACGCTGCATGGGCAGCAATCGCTGCAACGCCGCCGCCCGTTCGGTTGAGCTGTCGGAAAAGATCATCTCCCGCATCACCGTCAAACGGCTGCTTTCGAAAAACATATGCTCAGTGCGGCACAAGCCGATGCCTTCGGCATTGAATTTGCGGGCAATGCGGGCATCCGCCGGGGTGTCGGCATTGGCACGCACCCCGATGTCACAGACCTCGCCCGCCCAGCCCATCAACGTGGTAAATGCCCCATCCAGCGCAGGCTCGAGCATGTCACAACACCCGGCCAGAGCCTGCCCCAAAGTGCCGTCAATGCTGATCATGTCGCCTTCCTTAAACTCGCGCCCATCCGCAGCGGTCAGGGTCTTGGCCCGGCGGTCGATCTTCATATCCATCGCCCCGACCACACAGGGCAGGCCCAGCCCACGGGCAATCACCGCCGCATGGCTGCTGACCCCACCACGCATGGTCAGCACCGCTACCGAAGCGTGCATCCCGCGCACATCCTCAGGCGTGGTTTCCTCGCGCACCAGAATGCAAGCCTCACCCCGCGCCGCGCTGGCCTGCGCCGCGTTCGAGCTGAACACGATCCGGCCACAGGCCGCGCCGGGGCTGGCGGCGATGCCGGTCTGGAACACATCGCGCGCCCCTTCCGGGTTGATCTGATGGTGCAGCAATTCGCTGAGCGCACGCGGCTCGATCCGGCGCAGAGCCTCCTCCTTGCTGATAATCCCATCCTCGGCCAACGCCACCGCAATGCGCACCGCCGCCCGCGCCCGGCGGGGAAGACGCACCGCGTCCAGAATGCTCAGCACCTCGTTGGAAACGGTGAACTCGATCTGCATCTCTTCACGCAACCGGCTGCGGCAAAGCGTGCCATATTTCAGCAGCTCGGCATAGGGCACCGGCAGAGCATCCTGCAACGATGCCCCCCGCGCATCCTTTTGCAGATAGAGCGCCCCATGCCCCTGCAACAACGCATCGCGCCCCTGAGACTGGCACAAATAGCGCCCGGTGATCTGCGGCTGTCCGGTGATGCCATCGACAAACTGGATCACGCCGGAACCACTTTTGCCCGCACCGACCCCAAGCGCCATTTCCTGCACCACCAGCCCCAACCCGGCATCCACCGGAGCCCCCTTGGCCTGACGCAACAGCCGCGCACTGGTTCCTTCCCAGGCCCGCGCCATCGAGGACAGCACGCCGGCCAGTTGCTGCGCCGGGTCCTGAGGAAAGCCTTTGTCGGTTTCCTCCTCGTAATTGTGCAACGCCGCCTTGAGGGCGCTGTTGCCCGGATGCGCGGGCAGTTCGAACATATCCGGGTCCAGCCGTGCCACATGCACCGCATAGGCCTGAATAAAGCGCAAATACAGCGCATTGGCGGCCTCTTCGCCCAACTGCCGGGTCAGCTCGGCATGGCGTTTATCGTTCATGCCGATGTTCAGGATCGCCCCCGGCCCACCCCAATCGGGGTCTTGCGAGCTGGGCCGCACACAGACCAGCCCCGAGCCAAACTGGCGCATCATCGCCGCCGTATCGGCGAGCTGACCATTGGCGATGGCATGGACCACATCAAACGACACCGCCAGAGTTTTGGGCACCGGCATCCCCAGCCGGATCAGCCGTTGCAGACATTTGGCCCGCCCGCCATGGGTCTGGGTGGTGATGTCGGCGTCCAGAGTGATTTCGGTAAAGTCTTGCTGAGGCACGGCGCTGGCTTTCTGTCGGTTTGGCATAGGGTCGCTTATGCTCTGTTTTAACGCAATTTGCCGTGGGGATGAAATATAAATGCACTGCGACAGATCAGCCGTTTCATAATGCCCGCCACAAACAGCGGCAAAACCCAAAGAACGGAGGGCTGCGCCTGCCGAGGGGCAGGCAGGCGCAGCCCGGCGGTGCCGCCGGGCGGGACAGAAAGGAAAGCTCAGTGGAGCCTAAACCGTCAACCCTTCGGGCTCGTCCAAGCCATTGGCGCGGGAACAGGCGGTCACCGTATTGGCCAACAGGCAAGCGATGGTCATCGGGCCAACCCCTCCGGGAACAGGAGTGATCGCCCCAGCCACCTCAACCGCGCTGGCAAAATCGACATCGCCCACCAGACGGGTCTTGCCCGCGCCCTTTTCCGGGGCGTCAATGCGGTTGATGCCCACATCAATCACGGTTGCTCCGGGTTTGAGCCAGTCTCCGGGCACCATCTCCGGCCGCCCCACCGCCGCCACCACAATGTCCGCCCGACGCACCACATCAGGCAGGTTTTTGGTGCGCGAATGCGCCACCGTCACCGTGCAGCTGTCGCCAATCAGCAGTTGCGCCATCGGCTTGCCCACGATGTTCGAGCGCCCGACCACAACCGCATCCAGCCCCGAAAGCGACCCAAGATGATCGCGCAACAGCATCAGACAGCCCAGCGGCGTGCAAGGCACCATGGATTTCTGCCCCGTCGCCAGCAGACCGACATTTGAAATATGAAACCCGTCCACATCCTTGGCCGGGTCAACCGCATTGATCACCAGATCTTCGTTCAGATGGCCCGGCAGCGGCAACTGCACCAAAATTCCATGCACCGCCGGATCGGCGTTCAGCTGTTCGATCAGCGCCAGAAGCTCGGATTCCGAGGTGTCATCCTTGAGCCGATGCTCATAGGAATTCATCCCCACCTCAACCGTCATCTTGCCCTTGGAGCGCACATAAACCTGACTGGCCGGATCCTCGCCCACCAGCACCACGGCAAGCCCGGGGGTGATGCCATGCTCTGTTTTCAGCCGCGCCACATGGGTCGCAACCTTTTCCCGCACTCTGGCCGCAAAAGCCTTGCCGTCGATAATATCAGCCGTCATTTTACCCTCATCTGGTTGTGACCCGATATGCTCCTAGAACAATCCGTCGATTTCGCCAACCGAATTCAGCCGGATGGCCTCGGCTGCCGGACGGCTGGGCAGGCCGGGCATGGTCATGATGCTGCCACAGATCACCACGATGAAACCGGCCCCGGCGCTCAAGCGCACCTCGCGCACCGGGATGCTGTGGCCGGTGGGCGCACCGCGCAAATTGGGATCGGTGGAAAAGGAATACTGCGTTTTGGCCATGCAGACCGGCAAATGGCCATAGCCCGCATCCTCCCACGCGCGCAGCTGATCGCGGATTTTCTTATCGGCCAGAACCTCATCGGCGCGGTAAATGCTCTTGGCAATGCGCTCGATCTTGTCAAACAGCGGCAGATCATCCTTGTATAGCGGCGCAAATTGCGACACGCCGCTATCGGCGATCTGGGCCACACGGGCCGCCAGATCCGCAGCCCCCTTGCCGCCCAGCTCCCAATGACGCGACAGGATCGCCTCCGAGCCCTGCCCCTTGACGTAATCCATGATCGCCTGCACCTCGGCATCGGTATCGGTGACGAAATGGTTGATCGCCACCACAACCGGCACGCCAAACGCTTTGAGATTGCCGATATGACGCCCCAGATTGGCGCAGCCATTTTCGACCGCCTGCACATTTTCGCCCCCCAAATCGGCCTTGGCCACACCGCCATTCATCTTCATCGCCCGCACCGTGGCCACCAACACCACGCAGGACGGAGTCAGCCCGGCCTTGCGGCATTTGATGTTCATGAATTTCTCGGCCCCCAGATCGGCACCAAAGCCGGCCTCGGTCACCACATAATCGGCCAGACGCAAAGCCGTGCTGGTGGCGATCACCGAATTGCAGCCATGGGCGATATTGGCAAACGGACCACCATGCACAAAGGCCGGGTTGTTTTCCAAGGTCTGCACCAGATTGGGCTGCATCGCGTCTTTCAGCAGCACCGTCATCGCCCCATCGGCCTTCAGATCACGGCAATAAATCGGCTCACGCTTGCGGGTATAGGCGACGATGATATCACCAAGACGCTTTTGCAGATCCTTCAGATCATTGGCCAGACACAAAATCGCCATCACTTCCGAAGCCACCGTGATGTCAAACCCGGTCTGACGCGGAAAGCCATTGGCCACCCCGCCCAGCGACACCACCGTATCGCGCAAGGCCCGGTCGTTCATATCCATCACCCGCCGCCAGACCACGCGGCGCTCATCAATCCCCAGCGCGTTACCCCAGTAAATATGGTTGTCGATCATCGCGCTCAGCAAGTTATGGGCCGAGGTGATGGCGTGGAAATCGCCGGTGAAATGCAGGTTCATTTCCTCCATCGGCACCACCTGAGCCATCCCGCCCCCGGCGGCCCCGCCCTTCATGCCGAAACACGGACCCAACGAGGCCTCGCGAATGCACACCGCCGCGTTTTTGCCGTTATGGTTCAGACCATCGACCAGACCAACCGTGGTGGTGGTTTTGCCCTCGCCCGCCGGGGTTGGGTTGATGGCGGTGACCAGAATCAGCTTGCCCTGCTTGTTGCCCTGCACGCTGTTGATGAACTCCTGGCTGATCTTGGCCTTGTCGTGGCCATATTGCAGCAGATGCTCGGCCGGGATGCCCAGCTTGGCCCCGATTTCCTGAATGGGCTGTTTTTGGGCCTCGCGGGCAATTTCGATATCGGATTTAAAGCTCATCTGCATTTCCTTTTCAGCACGAAACAATGGCGTAACACGCCGCTCTTAAGGGCGATCCTGACAGAGTTCATCGGGCAATAACAGGATAAATCCGACACATCCACCTCCGGAATCGTCGCAAGCTAGGCCACCCCCTTTGACGGCCCCGCCCGGAGGTCAGGCCGGGCTACAGCCCCCGCGCCCGGTCCAGATGTGGCCAGATGGGTTGATCCGGGACATGCAGCACCAGCACATCACCCAGCTGCAACACCCCCTCACGCTCGACCCAAGCCGTCACCCCGCGCAACCCCTTGGCCGCAGTTTTGAACGCACCGCCCTTGCCTGGCAGATGTTGCTCGATCACCTTGGCCGGCAAATGACAGGGGCGGTTTTCCAAATCAACGCACAGCCCGGTGCCGGAGGTGCTGATCAGGCGGGACGAGGGTGGCAAATGGCTGAGATCAGGCAGACCCTGCACCACAATGTTGCAGCCCAGCCATTCGGGTTTGAGCGCTGCAACCCCCATATTCTCGGCAATTTTGCCCAACTCCTCGGCCGACATGATGCAAAACTGCCGGGTGTTGCGCACCGTGGTGCCGCGCGGGAATTGCCGTTGCAGCCGCCCGCAAGAGGGCCGGGTCAGACCATAGCGGCTGTCCTGCTCGGCACCGCCAAAGCCGACCGTCAACTGGCGGGCCGAAACATTCTCCAACCCCTGCTCCCGATCCGCATTATAGCCCAGCCACACAATCCGACAGCTAAAATCCGTGGGCAGCAAAGCGGGCATGATATGCTCCTGATCTAGGCCGAAGGCTCGGGCTTCATGCCATCATCCTTGGGCTTACGCGTCACCTTGACCTTGGGCTTGGCCTTGGTTTTCGGGATCGCGGTCAGGCTGGGCGTGTCATCCGAGGCGTCATCATCATCCTCGGCGTGCGGAGGCTCGCCCTTCATCACCCGCTTGATCTCGGCCCCGGTCAGGGTTTCATATTCCAGCAAACCCTGCGCCAGCAGCTCAAATTCTTCCTTATGCTCAGTCAGGATCTTGACGGCGGTGTTATAGCCGTCATCAATCATGCGCTTGACCTCGGATTCAATCAGCTCCTGAGTGGCCGCCGAAATCGACAACCCCCCGGCCCCATTGCCGGAATAGCCCTCATGCGCGGCCTGATAATCAATGTTGCCCACCTTATCGGACATCCCCCAGCGTAGCACCATCGCCCGCGCCAAAGACGACACCATCTGGATATCGCCGGATGGGCCGTTCGAAACCCGCTCGGGGCCGTATTTGATGATCTCAGCCGCTTTCCCGGCCATACCCATAGCGATTTTCTGCTCGGCCTGATCCTTGAAATAATTGTGCTGATCCATTTCGGGCAGGCTCATCACCATCCCCAGAGCCGAGCCCCGGGGGATGATCGTCGCCTTGTAAACCGGATCGCATTTGGGCAGCATGATGCCGACAATGGCGTGACCGGCTTCGTGATAGGCGGTCATCTCTTTTTGCTCATCGGTCAGCACCATCGAGCGCCGTTCCGAGCCCATCATCACCTTGTCCTTGGCCATTTCGAAATCATGCATGGTGACGAAACGCCGACCAATACGCGCCGCCATCAGCGCGGCTTCGTTGACCAGATTGGCCAGATCGGCCCCGGAGAAACCCGGAGTCCCCCGCGCAATGATGCGCAAATCCACGTCCGGCCCCAAAGGCACCTTGCGGGCATGGACGTTCAAAATCTTGTCGCGGCCCTTGATGTCGGGGTTAGGCACCTGAATCTGGCGGTCAAACCGGCCCGGACGCAGCAGCGCCTTGTCCAGCACATCGGCGCGGTTGGTGGCGGCCAGAATGATCACGCCCTCATTAGTTTCAAACCCGTCCATCTCGACCAAAAGCTGGTTCAAAGTCTGCTCGCGCTCATCATTGCCGCCGCCCATGCCGACCCCACGCGCGCGACCCACCGCGTCGATTTCGTCGATAAACACGATGCAAGGCGCGTTCTTTTTGGCCTGCTCGAACATATCGCGCACCCGGCTGGCACCGACACCGACGAACATTTCCACAAAATCCGAACCCGAAATGGTAAAGAACGGCACCCCGGCCTCGCCAGCAATCGCGCGGGCCAGCAGCGTCTTACCGGTGCCCGGAGGGCCAACCAGCAGCGCCCCGGTGGGGATCTTGCCGCCCAGACGCGAGAATTTCTGCGGGTTGCGCAAAAATTCCACCACCTCTTCCAGCTCTTCTTTGGCCTCGTCAATCCCGGCGACATCGTCAAAGGTCACCCGCCCCTCGCGCTCGGTCAGCATCTTGGCCTTGGATTTGCCAAAACCCATCGCCCCGCCTTTGCCGCCGCCCTGCATCCGGTTCATCATGAAAAACCAGAACCCGATCAGCAGCAGGATCGGCAGCAGAGACCAGATCAGCGTGGCAAAGCCGGATTGCGTCTGTTTTACCGCCCGCACCTGCACTCCATTGTCGATCAGCATCTGGGTCACATCGGCATCACCGGGCTTGATGGTGGTGTAATCCTTGCCATCCTTGCCGGTCACCGTGATCTGTTCACCATCCAGCGTCACCGACTGCACCTGCCCCCCGGTGGCGGCAGTGACGAATTCAGAATAGCTCATGGCGTTTGAGCTCATCTTGCTTTGCCCATGGCTGAACAGATTGAACAGGGCCATGATCAGCATGAACAGAACGACCCAAAACGCCAGATTTTTGATATTGCCCACGGGCTTCTCCTAAACAGAATTGACGCGCGGGCATAGGGAAACGGGAATCCGCCTGCCGCGACTACGGGCCTAAAATAGGCATTCAGCGCATTTGTTCAATGCGATAATATCGAAGAAATGAAATCGGCGCAGTCAAATTGCAGGCTGCAGCGCCATCCGTTGCGGTTTTTCGCCAATGGCGCGGCGATCAGGGTCTGGTTTTGCCAGATTGCCGGGCTGGCCAGCAATGAGGCGCGCGGCACATCGGAATCGCGCCAGTTCGGGCATTGCCTCAGCCCTTCTTCGCCCAGCGCCCGGATGCTGAGCCCCGGTGCAAACGGCCCCTCAACCCGCCAGCGCTGATCCCAGAGCGCCTCCACCGGGCATTGAACATCCCTGACCGCCTGATATTCGCGGCAAATGTGGATATCGCCGCGCTGAGGGCGGATCAGACAGCCCTGCAAACTGCCCGCTTTACCCGCACCAATATCCGCCAGCAGCTGCAACACAGCCCTGCGCCGTGGCGGGTAATCCGAACGGCTGACCCAGCGCAGCGCATGGATCAGCAGCCGAGCCTGAATTTCGGCGGGCAGCGCCGCAAAGCCGCTCTGGCCGATCAGCACATCGCCATGTTGCAGCCGCACCAGTGGCTGTGCCGCCGCCTGCGTTTGCAGCTCCAGCGCCTGCCTTGCCGGCTGCAAGGCTTGCGCCGTGGCCGCCAGCCGCTGACGATCAATCCCCAACGGAGCCAACAATTCGAGTGCCTGCCGCATTTTCACCCGGTCAAAGCGGGGATCATCATTGGAGGGGTCTTCGACCCAGCACACCCCATGGCGGGTGAGAAAATCGCGCAATTCCTGCCGTTGCAGCGACAACAATGGCCGGTGCCACACAATCCCTGCGGCGGTTGACACCGGTGCCATGCCCGATAACCCATCCACGCCCGAGCCCCGCGCCAGACGCAGCAAAACCGTTTCCGCCTGATCGTCCAGCGTATGGCCCAGCGCCACATGGGCAATGCCCCGCGCCTTGGCCCAATCGGCCATCAGCCGGTACCGCGCCCGGCGGGCCTGATCCTGTAAATTGCCGCGGCCATCCCAGCCGCTCCAATGTAAAATGCTGTGTTTGATCCCGAGAGCAGCGCAGATTTGACCCACCATCCGGGCCTCATCCGCCGAGCCTTCGCGCAAGCCGTGATCCACCGTCACGGCCTCAATCTCTACCCCCTGTTCCCGGCCCCAGAGATGCAGCAGATGCAGCAACGCACAGGAATCGCTGCCCCCCGACACCGCCACCCCCAAAGGGCCGCCGGGATAGGGATTCAGCGCCGCGCCCACTGCTTGAAACAGTGGACGATCCGCTGGTGTTAATCGCATTGCAAATTGCGCATCGCCGATTTGGCCTGCAACACGGCAGGAGACTGCCCAAACCGGGTCTCGACCTCGGCCAGCGTCACACAAGCCTCTTTGGTTTTGCCCAATTCGGCCAAAGAGGTGCCCAGCTTATAGAGCGCCTCGGGCGCACGGGTGCCGTTGGGGGCGCCGGAAAAGCTCTGCAAATAAGCGCGGGCGGCGTTCACCGGGTCTTGCAAACCGGCATAGGCTTCGCCGCGCAGAAAATGCGCATCCGCCGTCAGGGGGCCGCCCGGATAGGTCTGGGTAAAGGCCGTAAACTGGTCCGCGGCGCTGCGAAAGTCACCGGATGCGAGCGCCTCCTGCGCCCGCGTGAAATCGGCCTTTTCGCCAACGGCCAGCTCGGCCGTATCCAGATCGGTTTTTGGCACCGCCGGAGCCACCACCGCACCGCCCGGATCCCCACCCAATGTGGTGGTCTCGCCCAGCTTGCTGACATCGCCGCCCTCAAGCTCAACCAGACGGAATTCGAGATCGCCAATCCGGTTGGTGCCATCCTTGACCACCCGGTTGATGCGGTTCTCAAGCTCTTCGGCCTGGGCGGTCAGCTGTTGCAGGGCGGTTTCAATCGCATCGATGCGTTGCAGCGGCGTATCACCGCCGCCCAGCGCCGGACCAGCCGTGCCAGTGGTCGACAGCTCGCGCTTGAGCCGCTGAATTTCCACATACAGCACCGACATATCCTGACGAATATCAGCCAAGGTGCGCGGATCGGCCGAAACGCCCAAGGGCGATAACGCCAATACCGATACCCCGATGCAAAGCGCCAGCACTTTGTTCATGGTCTTGTGATCCTTTCCCCGCGCCGCCTTAAGCGCCCGCACCCGCCGAAATCACCGTGACCGCACGGCGGTTTTTTGCATAGCAGCTTTCCTGCGAGCAAATCTCGAGCGGGCGTTCCTTGCCATAGGTCACCGTGCGCAACCGATTGCCGGCCACCCCTTGCGCCACCAAAAATTCCCGCACCGCATTGGCCCGGCGCGTGCCCAGCGCAAGGTTATAGTCGCGGGTGCCTTGCTCATCAGCATGGCCTTCGATGATGGCGCTATATTCGCTGTTGGTCATCAGCCAGCGGGCCTGTGCCGTCAGCGTGTTGCGCCCCTCTTGGGTCAGCGTGCTGGTATCAACCGCGAACAGCACCCGATCGCCGACGACCTCCGTAAAATAAGCCGGAGAGCTGGGATTGCTGGCCGGGTCCAGCAGAGCGTCAGCACCGCCTCCCTGTCCGCCGCCATTGCCAAAACCCGAGCCCCCGCCCATCTGATCCGGGTTGGTGCAGGCCGCAAGGCCCAGCGCGCCAAGGGCAATCATCAGTTTCGAAATCTGTTTCATTTTTTATAGTCCTGCTCTTATTTAATGGGCGTGTTTGCCACACCCATACCATGATCGCCGGGTTTTGAAAACCGCCCGGCTTATTTTAACAAGGGCGACCAAGCCGGATCAGACGCCCCGCCCTTGGTTTTCACCCGTTGCAGATTGCGCCCGGTGATGTCGACCGAATAAAGCGCCGATGTGCCCCCCGCCCCGGCAGTTTCGCGCATGAACATGATCACCCGGCCATTGGGCGACCAGCTGGGGCCTTCGTCCAGAAACGAGGCCGTCAGCAGCCGCTCGGCCTCGCCATCGGTGCGCATCACCCCGATATGGAACCGCCCGGCATGTTGCTTGGTGAAGGCGATCAGATCACCGCGCGGAGACCACACCGGCGTGCCATAACGCCCCTTGCCAAAGCTGATCCGTCTGGCCTGCCCGCCATTGGCCGGCATGATATAAAGCTGCGGGCTGCCGGAACGATCGCTTTCAAACACGATCTGGCGGCCATCCGGGGAAAAGCTGGGAGCGGTTTCAATCGAAGGGGCCGAAGTCAGGCGCACCGGCTTGCCACCGCTGACCGAAGCCCGGTAAATATCGGTATTGCCCCCGGAGGACAGCGAATAAACCACGGTTTTGCCATCGGGCGAAAAGCGCGGCGCAAATGTCATGGTGCCGGGCTGATCCGCCAGCGCCCGCCGCCCGACCGAGGCCACATCCAGCAGGTAAACCCGCGGAAAGCCGCTTTCATAGGACGTATAAAGCACCCGATCCCCGGTGGGCGAAAACCGCGGCGACAGCACAATGGCGCGGCTATCGGTCAGATATTTCACATTCGCCCCGTCATAATCCATGATCGCCAGACGCTTTTGGCGGTTATTCTTGGGCCCGGCTTCCGAAACGAACACCACGCGGCTGTCGAAATATTTGCCCTCGCCAGTGATCCGGCTATAGGCGGCATCGGCCACCTTATGCGCCATGCGCCGCCAGCTGTTGACCGTACCGCCAAATTGCAGACCATCGCCCAGCGCCTGCCCGGCAAAGACGTCAAACAACCGAAACTTCACCGTCACCCGGCCATTGCCGCTGACATTGACCGCCCCCACGATCAACGCCTGAGCATTGATCGCTTTCCAATCGGCATATTGCACGGGGGAATTGAAATTGGTCACGCTGGAAATATAGGCCCGCTTGGGGATCTCGCGAAACAGCCCGGTGCCGACCAGATCCGCAGCCACCACCCGGGACAACTCGGCCGCAAATTTGCTGGCGGCGGCGTTTTCAGCCACGAAATCCGGCACCGCAAAGGGCATGGGCTCGATCACCCCATCCTTGATCTCAAGGTTCAGCTCGGCCATGGCCCGGCCCGGCAGAACCGACAACGCCGACACCACAGCCAGCATCAGATATACAGCACGCAATAGGGTCATTTCAGCCTCATATTCTCAGGATTAAAGGTAATGTTCACAATTTTCCACTGCTCATATTTCTCAATCGGCAGATTATAGCCACTGGCCCCGCAACGAATAATCGCCCGGCGCGCGGTTTCATAGGCGCGTTTGGCCCCGGCCTGAGTGCCACCCTCAAACCCGGTCATGCGGATCGAGCCAATATCGGGCTTGCCATCGCGGCCCAGCTCGAAGCGCACCACGACCTTGCTCTGCATCGCTTCGGTCGATAGCGCCCCGACCGTCCAGCAGCGGCGCACATCCAGCAAAAATGCATCCTTTTCGCCGCCGGTCAGCGGCGGGCCGGCGAGGGCTTGCGGCGCATCGCTACCCTGCTCAGAGCGCACCGCATCCAACGCGGCCTGAATCGCGGCCTTGTTATCAGGCTTGGGCGCGGCCGGTTTCGGGCGCTTGGGCCGGTTCGCCGGACGCGACGAAGCGCGCGGGGCCAAAGCGGCCGCAGCGGGGCGGTCGGCTTCGGTGACGATACGGTCCGAAGATTCCTCGGGCGCGGTGGCCGGTTCCGGTTTGGCCGGGTTTTGCGAGGCCGCATCCGGCGCGGTTTGTTCGCGGGTCTGATCGTCGATCTCGGCCTCAGGCGGAGGCGGAGCCACCACCCGATCCGTCACCCGCCGCGATGGCCGGGGCGATGACGTCACCGCCGGAGGGGCCACCACGGCCGGGGGCTGCGGTGGTGAAGGCGGAACCGGGTCAGGGGTTGGCTCTGGCATGGGCGCGGGCGGCTCCGGGGTGGGCGCGGGCTCTGGCACTGGTTCGGGTTTGGGCGCGGGCTCCGGTTTTGGTGCGGGCGGTTGCGGCAGGGCTTCGGGAGTTTGGATCTGTGGTGTTTCAGGCGCAGGATCAGGCCGGGATAATGCCGCAAATTCCTGCGCCGAAATGATCGACACTTCGGCAATTTGCAGATTGTCATCCGGCAGATCGTCAAACAACCCGCCGATCATCACCCAGCCCAACAAGGCCGCATGGCCGATGCCCGATATGAGGTGCCCACGATCCATATTTTATTCGTCACGCCCGTCAAATTTCGGGCCGCCGGAATCGGTCACCAGCCCGATATCGGAAAACCCGCCGGCGTTCAGAGCGCCCATGATCTGCACCACGCGCTCATAGGCAATCGCCCCATCGGCGCGCAAAAACACCTTTTTATCCGAGCGCTCAGCCGCAATCGCCCGCAGCTTGGGCACCAGCTGTTCGGCGGAAATCTCGGTTTCCTGCAACATGATCGAGCCATCGGCGGTGATGGTAATCGACAGCGGCTCTTCCTGCTCGCTGGGCAAGGCACTGGCGGCGGTTTTGGGCAGCTCAATCGGCACGCCCACAGTGACCAGCGGCGCGGCCACCATGAAAATGATCAGCAACACCAGCATGACATCGACAAAGGGCGTGATGTTAATCTCGCTCATCGCCGCCGCATGGCCCGAGCGCCGTCTGCGCCGCCGGCGGCCAGATTGGTTTTTCTGAATGACGCTGGCCATATCAGCTGTCCAACTGGCGGCTGAGGATGGTGGCGAATTCATCAGCGAAGGCTTCGTAACCGGCCACAATGCGGTCACTATCGGCAGACAGTTTGTTATAAAACACCACCGCCGGAATCGCTGCCAGCAGACCCAGACCGGTGGCCATCAGGGCCTCGGCAATGCCCGGAGCAACCACGGCCAGATTGGTGCTTTGCTGCTGCGCGATCTCGATAAACGCATTCATGATCCCCCAAACCGTGCCAAACAGCCCGATAAAGGGCGCGGTCGAACCCACCGTGGCCAGAAATGACATGCCGCCATTCAGCTTTTCCGCCTCTTTGGCAATCGCCACATCCATCGAACGATCAATCCGCGCCTGCGCCCCGGCGATCAGCCCGCCATCGGCACGGTGGCTGCGCCGCCATTCGATCATCCCGGCGGCAAACACCTTTTCCGCTGGCCCATCCGGGGTAGCACCGATTTTCTCAAACAGCTCATCCAGCGGCTCGCCCGACCAGAAGGCCTGATCAAACACATCCGCCTCGGCGCGGGATTTGCGCAAGGTCAGGGTTTTGCTGATGATAATCGACCATGACCAGAACGAGGCCAAAATCAGCAATATCATCACCAGTTTCACGGTAAGGGTGGCGCGCATAAACAGCGCAAGTAACGAGAAATCAATCTCCTGCGCCATCGCAAGGGTTTCTGTATCCATAAGCCTGCTCTTTTTGTTTGGCCGCTCTGACGGCGGCTCTTTGATTACAGCCAGATATAGGCTGGTTTCACGGGGAATGCTATCAATTCTGCGTCATTTCGCTAGATTTCGCCGCAAAAAACCGGGCATTAGCCGGAAATTTGGCGGATAATCGCCGGTAACCGCGCCACCGAGCCACTCTGGTTCAGCAAAACCACCGTCACCGCGGCGCGAAACAACAGCTGCTCACCGCGCAAAACCTGCTGATCCAGCAACAGCCTGACCCCGCTGACCTTGGTGATGTCGGTCTGCACCTGCAATTCATCATCCAGACGGGCCGGTGCCAGATAATCGGCCTCGATCCGGCGCACCACGAACACCTGACCGGCGGCCTGCATCGCGTTCTGATCCAGCCCCAACCCACGCACCCAATCCGAACGCGCCCGTTCGATATATTTCAGATAATTGGCGTGATAGACGATACCGGCCATGTCGGTATCTTCGTAATAAACCCGGATGGGCAAGTGATGTGTCATGGTGTTTATGGCGCTTGCATCTGCTGCAGAACCGCCGAAACCGGACCAACCGCCACGCTGGCGGCGCGATCCTCCAGCGCCCATTGCACAAGCGCCTGGATGGTCTCGGCCCGCATCTGGCCCAGCATCACCGCCTGCCCTTCCTGTTTGGCCCGGAACGCCGCCCGGTCCAGATAACGGCGGATGACTCGGGCATTTTCGCCCTCATCATCCAGCGCCCGATAGATCAGCGCCGCCGGCACACCTTTTCGCATCGCTGCCTTCTGCGCCGAGTTCAACCCTTTGGAAGGCGTCACCAGCCCCAGCCCATCCTCTGACAGAATATCCGCCAGCTGGCTGGCCGTCGAAGCGCCGCGCAAAAAGCCATTCTGCCCCAGATCCAGCATCGCAACCGCATCGGGCAATGCGCGCTTATAAGCCTCAAACGCCACCTCAATATCACCGGCCTTGGCCCCGGCGGGCAGATTGGTCAGCATCAACACCTCATGGCCCTGCTTGCGATAGGTGTCAGCCAATGCGCCAGCGCCCGGATCGGCGGCATCAATGGCAATACTGATCGGCATTGGCAGACTGGCCAGCACATCTGCGTCAACCGGCGCATCGGGCGAGCTGACCAAAACCACGGCGACAACCGGCAGCGCTTTGGGGTTGTCAAATTTGGCGGCAAAAGCCTGCAACGCGCCCTGCTCCTCAATCGGCCGGGCTACGTCCTGCGCCGAGCTGGTGTCTTTGGCCTCAGCCTCCTTCCCGCTGCGTCCGCCCCGGATGATCACCGGCAGCTTCGGGGCAGCTTCGGGCGCGTTGGTTTGTGCCTGCTGCTGTGGCGCATCTGGCACAGGCGCGGGCTGCTCGGCCGCCGGGGGGGCGGCAACAGGTTGCTCGACATTCTCAGCAACAGGTTTTTCCTCAGCCGCAGATTTTTCGGCCACAGGCGTTTCAGGCTCTGTTTTCTTTTCAGGCTCTGTTTTGGGCTGCTCCTCCGGCTTTGGTACCGTCTGAGCCCCTATTTTTTCTGCCGGCGTCACCGACCCCGGAGCCGGTTTGGCCGGTTCATCCTGCCCGGGCAACGCCGTCTGCCCCCCATCGGCCGGCGCCAGCTTGACCGCCGGATCCGCCGCCGGTTGCGCCAGATCAGCGGGCTCAACGCTTAAATCCTGCCCCGAAGGTAAATCCGGCGTGGGCTCTACATTAGGGGTGTCGCTTGGCAGCTGCGGCGCGACGGGTTTGACCGGGGCGGGTTTGACCGGGGCGGGTTTGACCGGGGCGGGCGCAGAGCCCCCGGAATTGGCAACGGCCTGCGGCGCATCGGCTTTGCCTTCCAGAGCGGGCTTCACCTCAGCGCTTTGCGGCATCGCCGGTTCCGGCTGGGCCGGTTGATCCGTATGCACAACCACCTGCTCAGCGCCCCCGTTCAGCGGCAACAGCCCCTTATAGGAGCCGCTGTAATAAACCGAAGCCACAGCCCCAACGGCCCCGCAAAACAGCGTGCCCCATACCAGCCCTGAAATAAAACCACCCGCCACGTTTTTGCTCCAACATTCTTTTATTCTTGACTGCAGCCTTGCGGTCAGCCCTTGACCCGCCAGCCCCTTTAGGGGGATGTATAGCCGGAAACGAAACCGCAATCACCCGAAAACTTGCACCCACCGGCAATGAAGGCGAATAAATGCTACTCTTGATAGATAACTATGACAGCTTCACCTATAACCTGGTGCATTATCTGGGCGAATTGGGGGCCGAAGTGGTGGTCAAACGCAATGATGCGATCAGCGTAGATCAGGCGATGGCGATGGCCCCCGAAGCCATCCTGCTCTCGCCGGGGCCATGTGACCCGGATCAGGCGGGCATCTGCCTTGAGCTGACCCACGCCGCCGCTGCAGCGAAAACGCCGCTGATGGGGGTCTGTCTGGGGCATCAGACCATCGGTCAGGCTTTTGGCGGGAAAGTGGTGCGCTGTGATGAGATCGTGCATGGTAAAACCGCCGATATGCGCCATGATGACAGCGGCGTTTTTGCCGGGCTGCCCAACCCGTTTCAGGCCACGCGCTATCATTCGCTGATCGTCGAACGCCCTACCCTGCCCGATGCGCTGATCGCCAATGCCAGCCTTGAAAACGGCACCATCATGGGGCTGCGCCATCGCGATTTGCCGATCCATGGGGTGCAGTTTCACCCGGAATCGATTGCATCGGAACATGGGCACAAATTGCTGCAAAACTTTCTGGACATTGCCAAAATCGGAGGGGGAAAATGAGCGAAGCGATGAAGCCACTGATCCAGGCCGCCGCCCATGGAGCGCTCAGCCGCGCACAGGCCGAGGCCGCGTTTGAAGAGCTGTTCAACGGCCGCGCCACCCCCAGCCAGATCGGAGGCTTTCTGATGGCGCTGCACACACGCGGCGAAACCGTGCAGGAATACGCTGCCGCTGCGGCGGTGATGCGGGGCAAATGCCGCCCCGTGCAGGCACCTACCGGGGCAATGGATATTGTCGGCACCGGCGGCGATGGCAAAAGCACACTGAACATTTCAACCGCCACCGCTTTTGTCGTGGCCGGGGCCGGTGTGTGTGTGGCCAAACATGGCAATCGCAAGCTGTCTTCCAATTCCGGCGCGGCAGATGCGCTGGCCGAGATGGGCGTTCAGGTGATCTCGGACATCCCGGCGATTGAACAAGCGCTGGATGAAATCGGCATCGGCTTCATGATGGCCCCAGTGCATCACCCGGCGATTGCGCATGTGATGCCGACACGGGCCGAGCTGGGCACGCGCACGATTTTCAACATCATTGGGCCCCTGACCAACCCGGCCGGGGTGAAACGCCAACTGACCGGAGCCTATGCCCGCCGGCTGATCCGCCCCATGGCCGAGACCCTAGGCGCGTTGGGCTCCGAGCGAGCCTGGCTGGTGCATGGCTCGGACGGCACCGATGAGCTGTCGATTGCCGGGGTCAGCTGGGTGGCGGCGTTGGAAAAGGGCAAGGTGAGCGAATATGAGATCACCCCCGAAGATGCCGGGCTGAAACCGCATGATTTTGCCGAAATCGTCGGCGGCACCCCAGCGCAAAATGCCGATGCGATACGAGCGCTGCTGCGGGGCGAAGGCTCGGCCTATCGCGATGCGGTGTTACTGAACGCGGCGGCGGCTTTGCTGGTAGCTGATCGGGTCGGAAACCTGCCCGACGGGGTGCAAATGGCCGCGGAAAGCATCGACAGCGGTGCGGCGGCGGCGAAAATGCAAGCCTTGGCGCATTGGAGCCGTGAGGCACAAGCGGCAACACCATAAATTTCTTTGAGTACGTGGCGAAACGCCCATGCATGTAGACATATGAGGTGAACAATGAGGGCAGCACCGCCCCGGCGAGGTGCTGAGCCCGTCTGACCTGTTCGCTTATGCCACTGAGCGTAAAGGACAGAATGAAAAGTATAACTGCCCCCTTTCTCTATAATGGCCCCCATTCAAGCGGCCTGATTGTGACCGATCCCCGACAAAAACGCCGCCTTGGATGCTGCATATAATTCAAATAGCGGCCCCAGACAGACCACATCCGTTTTCCCATTCGCCGCAGCCGTTTCATAACTCTGGCACAGCTCACTAAACTGGGCAAACCCAAGGTTCAGGGCGCTGCCTTTCAAAAAATGCATATCCTGCTCGTAACAGGCCGGATCAGGCGTTTCCTTTAGCCGCTCAATCACCTCGTCTACCTCTTCCAAGAATATCTCAACCACTTCCTGAAAATCATCAGCCCCGATTTCATCACGCAATTCATTGACCCGATCCCAAGTGATCATGGCAAATCTCCTTACAGTATTCCCTCCGGTTTCAATCCCTGCATAACCCCAGGATGATTAAATTTGGGTTATAAAAATCCATCAGATCATGCAAATTTTATCATTTACGTCCTTTTAAACCCTTACTGTCAAAAGAGCCTGACACAGCAACAAAACAAGAATACTCGAAAGATCGTTATGGCCGAGTCCGCTTCATCATCCACCGCGCCGCAATTCGGAGATCATCCGGCCCCCGAACCGGCACCAAAGCGTGTACTGATCGTTGATGACAGCCGGGGCCAGCGCCGGCTGCTCAGCAGCTATCTGAAACGCTGGGGATATGAAGTGCTCGAAGCTGATTCGGGCCAAAGCGCACTACAAATCAGCAAAACCGAACCGATTGATCTGGTTCTCAGCGACTGGATGATGCCGGGTATGAACGGGCTGGAGTTTTGCACTCTGTTTCGCCAGCTTGATCGCGACAGCTATGGCTATTTTATCCTGCTGACCTCAAAAAGCGAAAAGAAAGAGGTCGCACATGGGCTGGATGTCGGGGCGGATGATTTCCTGACCAAGCCGGTCAATTTTGCCGAATTGCGCGCCCGCATTCGCGCCGGAGAACGCATCCAGAAAATGGAGCGCGAGCTGACCGAAAAAAACCGGATCGTTAGCAATGCCTTGGCCGAAATTCAGTGTCTTTACGACACGATTGACCGCGATCTGATTGCAGCCAAAAAGCTGCAACAATCGCTGGTCAAGGAACGCTATCGCGATTTGGGAACGGCCGAGATTTCGCTGCTGTTGCAACCCAGCGGCCATGTGGGCGGCGATCTGGTAGGGTTCTTTGCCATTAACAAAAGCCAGATCGGCCTGTTTTCGATTGATGTTTCGGGGCATGGTATTTCCTCGGCGATGATGACCGCGCGACTGGCAGGTTTTTTGTCTGGCGGCACGCCCGAACGCAATCTGGCGCTCATCCATGCCGAGAATGGCGGCTATCTGCCGCGCAGCCCGGCAGAGGTGGCCGAACATTTGAACCGATTGGTTCTGGAGGAAATGGATACCGAACACTATTTCACTCTGGTGCTGGCCCATCTGGATTTGGACAGCGGCACGGTTATCGCCACACAGGCCGGTCACCCGCATCCGGCAATTCAGCGCCGGGATGGCTCGGTCGAGCTGTGCGGACCCGGAGGGATGCCCATCGGGTTGCTGCCGGGGGCGGGCTATGAGGATTTCCAGATTGATTTGACCCCCGGCGACCGGCTGTTTCTGATGTCCGATGGTATCACCGAATGCCCGGGACAAAACCCCGATGACATGCTGGATGAGGGCGGCGTCATTGATTTACTCAAACGCAATCACAGCATCCGCGGACCATGCTTGCTGGAAACTCTGATGTGGGATCTGAACGCTTATGCCGGGGATCAGGAATTTCCCGATGATATTTCAGCTATTTTGCTGGAATATAGCGGAGCAGATTAGCGCCTAAAGCAGCAAACGGTAAATCTGAATCAAAATAAGTTCCGCGCGTTATGATGCCGTTCCGTCACAACACCGAGCCAGGATCCAAATACCTTGGGCCGCGAACACGTCCCTTTTCGGCTATGATGCGGGGCCGAGCATCTCACTCCACGGACAACCCGAAGGGGGGTGTTGGTGTTTGGCCAGCCTGATGTCTGGATCCTGTTCAAGCAGTTCTGACAAGAACGGCAGGAAAGGCTCGGACATGCCCCCGGCGGCGCACCGCCCCTAGGGCTGTGGCTCACAGAGCGCCTCTTTCCGAAGCGCCCTGCCCCAACGCGCCACCCTGGCCAGGCTCAACAGCAGCACCTGACCAGCTGCCACCGCACAGAAACCGCGCCCCACCGATGTCCTGAAGCGCTCCCACCGCCAGCAAAAAGAGATTGACGATGGCACCCTCGCCCGCAAAAGACGCGTCGTGAAAACAAACCCTCGGGAAGCCACCCCGAGTCAATCACAAACCGCCATGCTTTAATGCTCGGTTGCACAAAGCCGGTGATCCGCCAAAGTCTCCAACACCGCGCATTCGCCTAGATGACCGGCTTTGCAGCGCGAGAAACGCTCCAGCTCTTGCTCAAGCCGTTGCAGTTTCGCGATCTTTTCCCGCAACGCCTTCAGATGGCGCGCGGCAATCTGGTGCGCATCTTCACAGCGCCGATCAGGATGGGCGCTCAGCTCCAGAAATTCGCGGGTGTCCTCCAGCGAAAACCCCAAATCGCGGCTGTGGCGGATAAAGGACAAACGCGCCACCCCAGACTGCGCATAGCGGCGCTGATTGCCGGCGCTGCGCTCGGGCGGGTCGATCAGGCCGATTTGTTCGTAATAGCGGATGGTGGGCACCTTGACCCCGGTTTTACGCGACAGCTCGCCAATCGAATACATCGGGCAGAAACCTCTTGAAGCTATAGTTACTAGAGGGATTATATACGCCCTGTCGAACGAATCAAGGAATGGAAAAATGGCAGAGCATTGTCACACGCATGAAACAAGCTGCGGCTGTTCGGGCAACCCGGTTTTTGACGGGGTTGACCCGCGTTACAAGCGCGTCCTGTGGTTGGTAATCGCGATCAACGCCGCGATGTTTCTGGTGGAAATGACCGCCGGTCGGCTGGCCGGATCACAAGCCCTGCAGGCGGACGCGCTCGATTTCATGGCCGACGCGCTGACCTATGGGCTGTCACTGGCGGTGATCGGGATGAGCCTGAAGCGGCGTTCGATGGCGGCGATGCTCAAGGGCACCAGCCTGGCGGCGATGGGGCTGTGGGTATTTGGCAGCACGATTTACCAAGTGTTCATTCTAGGCCTGCCCCGGGCCGAGATCATGGGCGGCGTTGGTTTTCTGGCGCTGGCGGCCAATGTGGCCAGTGTGTTGCTGCTGATGCGCTATAAGGATGGCGATTCCAATGTGCGCTCGGTCTGGCTGTGTTCGCGCAATGATGCGATTGGCAATATCGCGGTGATGTTTGCCTCGGTCGCGGTGTGGTGGACCACCAGCGCCTGGCCGGATCTGATCGTGGCGTTTGTGATGGCAGGGCTGTTCCTGCGCTCATCCCAGCTGATTTTGCGACAATCCTGGCAGGAGTTTACCTCGGGTCGGGATCTGGGGGCACTGGCCTCGCATGGGCACCACCACTAGGGACAGGATAAGCGCACCTATATGCTGTTGCCCGTGGCTTCAGACACCATGCCGGGGGGCATGCCGGCATGGAGGGTCGCTTCGGCCTCAGATGGTCTTCGCCAAGGGAGCGTAACAACAGTGCGGGTAATCAGCACACCCTTGCCGCATCCACCATCCTGCTCCCCGCCTCCGCGCGCAATCCGGACCAACGCCTTGCCGCCCGACACCGCCCTTTCCGGTCGTTGAGCTTGACCTTTTGGCGAATTTGGTACACTACCTGCCGCAGAGTAAAATGTAGGATTCTCATCAAACTACCCCTTATAGATTAT
>PDSA01000011.1 GCA_002748285.1 Rhodobacterales bacterium
AGACCCGGATGGCACGGAGGTAACGGCTGACTCCGATTCGGATACCACCACCCCCGCCTCTGATCCGACCGTTGTGGACCTCGACCGCCAGCCTTCGATCGCGTTGATCAAAGCGGCTGATGTCAGTGGCCTGTCGACTCCGCCTGCCGTGAATGAAGAGATCATCTACAGCTTCATTGTAACCAACACAGGGAACGTGACGCTGAACGATGTTCAGGTGAATGACCCGATGCTGGGTGGAGATCTGCTCTCGCCGGTGATCGCAACTTTGCAGCCAGGTGCTGCCAATAGCGTGACATTCACGGTACCCTATGCGCTGACTCAGCCGAATGTTGACGCTGGCGAGGTTACAAACCAAGCCACTGCGACGGGCACGCCGCCAGGTGGCGGAGAAGTTAGTGATCTCTCGGGCACAACCAATGGCGATGATGACCCGCTTGTCACGGACCTTGAACCGCAGCCCTCGATTGCGTTGGTCAAAATCGCGGATACCAGCAATTTGTCCGATGCGCCGCAGGTTGGGGAAGTGGTCTCCTACAGCTTCCAGGTGCGCAACACCGGTAATGTGACGCTGTTTGGGGTCACTCTGGCCGAGATGTTGCCGGACGCTGCAATCACGGGCGGGCCGATTGCCAGCCTTGCGCCTGGTGTGACGGATGCCGATACCTTCACCGCGACTTATGTGCTGAAGCAGGACGACATTAACCGTGGCTACGTCGATAACCAGGCTACTGTGACCGGGACTCCGCCGGTGGGTAATGCTGTGACGGATGAATCCGGTGGTGCCTTTGATACGGATGAAGACACCCGAGTGACGCTTGATAGCGATCCTTCGATCGCTCTGGTCAAGACGGCTAACACCGATGCGCTGTCGACTTGGCCTGTCGTGAATGAGGAGATCAGCTACAACTTCACCGTGACCAACACGGGCAATGTCACGCTCTACAATGTTCAGGTGAACGACCCGATGCTGGGTGGCGATTTGCTGTCGCCAGTGATCGCAACCTTGCAGCCGGGTGCTGCCAATAGCGTGACCTTTACGGCGACCTATGCGCTGACGCAGGCTGATATCGATGCCGGTGAGGTTAGAAACGAAGCCGTTGCAACGGGCACGCCACCAAGTGGCGGCGCAGTTAATGATCACTCGGGCACGACCAATGGCGATGATGACCCGACAATTGTCAGCGTTCCTCAGAATCCGTCGATTGCGCTGGTCAAAACGGCAGATGCGAGCGGCGTGAGTGACCCTGCAAATGTGGGCGAAACCATCACATATGCGTTTACCGTCACCAATACGGGCAACGTGACGCTGAGCAATATCACCCTGACGGACATTCTGGCGGATGCCGTGATCTCTGGCGGGTCGATTGCAAGCCTTGAACCGGGAGGAGTGGACAGCACCACTTTCACGGCGACTTATGCCTTGAAGCAGACGGATATTGATGCTGGCGAGGTGAGAAACCTTGCGACAGTCACAGGTACACCTCCTGCAAGTGCGGGCGGCAATGTCAGCGATGATTCCGGCACGGCCAATGACAATGATGAGGCCACGGTTACGCCTGTGGCTTCGGGTTCGGCTGCGATTGCGCTGATCAAAACGGCTGATGACAGTGCTGTGTCCAGCCCGCCGCGGGTTGGGGATCGGGTCTCCTATAGCTTCCAAGTGCGTAATACCGGCAATGTGACGCTGTTTGGGGTTACTCTGGCCGATATGTTGCCCGGAGTTACGATCTCGGGTGGCCCGATTGCCAGCCTTGCGCCCGGGGTAACTGATAGCACCACCTTCACGGCGAGCTATGCGCTGACTCAGGACAATATCGACGCTGGTTTTGTCGACAATCTGGCGACCGCGACAGGCACGCCGCAGGTCGGCGATGCGGTGAGCGATGATTCCGGTAGTGCGTTTGATACGGATGAGGACACCCGCGTGGTGCTTGACCGTCAGCCTTCGATCTCTCTGATCAAGACGGCCAACACCGATGCGCTGACCACTCCGCCTGCTGTGAACGATGTGATCAGCTACAGCTTCACCGTCACCAACACCGGTAACGTGACGCTGAGCAATGTCACTCTGAGCGACCCGCTGACCGGGATCGTGCTGAATGGCGGACCGATTAGCCTGGCACCGGGGGCAGTAGACAGCACCACCTTCACGGCCACCTATGCACTGACGCAGGATGATATCGACGCCGGTCGGGTTGAAAACCAGGCTACAGTCACCGGGGAAGACCCCGATGGCGCACCGGTGAGCGATGTCTCCGGAACGGATGACAGCAACCCGGATGCTCCGACAGTTGTTGACGTTGATCGCGAGCCCTCGATTGCTCTGATCAAGACGGCCAATACTGATGCGTTTTCCAATCCGACGGCGGTGGGCGATGTGATCAACTACAGCTTTACCGTGACCAACACCGGTAACGTGACGCTGAGCAATATCACTCTGAGCGACCCGCTGCCCGGCATTGTCCTGAATGGTGGCCCGATTGCCAGCCTGGCACCGGGAGCAGAGGATCGTACGACCTTCACGGCCACCTATGCGCTGACACAGGATGACATTGACGCTGGTCAGGTGCAGAATATTGCGACGATCAGCGGCGATGACCCCGATGGCGTTGCTGTCACCGATGATTCCGGTGATGACAACACCATGGATAATCCAACCGTGACGCCTGTGCCGCAAAACGCCTCGATTGAACTGGTCAAGGAGGCCGATGAGTCGGTGCTGCAGGGCGCTGTCACAGTGGGCACCAACCTGCCTTACAGCTTTACCATCACCAATACCGGCAACGTCACCCTGACCAATATCGTGGTTACTGACCTGCTGCCCGGAGTGGTGGTCAGCGGTGGCCCGATTGCCAGCCTGGCACCGGGGGCGGTTGACAACACGTCGATCACCGCCGTCTATCAGATGGCTCAGGCCGATCTGGTTTCCGGCGAAGTGATCAATACGGCCACCGTGACCGGCGACTACACCGATGCGGATGGCACGGTGCAAAGCGTCACCGATGACAGCAGCGATACCGTGACCTATGACACGATCGAGGCTCTGCCCGAGACCTATCCGACCATTACCACCGATGGTGGCGTGACCACCTCGGTTCTGGATTCGGATACGGTGCAGGGGCAGCCCGCCACATTGACGAATGTCACGATCACCGTGCTCGACGAGGATCCGGGGGTCACCCTGAATCCGGCCGATGGCCTGATCACGCTGGAACCTGGCCAGCCGGCCGGTGAATACACCGTGACCTATCGGATCTGTAGCATCCAGAACCCATCGGTTTGTGCCGAGACCACCGAAACCGTAGTGCAGGGGCCACGGCCCGGCATCGAAACGGTGAAAACCCAGACTCTGATCGACAATGGCGATGGTATTGACGGGGTTGGCGATCAGGTGGTTTACACCATTACGGTCAGAAACACTGGCAACGTCGAGGTCGATAACCTGACGCTGGTCGATACATTCACCGCCCGCGATGGCACAGCGCTGTCGTTGGATTTCGGTCCGAACTTCGTTTCGTCGGATTTGGGATCGGCCGAAGGGCTGTTGCAGATTGGCGAGATTGCCACTTACACAGCCGGGTTCAAGCTGACCGTTGATACGGTGATGCGCGGCGGTATTAACAATACCGTCACCGCAACCGGTATGCCGATCTACCTGCCCGGTGTGCCCGGAACGCCAGCGCCCGTGTCGGATGTTTCCGATGACGACGATGACGCCGATGGCAACACCACCGACGATCCGACGGCTCTGGTCCTGTCACCCATGATGGCGCCTGCCGGGCTGGAGATCGAAAAAACCACGCCGCGCGGAGTGGTCGAGCGGGGCAGCATTGTGCCCTACACCATCACCGTCAGAAATGCTGGCCCGGTTGTTGCCGGAGCGCTGGATGTGGTTGATGTTCTGCCGCAGGGTCTGTTGTATAACCCTGGCAGCGCGACATTGAGCGGGGCTCCGTTTGCGGTGCGGGTCGAGGGCCGGACGGTAACCTGGCCGGGACTGACCGTGCCACCGATGACCACCGTCACGCTGACTCTGTCGGCGCGGGTGACCACCGGGGCTGCGAGCGGAGAGCATGTGAACACCGCTTCGCTGCGTGATCCTGCGACCGGGGCGCTGTTGGCAAAAGAGGCCACCGCCACCGTGCGCATCATGCCCGAACCGGTGTTTGATTGCGGCGATGTGATCGGCAAGGTCTATGATGACAAGAACCGCGATGGTTATCAGAACAAGGGCGAAAGAGGCATCCCTGCGGCCCGCGTGGTCGGGGTGGATGGCACCATCATCACCACCGATGAGCATGGTCGTTTCCATGTGCCTTGTGCGATGCTGCCAAGGGATCGGGGCTCGAACTTCATCCTGAAGCTGGACACGCGCTCATTGCCAACCGGCTATCGTCTGGTCACCGAAAATCCGCGGGTCGTGCGTTTGACTCCGGGCAAACTGACCAAGCTGAATTTTGGCGTTGCCCTGACCTCGGTCGTGCGCATCGACCTGAATGACCGGGCCTTTGTTGCCGGCAAAGGTGGCAAAGCGGCGCTGTCGCCGCAGCTGATTGCCGGGATTGATAAGCTGCTGCCACGCATTGCGGACAAAGCCGTCAATCTGCGCCTGGCTTATCACGTTCCATTCGATGCTACAGCGCAGGATGTGAAGCGGGGCAGGGCGCTGATGCGTCTGGTCAGACGGCATATCAAGCGTAAATGGCGTGATGTTGGCCGCGTCAAGCTGACGATCGAGCAGACGATCGTTCGCACGGAAAAGAGATAGTGAAGGGGTATCGAGCAGATGATTAAGCAGGCAGAAAAATCCCGGAAGTGGCATCGCCGCGCCCGTTTATTGTCAACCGTCTGTGCGGTCGGGTTCATCGGAGCGGCGCTGCCGGTATCGGCAGAGGATCGCTGTAACGAGGCACTGGTGCCTCAGCCGCCAGAGTGTCAGCGCTCCAACTCGGACGTGGTGGTGCAGATGCCCACGGGCAGCAACACCGAGCTGATCAGCCATGCGCCGGGCAGCGGGTTTGATGCCACCGGGTTTGCCATCTCGATTGACAACCGCACGGTTGCCGGTGCGGCGGCCCCGGTTGATCCGCGCCGCCCCAATGACTTCGCGGCGGCGGGGGCCAATGTGGATATCCGCTTTGAGGGGCTGAAACGCCAGCGTTTGCTGAATGTTTCCACCAACAACCTCCGGGCCTCTTACCGGGCGGGCGAACAAGTGGTGTTCCGCAGCTCAACCAACTATCCGCAATATCTGAAACATGCGGAAATCCGGGTGGTTGACCGCGCCAAACGCGGCCGTCCGATCGTCGCGCGTTTGCCGATTGCCCCCAATGGTCAGGCACAATGGCAGATGCCCGCAGATGGCAGCGGAGACTTTGCCTATGTGCTGCGGGTCTATGACGCCAAAGGGCGCTATGACGAAACCGTGGCGCTGGATCTGAACCGCAGCAGTCGCGCGTTCCCCACCCATGATATGGTGGGCGGGCCGATCATTGCCGCTGGCGAAGGTCAGGACCGCACTCGCCGCCGGGGCATCCCGGTGCGCGGTGGTCAGGTCGTCGCCCATGGTTCGGGCGTGGTTCCCGGCACCAAAGTGCGGGTGCTGGGCGAAACCGTCCCGGTGGACGCGAATGGTAAATTCGTCGTCAGCCGCATCCTGCCCGCCGGTGATCACATCATCACGGTCGAGCTGCAAAATGGCCGCAACATCAGAAAAATCCGCCGCGATGTCGAAATTCCGCGTTCGGAATGGTTTGGCGTTGCGATTGTCGATCTGACTTTTGGGCGGCGTTTGCAAGATGATCTGGCCGAATCCGATCCCGATTACAAAGCCACCTATGTTGATGGCCGTCTGGCCTATTACGTCAAGGGCAACACCCAGTCGGGCTTTCAGATCACCTCGTCTTTGGATACCGGTGAGGGCGACATTGAGGACGTGTTCCGTCGCCTCGATGAAAAAGACCCCCGCCACGTTCTGCAACGCCTGGACCCCGAGGATGTATATCCGACCTATGGGGATGACAGCTCGGCCTATGATGACACGCCGACCTCGGGCCGTTTCTATGTGCGGGCTGAAAACGAGCAGATGCGCTTTACCTGGGGTGATTTCCGCGCGGATGTTGCCGGTTCCAAATTGCTGTCGCAATCGCGCGAGCTATATGGCGCCGAGTTCCGCTATAAATCACCCGGGGTCACCCAAAAGGGCGAACCCAGAGCTGCTGTGACGCTCTATGCCGCCAGCCCGGATACGTTGCCGCAGCGCGATATTCTGCGCGGTACGGGCGGGTCGGTTTACTTCCTGTCGCATCAGGATATCAATGGTGCCTCCGAGTCGATTTCGGTGCAGGTGATTAACCCCGATACCGGGCGCATCGTCGAAACACGCCGTCTGGTCGCCGGCGTGGATTACGAGATTGACTATATTCAAGGGGTGCTGAACCTGACCAGCCCGCTGAATTCCTCAACCTCGGATGGCGGGCTGTTTACCTCGGTGGATGGCAGCTATGACGTCAATCTGGTCGCGACTTACGAATATACGCCAACCGCCAGCACACTGGATGGAGCCTCTTATGGCGGCCGGGCCGAAGTCTGGCTGCGGGATAATCTGAGATTTGGCATCAGCGGTTCCAGTGATGAAACCGGTGCTGCCGATCAGACCGCGCTTGGTCTGGATGTCAGATACGAGCTGGGTCAGCTCAGCTATATCGAAGCAGAAGTGGCTCAGACCGAAGGCCCAGGTTTCGGGCGCAGTATTTCGACCGATGGCGGTCTGACCAATACCAGCGCCGCTGTGGTTGCCAATCCGCGTGCCCGGGCCTACCGGCTGGATGCGCATCTGGATTTCGCCGATCTGGGCTCTGCCAGACCGGGGTCGCTGGGCTTTTATTACGAGCGTAAAGAGGCCGGTTTCAGCACTCTGAATGAAGACATCACCCAGGATCAGACCCTCGTCGGCGTCAAGGCCAGTGTTGAGGCGTCAGACCGGCTGAAATTTGGCGTGAAACTTGAGCGGTTTGAAAAGGATGGCGGCGATGATCTGACCGAAGGCGACATCACTGTGGCCTATAAGCTGAATGATGTGTGGTCGGTCGAGGCTGGCCTGTCACATGAAGACCGCACTACGATTGGAGACGCGACCAAAACCGGGCGCCTGACCCAGTTCGGGCTGCGGGTGAATTATCAGCCGCATGAAGATTTGCTGGTTTATGGCTTTGGCCAGACTGCGCTCAGCCATTCGGGCGGATTGCAGCGTAATGACCGCGCCGGTTTGGGCTTTGACACCCGCCTGACCGAAAAGCTTTCGGTTGCGGGTGAGATTTCGGGCGGCAATCGCGGCACCGGCGGCAATTTGTCGGTGCGCTATTCGCCAACGGCTGATAACGAAGTCTATCTGGGCTACACGCTTGACCCAACCCGCACCGGTGCTGGCTATGATCTGGTCGGTGAGGATCGCGGCACCATCGTTCTGGGTGGCAAGTTCCGTCATTCGGAAAAGCTCAGCACCTATGCCGAGCAAAACCTCGATCTGTTTGGCGAACGGCGCTCGATCACCCGTGCCTTTGGTGTCAACTATACACCTAATTCCGAGTGGTCCTATTCGGCTTCGGTTGAGCTGGGCGATGTGCGCGATGCCGTCAATGGCGATTTCGAGCGTCAGGCGTTTTCCTTCGGGCTGGCTTATGACAGCGGCAAGGGGCAACGCGCTCGTGGTCGGCTGGAATACCGCACCGAGGATGGGGTTGGTCTGGCTCAGGATCGCGACACGTGGGCGTTTTCCGGCGGCTATGAATACCGCGTGGATGAGGATTGGCGCTTCCTGGCCAATGTCGATGCGCTTTATTCCGACAGCGCAGTGTCCGATTTCCGCGATGGCGAATATCTGGAGGCCGGGCTTGGCTTTGCCTATCGTCCGGTGGACAATGATCGGCTGAACCTGCTGCTCCGTTATACCTTCCTGCATGATTTCCCAGGTGAGGATCAGGTCACGGTGGATGGCTCGACCAACGGGCCCAAACAGCGCAGCCATATCATTTCGGTGGACGGCAGCTATGACATCTCGCCCAAGCTGACCTTCGGGGCCAAATACGGCTATCGCCGCTCCGAGCTGACCGACCGGGTGACCAATGTTGAGACCGACTCGACAGCGCATCTGGGGATTGTGCGGCTGGATTGGCATGTGGTCCACAAATGGGATCTGATGGCGGAAGGGCGTATGCTTTACACCGAACAGACCCACGATCGTGAAACCGGTGCGTTGATCGGCATCTATCGCCACTTCGGCAATAATGTGAAGGCCGGGATCGGCTATGAATGGGGCAAGGTTTCGGATGATCTGGCAAATATCGACTACAAGGGCCGAGGAGTATTCCTTAACGTGATCGCCAAATTCTGATTTCGCGATCAACCCGATAAATGGTTAAACGGGGGGTGGCCCGGGGTTTTTCTCAACAGTTGAGGCAAGCTCCGGGCCATTCCTTTTGTGGCTGATCATCCTTTGGGATTCTGCGCTGCGGCGTTCCAGGCACTTGATTTAATTTGTCAGGCAAACCATACCTTTAGGCAATGGTTATCAAAGGAATCGTCCCATGGGTATCGAAGATGTTTTAGAACAGCTGTTTGGTGGCGGTCTGGTATATTTGCTGCTGGGCCTGTTTATTATTGTCGTCATTTTGAAAGGCATCCGTATTGTGCCGCAATCGGAAAAGCATGTGGTCGAGCGCTTTGGCAAGCTGCGCTCGGTGCTGTCTCCGGGCATCAATTTCATCGTGCCGTTTCTGGACCGGGTTCAGCACCGGGTTTCGATTTTGGAACGTCAGCTGCCTACGGCGCAACAGGATGCGATCACCGCCGATAACGTGCTGGTGCAGGTGGAAACCAGCGTGTTTTACCGGATTTTGGAGCCGGAAAAGACGGTTTACCGCATTCGCGATGTCGATGCGGCGATTGCCACCACGGTGGCGGGGATCGTGCGCTCGGGCATTGGTGAGATGGAGCTGGACGAGGTCCAGTCGAACCGTCAGCAATTGATCACCCGAATCAAACAGCAAATCGCCGATGCGGTGGATGATTGGGGGATTGAGGTCACCCGGGCCGAAATTCTGGACGTCAATCTGGATCAGGCGACTCGTGACGCCATGTTGCAACAGCTGAACGCCGAACGGGCGCGCCGTGCGCAGGTGACCGAAGCCGAGGGCACCAAGCGCGCGGTTGAGCTGAATGCCGAGGCCGAGCTTTACGCCGCCGAGCAAGAGGCCAAAGCCCGCCGTATAACCGCCGATGCCGAAGCCTACGCCACCGAAGTCGTGGCCAAGGCGATCCGTGAAAACGGGATCGAGGCGGCGCAGTATCAGGTGGCTCTGAAGCAGGTCGAAGCGATGGCTGAAGTCGCCAAGGGCTCGGGCAAGCAGACGGTGCTGTTGCCCTCTAACATCGTCGATGCGTTTGGCGATGCGTTCAAAATGCTCAAGGGCAAGCCATGATCTGGGCAATGTGGTGGGCATGGATGGCCGCAGCTTTGGTGCTGGCCATCCTTGAAATCATCAGCCCGGCCTATATTTTCCTGGGCTTTGCCATTGGCGCGTTTTGTGTCGGCGGGTTGATGTTTTTCGGCGCACTGACCACGCTCAGCCTGCCGGTGATCCTGTTGGTGTTTGCCGTCATTTCATTGCTGGCATGGCTGGCATTGCGTTTTGTGTTCGGGGTGCGGCTGGAAAAGGTCAAGACCTGGAGCAAGGAACACGACATCAATGATTGACGCTTCTTAGCGAAGCTCTGTAACGGCTTTGCCAATCGCGCAAAGCCGTTCTCTTTTCCCCAATCACACCGCCGAGCTATGCCCGGCCTTGGACAGATCATAGGCATCAAAGCTGCGGGCGATCATCCGGGTCAGCGGTCGGGCCGCTTCGGGGATCGAAAACCCATCGGCATCAATCTGCGGCAGGCCTTCAAACGCATCGGCGGCTTGCTGATACATCGCCTCCAGATCGGCGCGGGAAATGTCGAAACGGTCCAGTATCTCATTGGTATCAATGCGAAAATCGCACATCACCGCCTCGATCAACCGTGCTCGTAGCAGATCATCGCCGACAAATTCATGCCCCCGGCAGGTGGCAAATTCCCCCGCCCGAACGGCTTTGGTATAAACCGACGTCGCCGAGGCCATCTGCGCAAACCCTTGTGGAAACTTCGAAATCGAAGACGCCCCCAGCCCGATCAGTGCCGCCGAAGTGTCATCGGTATAGCCCTGAAAATTGCGCCGCAAATGGCCGCTGCGTTGGGCAATCGCCAGCCCGTCCGTGGGCTTGGCGAAATGGTCGATGCCGATCTCGACATAGCCATCTTTCAGAAACATCTCGCGGGCGGTATCAAACAGAGCCAGACGGGCCAGCGCGGCGGGCAGGGCCTCCTCTGGGATCAGCTTTTGCCGCTTGGCCATCCAGGGCACATGCGCATATCCATAAAGCGCCACCCTATCCGGCGACAGCGCCAGCAGTTTCTCAACACTTTCGCGGATCTTCTGATCGGTCTGGTGCGGCAGGCCATAGAGAATATCCGCATTCAGCGACTTCACTCCATAAGAGCGAATCATATCCGCCGCCTGTTTGGTCAGCTCATAGCCCTGAATGCGGCCGATGGTCTTTTGAATCCCAGGATCAAAATCCTGCACCCCGATCGAAGCTCGGTTCATCCCCGCCGCCGCCAAAGCTGCGGAACGGGATTCGTCGATCTCATTGGGATCAATTTCAACCGAAAACTCGCCCCCGGGGGCCATCGGAACCACCTCAAACACCGCCTCGGCCAGTTCCGAGATCATATCCGCGGTCATCAGGGTCGGTGTGCCGCCCCCCCAATGCAAACGCGATAGGCTCAGCCCATCCGGCAGGATGTTTTGCAGCAGTTTCAGCTCGTCCTTCAGGGTTTCCAGATAAATCCGCACCGGATCAACCGATTGCGTGCCCTGTGTGCGGCAGGCGCAAAACCAGCACAGATGCCGGCAAAATGGCACATGAAGATAGAGCGAAACCTCAGAGCCCGCAGGGATGGCCTGAACCCAGCGGCTGAAGTGTGAAGAAGTGATGTCAGCCGAAAACTGCGGCGCAGTCGGGTAGCTGGTATAGCGCGGCACGCGGGCGTCAAATAAACCAAGGCGCGCCAGTTGTGATTGTCCTGTCATTCGACTATGCTTAGCCGGGAACAGGACAGATCGCAATGATCAAGATTTGAGAAACGACCAGGCGCGACCCCTTTATGGATATACAACCGTTTACCGCCAAAGAGTGCGCAAGTTGCACGATTCGTCATAACACCCTATGCGCCAAATGCGGGGATGACGAGCTGGAGATTCTGAGCGCGATGAAGTTCTTTCGCAGCTATGAAGCCGGGCAGAATGTGGTCTGGGCCGGGGATCGAATGGATTTTGTCGGCTCGATTGCCTCTGGGGTTGCGGCTATGAGCCAGACCATGGAAGACGGGCGCACCCAGATGGTGGGCCTGCTGTTGGAAAATGATTTCCTGGGCCATCCGGGCCGTGAACGCGCCCCTTATGACGTGGTGGCCACCACCGATCTGGTGATGTGCTGTTTTCGCAAGAAACCGTTTGAAAGGCTGATCACCGAAACCCCGCATATTGCGCAGCGGTTGCTTGAGATCACGTTGAATGAACTGGACGCGGCGCGTGAATGGATGCTGCTGCTGGGCCGCAAAACCGCGCGTGAGAAAATCGCCAGCCTGATCGCCATCATCGCCCGCCGTAACCGCAAGGCGGTAGAAAACATGTTGAACGGGCCGATTGTGTTTGATTTGCCTTTAACCCGGGTGGCGATGGCCGATTATCTGGGGCTGACGCTGGAAACCGTCAGCCGGCAGATTTCGAAGCTGCGCAAAGAAGGCATCATCCAGATCGAAGGCAAACGCCGCATCACCATCCCCGACTATCACCGTCTGGTGGTTGAATCCGGGGATGATGTTACCGGGATCTGCTAATCCCCTAACGGGCCATAAACACCGGAATGTTGGCGCTTTCCAACATGTTGCGGGTGGCACCGCCCAAAATCGCCTCGCGGAAACGCGAATGCCCATAAGCGCCCATCACCAGCATATCCGCATCAATATCACGGGCATGGCGCAGCAAAACATCCGACACCTTTGGCATGGTTTTCGCCAGAATGCTGATTTCAGTCTTGACCCCATGGCGTGCCAGCATCTGCGACAACGCCCCGCCCGGATCCGAGCGATCCGGCCCGTGCTGTGGCGGGTCAATGATGGCGATATTGACAGATTCGGCCGCCTGCAGCATCGGCAGCGCGGCGCGGATTGCGGCCATGGCCTCAAGGCTTTCATTCCATGCGACAATTACCCGCAGCCCCTCAGTGTTCAGGCTGGCCTCGGTCGAGGTGATCAGGGTCGGGGCGCTGCCCTCGAACAGGGCGGCTTCGAGGATGATTTCCTGCTCCTGTCCATGGGTTTTGCCATAGGGCCGGGGCAGAATCACCAGATCGCTGAACCGCGCCTTATGAGACACAACCCGCCCCAACCCGGCCAGCTGCGCCACCGCTTTCTCAATGCTGAACTGAAGGCCCGAGTTTTGCAGAACACCATTGGCATATGCCTCGGCTTCTTCGGCCTCTTTTTTAGCCTTTTCAATCACTTCCTGCTGAAACACCACCCCGGCCCCGGTGTAATAATACCCGGTCTGAGTGCGGTCCACCCCAAGGCAAACCACATCCAGATGTGCCTCCTCCTTTTGCGCTACGTCGATGGCTTTATCCAACGCGGCTTTGGCGATTTCCGTATCTGTCAGCACTGTCAGTAATGATTTATACGCCATATCTGCAAACCTCCATGCACAGTTTCGGCTGGTCTTGGTGATCTCTTTACCAAGGGTCACAACTATTTTTCAGCCTGCCTTGTTATTCGGTGGGAAAAACACCACCTAATTTAGGGCATGTTAACCCAGTTCATGTTGATCTAGGTCAAGGTAGATTGTAAGAACGGGATTACATACGTCATCTAGTCACAAAGCAACCGGGCGTAACTGCGTGCGTTGAGGCTATGAAGCGAAGGGACGAAACATGCTAGACTATATTAAACTGATAGTGATCGGTATTGTTGTGGTGGGTGCCGCAATAATGGCCAATTACGCGAGGGATTTTGCCTTTCAGGTGCATGCGATCATTTTCATGGTCGCTGCGGCGATTTATTTCGTCGTGACAATGCGCGGAATTGGCAAACCAAAGCCGGACCAGAACACCTATATGGACGGTGTCGTGCGGGCCGGTGTCATTGCCACCGCATTTTGGGGGGTTGTTGGGTTTTTGGCCGGGGTTTTCGTGGCCTCTCAGCTGGCCTTCCCGGAGCTCAACTTTGAGTGGGCGCAGGGTTATATGAATTTTGGTCGCTTGCGGCCGCTGCATACCTCTGCGGTTATTTTTGCATTTGGCGGGAACGGGTTGATCGCAACCTCGTTTTACGTTGTGCAACGCACCTGTGCGGCCCGTCTGTTTGGCGGCCGTCTGGCATGGTTCGTATTCTGGGGCTACAACCTGTTCATCATCCTGGCGGCGACCGGTTATGTTCTGGGTGTCACCCAATCCCGTGAATATGCCGAGCCCGAATGGTATATCGACCTGTGGTTGACCATCGTCTGGGTCGCTTATCTGATTGTCTTTATGGGCACACTATATAAGCGCAAAGAGAAGCACATCTATGTTGCGAACTGGTTCTTCCTCAGCTTCATCGTCACCGTTGCCATGCTGCATTTGGTGAACAACATGTCGGTGCCGGTTTCCATCTTTGGCTCGAAATCTGTTGCGCTGTTCTCTGGCGTGCAGGATGCGATGACCCAGTGGTGGTATGGTCACAACGCCGTGGGCTTTTTCCTGACGGCGGGCTTCCTGGGGATGATGTATTACTTTGTTCCCAAACAGGCCGAACGTCCGGTGTTCTCCTACAAGCTGTCGATCATCCACTTCTGGGCGCTGATCTTCCTGTATATCTGGGCGGGTCCACACCACCTGCACTATACGGCTCTGCCTGACTGGGCCGGGACGCTGGGTATGGTGATGTCGATCATCCTGTGGATGCCATCCTGGGGTGGTATGATCAACGGCCTGATGACTTTGTCTGGGGCTTGGGACAAGCTGCGTACCGATCCGGTGATCCGCATGATGGTGGTGTCGGTTGGTTTCTACGGCATGTCCACCTTCGAAGGCCCGATGATGTCGATCCGTGCGGTGAACTCGCTGTCTCACTACACTGACTGGACCATTGGCCATGTGCATTCCGGTGCGCTGGGCTGGAATGGTATGATCACCTTCGGGGCGCTTTACTATCTGGTGCCTGCGCTGTGGAATCGCACAGGGCTGTATTCGAAGCGGCTGGTCAGCTATCACTTCTGGTTGGCGACGATTGGTATCGTCCTATATGCCGCTGCCCTTTGGGTATCGGGCATCATGGAAGGTCTGATGTGGCGCGAAGTTGACGCAAACGGTTTCCTTGTGAACTCGTTCGCTGATACGGTTGCCGCGAAATTCCCGATGAACGTAGCGCGTGCCGTTGGCGGTGGTCTGTATCTGACCGGGGCGCTTATCATGTGCTATAACCTGTGGGCCACTGTTGCAAAAGGCGAGGTCAAAGCCGACGCCAAAGCAGCAGTTCCAGCAGAGTAAAGGGAGGGATCAGATATGTCTTTACTGAACAAACACGAAGTTGTTGAGAAAAGTGCGACCGTTCTGCTGATCTTCAGCTTTCTGGTTGTGACGATCGGTGGATTGATTGAGATCGCTCCTCTGTTCTGGCTGCAAAACACCATCGAAAAGGTCGAGGGGGTGAGACCATATTCACCCCTCGAGCTGACCGGGCGCGACATCTATGTCCGTGAAGGGTGCTATGTCTGCCACAGTCAGATGATCCGGCCTTTGCGGGATGAGGTCGAGCGTTACGGCCATTACTCGCTGGCGGCGGAATCGCAATATGATCATCCGTTCCAGTGGGGGTCAAAACGCACCGGGCCTGATCTGGCCCGGGTGGGTGGGCGCTATTCGAATGAATGGCACCTTGGACACCTGAAAAACCCTCAATCGGTGGTACCGGTTTCGATCATGCCGAAATATGGCTACCTGACCAACAGAATGATTGAGCCGACCTACATCACCGATCTGCTCAAGACGCACAAGATGGTTGGGGTGCCGTACACGGATGAGATGATGGCCAATGCGGCTGATGACTTCGTGGCACAAACCGATCCCGAGGCCGATCTTGATGGTCTGCTGGCGCGCTATCCCAAGGCGCAGGTGGCCAACTTTGACGGCAAAGAGGGTATTTCCGAAATGGACGCGCTGATTGCGTATCTGCAAATGCTGGGGACTCTGGTGGACTTTGACACCTTCACCCCGGACGCCAGCCGCTAGGAGGGAATTATGGATACATATTCTATTCTACGGCAATTTGCTGATAGTTGGGGAATGCTGGCGATCTTTCTGTTCTTCCTTGGCGTTGTTGTCTGGGCGTTTCGCCCAGGCAGCCGCAAGGTGCATGATTTCATCGCCGATACCCCGTTTCGCAACGAAGACAAACCTGCCTTGGCAGAGTCCACGAAGGAGGCGCAGCCATGAGTGATAAACCAAACAAGCAGCAAGAGAAGAAAGATCAGGTTGAAACAACCGGCCATTCTTGGGATGGGATCGAGGAATACAACAACCCCTTGCCGCGCTGGTGGCTGATGGTCCTTTATGCAACGATCATCTGGGGTGTTGGATATTCAATTGCTTATCCGTCATGGCCTATGATCAACGGAGCGTTCCCTGGTTTGATGGGCTGGTCAACGCGCGCTGACGTGGCAGAGGAAATCGCTGCCGTGGATGCCCGCAATGCTGAAATCGAGGGCAAGCTGGCCGCGGCCGAGCTGACCGAGATCGCCTCAACCCCCGAGCTGAACAGCTATGCTAAGAATGCCGGTGCTGCGATTTTCCAGACTTGGTGCGCACAGTGCCACGGCTCGGGTGCGGCAGGTGCCAAAGGTTTCCCGAATCTGGCGGATGATGACTGGCTGTGGGGCGGTGATATCGAGTCGATCCACTACACGGTTACCCATGGAGTTCGTAACACCGAAAGCGAAGATGCGCGTTTCTCGGAAATGCCGGCCTTCGGCGATGACTATCTTGAGCCCGAAGAGATTGATCAGGTGGTTCAGTATGTCCTGAAAATTGCCGACGAAGACCATGATCCAGCCAAGGCTGAGGCGGGCGCGGTTATTTTTGCCGATAACTGCACCTCTTGCCACGGAGAGGACGGCAAAGGCGACCGCGATCAGGGTGCGCCAAACCTGACCGATGCGATCTGGCTGTATGGGGGCGACGAAGATACCATTCGCGAAACCGTCACCTATGCGCGCTTCGGTGTGATGCCAAATTGGTCGGCGCGCCTGTCTGAATCGGATATCCGCGCTGTCGCAACTTATGTTCACCAGCTTGGTGGGGGTGAGTAAAACCTAATACCCAAAGGCCAAGCCGGCCTTTGGAAAAATAACACCGGTGCCCCATCCTGTTTGCGCATTTCTTTGGGGGCCGGTGTTTTCTGTTTCTGTCGTGAATATGCCAGCAGCTGTATTCATGTTTTGTTGCCAATTGCATGTTACGCTTGGTCGCATGGTGGTGAAAACCGCGCTCGCATAAATTGCCCGTTGTGATTCCACGGTTGGGAATCTTTGAATGAAAACGCTGAACTAGCCAGCGAGGATTGGAGTTGATCCCGTGAGCAACACTGAACAAAAAACACCAAAACTATACGCCGCCCGAGAACCCGTTTTCCCCAAAAAAGTAAAGGGTAAATTCCGCCAACTGAAGTGGGGGATTTTGATCGTTGCTTTGGGGGTATATTATATCGGCCCATGGCTGCGCTGGGATCGCGGCCCTAATCTGCCGGATCAGGCCATTCTGATTGATCTGGCCGGTCGCCGTTTCTTTTTCTTCATGATCGAAATCTGGCCGCACGAGTTTTACTTTATCGCCGGTTTGCTGATCATGGCCGGGCTGGGGCTGTTTCTGTTTACCTCGGCGCTGGGCCGGGTCTGGTGCGGCTATGCCTGCCCGCAAACCGTCTGGACCGATTTGTTCATCCTGACCGAGCGCTGGATTGAGGGCGACAGAAACGCCCGTGTGCGGCTCTGGAAATCGAAATGGGACGCGAAAAAATGGCGCTTGCGGCTGTTTAAATGGTTCGTTTGGCTGCTGATCGGTTTGGCCACGGGTGGAGCTTGGGTATTCTACTTTGCCGATGCGCCGACCTTGTTTGTCGATCTGGTGACAGGCAATGCCCATCCGATTGCTTATCCTACCGTGCTGATCATGACGGTTATGACAGTGCTGTTTGGCGGCTTTGCCCGTGAACAAATCTGCATTTATATGTGCCCCTGGCCACGCATCCAGTCGGCGATGATGGATGAAGATACGCTGCTGGTGGGCTATCGCCACTGGCGGGGCGAGCCCCGTGGACGCAGACGCAAACGTGGTGCACCACAAGATGAGCTGGGCGATTGCATTGATTGTCGCGCTTGTGTCAATGTTTGCCCCACCGGGATCGACATCCGCAACGGGCCGCAGCTGGAATGCATCACCTGTGCGCTGTGCATTGATGCCTGCGACGAAATGATGGAAAAGGTTGGCAAGCCTCGCGGTTTGATTGACTATCTGGCCTTTTCTGACGAAGGCCGCGAAGTATCCGGCCAGCCGCCGCGCCCGGTTTGGCGTCACATTTTCAGACCTCGCACAATCATGTATACGACCCTGTGGTCGGCCATTGGGGTTGGCCTGCTGGTGGCGCTGCTGATTCGCCCGGATATTGACATGACGGTCGCCCCGGTGCGTAACCCGCAATTCGTCACCCTGTCCGATGGCACGATCCGTAACACCTATAATGTGCGTCTGCGCAACAAACATGGCGATGATCGCACATTTAAATTCACGATTTCCGACGATACCCTGTCCTTCCGGCTGGAAGGTCAGGAGGGTGAAAGCGTGATTGTCCCTTCGGATAAAACTCTGCTACAACGGGTTTACGTCACCGCGCCCAAACGCAGCAAAGCTGCCAAATCGGCGCGGACAGATTTTACGATGCAAGTCGAAGATACCACCAGTCAGGAAACGTCCTCGGCCAGCACCGTATTTAACGGAAGGGGGCGCTAAATGTCCAAACCGATAACCGGGCGCAAGGTGTTGCTCATGTTTGTGGGCTTTTTCGGAGTGATCGTTGCCGTGAACTTCGCCATGGCCTATTGGGCGATCAGCACCTTCCCCGGGCTTGAGGTGAAAAACAGCTATGTCGCCAGCCAGAGCTTCGATAAGGAGCGCAAGGCGCAGATGGCATTGGGTTGGCATGTTGATGTCTCATATGCGGATGAAAAACTGCAGGTGAGGGTTCTGGACGAGGCCGGCCAGCCGGCAACGGTGGCCAAACTGAGTGCCATCGTCACCCGCCCGACCCATGTGCGTGATGATCTGGTGCCTGAATTCCAGCAGCGGAGCGGCAAATTTGTCGCGCCGCTGGCGTTGGCCGAAGGGCAGTGGAACCTGCGCCTGCGCATCACCGCGCTGGATGGCACGCTGTTCAAACAGCGGCTGGATTTTTATGTAGACGGGTAACAGCAGATGTGCGCCCAGATCAATGCTTGCCCGGCTTGCGCCGTGGCCCCTTCGGCCGAAGAGCTCGCCCGGATGAACGAAGTGACCGAGGCTCGCATCATGCTGTCTCTGCCTACCATCCACTGCGCGGCGTGTATTTCAACGGTCGAACGCACCCTATCGGGCTATGCCGGGGTGCATAGCGCCCGCGTTAATCTGACCCTGAAGCGCGTCAGCATTGAGGCCGATCCCGACATCACCGCCGAAGATATGATCATGGCGCTGTCCCGGGTCGGTTATGAAGCGCATGAGCTGGACACTGGCACCCTGATGGCCACCCAAACCGACAAGCGCGGTCGCGAATTGCTGATGCGTCTGGCGGTGGCCGGTTTTGCGATGATGAATGTAATGATGCTGTCGGTTGCGGTCTGGGGCGGCGCTCAGGATGCCACCCGCGACTTGCTGCACTGGATTTCAGCCATCATCGCGCTGCCTGCCATCGTGTTTTCCGCCCAGCCTTTCTTCAAAAACGCCTGGTCGGTGTTGCGGGTGGGGCATCTGAATATGGATGTGCCGATTTCGCTGGCGATTTTGCTCGCCAGCCTGATGTCGCTTTACGAAGTCGCTCAGGGCGGACAGCACGCCTATTTCGACGCCGCCCTGTCACTGACCTTTTTCTTGCTGGCCGGGCGCTATCTGGATCACCGAACCCGGGCCATTGCCCGCTCTGCTGCCGAGGAACTGGCTGCGCTCGAAGTCCCCCGGGCCGAACGCCTCATCGACGGCAAGGGCGAAACCGTGCCGATTGCAGATTTGGTGGTGGGCGATCTGGTCAGGGTCAAACCCGGCGGGCGTATGCCGGTGGATGGTGTCGTGGTTGAGGGTAATAGTGAGCTGGACCGATCCCTGCTGACGGGTGAAACCGTGCCGGTTTTTGCCGGCCCCGAAAGCGTGGTTAGTGCCGGTGAAATCAACCTGACTGGGCCGTTAACCTTGCGGGTAACCGCCGCCGGGCGGGATACATCGTTGCACCGTCTGGCCGATCTGGTGGCCACGGCGGAAAGCTCGAAAAACCGCTATACTTCTTTGGCCGACAAAGCCGCCGCGATTTATGCGCCGGGCGTGCATTTTCTATCGTTTCTTGCCTTTCTGGGCTGGATGACGGCCAGCGGCGGCGATTTGCGCCTGTCGCTGAACATTGCCGTGGCGGTGCTGATCATCACCTGCCCCTGTGCGCTGGGGCTGGCGGTGCCAGCGGTGACCACGGCAGCTTCGGGGCGGATGTTTCGCCGTGGGATGCTGATCAAAAGCGCCACTGCGCTGGAGCGTCTGGCCGAAGTCGATACCGTGGTGTTCGACAAAACCGGCACCCTGACCCAAGGCACACCCGAGTTGACGAACCTGGCCGATTTCAAACCCCGCGATTTGCAGGTGGCGCTGGCGCTGGCGCAGGGTTCGTCGCATCCGCTGGCGGTATCCCTGACCGTATCCGCCACCGAGGCCGGCATCAAACCCGCCAGCTTGACCAACCTGCAAGAGGTGCCCGGCTATGGGGTGCAGGCGCAGATGGGGTCTCAGACAGTGCGGCTGGGGCGTGCCAGCTGGGTGGGGGGCGAAGTCAGTGAAAACACCGCCACCTATCTGAAAATCGGCGATGGCGTGGTGCGGGAATTTGTCTTTGCCGACCGCCTGCGCGAGGGCGCGGCCCAGCTGGTTGCCGGGCTCAAAGCGCAGGGCATGGCGCTGCATCTGCTGTCTGGCGACAATCCCGGCGCGGTTGAGCGCCTGGCCAAGCGTCTGGGTTTTGACAACTGGACGGCGCAGGCGCTGCCACAGGATAAATCCGACCACATTCAGACAATCTCGCAAAATGGCGCGCGGGTTTTGATGGTCGGGGACGGGTTGAACGACACCGCCGCTTTGGCGGCTGCGCATGTGTCGATCTCGCCAGCTTCGGCGCTGGATGCGGCGCGGGTGGCGTCTGATATCGTGCTGCTGGGCTCTGACCTGCAACCGGTGTCCGAAGCAACACAGATCGCGCAAAGGGCAACGCGGCGGATCAAGGAAAACTTTACCATTGCAGCGGGCTATAACATGATCGCCATCCCGATTGCGCTGATGGGCTTTGCCACCCCGCTGATGGCGGCCTTGGCAATGTCAGCCTCGTCCATTACAGTATCGCTGAACGCATTGCGCCTGCGCTAGGAGGCTGGCTTGGAAATCATCGCCTTTTTGATACCTGTTTCGCTGTTTTTGGGCGGTTTGGGGCTGTTGGCCTTTTTGTGGTCGATGCGCAGCCATCAATATGACGACCCGGAGGGGGATTCGCAGCGCATCCTGAGCGGCGAATGGGACGATAAACCGCGCCCTTAGAGCGAAATCGATTTAAATTGAAATATTAAGCATCAAAATTTGCGTTCGAAATCAGCAAGATGCTGATTGAGAGGCAGCGAATTTTGATTCAGATTTATCGATTTCTGCCCTAGATTGGCCCCAGCGGCTTGCAGGTAATGTTGCGCGCTTGCAGGCGACGACAGGCCAGCGCGGCGGTTTGTTTGGTCATCCCAACGAAATTGGCATCAAACCCGGTCTTGCGGCGCACCACCTTGCGCAATGCCCCATCCAGCGTGGTCATTTCCGTCAAAGCGGTTTTCAGCAACACGCGCTCGGCCTGATGATGCGAAGCATAGCTGCCCACATTCACCCCCCACAAACGCCCGCCCGAAGTAGACAACCGCGTGACCACAACCGGTTCCTGAGCTGCGGCCGGGCTGCTGGTGATCGCCGTGGTGGTCAGCACCGCAGGGCGCGGGGCAGGCGCGGTTGCCACCGCCACCGGAGCCACACTGACCGCAGTCGGGGTGCTGGCCTGTTCGCTCTTGATGCTTTGTTCGGCCAGCTCTACGGCGGTTTCGATGTCGGATTTCATTGCCACCAGCAATTCGGCAGGTGGGTCGGCCAACGGACGCGGCGCAGGGCGCGGGCTGGCCTTGACAGCCCGTTGCAGCCGGATGGTCTTGCCTGCGGTGCCGGGCACGAATTTCGGCTTTTGGGCCGATGCGACCGCCACTGTTTCGGGGGGGCTGGATTTCGGACCCGGCCGGTTATAGCGCGGCTTGCCCGGCTTTCTGATCCGCACCCGGCTGGGGGCACGGCGAAAACCCAGATCCATCAGCTTGGTCACCTGCGCATTACGGCTGGCGACGGAACGCCCGCCAAACACGGTGACGATGATGCGCTCATTGCCACGCCGGGCTGAAGCCACAAGGTTGAAACCCGCCGCCCGGGTATAGCCCGTCTTGATGCCATCGGCCCCGCGATAAGAATTCAGAAACCGGCTATTAGTGTGGGTTACGGTTTTGACCCCCGCATCAACGGTTTTGCGCGAAAACAGGTTGTAATATTCCGGGTGGTCGTAAAACAGATGCCGCCCCAGCTTGGTCATATCGCGGGCGGTCGACAAATGCCCGGCCTGAGTCAGCCCAGACATGTTTTTAAATGTGGTGCGGGTCATGCCAAGAGCCTTGGCCGTGCGGTTCATCCGCCGGGCAAAGGCCGCTTCCGACCCTGCAATCGCTTCGCCAATCGCGGTGGCGGCGTCATTGGCCGATTTCACCGCGGTGGCGCGGATCAGATAGCGCAGCTTGATGCGCTGACCGGCTTTCAGCCCCAGTTTGGACGAGGGCTCGGCCGCGGCGTTTTTGGAAATCTTGACCTTGGTGTCCAGCGAAATCTCGCCATGCTTGATGGCCTCGAAGGCGATATAGAGCGTCATCATTTTGGTCAGAGAGGCCGGATGCAGCCGGGTATCGGCATTGCGGGCGTGCAACACCTTGCCATCGCGGGCGTCAATCACAAAGGCGGCATAGGGGGCGGCAATGGCTTGGAACGGCGCAAAGGCCAGCAGGCAGAACAAAACTGCCAACACCATTCGATTGCATATGACCCGCCACAGACGTGTTTTCACGTCGCTCACCTATATCTGCCTCTTGCTGCCGATTTTTCGGTCAGCTTTATTATTATTTCCTTGACCCTAGCACAGCTCTGATTTTCAGAAAATACCCTAATTTCAATGCGTTTGAAGTTTTTTTGAATGTGAAATCGCAGATGTAGTAGGGTGACCTTAAGCAACCGCTAGATGTTTCTTTGTGGCAAAAATACGGCAGACGGCGAGTAGGGGAGGAATGAAAATACGGTCACCCTTGGCTGGGGGTGATTTGCCGGGGCTTGGGGGCAATCCATGCGCCCCGGCATCATGCGATCCGCCCCTATTTCGCCGGCATTCGGCTTTCGATCATTTCCGCCCAGAAGCTGCACCCGGCTGGGATGGCTTCGTCGTTAAAGTTATATTCGGGGTGATGTACCATCGCGCCTTCGGTGCCGTTGCCCATCAGAATATAAGCCCCGGGGCGGGATTGCAGCATATAGGCGAAATCTTCGCCTCCCATCACCAGAGCCGCATCGGTATCGCAGTCGCCCGCGACTTTGGCCGCGACCTCGGCAGCATAGGCGGTTTCGGTTTCATGGTTCACCGTGGCTGGATAACCCATAATATAGTTCACCTCGGCTTCGGCCCCATAAGCTTGGGCTGTCAGCTGCGCCAGTTGGGGTAGACGTTCGTTGATCTGGCTGCGCACCTCTTCTTCCAGCGTGCGCACCGTGCCGCGCAGAGTGACATGCGGCGGAATCACGTTAAAGGCAGTGCTGGCGGTTTCAAAACTGGTGACCGACACCACCGCCTGTTTCACCGGATCGACATTGCGCGACACGATGCTTTGCAACGCCAGAACGATATGGCTGGCCACCACGGTGGGGTCAATGCAGACATTGGGCTTGGCCGCATGGCCGCCCAGCCCTTTGACCACGATCTCAAACGTATCCGTGGCGGCAAAAAACGGACCCGGGCGAATGGCGAATTTGCCCAGCTCTTCGCCCGGCCAGTTGTGCATTCCGTAAACTTCCTGAATGTTCCAGCGCTCCATCATGCCGTCATCGACCATTTCCTTGCCGCCGCCGCCGCCTTCTTCGGCGGGCTGAAAGATCATCACCGCGGTGCCGTCAAAATTGCGGGTCTCGGCCAAATATTTCGCGGCCCCAAGCAACATCGCCGTATGCCCGTCATGGCCGCAAGCGTGCATCAAGCCGGGGGTTTTCGAAGCATATTCCAGCCCCGTAGCCTCGAGGATCGGCAGCGCGTCAAAATCCGCCCGCAGGCCAACCACCTTGCCCGCCGTGTCGGTTTTGCCCTTGATCACTGCCACAACGCCGGTGCGGCCAATGCCGCCGACGACCTCGTCACAGCCAAATTCCTTGAGCCGCTCGGTGATAAAGGCAGAGGTCTTGGGCGTGTCAAACAGCAGCTCGGGGTTTTCGTGCAGGTGGCGTCGCCAGCCGGTGATTTCGGCGTGCATTTCGGAAAATCTGTTTTTGATGGGCATGGTGTTATTCCTCGCTGAGATGGTCAACCAGGCGGCGCAAAAAGGCTTCGCCCGCCTCTAACTGGCTGATTTCGATATATTCATTGGGCTGATGCGCCTGTTCGATGCTGCCGGGGCCGCAGATGATGGCGGAATAGCCTTGCTCCTGAAACTGCCCGGCCTCGGTGCCATAGGCCACGACATTATGGCTGTTATCACCGCTGATCTTGCGCACCAGCGCTTCGGCGGCACCATCGGTTTCCGGTTTCAGCGCCGGCAACTGGAACACTTGGGTGGTTTCAATGTGGGTCTCTGGGCGGATTTTCTGCATTCCGGCCTGAACCTGAGCCACTTTCTCCAGATAAGCCTTGCGCCACATGGCAACGCTTTCCCCCGGCACGCAGCGGAAAAACACCGAGAATTCGCAATCCTTGGCGGTGATGTTATCGGCGGTGCCGCCATGAATGGTGCCCACATGCAGGCGTTTTCGGCATTTATCTGGTTGCACCATTCCACCAGCCGGGCGGCCTCCATCACCGCCGAGACCCCCTGATGCGGCAAAGAGGAATGCACCTCAAAGCCATGCACATGGGTGCGGATGCCAAAGCCTCCCTTGTGGCCGCAGACGGTTTTCATCATCGACGGCTCGCCAATAATCGCTGCGGCGGCGCGTGGCAGGTGGCGGGCCATTTCCGCGATCATATCCGGGGCACCGAGGCAGCCAACCTCTTCGTCATAAGACAGCGCGATCTGCAAGGGCCGTTTCACCCCACGCTCCAGCGCCCAAGGCACGGCGGCCAGCGCCAGCGCGTCAAAGCCCTTCATATCGCAGGTGCCACGGCCAAACAGCTTGCCGTCTTTTTCCGTCAGGGTGAACGGATCGGTGTCCCAATTTTGCCCGACCACCGGTACCACATCGGTATGACCCGACAGGATCACGCCGCCTTCGACCTCGGGGCCGATATTGGCATAGAGACTGGCCTTGGTTTTATCGGGGTTATAGACACGGTGCGATTGCACCCCATGCCCGGCCAGATAGTCCTGCACCCAATCAATCAGCGGCAAGTTCGATCGTGCGCTGACGGTGGGAAAAGCCACAAGTTTTTCAAGAATTTGTCGTGCGGTGTAAGTCTGAGCCATGATGCGCTCCGTTTCAGAGGTCACGGCGCAGGGTGAAGCGCGAATCGGATAAGGTCAAGGCTCTGTTGGGAAATGTGACCGGATATATCCATGAATCCCCCTGCATAAGGCAGTTTGGTATTGATCGCGTGGAGAATCGTGCTAACGTTTGAGGTTAGCAAAGATACAAAGCCAACCGCCAAAATCGGCGGGCAACCGGGGGACTATCAAGTTAAAAAAGAACATCGCGATTGGCCTTGCACCCGCAAAGCTGTCGTTTGGCATGTTGCCTTTAGCTGGTCGTTTGATTAGCCAAAAGAGCAAGGCGCAGCGGAATCATCTGCTGATCCACAAAGTTGAGTGCAATCTAAAAGAGCATCAACACTATTCAAGGAGGAATAATATGAAAGCAAAGTCAATCCTAATGGGCGCAGCCTGTGCCTTTGCAATGGCCCCGGCGGCCATGGCAGAGCGTGGCTCGGACGGTAATGTCAGCATCATTTACTGGCAGGCTCCGTCGATCATGAACCCGTTTCTGTCTGGCGGCACCAAAGAACTGGAGGCGGCCTCGCTGGTGCTTGAACCTCTGGCGCGCTACAACGAAAAGGGCTCGCTGGTGCCATGGCTGGTTGAAACCGTGCCGACAATCGAAAATGGTGGCGTGTCCAAAGATCTGAAAAACGTGACCTGGAAACTGAAGCCCGGCCTTAAATGGTCTGACGGCTCTGATTTCACCTCGGCTGATGTGAAATTCACTTGGGAATACTGCACCCACCCCGAAGGCGGTTGCGCACAGTCCGAGAAATTCAACGATGTAATCTCGGTCGAAACCCCTGATCCGCTGACCGCGATCGTGCATTTCGGCGTGGCCAAGCCATTCCCTTACGGCCCCTTCGTCGGCAACCAGTCGCCCATCATTCAGGCGGCTCAGTTTGCGGAGTGTCTGGGTGCCAAAGCTCCCGAATGCACCGAAGCCAACTTTAACCCCATCGGCACCGGCCCATTCACAGTAACTGATTTCCGTCCCAATGACGTGATCCAGCTGGCTGCAAACCCTAACTACCGCGAGGCGGACAAACCTGCCTTCGCTACGGTCACCTTCAAAGGTGGCGGCGATGCAACCGCTGCGGGGCGTTCGGTGCTGGAAACCGGCGAATATGACTACGCCTGGAACCTGCAACTGTCGCCAGAAGTGATCGCAAACATGGCTGCTGCTGGCAAGGGTCAGGTTGTGGCGTCCTTCGGCACTCTGGTTGAGCGTATCATGGTCAACCTGACCGATGTGAACCCCGATCTGGGCGATGAGCGCGGCACCAAAGCCCACCCACACCCCTTCCTGACCGACATCAATGTGCGCAAAGCGCTGTCGATGGCCATCGACCGCGAGTTGCTGGTTGAAATCGGTTACGGCAAAGCGGGCCGCCCAACCTGTAACGTGCTGCCGGCTCCGGCCATTTACGCTTCGACCGCCAATGACGCCTGCCTGGTTCAGGACATTGACGGCGCAAACGCGCTGCTGGACAAAGCCGGCTGGGTCAGAGGCTCTGACGGTATCCGTGCCAAAGACGGTGTACGTCTGTCGATGCTGTTCCAGACCTCGACCAACGCCGTGCGTCAGGACTTCCAGGCGCTGATCAAGCAGTGGTGGCAGGAAATCGGTGTCGAAACCGAGCTGCGCAACATCAACGCTTCGGTGTTCTTCGGGTCGGACCCAGGTTCGCCTGACACTTTCCAGAAGTTCTTTGCCGATGTTGAAATGTATGCCAACAACTTCGACGGCACTGATCCTGAAAGCTATATGGCCAACTGGGAATGCAAGCAGGCTCCAACACCGGAAAACCAGTGGCAGGGCAACAACATGCCGCGCTTCTGCTCGGAAGAGTATGACGCTGTCGTGGCCGAATATGCCACCACCGGCGACATCAATAAGCGTGCCGAGCTGGCCAAGCGTCTGAACGACATGCTGATGCAGGAATATGTCATCATTCCATTGGTTGACCGCGGTCGCGTTTCGGCCCACTCGAACCGTCTGGGTGGTGTGATCCTGAACACATGGGATTCCGAGCTGTGGAACGTTGCGGACTGGTATCGCGTGAAATAAGCTGATAGGCTGAACGAACAAAGCCGTGGCCCCAGCGCAATCCGGGGCCACGGATCACCGTCCTGACTGACCCGAGATATAAATTGAGACGCCGATGCTGACTTATACCATCCGACGCTTGCTGCTGGCTGTGCCGACGCTTTTGTTCATCTCTCTGGTAATCTTTTTGCTGCTGAAACTGGCTCCGGGAGATCCGATGGCTCAGGTGCCCCTGACGGTGCCGCCAGAGGTCAAAGAGAAAATGCGCGAAGCATTGGGGCTGGGGCAGCCGATGCATATTCAATACCTGAAATGGCTGGTGCAGGTGTTCTGGGTCGAACCTCAGGTGATGGTCGACTATTTCATCGGCACCGATTTCTCTGAGGGCAAATTGCGCGTGATCAGCTGGCAGAGCCGCAGCCCGGTGATGGATATCGTCATTCAACGTATTCCTCAGACGCTGTGGGTTGTGGGCCTATCCTATGTGGTTGGGGTGATCATTGCCATTCCGATCGGTATCTATTCGGCCTATCGCCAGTATTCTGTTTTCGATCAGGTCGGGACGTTCATTTCGATGGTTGGCTTTTCGGTGCCTCCGTTTTTCTCAGGCGTGCTGATGATCGTGATCTTTTCGGTGCTGCTGGGCTGGTTCCCTTCGATTTATGACACCACACTGGTGGTCAACAGCTGGGAAACATTCGTGCAGCAGTTAAAACAGATGGTGATGCCGGTGATGGTGCTGGCGCTGCAAACCACGGCGCAGATCAGCCGGTTCATGCGGGCGTCGATGCTGGACAATCTGAACCAGGACTATGTGCGCACGGCGCGGGCCAAAGGGCTGAATGAACGTGTCGTGGTGATGGTGCATGTGCTGCGCAACTCGATGATCCCGGTTGTGACCGTGATCGCGCTGGGCGTGCCGGCGATTTTCGGCGGCGCGATCATCACCGAACAGGTGTTCAAGGTCAACGGCATCGGCCAGTTGCTGATCACCGCCATTCAGGCCAATGATCTGCCGATGGTGCAGACCCTGACCTTCATGTTTGCCATTCTGATCGTGCTGTTTAACCTGATCGCCGATATTATGTACGGCCTTCTAGACCCAAGGATCCGCTATGACTGACACCTCTACCCCCAGCAAAGCGCCCCGTTCCCAGTGGTGGGATGTTTGGGACCAATTCAAAAGCCACCGCGGCGCGATGATCAGTTCCGTCATCTTTTTGATCTTTGTGCTTGCGGTGATTTTGGGGCCGTTCATCTGGCCCTATGACGGGGGCACGATTGACATTCGCGCCCGCAATCAGGGGCCTAGCTTTGGTCACCCGCTGGGCACCGACCAGCTAGGGCGCGATACGCTGGCCCGGATGATTCAGGGCGGGCAAATCTCGATTGCGGTCGGTATGACGGCCATGCTGCTGTCGCTGTTTCTGGGCACGCTGATTGGTGTGGTTGCGGGGTATTTCAAGCGGCTGGATGGGCTGCTGATGCGCCTGACAGATCTGTTTTTGGCACTGCCACTGCTGCCGCTACTGTTGGTCATGGTGATGTTGTTCAGCCAGCCTCTGAGAGCCACATTCGGCACCGAAACGGGAATTTTTATTCTTATGGTTTCGGCGATCGGTATCACCAGCTGGATGCCCACCGCGCGGATCGTGCGTGGCGATGTGCTGGCGTTGAAAGAGCGCGAGTTCATCCTGTCAGCACGCTCGATCGGCACCTCGAATTTCAAGATGATCATGCGTCATATTCTGCCCAATGTGCTGTCTCCGATCATGGTTTCGGCGACTTTGGGCATTGCCACGGCGATCATCACCGAAAGCGCGCTGTCCTTTCTGGGGCTGGGCTTCCCGCCGGATTTCCCGACCTGGGGGCGGTTGCTGTATGACGCCACCGACTTTTTGCAACTCAACCCCGAGCGTGTGATCTGGCCCGGCTTGGCGATTTCGCTGACAGTGCTGTCGGTGAACTATATCGGTGACGGCTTGCGTGATGCGCTGGACCCACGGATCAGAGGGCGTTAAGCGCACTGATCAGACATTTCAAAGCCGCCAGCCTTAGAGGCTGGCGGCTTTTTTATTGGCAAGATCGGCCCTTCACCCACGCTCAACTTGTGTTCTTCAAAGACCGTTGCATAAGGCTGCCCCACCCGGCCGATAGGCCGGGCTGCGCCTGCCTGCCCCCCAGCAGGCGCAATTGACCTTTCCGCTTGGTTACGGGTTGTGATCTATACAAAATCTGTGCCGGTTTCGATGCCCCACAAAAGCGCCTACCCAGGCAGGCGCAGCCCGGCGTTCTTGACCTTATGCGGCATCATGCAGAGGTCTCTTCAAAAACTTCTATGGCGGCATTCAGCCCATTGATTGCCGCTGGCATCCCGCCATAAACCGCCATTTGCCAGATCGCCTCGACAATTTCCCTCTGACTGGCTCCGGCTTTCAAACTGTGTTCGATGTTGATCTTTAACTGCGGGCCGGTCTGCCCACCCAGCGCGGTCAACGCCGCCACGGTGCAGAGCTGGCGGGTTTTCAGATCAAGCCCCGGCCGACTATAATGACGGCCATAGGCCCACTCCACAAGGCTTTCGGAAAATCCAGGCAGGATGTCATCATATCTGTCGTGCAATATGGCTTCCAGATCAGGGTTGTTTTCGGCCAGTAATTTACGGCCTTTCTCCAGAGCATCCGTCATCTTTTCTCTCCTGCTTTGCTTCCAGTTCTCGATAATGGCTTATTTTGCGCTGCATCAACTGACTGGTTCGCTGCAATCGCTCCAGATCCGCGCAAATCTTTTTGTAATGCGCCTCTAATATCCAGCGACGCTGCGTCAGCGTGGAATCCCCTTGCTGCCGCAACTTTGCATAAAACACCCGGTCAGCCTGTTTCATGCCGGTAGCATTCAGTTGTTCCAGAAAATTCACCCAGCCAAGGCTGTCTTGTGAATAAACCCGATGCCCGCTCGCATCCCGCGGCGGGGCCGGGATCAGGCCGATTTTTTCATAGAACCGGATCGTATAAACCGAAAGCCCGGTTTTGCGGGAAAATTCACCGATTTTCATCTCTGATCCGCCATAAAAAAGGCCCCCATGAATTGCATTCACAGGAACCTTAACTGTTAGAGTGCGCTCTAGATCAAGGGCTTATTTCAGTCGATCAACCCCAAAAGCTTGTTCAGGCTGTCCTTGGCATCGCCATAGAACATCCGGGTGTTTTCCTTGAAAAACAGCGGGTTTTCGATACCGGAATAGCCGGTGCCCTGGCCGCGTTTGGAAACAAACACCTGCTTGGCTTTCCAGACCTCCAACACCGGCATCCCGGCGATCGGGCTGTTGGGATCATCCTGCGCCGCCGGGTTCACGATATCGTTTGAGCCAATCACAATCGCCACATCAGTTTCCGGGAAATCATCATTGATCTCGTCCATCTCCAGCACGATGTCATAAGGCACCCGCGCTTCGGCCAGCAGCACATTCATATGCCCCGGCAGACGTCCGGCCACCGGATGGATGGCAAAACGCACCTCTTTGCCCTTGCCACGCAACCGCTTGGTCAGCTCGGAAACTGCCTGTTGTGCCTGCGCCACCGCCAGACCATAGCCGGGCACGATGATCACGCTGTCGGCCTCTTCCAAAGTGGCGGCTACCGCTTCGGCCTCGATGGCGATCTGCTCGCCCTCGACCTCCATCTGTGGCCCGGAAGGCCCGCCAAAGCCGCCCAAAATCACCGAGACGAATTTGCGGTTCATCGCCTTGCACATGATATAGCTCAGAATCGCCCCTGAAGAGCCCACCAGCGCCCCGGTCACGATCAGCAAATCATTGCCCAGCGTAAACCCGATCGCGGCCGCGGCCCAGCCGGAATAGCTGTTGAGCATCGACACCACCACGGGCATATCCGCCCCGCCGATCCCCATGATCAGGTGCCAGCCGATAAAGCCGGAAATCAGGATCATCAGCAGCAGGGTCCAGATGCCCGAGCCGGTGAAATAGAGCAGCCCCAAAATCACACACAGCGCCAGCGCGGTGGCGTTCAGATAGTGACCGCCGGGCAGTTTCACCGAAGCCCCGTTCACCTTGCCCGCCAGCTTGCCAAAGGCAATGACCGAACCGGTGAAGGTGATCGAGCCGATAAAGATGCCCAAAAACACCTCAACCTTGAGGATCGAGATTTCCACCGATGATTTATAAGCCAGCTTCTTGGCAAACCCGGCCAGCGCCGAGGTGTCGCCACCATTGGCCAGCAGCGTCTGCACCGTGCCCAGCTCAAGCTCGGCATTCAGGCCGATAAACACCGCGGCCAGCCCAACGAAGCTGTGCAGTGCCGCCACCAGCTGCGGCATTTCGGTCATTTCGACCTTGCCAGCCACATAATAGCCGGCATAAGAGCCCGCCGCGACAGCGACCAGCAGCAACAAGTAGTGACCGATGCCCGGGCCAAAGATCGTGGCCAGCACCGCGATGGCCATGCCGACAATGCCATACCAGACGGCGCGCTTGGCGCTTTCCTGATTGCTCAGCCCCCCGAGGGACAGAATGAACAAGACTGCAGCTGCGATATAGGCTGCGGATACAATACCAAAACTCATGATTCGTCCCCCTGCTTAAGATTTCTGGAACATGGCCAGCATCCGGCGTGTCACCAGAAAACCACCCACAATGTTGATCGTCGCAATCAGCACCGAGACCATGGCCAGAATGACCACCAGCCAGTTGCTTGAGCCGATTTGCAGCAGCGCCCCCAGAATCACGATGCCGGAAATGGCGTTGGTCACGGCCATCAGCGGCGTATGCAGGGCGTGGCTGACATTCCAGATCACCTGAAAGCCGACAAAACACGACAGCGCGAACACGATGAAATGCTGCATGAAACTGCTGGGCGCATAGGCCCCGATCAGCAGCATCAGCACCCCGCCAACCGCCAGCATCCCCACCTGCGAGCGGGTCGCGGCCTTGAACGCCTCCAGCTCGGCGGCGCGTTTTTCTTCTGCCGTGGGCTCTTTGGGCGCTTCTTTTTTGGGTTGCGCGGCAATCGCCTGCACCTTGGGCGGAGGCGGCGGGAAAGTGATATCGCCCTCAAAGGCAATGGTGGCGCCGCGGATCACGTCATCTTCCATGTCATGCACAACCTGACCGTCCTTTTCCGGGGTCAGATCGTCCATCATGTGGCGGACATTGTTGGCATAAAGGGTCGAGCTCTGCGCCGCCATCCGCGAGGCAAAATCGGTGTAGCCGATCACGCACACGCCGTTTTTCGACATCACCTTTTCGTCCTTGACGGTCAGATCACAGTTGCCGCCTTGCTCAGCGGCCAGATCGACCACGACCGAGCCGGGCTTCATCAGCTTGACCATATCCTCAAGCCACAGCTTGGGGGCCGGGCGGCCGGGGATCAGCGCCGTGGTGATCACGATGTCAATATCCGGGGCCAGCTCGCGGAATTTCTCGAGCTGCTTTTCGCGGAATTCGGGGCTGGAAGGGGCCGCATAGCCGCCGGTGGCAGCGCCATCGGTTTGTGATTCTTTGAAATCCAGGAACACAAATTCGGCCCCCATACTTTCGATCTGCTCGGCCACTTCCGGGCGCACGTCAAACGCATAGGTGATCGCGCCCAGCGATGTCGCGGTGCCAATCGCGGCCAGACCGGCCACGCCAGCGCCCACCACCAGCACCTTGGCCGGGGGCACTTTGCCCGCCGCAGTAACCTGACCGGTAAAGAAACGGCCAAAATTGTTGCCGGCCTCGATCACCGCGCGATAGCCAGCGATATTAGCCATGGAGGAAAGCGCATCCATTTTCTGAGCCCGGCTGATCCGCGGCACCATATCCATGGCGATCACATTGGCGTTTTTCGATCTGGCCAGTTCCATCAGCTCTTCGTTCTGACCGGGGAAAAAGAACGAGATCAGCGTTTTCCCCTTGCTCAAACGCCGCGTTTCGGTGGGCGAGGGCGGACGGACCTTGGCGATCACATCGGCCGCTTTCCACAGCGCCGCGCCGCCCCGGATCACTTCGACCCCGACATCTTTGTAAGCCTGATCCGAGAACCCGGCGGCCTTGCCTGCCCCGGCCTCGATCAGACACTCATAGCCCAGCTTTTGTAGCAGCACAGCGCTGTCGGGCGTCATCGCTACCCGGGCTTCGCCCTCAACAATCTCTTTGGGTGTTCCTATTTTCAAACCCGTTCCCTCCTTCTTCTTCCCGTCATCTTTGCATCTGCCAACCGGCGCAAAAGGCAGCCTTGGTTTGCGCCGCTATTGGTATTCAAACTTTACAATGCTTCGGACCGCAACCTATAAAACGCAGCAAGTCGACATGAACCACAGCATTAGAACCGGAGTAGAGCAAATGAGTCAAATTATTGGTGCGCCCGAGGCGTATCAGCAGGCCAAGGCCGGTGAGATTATTCTGGTGGATATCCGCACGCCGCAGGAATGGCGTCAGACCGGAGTCGGGCAGGGTGCGATCGGGCTGGATATGAGCGCGCCTGATTTCGTCGAGTCTCTGGTGAAGCTGCGCCAATCCTACCCGGCCAAGCCCATTGCCCTGATTTGCCGCACGGGCAACCGTTCTGGCTATGTGTTTGACGCGCTCGAGCAGCAGGGGTTTCCGGGCTTGCAGAATGTCGCCGAAGGCATGGCGGGCGGACCAAATGGCAAGGGGTGGCTCAAGCGCGGTTTGCCGGTTTACAAGGGCACGCTGGCCAATATCAAAAAACGTCTGGGGAAGGTGTTGAAATAGAAGGAGTGGTGTGAGGCTTTCCTAAAAGACCTTTGCCAAACGGTGCACCCGATCAAACTGCCCCGCCCGGCGTGTTTGACGTTACACGGCATTATGCGAGACCTTCCTAAGCTTGCCTGCTCCTCGGTAGGCGCTGCCCTCGTTTCGGTGTCTCGAACGATGGGGGTGCAAAGGTCTTTTGCACAAGGCTCAAGGGATCAGACCTAAATGCCCTATTTCTTGCCGCCAATTTTTGGCTCAGTCCCATTCAGCAAGCGTTTGATATTGGCGCTGTGGCGCAGATAAATCAGCAGGCCCAGCACGATCACCAGCGCCAGGATCTGGTCTTGCCCCAGAACCACCGCCCAGACCGGCGTCAGCGCCGCCGCCGTCAGGGCCGACAGGGACGAGATGCGAAAGATCAGCGTCATTACCAACCAGCTGAGGCAAGCCAGCAGGCCGATCATCCAGTTCAGCGCCAGCAGGATACCCAGAAAGGTCGCCACCCCTTTGCCCCCGGCAAAGCCCAGCCAGACTGGAAACAAATGCCCCAAAAACGCCGCCGCCCCGGCGATCTGGGCGGCGTCCAAGCCGATGAAATAACCGGCCAGCAGCACCGCCACCCCGCCCTTGGCCGCGTCAAACAGCAAGGTCGCGGCGGCAGCGGTTTTATTGCCGGTGCGCAGCACATTGGTCGCCCCGATATTGCCCGAGCCGATCTGGCGCAGATCTCCCAGCCCCATAAGCCGGGCCATCACCAGCCCAAACGGGATCGAGCCCAGCACATACCCCGCCAACGCCGCCAGCGCCAACATTTGCGGATTGCTCAGGATTTCCGGCATCACGCCTCCCTCCGGTAGATTTCAACGCCATCCACATAGGTGGCCAGCACTTTGCCCTGCATGTTCTGTTCGTCAAACGGGGTGTTTTTCGATTTCGACTGCAACGCGAAACGATCCATGACAAAGGCCGCATCCGGGTCAAACCACACCAGATCGGCGGGCGCCCCGACCGCCAGACGGCCACAATCCAGCCCCAGCCGTTTGGCCGGGTTCAGAGACATCGCCCGAAACAGCGTCGGCAAATCCAGATCGCCCGCATGATAAAGCCGCATCGCCGCCGGCAGCAGGGTCTCAAGCGCCACCGCGCCCGAGGCGGCTTCTTGATAAGGCAGGCGTTTGCTCTCTTCGTCCTGCGGGGTGTGCATGGACGAGATCACATCAATCAGCCCGCTGGCCACAGCGGCAACCAGCGCCTGCCGGTCGGATTCGCTGCGCAGGGGCGGTTTGACTTTGAAAAAGGTGCGGTAATCGCCCACATCCAGTTCGTTCAGGGTCAGATGATGGATCGACGCCCCAGCGGTTACATCCAGCCCGGCCTGTTTGGCCCGTTGCAGGGCGGGCAGGGCGCAGGCGCTGGACAGGTTATCAGCGTGATAACGTGCGCCGGTCATTTCAACCAACGCCAGATCGCGCTCCAGCCCCAGCCGCTCGGCCATGGGCGACACCGCCGGCAGGCCGCGCATCGACGCAAACCGCCCCGAAGTCACCGCCGCGCCCTTGGATAAGATCAGCTCTTGCGGGTGGGCAATGACCAGAGCATTCAGGCTGCGTGTATAGGCCAGGCAGCGGGCAAAGACTTTGGTATTTTCCACCACATGATCGCAATCGGTAAAGGCCACGGCCCCGGCATCCTGCAAAAATCCGACCTCGACCATCTCGCGCCCCTCGCGTTTCTTGGTCAGGGCCGCCATGGGCAGCATTTTCACCTGCGCCACATCGCGGGCGCGGCGGGCGACGAACTCCAGAACCTCGGGGCTGTCAATGGCGGGCTGCGTGTCGGGGCGGGTGATGGCGGTGGTGACACCCCCGGCGGCGGCGGCGCGGCCGGCGGTGCGATAGCTTTCCTTGTGGCGCTCGCCGGGCTCACAGACCTTGACCCCGATATCAACAATGCCCGGCGCCAGACATTTGCCGAGGCAATCCACCTGCTGCCCGCCCTTTGGCGCTGCGTCATAAGAGATCTGCGCAATCCGCCCATCTGAAACCGTCAGATGCCCGATCTCATCGCCTCCGGTTTCCGGGTCAATCAGGCGGGCGTTGATCAGATGCAGGTCGGTCATGTGGTGATCCCCAAATCGGGTTGTGATGGTTATGTGTCGGTTTAGCCGAAAATTTCGGCTGGCAAAAGCCGGATTGCGTCAGTCGGTTTGCAGGGCGGCCTGCTCAAAAGCGTGCAGCACCTGTTGCGCGGATTGCAGTTGCAGGAATTGCAGGCCACGCCCGTCATAATGCGGCTCGGGATTTTCGGAATGCAGCCAGAACGAAAGCCGATCACCCTGCTCCCCGTCAATCTCGGCCCGTGTGTCGGGGCTGATCTGGATGTTCTGCTGACGGCGCACTCCGAACGGGCCGGATTGCAGGCTGAGCGCACGTTTATCGGTGATCGCATAAGCGGTGCGGGCCAGCCCGGCGCGGCGCAGAACGGCGCGCCCGATGCCCAGATAGGCGGCAAACACCCCAAAGGCCAACGCCGCCAGCAACAGTTGGGTGCTATGCCCCACCTTGAGAGAGACCCAAAACAAACACCCCGCAATCACCGCCCAGACGATGCCATTACGGATGTCATGGCGCAAAAAACGCAAACCCGCCTGCGGCTGGCCCTGCCATAACAGGGTCTCATCAGGAAACACACACGCGGCAATGTCGGGGCGTAGGGCGGCATTGTCAGACATCATTTCCCCCCATGTGCCTGCTGGATGGCGCGCAGCATCTGGTAGACTTTTTCGCTGTCATCAATGCGCTCAAAGCCGATCTTGACGGTATAGGCAGCATTGCCCGGCTGACGGATTTCGGTGGCGAAAATGATCGTGCCGGGGGATTTGTGATCATAGCGCAGCGGATAATCCGGGTCGATCCGATAGGCGGCCAGCTTGCGCCCCAGCTGTGGGCGATGGGTGGCGATAAAGCCGCGTTTGTTGCTGAGCGAATACCAGGTGGCCTTGCGGATCATCGACGTCATCACCGGCGGGCCAAAGCCCAGCAACGCGGCGATGATCAGCAAAAATACCCCCATGACCACGGTATAGCCATTGCCAAGCCCGGTAAAGAAAATCCAGATAATGCCCAACCCGGCCACGCCAACCGCCAGAATTGCCGGCAGGATATGGCGTTTCTGGAACACGATATCGGTGCGGGGACGGCCCTGCCACAACAGCTCTTCGCCCTCTTCCAGAATGCCCTCCCAGCTGTTTTTGCTGAAATCGGTCATGCCAGAGCCTTGGCCCGTGCCTTTAAAATGGCGTCCATCGTGGCTTGGCTGTCGGCCTGATATTTGATCATATATTTGTCACCGCGCCTTGTGACCACCTGCACGGCGGAAAACAGAGTGCGCACGGTTTCGATATCGGCCAGCGGAATCGAGCGCTCGGCCGGGCCGCTCAGATGTGTGGGGCTCAGCCGCCACACCACCGACATTGCTTCTGAGGCGACATAAAACCAGCGGATGAAAATTGCGAAAACCGCCCCGACAATCCCGGTCCAGGGGTAGGGGTTGCCGATCAGCCACAATACCCAGTACATACCCGCCGCTCCGATCATCAGCAACACCAGATGTTCTTTGTTATAAGCGGCGCGGTCGGCGGTGATTTCCAAAGGGGCGTTGGTCATGCTGGGGCTCTTGAACTATGAAAGGGGTAAGAAAAATGGTGGCAAAGGGGACTGTTGCGCATCACACCATCACTCCGGGATCAGCATCCACGCTGCGCAAATTACGCGCCAGCAAATCCATCGCTGCCATGCGCACCGCCACGCCCATTTCAACCTGCTCCTGAATCACCGAGCGGTTGATGTCATCGGCCAGCGTGCCGTCGATCTCGACCCCGCGATTCATCGGCCCCGGATGCATCACAATCGCATTGTCTTTGGCAAAAGATAGCTTTTCCGCATCCAGCCCGAAGCGGTGGTAATATTCGCGGCTGGAGGGGATAAACCCGCCATCCATCCGCTCTTTTTGCAAACGCAGCATCATCACCACATCCACATCCTTCAGCCCCGCGCGCATATCGTCGTAAACCTCGACCCCCAGCGCGGCAATTTGCGAAGGCATCAGGGTCGGAGGCCCGATCAGCCGCACCCGATTTCGCATCTTGCCCAACAGGATGATGTTTGAGCGCGCCACCCGCGAATGCGCAATATCGCCGCAAATTGCGATATTCAGATCTTGCAGACGGCCCTTTTCGCGCCGGATGGTCAGCGCGTCCAGCAGGGCTTGGGTGGGATGCTCATGCGTGCCGTCCCCGGCGTTCAGCACCGCGCAGTTGACCTTTTGCGCCAACAGATCGACAGCACCAGAATGCGGATGGCGCACCACCAGAATATCCGGGTGCATCGCGTTCAGGGTCAGGGCGGTGTCGATCAGGGTTTCGCCTTTTTTGATCGACGAGGCCTGCATCGCCATATTCATCACATCCGCCCCCAGCCGTTGGCCGGCGATTTCAAACGAAGCCTGAGTGCGGGTTGAGTTTTCGAAAAACATGTTGATTTGGGTCAGCCCCGCCAGCGCATCGCCATGTTTGACCTGATGCCGGTTCAGATCGACATACTGGTCGGCCAAATCCAGAATGGCGTTGATTTCGGAGGCAGAAAGCGGATCGATCCCCAGCAGGTGTCTTTGGTGAAATGTCATGGCAAGCATCCTTGTTTGTTCGGTTTATAGAAAAGCGCCGGAAGCGGGGCAAGGGATTTACCTTGGCTGGTTTGAGGAATACGCTGCGCTTATGGATTCTGTATTGGGATATGATCAGGCAAGGGATTTGCTGGAATGGCAGGTTGAGCTGGGGGCCGATGAAGCGATCGGAGATCTCCCGATCAATCGCTATGAGCTGCCCGCGCAAATGCCCGGCGGCAAGGCGCAGGCCAAACCGCAACAGCCAGCTTCGCCCCCGGCCCGGCCCAAACCGGCGGTGCCCCAGCCCATGCGGGCCAACCCGCCCGAGCCCTCGGAAGCCGATGCCGTGCTGGCCGCCAAAGCTGCTGCCAGTGCCGCGGATGATTTGCCCGCGCTGCAACAGGCTCTGGCCGATTTTTCCCATTGCGAGTTGAAACAGGGGGCGCGCAATCTGGTGTTCGCCGATGGCAACCCGGCGGCGCGGCTGATGATCATCGGCGAAGCTCCGGGCCGTGACGAAGACCGCATTGGCCGCCCCTTTGTCGGCAGGGCCGGTCAGTTGCTGGACAAAATGCTGGCCGCGATTGATCTGGGGCGCGAGGGGCCGGACCCCAGCACTTCGGTCTATATCAGCAATATCCTGCCCTGGCGCCCGCCGCATAACCGCAACCCCAACCCGGCTGAAATCGCCATGATGCTGCCCTTTGTGCAGCGCCATATCGCGCTGGTTGACCCGGATATGATCGTTCTGATGGGCAATATCGCCTGTCAGGCGCTGCTGGGGCGCGCGGGCATCACCCGGTTGCGCGGCCATTGGCAACAGGTGCAGGATCGCCCCGCCCTGCCAATGTTTCACCCGGCCTATCTGCTGCGCTCGCCCCATCTCAAACGCGAGGCTTGGGCGGATTTGCTCGAGCTGAAATCCAAACTTCTGGCCACCGCATGACCCGGCGGTTTGATCTGGAACATGCCGCGCCGGCCTGAATTGCCCTAAAAGGGTGCCAACCCTGCATAACTTCGGAGTATCCCTCATGTCGCACAGCCCCTCCCGCCCCAAAGAGTTCATCCCGGTTCGCATCGCGGTGTTGACGGTTTCCGACAGCCGCACGCTCAAGGATGACAAATCCGGGCAGACCCTGGTTGATCGGATCGAAAAGGCCGGCCATATTCTGGCAGATCGCGCGATTTTGCCCGATGAGCGCGATCAGATCGCCGCCCAGCTGCGCAAATGGTGTGCGGATCAGGGGGTGGATGTGGTGATCTCGACCGGCGGCACCGGGCTGACCGGGCGCGATGTGACGGTTGAGGCACACCGGGATGTTTACGAAAAGGAAATGGATGCGTTTTCGACCCTGTTCACCATGGTCTCGCTGCCGAAAATCGGCATGTCGGCGGTGCAGTCGCGGGCCTGTGCCGGGGTGGCAGAGGGCACCTATCTGTTTGCGCTGCCCGGCAGCACCGGGGCGTGCAAGGATGCTTGGGATGAAATCCTGTCCGTGCAGCTGGATTACCGCAATGGCCCGTGCAATTTTGTCGAAATTTTCCCCCGTCTGGACGAACATTTGCGACGGAAATAGCCGGGCGCGGCGTATAACAACCGCGTGGCCTGCATTGTGACAGGCGCGCGGGTTGATCTGTTCACTTCTGGAAAGGGCCGAATTCATATGAAATTCCTGCGACGCAGCCTGATCGGTTTGTTCCTGCTGGTCCTGACACTGGGCCTGCTGGCGGCGGGCGGGCAGGTGGTGCTGTCGGCGCTTCAGGACAAATGGGCGGAAAAATCCCGCCAGCGGCCACATCGCGAGCGGGTGTTTTCGGTGCAGGTCAAAACCGCCGAACCCACCAGCCTTGTGCCACAGATCACCACTTTTGGCGAAATCCGCAGCCAGCGCACCTTGGACATTCGCGCCGCTGCGGCGGGCACGATTGTCGCACTGGATCCGGCATTTGTCGAAGGCGGCGCGGTGCAGGCGGGGTCTCTGCTGGCGCGGATTGATCCGCAAACTGCTCAGGCCGCTTTGGAACGCGCCAAGGGCGACCTGACCGAAGCCAAGGCGGAGCTGAGCGAATCCAAACGCGCCCTGACGTTGGCCCGAGATGAGGTCGCCGCCGCCAAGGCGCAGGCCGATTTGCGCACCCAAGCCCTGTTGCGGCAAGAAGACCTGAAAGCCCGCGGGGTGGGCACCGATACGGCAATCGAGGCCGCCGCTCTGGCCGCTGCGGCTGCCAATCAGGCGGTGCTGTCGCGCCGTCAGGCTCTGCAAACCGCCGAAGCCCGCCTGACCCGCGCCGAAACCCGCCTGATCCGCCAGCAAATCAACCTCTCCGAAGCCGAACGCAATCTGGCCGATACCAGCATTTATGCGGGCTTTAGCGGCACGCTCAGCGCGGTTTCCGCCGTGCAGGGCGGGCTGGTGGCGCGAAATGAGCGGCTGGCGCAGCTGGTGGATGCCACGGCGCTCGAGGTCTCGTTTCGGGTTTCGACCCGCCAATATGCCCGGCTGCTTGGCCCGGATGCCACGTTGCAGCCCGCCCGCGTCAAGGTGACGATGGATTTGTTTGGGGTGGATATGGTGGCGCAGGGCAATCTTTCGCGCGAAAGCGCGGTGGTGGGGGCGGGGAAAACCGGGCGCTTGCTGTTTGCCCGTCTGGACAGCGCCAGCGGCTTCAAACCCGGCGATTTCGTCACCGTGCAGATCGACGAACCCCGGCTGGAGGGCGTGGTTCTGCTGCCCGCCTCGGCTGTGGATGCCAATCAGAGCGTGCTTCTGGTCGGTCCGGAGCAGCGCTTGCGGGCGCAAAAGGTAGAATTGCTGCGCACGCAGGGCAATGATGTGATCGTCAGCGCGGCGGGCGTTGCCGGTCAACAGGTGGTGCAGATGCGCTCGCCGCTGCTGGGGGCGGGCATCAAGGTCAAGGTGCAAGACGCGCAAAACGGCGCACCGGCTGGCCCCGAGATGGTCAGCCTGACCCCTGAGCGCCGCGAGGAGCTACGCGCCTTTGTCAAAGCCAACACAAAGATGCCTCAGGCCGCCAAACAGCGCCTTTTAGACCAGCTTGAGCGCGAAAAAATCCCCGCCCGGATGCTGCGCCGGCTGCAATCGCGCATGGAGCGTTAACCATGTTGGGGTTGGGAAAATCGCGCGGCGTGATGTCCTATTTCATCCGCCATGGCACGGTGGCCAATCTGCTGCTGGTGGTGATGATCGCGCTGGGGCTGGCGGCGCTGCCCCGGATGCGCACGCAGTTTTTCCCGGATGTGGTGATCAACAACATCACCGTCAAAGTGGCCTGGGCCGGGGCCGGGGCCGAAGCGGTGGATTCGGGCATCGTGCAGATCCTGAACCCGGTCTTGTTGCAGGTCGAAGGGGTGACGGATAGCAACGCCCATGCCTCGGAAGGTTCTGCCCTGCTGGTGCTGGAGTTCGAACCCAACTGGGACATGGCCCGCGCCGCCGACGAAGTGCAGGCCGCAGTTGATGCGGTGACAACCTTGCCCGAGGATGCCGAAAGCCCGGTTGTCAAACGCAGCGCCTGGCGCGATCGGGTGACGGATGTGGTGATCACGGGGCCGGTGGGCACGGGGCAGCTCAGCCGGTTTGCCGATGAATTCGTTACCCGGCTGTTTGCCCAAGGCATCACCCGCACTACGATTCGCGGCATTGCCGCCGGTGAGACTCTGGTCGAAGTCACCACCAAATCGCTGATCGAACATGACATCAGTATGCAGCAAATCGCCCGCGCCATTGCCGAAGAGGCCGTGGCCGATCCGGCGGGCGATGTGACCGGGGCCAATGTGCGGGTGCGCACCGGAGTGGCCAAACGTAATGTGCGTCAGGTGGGCGAGATCGTGTTGCGCAGCAATGCCGATGGCGCGAAACTGACGGTGGCCGATGTGGCCGAGGTCAAGGATCAGGGCGTCACCCGCGACCGCGCCTATTTCGTTGGTGACAACCCGGCGGTGTCGATCCGGGTGGATCGTGCGGGCAGCGGCGATGCGATCAGGATACAGCATCAGGTTGAACAGGTCGCTGCCGAGATGTTGTTAACCCTGCCCCCCGAAGTGCGCATTGACCTGATCCGCACCCGGGCCGAGGCGATCTCGGATCGGTTGAAAATCCTCACCGATAACGGCCTGATGGGGCTCGGGCTGGTGCTGTTGCTGCTGTTTTTGTTCCTGAACGCCCGCACCGCGTTCTGGGTGGCCGCCGGGATTCCGGTGGCGATGCTGGCCACGATTGCGATGATGTATGTCGCCGGGCAGACCATCAATATGGTGTCGCTGTTTGCGCTGATCATCACTTTGGGCATTGTGGTGGATGATGCCATTGTGGTCGGAGAACATGCCGATTTCCGGGTCCGGCATCTGGGCGAAACCCCGGTGCAGGCGGCGGAAAACGCGGCCATCCGCATGGCCCCGCCGGTGTTTGCCGCCACCCTGACCACGGTGATCGCCTTTGCCAGTTTGGTGCTGCTGGGCGGGCGGATGGGCGACCTGATCGCGGCGATCCCGCTGGCGGTTTCGATCGTGCTGCTGGCCTCATTGATCGAATGTTTCCTGATCCTGCCCAATCATATGAGCCACGCGCTCAAGCATTCTGCCCGGGATCACTGGTATGACTGGCCCAGCCGCGTGGTCAATCAAGCGCTGGGGCTGTTTCGCGAATGGGCCTTTCGCCCGGCGATGCGGCTGGTGGTCTGGGCGCGCTACCCGGTGCTGGCGCTGTTGCTGCTGATCCTCGCGGTGCAAGTGGCGCATCTGATCCGCGGCGATGTCGCCAAACGCTTTTTCGTCCCGCCCGAGCGTTCAACCGTCACCGGCAATTTCGCCATGCTCGACGGCGCCAGCCGGGCCGATACCGCCGCCATGATGCGCGAATTGCAGCGTGTCAGCCGGGCGATGGGCGAGAAATATCAGACCGAATACGGCACCAACCCGGTGCTCTATGTGCTGACCGAAGTCGGCGGCAATTCCGGGCGCGGCCTGTCCGGGGCCAAGACCAAAGCGCCGGAATTGCTCGGCTCGGTGGTGATCGAGCTGATCGACGTCGATGACCGGCCCTATTCCGCCGCCCAGTTCAGCAATGATCTGCAAGACAGCGTGCGCCAGCATCCGATGACCGAGACCATCAGCTTTCGCAGCGGCCGCTCCGGCCCCTCGGATGAGGCGCTTTCGGTCGATCTGTTCGGGGCCGATGCGCAAACCCTGAAAACTGCCGCCGAAGCCCTGAAAACTGCCGCCGCGCAATTCCCTGAGGTCTCGGGGCTCGAGGACACCCTGTCTTATGACAAGCCCGAGCTGATCCTTGAGCTGACCCCGCAAGGGCAAGCGCTGGGCTTTAGCATTGACGGGCTGGGGCGGGTGCTGCGCAACCGGCTCAGTGGGATTGAGGCCGCCACGTTTCCCGATGGCACCCGCTCGGCCAGCATCCGGGTCGAGCTGGCGGAAAACGAGCTGAGCGCCGATTTTCTGGAGCGCACCCAACTGCGCAGCAGCACCGGCAGCTATGTGCCGCTGACCGATATCGTCACCGTGCGCTCGCGCACCGGCTTTTCCACCGTGTTTCGCAAAAACGGCATCCGGCTGGTGTCGGTCACCGGGGATATTTCCGAAGACGACCCGGTCCGCGCCGAGGAGGTCTCGCAGACCATCGAAAAGGTTATCCTGCCCGAAATTGCCCAGCGTTTTGATGTCTCATTCGCGATCAGCGGGCTGGCGGCGCAGGAACGCAAATTCATGTCGGATGCGTTTGTCGGCTTTACTCTGTGTCTGATCGGCATCTATCTGGTGCTGGCCTGGATTTTTTCCAGCTGGACCCGGCCCGTTGTGGTGATGGCGATCATCCCCTTTGGTCTGGTGGGCACGATTTACGGCCATATGTCTTGGGGCGTGCCGCTGTCGATGTTTACCGTGGTCGGGCTGATCGGCATGACCGGGATTGTGATCAATGATTCGATCGTGCTGATCACCACCATTGACGAATATGCCGCCAATCGCAGCATGTTTGCCGCGATTGTCGATGGTGCGGTTGATCGGCTCAGGCCGGTTTTACTGACCACGCTGACCACGGTGCTGGGGTTGACGCCGCTGCTGTATGAGCAATCCTCGCAGGCGCAATTCCTCAAACCCACCGTGATCACATTGGTCTATGGGCTCAGCTTTGGCATGGTTCTGGTGCTGCTGCTGGTGCCAGCGGTGTTGGCGATCCAACAGGATTACCTGCGCCGGCTCTCCTCATTGCGCCGCGCCTTGCGCCCGGCCGGACGCGGTTCGCTGGTTAGCCGGGTGATTCTGGCGGCGGTTTTGGCCATCGCCTTGCTATTTGGCGCGACACTGGGCGCGGTGCTGCTGACCGGAGCGCTGCCGGAACTGGTGCAACACATGCTGCCCACGGCGCTGGCACAGAGTTCGGCAATCCTTGTCGCCTTTGGGTTGTTCGTGTTGGGCGCGGGGCTATTGTTGGTCTTGCTCTATGCCGTCAGCCTGTTGCGGCGACCGGCTTGAGCTTCACGGCCCCGAACACCCCTGTATATCAACCGCCGTTTTCGAGCCCATTACCGTGAAGCGCAGCTTGGAGCGTTCCAGCGCAAAAGGCGCATTGGACGGCCCCACCAGATCGGTCACCGCCACCAACGCAGCCCCGCTGCGCCTTGCCTCGGTCGGAGCCACCCAGACCTCCTGATCCGCAGTCTCAACCACCACGATTTCATCCTTGCCCGTGCTGGGCATCTTCAGGGTCGCCGTCAACCGCACCCCGTCCGAGATCGGCTCAACCAGGCAAGACACCCCCTTGACCCCGGCCTGCTTTGCGCTCAGCGGGCGTTTTTTCAGCGCATCGCGGATCGCCGGATCAGGGCGGGTGATCAGGGCCGACAGCTTGGCCGAGAAATCAAGGCTGACCGGCATACAAATATCCCGGCACACCCCCAGATTGGCTTTGGCCCGCAGCGACAGGGGTTCGCCTTTGGTCTTGGGAAAGAACTCAACCGGGATAACCACCTGATCTTTATAGGTTATCAGCCGCATTCCATTGTCATAATGCACCTTGGGGCGCGGCCAGTGAAATTTGACCGCCGCCAGATTATCCGAACCGGCCCACGTGAATTGCGGCGGAATGCCGCTTTCGCCCGGGGCGCGCCAATAGGTTTTCCAGCCCGGTTTCAGGCGGATATGCAGGGCGGCCATGTGGCTGCCCTCAGCCGTGCGCCACCCGGGCAACAGCGAAAGTTGCAGCGCGTCCGAGGCCGTTTGGGCCGCCAAAGGGGCGGGCAGTGTCGGGATTGTCAGGCAAAGGGCAAGGAAAAACTGTTTCATACTGTGAAATATAGGGGCTCTGGCGATGATGGAAAGTCACAATTCAGAGATTTATCATATGCCGTCGGGGACAGCCCCTTGCGTCTGTGGCGCGGCTGACCCATTTAGGAGTCATGGAGATGCCTGTTGAAAATGTGAATCTGCGCGGCAAGCTATTGATTGCGATGCCCGGGATGGAGGATACACGGTTTGAAAGAAGCGTGGTCTATATTTGTGATCACAATGCGGATGGGGCCATGGGGTTGATCGTCAATAAACCCACCCCCGAACTGGCGTTTGAGCGGCTATTAGAACAGCTTTCGATCAAAAGCGGCCCCCATTGTGACCAAACCGAAATTTACTTTGGCGGTCCGGTTGAGGTGGGGCGCGGCTTTGTGCTGCACTCGACTGATTACCATCTACAGGACATGACTTTGCGGGTGGATGAGGGCTTTGCCATGACCGCCACCCGCGATGTGCTGATTGATATTGCCCACGGCACCGGCCCGCAATCGGCGCTGTTGGCGTTGGGCTATTCTGGCTGGGGGGCCGGGCAGTTGGAGTGGGAGCTGGCGCAAAATGGCTGGCTCAGCTGTGACGCCACGCCCGAAGTGGTGTTTCACACCGCCAACGCGGATAAATGGGCGGCGGCGTTGAAATTGCTGGGGGTGGATGCGCTGATGCTGTCGGCCTCGGCCGGACACGCCTGAGCCGACCCTAACGTTTCCCCGCCAGCATGGACAGCCGGATCAGGGTGCGCTCAACCAGCGCCATCGCCGGAGCGCGGCTGCTGGAGCGCAGTTGCAGATCGGTATCCGTCAGCATGGTCAGCGCGGCTTGCAGTTTGGGCACGCTCCATTGCTGCAGCTGGCGCTGCATCCGATCCCGGCGCTTGCCAAATACCGGAGGGCGCAAGCCGCCGATCCCGCCGGGGCTGTTGGCGGCGGTGTAAAGCGTGCGGAAGTGCTGGGTGGCCCCGATGCACAGCCGCACCGGCTGCACCCCCTGGCTTTGCAGTTTGCGGATCAGCGGGCCGATCTCGCCATGGCGGGCCTCGGCCACTATGTTCAGCACATCATCCAGCGCCGCCTCGGTCGAGCTGGGGGCGCAGGCGGCGATATCCTCGACGCTCAGCGACGTGGAATCGCCGCGTTTGTAAAGGCTGACCTTTTCGACGATCTGGCGAAAATCTCCCGGCCCGACCTCCTGCGCCAGCGCCATCAGCGCCCCCATCGCATCACTTGAGATGTTGTTCAGCCCCCCCTTGGCCAGATCGGCCTCGATGTCGGATCGGGTGGGCGGATCGTCGTAAATCCCAACTGCATAAGCATTTTTGTGGGTCTCAAACGTCTTGCGCAACCGCGAGCTGGCCTTGAGCTGCTTGGCGGTGACGATGATCTGCCCATCCCCGGGGCGCCATTCCTGCAGCGCGGTCGAGATCACCTCGGCCAGCCCATCGGTGGCGTCTTCGACAAAGGCGGCGCGGGGGCCGGGGAAAAAGCTCTGGGCCGTGATCGCATCCAACAGTCGCGCCGGATCGCTGCGCAGATCAGCGGCGGCAATCCGGGTCAGGCGCATTTCGTCTTCGCCCTTTTCCCCGATCAGTGCCTTGATCACCTGCTGACGTTTCAGCGCAACCCGCATGGTGTCACTGCCGTAGATCAACAACCCGGCCCGATTCGGGTCCGGTTTGGCAAAATAGGCTTGCGCATCGCGCGGGGTCAGTTTCATTTCTGCCAGCCCGCGGCCGTCGCGATCAGCCGGGTGGTGATCTGATCGGCCAGCCTGATCATCAGCCGCTCATAAGCCGCAGATTTGGCGGTGGCGGTGCCGACCGTGCTGCCGGTGGCGGAATAGCTGGCGAAATTTTCGACCCGCCCGGAATGCACCACCGCCCCGCTGGTCAGATCCCGCAGTGCGTAATCAATGCGGCCCAGCACATTATAGCGGTTGATGTCCTGAGCCTTGGTAATCGCCAGATCATCCTCGGACAGAGCCAGATCATAAGCCAGCCCAAAGCGCGCATTGGCGGGCTGGCCCAGCCGTTGTTCCAGCCGGCGCACCAGATGAAAGCCGTTTTCGGTATTGGGCGCGTCCACCTCGATACTGCCCCGCAGCCCCGCCGCCGGACCGGCCGGGCCATAGGCCGGCTGAAACCCGCAAGCGCCAAGCGCAAACGTCAGGGCAAGAAAGGTTCTGCGATCAAATAACGACATTCACAATCCGTCCGGGCACGACGATGACCTTTTTCGGGGTTGCCCCGCCCATCGCCTTGATCACAGCATCATCTGCCAGCGCCAGTTTTTCAACCTCTTCTTTGGGCAAATCCTTGGCGACGCTGATTTGCGCGCGGCGTTTGCCGTTGATCTGGATCGGCAGGGTGACGGTATCCTGAACCAGCATTTTCGGGTCTGCCTTGGGCCAACTGGCTTGCGTCACCAGCCCCGCGCCGCCCAGCATGGCCCAGATTTCTTCGGCCAGATGCGGCGTGAACGGAGACATCAGTTGCGCCAGCACCCGCATGGCATCCTGTTTGGTGGCGGCGGAGGCCTTGGATTTGCCGATGGTGGCCACCAGACCGTAAATCTGAGCAATCGCGGCGTTAAAGCCAAAGCCTTCGATATTGCGGGTCACGGCGTCAATCGCTTTGTGGGTGTTGCGCAGCAGCTCCTGATCCGCGTTTGCATCGCCAGAGGCCTCCGCCCCGGTCAGCTGATCGGCCATGCGCCAGACCCGGTTGAGGAATTTATAAGCGGCCTCGGCCCCGGCGGCGGTCCATTCCACATCGCGTTCCGGCGGGCTGTCTGACAGCACGAACCAACGCGCAGTATCGGCCCCGAATGCGCTGATGATCGACACCGGATCAACCACGTTTTTCTTGGATTTCGACATTTTGGCCGAGGGGATGATGGTGACGTCTTCACCCGTGGCCCGCACGGTTTTTGTGGCCAGATCAACATCTTCGGGCAAATGATAAACCGGGCGGCCCTTGGCGTCGGTGGTCTGGTAAATCTCATGCGTAACCATGCCTTGGGTGAACAGCGCATCAAATGGCTCGATGGATTTGGCGGGCAAATGGCCGGTTTTGTGCATCGCCCGGGCGAAAAAGCGCGAATAGAGCAGGTGCAGAATCGCATGTTCAATGCCGCCAATATATTGATCGACATTCATCCAGTAATCGGCCTCTTTGGCATCGGTTGGCGTTTCCGCCCGCGGGCTGGTGAAACGCGCATAATACCACGAGCTGTCAACGAATGTGTCCATCGTATCGGTCTCGCGCTGGGCCGGTTGGCCGCAGGACGGGCAGCTGCAATTGCGCCATGTCGGGTGGCGATCCAGCGGGTTGCCGGGCACGTCAAAGCTGACATCATAAGGCAGCTCGATCGGCAGGTTTTCCTTGCGCTCAGGCACCACACCGCAGGCATCGCAATGCACCACCGGAATCGGGCAGCCCCAATAGCGCTGCCGGGACAGACCCCAATCGCGCAGGCGATATTGCGTGATCGCTTGCCCGATGCCTTTGGTTTCGCACCAGTCGATGGTCGCATCAATCGCCTCTTGCCCGGTGGCTACATCCAGCCCGGCGAAATGGTTGACCCATCTGACCGGCTCGGATTTCGGCGGCACGAAGGCAGTGTCAGCAACCGGCGTGTCATTCTCCAGCGCAAAGAAGGTATCGCTGACCGGCAGCCCATATTTGCGCGAGAAATCCAGATCGCGTTGATCATGCGCCGGGCAGGCAAAAATCGCGCCGGTGCCATAGCCCATCAGAATAAAGTTCGCCACCCAAACCGGCAGGGTTTTGTCTGGATAAACAGGGTGTTGCACGCTCAGCCCGGTGTCAAAGCCCAGCTTTTCCGCCTTTTCCAGCGCCGCTTCGGTGGTGTCCATCTTGCGGCATTTTTGGGTGAAGGCGGCCAGTTCAGGGTTGTCCGCCTCCAGCGCTTTGGTCAGCGGATGATCTGGCGACAGACCAACAAAGCTGGCCCCGTTCAGCGTGTCGGGACGGGTGGTAAAGACCTCGATCTGCTCAAACCCCGCCACCGGCTGTTGCAGGGCAAAACCAAATTGCAGCCCGCGCGATTTGCCGATCCAGTTGGCCTGCATGATCCGCACCTTTTCGGGCCAGTTTTGCAACCCGTCCAGAGCGCTCAGCAATTCCTCACTATAATCGCTGATTTTGAAAAACCACTGAGTCAACTCGCGCCGCTCAACCTCGGCCCCCGAACGCCAGCCCTTGCCGTCAATCACCTGCTCATTGGCCAGCACCGTCATATCAACCGGATCCCAGTTGACGGTGGCCTCTTTGCGGTAAATCAGCCCGGCGGCGAGCATATCAATGAACATTGACTGCTGCTGGCCGTAATATTGCGGGTCACAAGTGGCAAATTCGCGGCTCCAGTCAATCGACAGACCCAGAGGCTTCATCTGCGCGCGCATGTCGTCAATATTGCCATAGGTCCAGTCCTTGGGGTGGCCGCCAATCGCCATCGCCGCGTTTTCAGCCGGCATCCCGAACGCATCCCAGCCCATCGGGTGCAGCACATTATGACCGGTCGACATTTTATACCGCGCCACCACATCGCCCATGGTGTAATTGCGCACATGCCCCATATGGATGCGGCCCGAAGGGTAGGGGAACATCTCGAGCACATAGTATTTCGGCTTGGCCTCATCGCGCTTGGCGGTGAAAATGCCCTGATCCTGCCAGGTCTTTTGCCATTTGGTTTCGATCGTGTTGGTGTCGTAGCTGGACATGGAAATAGGTTCCTGATGTGAAAACGCCGGACGATCAGCCCGGCGCGTTTGATTATTTTAACTGCCGGAGTGGGCGCTAAAGCTTGCTGTCGCGAATCCGCAACTGACGGGCGCGAGTCAGAATCGCATCCTCGATCGCGCGCACCGTATCGGCACTGGCCACACCGCTGCGGGTGCGCAGGGCAATCGACAAAGAACGCGCATCAAGCGCCGGATCCTGCACATAAATCGTCGCCTTATAAGCACGCCGACCACCGGGCGGGGTGCCATATCCGGTGACAATCACCCCGGTAAACGGATCAGCGGCCTGAATCGGCAGAAAATTCAGCACTTCAAGCGCCGCATTCCAGATGTATTTATTAACCTCAACCGTGGTATTCGGATCATCTCGGTTCTGAAACAGACCCCAGATGGTTTCGCGTTTCTCGGTCTTCTTGGCCTGTTTCGCCGCTTTCGCCTTGGAAGAAGAGACCGAAGACGCCGACCCACCCGAAAAATTCCCGGACCCGACCGAGCCACTGCCCCCGCCACAGGCCGACAGGCCAAAAACGGCAGTGATTGCCAGAATTGCGCTAAATTTAGAACCAAGAGCCATTATAATTACCCCGATAATCCACTTAACCCACTCTAGTAACCAAGGCGCCTCAGCCGGGCAAGCGTTTTTCCCGCGCTTTTTAATGTTCCCCGCATCGGCGGATTTCAGCTTATTCAACTGTGGTAAAGCTGCATCACGGCGCAGCGCATTGATGTTCAGGCGGCTGGGGGAACTTGCATCTGAAGCCGTTAAAGGTGAAACACCATCCATACCCAGTTTGGATTCCCTGAATTGGGGTGCACCTTAAAAAATGAAACAAGGGAAAATGAAATGAAAAAAATTCTTCTCGCAACATCCGCACTTGTTGCCACTGCTGGCGTTGCCGCTGCTGACGTGTCCGTATCCGGTACCGCCCGCATGGGTCTGGTTTACAACGACGCTTGGGCTGACGAAGTTCAATTCGACAACCGCGTTCGCATCTGGTTCAACGCTTCTGGCGAAACCGATGGCGGCTTGGGCTGGGGTGCGAAAGTTCGTATCCAGCGCGACGATCAAGGCGGCGGTGCCGTAAACAACAACGCTGTCTGGATCTCCGGCAGCTGGGGTAAACTGACCTTCGGTGATGTTGACTCTGCTGACAAAGCAATCGTTGGTCAAATCGCTGGCGTTGGTTACACCGGTCTGGGCGACTTGAACGAAGTTGACTACAAAGCTGACTCGACCGCTCCTAGCGCCGCTCTGTATGAGTACAGCGCAGGCGACTTCAAAGCCGCTCTGTCCGCAGCTCAGCCTTCCAATGCTGACGTCTACGCAGTCGGTCTGAGCTACAGCACCGACACATGGTCGATCGCTGCTGGTTACGGCGTGGACAACGCCAGCCACGAGGTCACAGTCAAAGGTTCGGTTATGTTCGGTGACACCACTGTGACTGCTTTGTACCAAGACGACAGCGCGCTTGCCGACGCTTTTGTTGGTGTGTCGCTGGAGCACACCTTCGGTGCGACCGACGTAGCCGTATTCTATGATGACAACCACGGTACTGACCGTTACGGCATCGGCGCATCCTATGACCTGGGTGGCAGTGCTACTCTGGCCGGTGGTGTCGCATACAACGACGTGGGCACAGGCAACACTGTTGCTGATCTGGGTATCAAATTCAGCTTCTAAGCTTGAGTTGATATAACCTGATAAGGGAAGAGCGGGCCGGTTGGTCCGCTCTTTTCTTTTGTGCCGGATTGGTGTTTTTAGAGGGGGAACGCACCCAAAACCGGAGCACTCCCATGTCTTTATCCGAAATCCAGGCCAAAATCACCGCACAGGAACGCCGCGCTGGCCGGCCCATTGGCGCGACCAAACTGATCGCGGTTTCAAAAATGCAACCCAATCAACGGGTTGAGGCCGTTTTGCAAGCCGGGCATCGTTTGTTTGGCGAAAACAAAGTGCAAGAGGCCGCATCGAAATGGCCCGATTTCCGCGAGACATATGAGGGCGTGCAGCTGCATTTGCTCGGCCCGTTGCAAACCAACAAGGCCCGGCAGGCTTTTGGGCTGTTTCAGGCCATCCATTCGCTGGACCGCCCCAAACTGGCCAAAACATGCGCCCGGCTGGCGCAGGAATTGGGCCATTGCCCGGATCTGTTCATTCAGGTCAACACCGGGGCCGAGCCGCAAAAGGCCGGGGTTCTGCCCGCCGAGGCCGATAATTTCATCAAACATTGTGCCGGGTTGGATTTGCCAGTGGTTGGGCTGATGTGCATCCCTCCGGTGGGCGAAGAACCCAGCCTGCATTTCGCCCTGCTGCGCAAAATCGCCGAGCGCAACGGCATTGCCGGCCTATCCATGGGTATGAGCAGCGATTTTGAACGCGCGGTGGCGATGGGGGCCAGCCATGTGCGGGTGGGCTCGGCCATTTTCGGAGCGCGCGATTACGGCTAAAGCGGCGGCACGATCAGGCAGGAGTCCAGCGCTAACCTATTGATGATCCAAAGCAAATCCGGTTTGGCAAACGCCACGCACCCGGCGGTGGGGTAATGCGGGCGCCGCCAGACATGCAAAAAGATCGCCGATCCCCGTCCCGGCAGTGCCCGCGGCCAGTTCCAGTCGGTGACCAGCACCAGATCATAAAGCGGATCGGCCCGGCGCATGCTTTCATGGCTGAAACTGTGCGGCGGGCGGACCAGATGGTTATAGGCCGGGTCGTTTTCATCATCCGACCACAGATCAAACGCGCCAATCGGGACGGCGTGCGGGGCAGGGCGGGCGATGCGGTCGGGGCGATAATAGAGCCCCATGATCCGGTGCTGCCCGACCGGGGTCGCCCCATCCCCCTCGCGCTTACTGGTAGAAATGCCACCCGCCCCGATCGAACAAGGGATCAACCGGTTGCAAAACCGCACCCCAGATTTGGTCAGCACCAGATCGCTGGGCCGCGCTTTGCTCATAACAAATGCCCGGATTTGGTGGATTTGGTGTGCAGATAGGCGCTGTTTTCGGCGGTCTGGCCCACCCGTAACGGGATGCGCTGGCAAACCGTGATGCCTTGGCGGCGCAGAATATCGACCTTGGCCGGGTTGTTGGTCAGCAAATTGATCTGCGTAATTCCCAGCCCTTTTAGCATATCAGCGCCGATGCGAAAATCACGCTCATCATCCTCAAACCCCAGGCGATGGTTGGCCTCGACCGTGTCAAACCCCTGATTTTGCAGCCCATAAGCCCGCATTTTATTGGCCAACCCAATGCCGCGTCCCTCTTGGTTGAGGTAAAGCAACACCCCAGCGCCGTCCTGCCCCATCCGTTTCAACGCGCCCTGCAACTGCGGCCCGCAATCGCATTTCAACGAGCTCAGCACATCGCCGGTAAAACAGGCCGAATGCAGCCGCACCAGTACCGGTTGGTTGCGGTCCGGCTGGCCGATCTCGACGGCGTAATGCTCCTGGCTGCCATCATTAGGACGAAAAACATGCAGTTGCGCGGCATTGCTGGCTGAGAGCGGCAAACCGGCGCTGGCGGTCAGAGCGAGCGGGGCATTGCGGGACAGCAAAGGGGGGGACTCTTCCAGCCGCAGATAGGTCAGGTTATGGGCGGCGGCAAAACCGGCCCCGCCCGGGATTTCCAGCACCAGCGCCGCGGGCAGCAGCTGGGCGGCTTTAGCCAGAGCAATCGCGGCGCGGGCAAAATCATCCCGCCCCTGACGCAGCGGAGCAGCAGGCGCGGGCCGCAACGGTTGCGTATCATCAAACGGCTCAACCATCCGCCGCAGCCAAGCCAGATCAACCGCATCGGGCAGCGCGATCCGGGCCAGATCACCATCCGGGGCGGGCAGGTTCAGGCTCTGGCAGCGCCAGGCGGTCATCGCCAAAATCAGCGTCCCGGGCGCGGTGATCAACTGTTGCAGATGCGCGGCCTCAAGGGTTTCGACCGCCACCACCAACGCCGCCGCCGCCCCATGGGTCAACACCACCGGCAGCCCAACGCGAACATCAGCCCGGGCGCGGGACAGGATTTGATCGGGGGTAGGGGTTAGCCTCATGGCGCGTCCTTGTTACAATTTGCGGCAATTTATCACGCCGCTTTGCCGATTATTACCAAAAAGTGAAACATTTCCGCCGTTTTTCACACGGTTGCGTTAGAATGGCCCCGCGCATCTTGCCGCGGGCTCGGTTGCGGCGCATTTATTAAACAACGCGGCAGATAAAAGGAAAAAAGATGGCCAACACCCTGAAAAAGCTCTTGCTGGTGGATGACGACGAGGATTTGCGCGAAGCCCTGGCCGAGCAACTGCTGCTGACCGAAGATTTTGAGGTCTCCGAGGCCGAAGATGCCGCCAGCGCCCTGATCGAAGTCAAGGATAGGCGTTTCGATCTGGTGATTCTCGATGTCGGCCTGCCCGATGTCGATGGGCGCGAGCTGTGCCGTTTGATGCGCAAACAGGGTCTGAAATGCCCGGTGCTGATGCTGACCGCCCATGACAGCGACGCCGACACGATTTTGGGGCTGGATGCGGGGGCCAATGATTATGTGACCAAACCGTTCAAATTCCCGGTGCTGCTGGCCCGCATCCGTTCGCAACTGCGCCAGCACGAACAATCCGAGGATGCGGTGTTTGCGCTCGGCCCCTATCGTTTCAAACCGGCGATGAAGCTGCTGACCACCGCAGAGGGCCAGAAAATCCGCCTGACCGAAAAAGAAACCAACATTCTGAAATTCCTCTACCGGGCGGTCACCGAAACCGGCGGCTACAAGCTGAACAGATAGCAGCGTGGCTCTAAAAAAACGCCGGTTTTGCAATTCGGGGCTTGCGTAATTGTGCTCAGATACTAGGTTCTGCGCAAGATTATTACCAAAAGGCAGAATCAATGCAGCACAACACCCGCCCTTACCGCTCTGTTTTATACATCCCGGCCTCAAAAGAACGCGCTCTGATCAAGGCCCGCAGCCTGCCCGCCGATGCCATCATCTTTGATCTGGAAGACGCGGTGGCCGCCGATGAAAAAGCCGCCGGCCGCGAGATGCTGGCCACGGCTCTGGCCGAAGATTACGGGCCGCGTGCCAAAATCGTGCGCATCAACGGGCTGGACACTGAATGGGGCCGCGACGACATCGCTGCGACCAAACACGCCGATGCGGTGTTGCTGCCAAAGGTGAACTCGGCCGCAGATGTGTCCGAGCTGGCCGCTCTGGTCGGAGATTTGCCGATTTGGGCGATGATGGAGACTCCGCAAGGCATCCTGAACGCCGCCGAAATCGCCGCGCATCCACAGCTGGCGGGCATGGTGATGGGCACCAATGATCTGGCCAAGGATCTGAATTGCCGTTTTCGGGCGGATCGGGAACCTTTGCTGACCAGCCTGCAACTCTGCCTGCTGGCTGCCCGAGCGCATGGGGTGGTGGTGGTCGACGGGGTTTATAACGCGTTCAAGGACGAAGCCGGATTGCAGGCCGAATGCGAGCAGGGCCGCGATATGGGCTTTGACGGCAAAACCCTGATTCACCCGGCGCAGCTGGCTGTGGCCAACACCGCTTTTGCGCCCTCAGAGGCCGAACTTGAGCTGTCCCGCCGCCAGATCGCTGCCTTTGAAGAGGCGCAGGCCAAAGGGCTGGGCATTGCGGTGATTGACGGAAAAATCGTTGAAAATCTGCACATTGTCACCGCCCGCCAGACGCTGGCCAAGGCCGAAGTCATTGCCCAACTGGAGGCCGCGGCCGGGGCGTGACCCCATCCGCCGCACCTGTCATCACCAAAGCGCAATTTGAGGAGAGCAAGCATGAGCAAAACCAGTGCCGGACGGTTTTTTGAGGATTACAAGCTGGGGCAAACCATCGAACATGCCGTGCCCCGCACGGTGTCCGGCGGCGAGCGTGCGCTTTACCACGCGCTCTATCCCGCCCGTCATGCGCTGACCTCATCGGACGAATTCGCCCGATCTTGCGGGCTGAAGGTGGCTCCGATGGATGAGCTGATCGCCTTTCATCTGGTCTTTGGCAAAACCGTTCCGGATATTTCGCTGAATGCAGTGGCCAATCTGGGCTATGCCGAGATGCGCTGGCTGGCACCAGTCTGGGCCGGGGATACGTTGCGCTCGTCCAGCCAGGTGATTGGGCTGAAGGAAAACTCCAGCGGCAAAAGCGGGGTGGTTTGGGTGCGCACCACCGGCCGCAATCAGCATGGGCAGGCGGTGCTGGAATATGTGCGCTGGGTGATGGTGAAAAAGCACGATTTGCAACAGCCCGCGCCGCAAACCGTGATCCCCGATTTGGCGGATGCGGTTGAGCCGGGCCAGATCAGCATCCCGCAGGGGCTGGATTTTAGTGCTTATGATTTTACGCAGGCCGGTGAGGCGCATCGTTTGGGCGATTACGGCATTGGTGAGCGGATTGACCATGTCGACGGAGTCACCATTGAAGAGGCCGAACACATGCTGGCCACCCGGCTTTGGCAGAACACCGCCAAGGTGCATTTCGATGCCAGCGCCCGCCCGGATGGCAAGCGGTTGATTTATGGTGGTCACATTATTTCGCTGGCGCGTGCGCTCAGCTTTAATGGGCTGGCCAATGCACAGATGATTGTCGGACTGAACGCCGGAGCCCACGCTAACCCATGTTTCGCCGGGGATACGGTGCGGGCCTGGTCCGAGGTTCTGGATATTGCCAAGACCGGCGCCCCGGGCATTGGTCTGATCCGGCTGCGCACGGTGGCGACCAAGGGGGATGCATTTGAATTGCGCGGCGAGGATGGCAAATATCTGCCGGATGTGCTGCTGGATATGGATTATTGGGCGGTGATGCCCGTTTAGGGCAGCGATTGCACAGCGTGTTTTGGCGATCACCTGCCGAGGACGTCGTTTGTTACGCATGTTCTTAGCAGGCTCATCCTGAAAGAACACAGGGCAGTGGGATTCCGCAGAGGGCTTTCCCCAAGCGATCAGCTCTGTCAGGCCGGGTTGACTGGGGGAAACCGAGCTGGTTGTGGTTTTAATCCGTTGTGGCCCTAGGCTTCGTACTCAATTAGTGGATTTCCCTTGAGGCTTTGATCTGATTTACTTTCGTCAGAATCAGGCGGGAGTATGTCATGGCGAAGAACCTCTACTGGCTCAGTGACGCGGAATGGGCGTCGATCCAGCC
>PDSA01000056.1 GCA_002748285.1 Rhodobacterales bacterium
TAGATCGTGCCATATCCGGGCAGCTGTTCACCGATGACGGCCGAAATCAGCCCGGCGGTCAGCATCCCATGGGCGATTCGGCCCTTGAACATCGTGTCCTTGGCATAGGTATCGTCCAGGTGGACGGGGTTATGGTCGGTCGAGACTTCGGCAAAAAGCTCGATGTCATGGTCCGTCACCTGCTTGGTGATTGACCTGCTCATGCCGATTTCCAGATCCTCGATATAGATCGTGCCTTTGGATTGGCTCTTGTTGTCCAGCATCCATCTCTCCAGGTACTTACTATTGTTATCACGCCTGCGGGCGCTGCTTCGCAGCGTCGTTATTTCGCATGCGCAGAAAGTTCAAGACCTTTTGTCTTACCGCAAACGTCCGATCGCATAAGTTGGTGCGATCATTTCCTTGTCTATGAAGGCGCTGAGCGCCTCTGGCTGTGGCTGTGTGCCGGTTTGTGTTTCGGTCGCAGCCAATCCGCCGGTGATGAAGAGGGAATCAATATCCTCACCAAGGGCGCCCTTGATATCGGTCATGATTCCATCTCCGACCGCCAGGATACGCTCATTGCGGGTTGGCGCAGAGCAGCGGAAGCCCTTTCTGTTTGGCATATAGCAATTGCGGGCGCAGGTCGGACGGATCCGCAAGCGAGTCGAACGGGCCGCAACAGACAATGCCATCGGCCTCTTCCAGGGGGACCTCCTGCACATCAACAGGGTCGTCGATGATCGACAGCGGGTCAAAGAAATTGCGGTCATGCGGGGCGCCGATGAACCAGACCTTTGACCCGACCGCGCCCATGAACATGGCCGCGCGCGCCGCATCGCCCGAGGTGGCAGTCACGTCCCAGCAATCGCGGGGCAGGCCCATGGCGTCCAGTTGTGCCTCGACGCTGGCGCGGTGGCGGGGCGCGTTGGTGACCAGCACCACGGTCTTGCCCGCCGCGCGAAAGCCCCGCAAAGCGGAGATGGCCTCGTCAAAGGGGCGCAACCCGTCATGCACACAGCCCCAGAGGTCGCAAAACAGCACGTCATAGGGGGCAGAGATTTCGGCAAGGGATTGGATGATGCGGGTCATAGGGGCTCCATTCATGGGCACAGACAGGCTTGTGGGTCTGTTTACATTTTTCTACGATAGGTGCCATGGGGAAGTTCAGGCTCGGTTGCGGGCCGTGCGA
>PDSA01000012.1 GCA_002748285.1 Rhodobacterales bacterium
GTGCGATGTCGGCATCCTGGTCCTGCATGTCTGAGACCCCATCCAAGCCCTATTTCTGGTGATATTCTTTATACCATTCCACAAATTTCGCAATGCCAGTACGAACCGGCGTATTCGGACGATAACCCGTAAGAGCGTATAAAAGATCCACGATTTATCGCTGGCAGGAGTGAATTTTGATCCCCAAACCCACGAAGCATCCGCGTAAAATCAAAGAGTTACCACCAAAAGGCACAATCATAATTGTGTCGTTTGGCGATAAGGGACAGCTTCGCCCGCAATCATGCCCACATCAACAGTATCACAGGCCGGAGAACCCCAATGCCCAAGCCTTCAGGCGATACGCCGCAGGACACCCCCCAAAAACAGCAAAAGCCCCGCCAGAAGCAGGGCTATTTACATGACAATCAAGGCATATCCCATGCCCTCAGAAATCAGCCCTTAAGCGGCGGCCTGAGCCTGAGCGATGTCTTTTTTGATTTTCAGAGCCTTCTCGGACAGTTCGCAATCCTTGGCTTTGGCCAGAAACGCGTCCAGACCACCGCGGTGATCAACCGTACGCAACGCCGCAGCCGACACACGCAGCTTGAACGAGCGGCCCAGAACATCAGACATCAGAGTGACGTCATTCAGGTTGGGCAGAAACCGGCGGCGGGTTCTGTTTTTGGCGTGGCTCACATTGTTGCCAGACATTGGACCTTTACCGGTCAGTTCGCAGCGACGTGCCATAATCTTTTCCCTCATGTCTCAGCGCCAGCCCAATCTGATGCCTTTGGACGGCTCGATAATACAATAGGGCACCGACTCAACTGACAGTGCCCTGAATTCCATTTGCGGTGTCTAGGGCCAAAGCGGCGGGGCGTCAAGTGATTCACACATAAATATCCGTCACCCTCCCAGAAAACCACCAGATTGATGTTGCCACAGATCAGCATAAATCCCGTTTTGCCTCAGCAAGCTGTCGTGATCACCATCCTCAACGATCCGCCCCTGATCCAGCACGATGATCCGGTCCATCCGGGCGATGGTGGACAAACGATGCGCAATAGCAATCACGGTTTTGCCCTGCATCATGTTATCCAGCGCACTCTGAATCGCCAGCTCGGCCTCGCTGTCGAGCGCGGATGTGGCCTCGTCCAGCACCAGAATCGGCGCGTTTTTCAGCATTACCCGGGCAATGGCAATGCGCTGACGCTGCCCGCCAGACAGCTTTACGCCGCGCTCGCCGACCTGAGCCTGATAGCCGGTGCGCCCGCCGGGATCGGACAGGGTCTGGATAAAATCATCGGCCTGAGCGCATTTGGCCGCCGCCCGCAGTTCGGCCTCGGTCGCATCGGGTTTGCCGTAAAGGATGTTGTCGCGCACCGATCGATGCAGCAGCGAAGAATCCTGACTGACCACACCAATCACGGCGCGCAAGCTGTCCTGCGTCACCGTTGAAATATCCTGCCCGTCAATCAGCACCTGCCCGGATTCAGCATCGCGAAACCGCAGCAGCAGATTGACAAGGCTGGACTTCCCCGCACCGGAGCGGCCAATCAGCCCCAGCTTTTGCCCCGCCGGGATGGTCAGCGACACATGATCCAGCCCGCCGCTTTTGCGCCCGTAATGGTGGGAAATATCGCGAAATTCGATGCGCCCTGCGCTCAGCGCCAGCGCCGGAGCATTGGGCCTGTCGACCACCGAATGCGGCACCGAAACCGATTGCAGCCCTTCCCGCACCACGCCGATTTGCTCAAAGATGCGGATCGACAGCCACATGATCCAGCCGCTCATGCCATTCAGGCGCACCGTCAGGGCCGAGGCCGCCGCCACCTGCCCGATCGACACCTGCCCGACCGACCACAGCCAGACGGCCATTCCCAGTACCGTGACGATCAGAAATCCGTTCAGCAGGGTCAGGCCAAAAGACATTGTTGTCATCAGGCGCACAAATCTCAGCAGGCGCAGGCGAAAGCGTTTCACGGCAGACAGGGCATACGTCTCTTCCCGCCCGCCATGGGCGAACAGTTTGACGCTCTCTATATTGCTGTAAGAATCCACAATCCGCCCGGTCACCATAGAGCGCGCATCGGAAAACCGTTCGCTGGCAACCGCCACCTTTCCCGAAATCCAGCGCACATAAGCGGCGTAAACCAGCACCCAAACCAACAGTGGCACAGCCAGCCGGTAATCCGTTTGTGACAGGATCACCGCAGCGCTGACCACGTAGGCCAAGGCATACCAGATGCCTTCGAAAAACATGAACGTCAGATCCTCGACCGCCACCCGCAGCTGCATCACCCGATTGGCCACGCGACCGGCAAAATCATTCTGAAAAAAGCCGACCGACTGGCCCAGCAAATATTTGTGCGACCGCCACAGCACCTGAGGCTGCATATTGCCGGCAAAGCCCTGTTCCAGAAAGGCTCGGTTCAACAAAATCGCCAGCGGGCGGATGCAGATGATGAACAGCACCGCCAGCAGCATCTCAACCCCATACCGGGACCAAAACGCATCCGGGCTGGAGGCATTCATCAGGTCAATGACATGGCCGAGATAAAAAATCAGCCCCGCTTCGATCACCGCCACCAGTATTCCGGTCAGACCCATCGCAACCATCAGCTTTTTGAACGGAGCATAATGGCTGCGCAGATAGGCCCACAGGGTATCCGGCGGGGTGGTTTGCGCAAAAGGGGCAAACGGGTTGATCAGATTTTCAAAAAACCGAAACATGGTAAGGCGGGTATATTGGAAAAGGCGCGCAAAACCAACTCCGCCGCCGGTGGAGGTGAAATTTGCACCCAGCCGCCAGACGCTGCCCGGCCGCTTATTGCCCGGTCAAAGCCTGATTGACTGCCGCGGAAACCGAAATCTCACCGGCCGCAACTGCTTTGCCCAGCCGCTCCATCCGTTCGGGCATGTCGCCTTGGGACAGCTGCGCCAGCAGACCCAGCTTGACTTCTTCTTCGAACCAGTGGCGGGCCTGATGGGCGCGGGTGCTGTCCCAAAAGCCGTTTTCCTTGCGCCATTGGGTCAGGTGCTGCATTGCCTCCCAGGCCTCGTCCATGCCGTTGCCCTCCAGCGAAGACACCAGCTGTGCCCGGGGATAGCCCTCGGGATCTTGTGCCCGTTTGCGCAGCAGCCGCAAAGCCCCGGCATAATCGGCGCGGGTGCGGTTGGCGGCGGGCAGCAGGTCTCCGTCGGCCTTGTTGATCAGGATCAGATCGGCGATCTCCATGATGCCGCGCTTCACACCCTGAAGCTCGTCCCCGCCGGCCGGCGCCAGCAGCAGCACGAACAGATCCGACATCTCGGCCACCATGGTTTCCGATTGCCCCACGCCAACGGTTTCGATCAGCACCACGTCAAAACCGGCGGCTTCGCACAGCATCACCGCCTCGCGGGTGCGCCGGGCCACGCCGCCCAGCGCGGTGCGGCTGGGAGAGGGGCGGATAAAGGCCGAAGGGTCGCGCGATAAGCGCTCCATCCGGGTTTTATCGCCCAGAATCGAGCCCCCCGAACGCGCCGAGGACGGGTCCACCGCCAGCACCGCCACCCGCAGCCCCTGCCCTGTCAGACGCAGGCCAAAGCTTTCGATAAAGGTGGATTTGCCCACCCCCGGGGTGCCGGACAGGCCGATGCGCAGCGCCTGCGGGCTATGCCGGATATGTTCGAGCAATTCCAGAGCCTGACAGCGGTGATCATAGCGGGTGCTTTCCACCAGAGTGATCGCCCGCGCCAATGCCCGCCGCTCGCCCGCCATCAGGCGTGCCGCCATCTCTGAAACATCCATCACTTACCGGCCCTTTCAGCAGCTGCTATCCAATAACAACGGACTGATATTGTGCAACGGCCCGCTTGACAAACATCTTATGCCAAAGCGCACGCACAAAGAAAGAAGGAAGCGAAGCTATGGTCCGTTTGAATGCAACAAAATTGTTAGGATTGGTGGTATTATTGGCGATTGCTCTGGTCTTGCCATCGGTTTTGCCTACGCCGGAAGCGAGCAAAGAAGCACAGCATATCGGTTTGATGCCAACGGGTGCGGTTTTGGAGGGTGATACAGTTGCTAGTCATACCTGCTGATGATATCGAAGCTCGGGTTGGCCATATCTATCTCGGGTTTGACTTTGGCAACCACAAAGCCCGCCCACCCGAACCTCTCATCCACACCAGCACCACCGATCTCTTTTGAGTACATCAAGGGAACCCATATGACTACGTCATCTGGACGAAGCCGATCTCCCCTCCCGCTTGCTGTGTGGGCAACCACCAAAAAGCCACCATCATCAGAGGCAACTTTTAGTGTTACGAGCTGCGTCCCATCAGCTTCGACTTTTACGGCTTCCTGTGTTCCGAACTCCTTTGTGGAATCGACCACCAAAGCAACGATGCCTTGTTTTGGTTTGATCTCCGTATGACCAAATTTGCATTGGTATTCGAAAAAGGCCTCACCGCTCTTGAAAGGAAGTTTCTGCGGTAAGTCTGGGAGCTTTTTCTTCGAGAACGGCCACACCATGAAAACCTCTCATCTCAATTTCTTTTGTTTCTTGCAGCTTCTTTTGTTTCTTGCAGCAGCCCCCAGACGCTGCGCAGGCGTTCTTTGGCAGATCACCCCCAACCGCCCCCACCTAGACGATTGGAGAAGATAGTATTTGCTGCTTCTGACCATCATCCTGCTAATTTTTGCTGCATAGTCAACCGGAATTGTATTTACTACCGCTGATACCGGAAAAATCAGCGGATTTTAAACGCGGGGCAGGACATCGGTTGCGATTGAACACAGCGATGAGGAGTCGCAATTTTCATACGCACAATTGCGTAGGTACAAGGCGGCGCAGTCGCTTTCTGAAAGGCGCCGGATCGTTCTGAGATGTGCGGATGGTCTGACCCGCAAAGAGGTCGCCGGGGAACTCGGCCACTCTGAGCATACGGCACCCCCCCTGCCAGCGGCACCGTTGGTCTGCGCCCCCTGATCCCCCCTAGGTGGGCGCAGACCTTGATTCCCGGGATGATACGAGGTTGTGCAAGGGCGTTTTGCCGATCACGACACCAGCCCCGAATCCAAGGAAAACACCGCATCGGCAATGCCTTTGGCGCAGCCCTGCCCGGCTTCATCCGGCAATAGCACCGCATGGTCTGTGATCCCCAGATCGTTTAGCTGAAACGGTGTGCCGCCGCCATATTCCAGATGCCCACGGCCGATGATGCCGATCACCAGCGGCGCATCGGGGGCTGTGGTGGCTTCGGCAATCCGGCAGGCAAAGGCCCGATCCCAGCACTGTTGCGCCCGCACAAAACGGTCAAAAGCCGGGTCAGACCCGGATTGTGCAATCCGATCAGGCCGAGCGCCCCCGGTTGCGGCAAACAGGTAATCGCGATAGGCCGCGCTGGCGGGGGCGGCGGGGGTGAGGCCTTCTTTATCCGCATCCGGGATGCTTTCCCAACCGTCCTTGCCCACTTCGCTGACCAAGCCTCGACGGCAATTCAGGCCGATCATCGGCACCCGAAACGCCCGGCAAAAGTGAAACAGCGGCAGATAGAGCTCGGCCGCAAACCCCCAGACGGTTGCCCATTCCGAGCGCTCCAGAAACGCGGCCTCGCTCAACGCCCCGCTGACCCAATCGGCCAGCACCGGGTTCAGACGCGCCGGGAACATTTCGAACCCCATCACGATGTCGGACCGATGCGCCAGCAGACCCGCCGCCACATGCATCTGCCACAAATGCTGCCCGGCGCGGTCATGTTGTTCGCCCAGCAACACCGCCTGCAAGCCCGCCAGCCGCGCCATCAGATCGCAATGGGCGATGTGCCGACCCGTTTCGGGGATCACCCAACGCCCTGTTTCCATCGCTTGCTCTCCTTTGGTCCTGACGTGCTTAGCTGCTCTGTGGCTGCTCTTGCCCCGTCAGCCGCGCCGGGCCATCGGATTTGTCGCCGGACTCGCCAAAAAAGATGGTCTGATGCGGGAATGGGATTTCGATATTCCGCTCATCAAAAATCCGTTTCAAGATACCATTATAGGCCCGCCCAATCCCCCAATGATCGCCCGGGGTGCATTTGATCTTGATGCGGAACACCACGGCACTGTCGCCGAAGCTCTGCAAGCCATGCCATTCCATTTCCCCCAGAATTTTGCGGGCGTAATCAGGAACCGAAACCAGCTCGGCAAAGGCATCCTGCATCGCGGTTTTGACTTTGTCGGCGTCCTCGGAATAACCCACCCCCATATCGCACAGGAAATAGCAGAAATCACGGGCATAGCTGGTGACCATATCGACGGACGAAAACGGCAGGATATGATAGGCGCCCACCGGATCGCGGATGCTGACCGAGCGCACGGTCAGCTTTTCCACCTTGCCGGTGATACTGCCCACCGTCACCGTATCCCCGACATTCATCGCGTTTTCGATCTGGATGAAAATGCCCGTGATGATGTCCTGCACCATTTTCTGAGCCCCAAACCCGATCGCCAGACCCAGCACCCCGGCCGAGGCCAGCAGCGGCGCAATATCCAGCCCGATTTCTGACAGAACAAACATCAGGGTGATAATCAGCAGCGCAATCGTTGCAGCGTTGCGGAACAGAGTCATCAGGGTGGTTTCCCGCGCCGAAGCGACTTTGCCCACCGATGGGTTCAGACGGTAATCGACCCAGGCGTTCAGCACGACCCAGATCATGAATGACACGAACAGCACCATCATTACCGCCAACACAATCGTCATCAGTTTCAGGCCCAGCGGACTGGACAACAGCGCCGGCAGGTCGATCGCCTCAACTGCATCCAGCATCAGCATCACCGCCAGGATCATGATCAGATAGCGAAACACGTTCAGAAATGTCGGCAGAAACCGGTTCAGGCGGCTTTGCAGCAGCGGCACCTTTTGCGACAGAGACTCTGGCACCGGGATGCCGTTTTCAGTGATCCGGCTTAGAAACCGTGACAGGGTGATGCCGAACATGACCACCAGCACCATCTGCCCCGACGAGATAAAGGATTGAAACACCGCGCTGGGGGGACGCACAGCCACCATGATCAGCATGGTCACCAGATAGAGGATCACCGGAATGTGCCAGAACGACGCCAAGCGGGCCAGAAACCCGCTTGGGGCGGAGGGCTGAAATTCGGGGCTGTCGGCGTCATTATCTTCGGCCAGCCACCGCGCCACGCTGGCCCGGTTTCTAATGCTGATCCAGATCAGATAGACCAGCACCGACATCGCGATCAGGGTCGAGACCAGCTGCGCCGAGCTATAAGACGCATTGGCATTGATCACCGGCACCACCAACAGCTGCCCATAGCCAAGGATGCCGGCAATCCAGCTGATCCGTCTGGACAAATATCCGGCCTGCCGGGAGTTGATCGGCAGCAGGCGCAACTCCGGGGCGCTGGGGGTGATGAACAGGCGAATGACAACCTTGAAGGCTCCGACCAGCAAAAAGGCGTTCAGGAACATGGTCTGGCGGATGCCGATCTGACCGGGGTCTCCGGTCAGCAACAACCCCACCCCATAGCCCGCCGCCCAGGTGGCGATCAGCGTGGCCAAATCCACCAACCCGGCCGAAGCCCACAGCCACAGCCTTTTGCCAAACCGGGCGGTTTGGGCCTTATCGTTGAGGTGGCGATAGATGTATTTGGAATAGTTGCGCAGCAATATGTAAAGGCCAACGGTGATCGCAATGATCAGCGCCAGATTTTTCAGCACCTCCCAAAGCGCGGTAATCTCGCTGCCATCCAGATTGCTGAGCCGCTTGGGCAGAAGTTGCATCTGCACCGAAATCGAAGACACGGTTTGCATCACGCTTTCGGCAGCATCCTGCGTGGCCTGCGCCACCCGACGGCTGAAGGTCAGCTTTTTTTGGGGGGCCGGGGTAGCCTTGGGCGCAGCTGGCTTGTCGGCCCCGTCCCGCAGCCGCTGGATCAACGCATTACGGGCGGTTTCGTTTTCCAGAATGTCAATCAGCTGGTTGATTTCATCTGCTGGTTTGGCCGCCTCAGCCTGTGTTGCCGCTTGCTGGGCAGAGGCCGGAACGGCAAGAAACATCAGGATAAATGTCAGGGAGCGCAGCAGCTGGAACATCTCAGAGCCTTTATCATTGGGTCATCTACGGGCTTGAACGGCACTTGTAATGTGCCGGGGCAAGAATGCAATGGGGCAAATACCATCCAGACGGCCCCCCGCTATGCCATTGCACCACTGCAAGAGCGGGCTCACATTGTGCAGGGGATTGCCGCATTCCGCCAATATCGGCGTAAATTCAAAGTCTTACAGCCCTCTGGAGGCGGATCACCAGCACAGCCTGTTTATGGCCTTCACAGAGTGCTGTTCACATCGCCCCCATCCAGCAGGATGTTCTGCCCGACAATATACCCCGCATGGACCGAGCATAAAAACGCACAGGCCGCGCCAAATTCTTCGGCCGTGCCATAGCGACCGGCGGGGATGGCGGCGGCGCTTTGCTGCATGGCCTCATCAACGCTGATGCCCTGTTCCGAAGCCGCCCGCTCCGAAAGCGCCCGGGCGCGATCCGTCAGGTGCAAACCGGGCAGCAAATTGTTGATGGTCACACCCGAAGCCGCCACCTGCCGCGCCGTGCCCGCCACATATCCGGTCAGGCCGGCGCGGGCCGAATTGGACAGCCCCAGCACCGCAATCGGAGCCTTGACCGATTTGCTGGTGATATTCACCACCCTGCCCCAGCCACGTCCAATCATCCCGGGCAAAAGCGCCTTCATCAGCGCAATCGGAGCCAGCATATTGGCCTGCAACGCCTCAATGAAATCCTGCTCATCCCAATCCGACCACAGCCCCGGCGGCGGGCCTCCGGCATTGGTGATCAGGATATCGGGGGCTCCGGCGGCCTTGAGCACTTTCTGACGGCCCTGCTCGGTGGTGATGTCAGCGGCCACCGCCGTCACCTGCACACCGAAATCGGCCCTGATCCCGGCTACGGTTTCGTTCAACGGACCTTCTGAACGGGCGTTGATCACCAGATCCACCCCCTCCGCCGCCAAAGCCCGGGCACAACCGCGCCCCAGCCCTTTGGACGACGCACATACCAACGCCCGCTTACCTGCAATCCCCATATCCATCTTTGCGCTCCTGTAATTATTCCCGAAAAATAAACAATTCGTCCCAATATCGCGCATAATCCGCCATATTTCTGCCCCATCGTAACCAAATACTAACCCTATCGTCACTACCCTGTGATGAGGCAGTTTTAAACAGTTCGCCAAGCGGTGATATTGATGATAGGCTAAGGGCCCGTCGATGTCTCGCTGGTGTCAGAGAGGTTGAGAATGGGAAAAGCCGCGCGTATGGGAACAGCAATGCAAATGGATCAGGTGCAGGATTTGCCGGTTTATCTGTCCGATGACTTTCGGGTGGTCGATGGGGCAGCGCTGGGTGATGGGCTGGCCGATGGCGATGATTTGATACTGGACGATGCCTATGCGCTGCGGGCCAATGCCGGACAGCACCGGCTGTCGATCTTTCAGCCCGATCGTCAAGCCAACAGTGCCTTTGTGATCGACGCCGGCAGCACGGTTGGCGTGGCCGGGCATGAGCTGCATCTGGATTGCACCATCACCCTGATGGGGCCGGATGGCGAAACCTTTGACGCGGTGGTGCTGGTCGAGGTTGACCCAGAGGCCGGGGTAATCGAGCAGGTCTATATGCTGGCACTGGCTCCGGTACGGGAAAAAACCAGCTATCATCTGGTCGGGATTGATCAGAGCAACGCCCAGACCCGCATGGCGCAGGCGGCTTGCGTCAGCTTTAGCCGTGGCACCCATATCACCATGGCCAGCGGCGAACAGCGCCCGATCGAAGATCTGCGCGTGGGCGACAAGGTGCTGACCCGCGATCAGGGGCCGCAAACCATCCGCTGGATCGGCCAGACCACCATGCGTGCGGTGGGCGAATTTGCCCCGGTACTGATCAAGAAATCCGCCCTGAACAATCTGAACGATCTGGTGGTCAGCCCGAATCACCGGCTGTTCATCTATCAGCGCATTGATGAAATCGGCGCCGGCCGCAGCGAGGTTCTGGTCAAGGCCAAGCATCTGATCAACGGCACAACCGTGACCCGGGTCAATGGCGGGTTCGTGGATTATTTCCAGCTGTTGTTTGACGAACATCAGATCATCTTTGCCGAAGGCATCGCCGCCGAGAGCCTGCTGCTGGATATGCGCACCTCGGCCGTGCTCCCCGCTGATCTGGCTTGTGATATTTACGGCAGCGGATTGGTCGATCACCGCAATAACCACAATAATTTCGAAGTCGACAACTGGCAGCAAAATGGGGGCGATGTGGTGGAACGGCTGCGCCGGGCGTCTTGCGGCTAACTTCAGCATGTCTGAAAACCGGCGAATCCATCTTCCTGTTTGACTTCGGACAAAAGCGCGTTAGGTTCGTGTGACTCATAATCACATAGGCTGGCCGTTAAATGCTTGATAATCCGACAGACACAACGCCTCTTGTTTCCATCGAAAACCTGCGGGTTGAATTTTCGACCAAAGACGGGCCTGTGGTTGGGGTTGAAGATATCAATTTTCAGATCAATCCGGGCGAAACCGTTTGCGTGGTGGGTGAATCCGGGTCGGGTAAATCGGTATCGTCGCTATCTCTAATCCGTCTGGTCGAATTTGGCGGCGGCACGATCACCAACGGCAGAATCATGTTCGACCGCCGCGATCACGGTGATGGCAAAGGTGCGATTGATCTGGCCCATGCCGAAAAGGATTTGATGCGCACCATTCGCGGCAATGAAATCGGCATGATTTTTCAGGAGCCGATGACCTCGCTCAACCCGGTATTCACCATTGAACGCCAGCTGACCGAGGGCTTGCGCATCCACAAAAACGTCACCAAGGCCGAGGCCCGCGAGCGCGCGCTGGAGTTGCTCAAACAAGTGCGGATGCCCGAACCCGAGCGCCGTCTGAAACAATACCCGCATGAACTATCCGGCGGGATGCGCCAGCGAGTGGTGATCGCCATGGCTCTGGCCTGCAAACCCCGGGTGCTGATCGCGGATGAGCCCACAACCGCGCTGGACGTGACCATTCAGGCCGAAATTCTGGCGCTGATCGACCGTCTGAAGCGGGAGACCGGCGCAGCGGTGTTGTTCATCACCCACGATATGGCCGTGGTGGCGCAGATGGCGGATCGGGTTGTGGTGATGTTCCGCGGCAATATGGTCGAAGAAGGCCCGGTTGCCCAAATCTTTGAAAACCCGCAAGAAGACTATACCAAAGCGTTGCTTTCGGCCGTACCCAAGCTTGGCGAAATGACGGGCAAAATCGCGCCCGAGCCGATGCGGATCATGGGTGAAGAAACCCCCAATATCGGCAAACCGATCATCCCCAGCAACGAAGTCCTGTTGGAGGTGAAAAATCTGGTGCAGCGTTTTCCGGTCACCGGCGGGCTGCTGCGCCGCACCATCTCGAACGTCCATGCGGTTGAAGACGTATCATTTAACATCAATGTCGGCGAAACCCTGTCGCTGGTGGGCGAAAGCGGCTGTGGCAAATCCTCTTGCGGGCGCTCGATCCTGCGGCTGAACCAGCCGCAATCCGGGCAGGTTTTGCTGCATGGCAAAGACGTTCTGCAATGCAGCCAGAAAGAATTGCGCGAGGCCAGACGCGATATGCAAATGGTATTTCAGGACCCGTTCGCATCTCTGAACCCGCAAATGCGCCTGTCGGATCAGGTCTCGGAGCCGCTGATCAACTACCATGACGCGCGCGGCTCCGAACTGCATGACCGGGTTTCGCATCTTTTCGACCGGGTGCATCTGCCACGCGATTTCATGCGCCGCTATCCGCATGAGCTGTCGGGCGGACAACGCCAGCGGGTGGCCATCGCCCGCGCTTTGGCGCTGAACCCGAAACTGATCATCGCCGATGAATCCGTTTCGGCGCTGGATGTGACCGTGCAGGCGCAGGTGCTGAACCTGATGATGGAACTGCAAGCCGATCTGGGCATTTCGTTTCTGTTCATCAGCCATGATATGGCCGTGGTCGAACGAGTCAGCCATCGCACCGCAGTGATGTATCTGGGCCGCATCGTCGAAATCGGCCCCCGCGCGGCGGTGTTCGAAAACCCGCAGCACGAATACACCCGCACCCTGCTCTCGGCGGTTCCGGTGCCCGATCCGCATATTCGCAAGCTGGAAACGGACCTGAATTTCAAACCGATCCCCTCGCCGATCTTCCCGCTGGATTACGACCCGGCCCCCTCGGAATATGAAGAAGTCGATCCCGATCACTTTGTATTGAAGTCCTGATCCACCCGGCCTATACGCGGCCCATGCAAGATCAGAACCCAAATCACCTGCAAATGCCCGCTGAGGTCGCTCGGCGGCGCAGCTTTGCCATCATCAGCCACCCCGATGCCGGGAAGACCACCCTGACCGAGAAGTTTTTGCTCTATGGGGGTGCGATTCAGATGGCCGGTCAGGTGCGCGCTAAGGGTGAGGCCCGCCGCACCCGCTCCGATTTCATGAAGATGGAGCAAGACCGGGGCATTTCGGTGTCGGCCTCTGCGATGTCTTTTGACTTTGACGGATGCCGCTTCAATCTGGTCGACACCCCCGGCCACGCCGATTTTTCCGAGGACACCTATCGCACCCTGACCGCGGTTGACGCCGCCGTGATGGTGATCGACGGGGCCAAAGGGATCGAAAGCCAGACGCAAAAACTGTTCGAGGTCTGCCGCCTGCGCGATTTGCCGATCCTGACTTTTTGTAACAAGATGGACCGCGAAAGCCGCGATACCTTTGACATCATTGACGAAATTCAGGAAAATCTGGCCATAGACGTCACCCCCGCCAGCTGGCCCATCGGCATGGGGCAGGATTTTATCGGCTGCTATGATCTGCTGCATGACCGGCTGGAGCTGATGGACCGCGCCGACCGCAACAAGGTGGCCGAAAGCATTTCAATCAATGGGCTGGATGACCCGGCGCTGGAACAACACATCCCGGCGGATATGGTCGAGCAGCTGCGCGAAGAAATCGAAATGGCGCGCGAATTGCTGCCCGCCATGGACCGTGCCGCGTTTCTGGACGGCACTCTGACGCCGATCTGGTTTGGCTCGGCGATCAACTCATTTGGGGTCAAAGAGCTGATGGACGGCATCGCCCAATACGGCCCGGTGCCGCAGCCGCAGCAGGCCACCCCGCGTCCGATTGATCCGGGCGAAGCCAAGGTTTCGGGCTTTGTGTTCAAGGTGCAAGCCAACATGGACGCCAAACACCGCGACCGCGTGGCCTTTGTGCGCATCACCTCCGGCCATTTCAAACGCGGCATGAAGCTGACCCATGTGCGCCACAAAAAGCAGATGGCCATCAGCAACCCGGTGCTGTTCCTGGCCGCCGATCGTGAACTGGCCGAGGAAGGCTGGGCCGGCGACATCATCGGCATCCCCAATCACGGCCAGCTGCGCATCGGCGACACCCTGACCGAGGGCGAAAGCCTGCGGGTGACCGGCATCCCCTCATTTGCGCCCGAGCTTTTGCAAACCGTGCGCGCCACCGATCCGATGAAATCGAAACATCTAGAAAAAGCCCTGATGCAATTTGCCGAAGAGGGCGCGGCCAAGGTGTTCAAACCGATGATCGGCTCGGGCTATATCGTTGGCGTGGTCGGAGCGCTGCAATTCGAGGTTCTGGCCAGCCGCATCGAACAGGAATACAACCTGCCGGTGCGCTTTGAACCCACGCAATATAGCTCGGCCCGTTGGGCGGCGGGGGACAAGGCGGCGCTGGATCGTTTCGTCGACGCCAATCGCGCCCAGATGGCCACCGATAATGACGGTGATCAGGTTTATCTGACCCGCCTGCAATGGGATATCGACCGGGTGGAGCGCGATTACCCCGACATCCGGCTGACCGCCACCAAGGAAATGATGCTGTAGCGGCACATAAGCCACGCCTTATACCCTCATCAGACTCACCGATTGACCCACACCCCTATTTTCGCTAAACCCTGCCCGTAGGTTGATAATATGGAAAACCACGGGCCATCCGGGCCTGACCTTTTAAAACGCACGGACCAGAAGTGTCCGTAACACTGCGGATATGTATGACAAAATTCTCTGATCTTAAACTTGGCCCTAAGGTGCTGAAGGCCATCGAAGCTGCGGGTTACGAAAGCCCGACCCCTATTCAGGCCGGGGCCATCCCGCCTGCTTTGGAGGGCCGCGATGTATTGGGCATTGCACAAACTGGCACCGGCAAAACCGCCAGCTTTACTCTGCCGATGATTAGCATGTTGTCCCGTGGCCGCGCCCGCGCCCGGATGCCGCGCTCGCTGGTGCTGGCCCCCACCCGAGAACTGGCCGCTCAGGTCGCGGAAAATTTCGACACCTATGCCAAGGGCAGCAAGCTGAGCAAAGCGCTGCTGATCGGCGGCGTATCGTTCAAGGAACAGGATCGGCTGATTGACCGCGGGGTGGATGTGCTAATCGCAACTCCGGGCCGGCTGCTGGATCATTTCGAGCGCGGCAAGCTGATGCTGACCGGCGTGCAGATCATGGTGGTGGACGAGGCCGACCGGATGCTGGATATGGGCTTTATCCCCGATATTGAACGCATCTTCAGCCTGACTCCGTTCACCCGCCAGACCCTGTTTTTCTCGGCCACCATGGCACCTGAGATTGAGCGCATCACCAACACCTTCCTTTCCAACCCGGCCAAGATCGAAGTTGCCCGGGCGGCCACCACAAACGAGAATATCACTCAGGGTGTGGTGATGTTTCAGGCGCAAAACAAGCGCAGCGAGGCCAAGGAAAAACGCGATTTGCTGCGGGCGATGATTGAAAAAGAGGGCGAAGCCTGCACCAACGCGATCATTTTCTGTAATCGCAAGGTGGATGTGGATATTGTCGCCAAATCGCTGAAAAAACACGGCTTAAATGCCGAACCCATCCATGGGGATCTGGACCAGAGCCGCCGGATGGAGGTTCTCAAGGGTTTTCGCGATGGCGAAATCCGTTTCTTATGCGCCTCGGATGTAGCGGCGCGCGGGCTGGACATCCCCGATGTCAGCCATATTTTCAACTTTGACGTGCCGGGCCATGCCGAGGATTACGTTCACCGCATTGGGCGCACCGGCCGGGCCGGGAAGTCTGGCGTTGCGCTGATGATTTGCAGCCCGCGGGATGAGAAGAATCTGGATGATGTACAGCGGTTGATCAAAAACAAAATCCCACAGCTGGAAAACCCGATCACCGGGACCGCAGCCAAGGCGGAAACGCCCAAAGCCGAACCCAAGAAAACCAGCCGCAGCAGACGCAAACCCAAAGAGGAAAAAGAGGAATCCGTTGCTCAAACCGCGCCGGAGGCCGAATCACTGGCCAAAACCGGGCCGGCCAAGAAAGCGGCACCCAAACGTTCCTCCGACAACAAATCTCAGAAGAATACACCGCAGAACAACAGGAATCAGCCCAAGGGCATGGGGGGCCATCTTCCCGATTTCATCGCCAAAAGCTTCGACGATCGGCGGGCCGGATAACACCGGCCTCCCCCGGGCGTCTTTATAGCGTTTGACGAAATACCTGATGCAAAAAGCATCACTTAACGCGTTGAAATCTATGATTTCAGGCAGCATTAGGTGATTCAGGTTTTTCGCATAACGCTTTAGTTACACACAAGCTCTGCGCCCATCCCCAACCCGAGGGCCAACAGGGCCCGAGGCATCGAGCGGCCCGTCAGGGCCTCCTTTTGACAAGCTCAGGCCAGGCGGCTGATGATCACGCTGACTTCGGGCTTTTTGCCGATTTCCTTCTGAACCGAACGCCGCACGTCCCGCTTCAGCATCTCTTCGATCTTGTCATCATCGCGCAGGTTTTTATCATCCATCCGCATCAAAACCTGCCCCAGATCGGCCTCGATCAGCTCAGCCAGCGGCACATTCGACGCGCCGCTTTCCGCCAGCCCCATCACCTGCACCCAAGGATCGCCCACCGGCTCATCCGCCTCATCCAGCACCACAGTGACCAGCACATGCCCATTCAGAGCCATACGGATCCGGTCGCGCACGATCCCATCCAGCGCCCCATATTGCGCCGTGCCATCCAGATAACAGCGCCCGGTTTCCACATGCTCAACCACATGCGGTTCCGTGCCTGAAATATCCGCCATCGAACCATTGACCAGCACCATCGTCCCACGCCCGCGATCCGCTGCCAGATGCGCATGTTCGCGCAGATGCCGGTGCTCGCCATGCATCGGGATCACCATCTCGGGGTCCACAAGGTCATGGATTCGCAGCAGATCAGGCCGGTTGGCATGGCCGGAAACATGATAAAGCCCATGGCTATCATCCACCACATCCACGCCCATTTCCGAATAAGCATTCATGATCTGGATCACCCCACGCTCATTGCCCGGGATGGTTTTGGATGAAAACAGGAACAAATCGCCCTCATTCATCCGCAAGCCACGATATTTCCCCCGCGACAGCTGCGCCGAAGCCGCCCGGCGTTCCCCTTGCGAACCCGTGACGATCAGCATCAGCTTGTCATGCGCCACATCGCGGGCGTCCTCGGCTGAAATGATCGGAGGAAATTTGCCGATAATGCCGGTCTCTTCACCCGCCAACACCATGCGCTGCATTGCCCGCCCCAACAGACAAACCGACCGCCCCGCCGCCACACCAGCCTGCGCCAGCGTTTTCAGTCGCGCCATGTTAGAGGCAAATGTGGTCGCCACCACCATGCCCTTGGCCCCAGCCACCAGCTTGGTGATTTCCGGGGCGAGTATGGCTTCGCTGTGGCCCGGATGGAGGGAAAACACGTTGGTCGAATCACAGACCAGCGCCTTGACGCCGTCTTTGGACACTTCGCGCCACAGCGCTTCGTCAAAGGCATCACCCAGCACCGGAGTTTCGTCCAGCTTGAAGTCCCCGGTATGCAGCACCCGCCCCGCCGGGCTGTCGATCACCAGACCCGCGCTTTCGGGGATCGAATGCGACACCGGCAAAAACGACACCGAAAACGGCCCAGCCTGAATGGTTTCGGGATAAGACGACACGGTGTTGATCACATCTTCGGGCTGCCCGGCCTCGAGCATTTTATAGCGGGCGTGATGGGCGGTAAAAGCGCGGGCATAAACCGGCGCCCCCAACCGTTTCCACAGATGACCGATGCCACCAACATGATCCTCATGGGCGTGAGTGATGAAAATCGCTTCCAGCCGATCCTTATGCGCCTCAAGCCAGCTGATATCGGCAAAGATCAGATTGACCCCCGGCGTGGTGTCCATATCCGGGAAGGTCACCCCCAGATCGACCAGAATCAGCCGTTCTTTGCCCGCAGGCCCATAGCCATAGACATAAGCGTTCATACCAATTTCACCGGCCCCGCCAAGAGGCAGGTAGATCAGGCGGTCGGATTTTTTCATGAGGTGCCTTGCTTAACGTTATGATTGTGGATCACGGTCAGCCCGTGCATGGTCAGATCATCTTTGAAATGATCAAAAAGCGTATGCCCTTGCTGAAACAAAGGTGCAAGCCCGCCGGTCGAGATCACCTGCATTTCGCGACCGAATTCGGCCTTTATTTGCTGGCTGATACCATTGACCAGCCCGACATAGCCCCAAAACACCCCCGATTGCATACAATCCACCGTATTTTTGCCAATCACCAGATCGGGTTTGCGCACATCCACATGCGGCAGGGCGGCGGCGGCTTTGTGCAGCGCTTCCAGCGACAGGTTCACCCCCGGCGCAATCACCCCGCCGATATAGGCGCCATCGCTATCGACCACGTCAAAAGTAGTCGCGGTGCCAAAATCAACGATGATCAGATCGCCGCCGAACAGATCATAGCCGGCCACGGTGTTCACCAGCCGATCCGGCCCGACCTGCGTATCGGCATCCACCCGCACATCCACGGGCAGCAAGCAGCCCTCTTTGCCCACCACCAGCGGGCGGCAGTCGCAATAGCGGTCGGCAAACACCCGCAAATTCCACACCACCCGCGGCACGGTGGACGAGATGATCACCGCATCCACATCCAATGTCAGCCCGTGATGGTTCAGCAAGGTGGTCAGCCAGACGAAATACTGATCCGCCGTGCGTTTCTGATCGGTGCTGGTTCTGAGGGTGCAGAGAAATTTCTCGCCGTCCCAGATCGAAAACACCGTGTTAGTATTGCCGCAATCAATCGCCAAAAGCATGTTGTTTATCTCTCAAAAATAGACCTCACCCGCAGGGATCGCCTGCCGGCCCTGAGGGGTGTTTAGTATAAGTGCGCCGCTGTCGTCTATGGTTTCAAACGTGCCGGTGAATTCGGCAGTGCCGGTGCGGGCGGTAATCACCTGTCCCAGCCGCGCGGCGCGGTTCAGCCAAGCGGTGCGGATCGGGGCAAAACCCAGATCGGTGAATTGCGCCTCATAGCGGGCAAAGGCCGGGGCCAGCGCGTTCAGGAACTCTTGGGGTTGCACGGCGGCCCCGGTTTCATTGAACAGGCTGACCGGACGCATCGCACCGGGTTCAACCGCGTCGGGCGGGGTCAGCAGATTGACGCCAATGCCGATTGAAAGCCAGTTCATCGCCCCGGCGGTGCCGGTGCTTTCCAGCAGGATGCCGGCAATTTTACCGCCATTAAGCAACACATCATTGGGCCATTTCAACGCCAGCCCGGCGCTGCGCCCGCTAACCGCGACAATCGCATCATAAAGCGCCAAGGCCGCAATGAATGAGCGCATCGCCGCCTGCCCGGCCCCGCCCTGTGGGCGCATCAGCAAGGTGGCGGCAAAGTTCCCGGCCGGATCGCTCCAACTGCGCCCCCGACGGCCCCGGCCTGCGGTCTGTTTCAGCGCCAAAATCCATGTCGGAGCAGACAGGTCGGGGGCACGGCGGGCGGCTTCTGACAGGGTGCTATCGACCTCGGGCAGCACGATGCGCCCGACCCCATCGGGCCAGCCCGTGTTCTGTGAAGGATGATTGGGCATAGATATTCCCCTATTATTTCAAAAGCGCCTGCGCCGCGGCGGCAGCGGCCCGGTCAAGGCCAAACAGGCTGACCACCCCCAGCAGCAACAGCGCCGCTGACGCCATCAGCACAAACCACAAAACCGGAGCCATTTTCCCATCCAGCCCCGGCGCTTTTGCCGGTGCGAAATAGATCAGATACACCATCCTGAACGCAATGAAAGCCCCGATCACCGAGGCCAGCGCCCCCGCCAGCGCCAACCAGATCATATCGGCGTCAATCGCTGCTTTCAGCACCGCGAATCTGGCGAAAAATCCCAGGGTCAGCGGGGCTCCGGCAAGGGTGCAGAACAGCACCAGCAGGGCCAGGGATTTCAGCGGTTGATGGGTGGAAAGCTGTTTCAGGGCGGCGATCTCGGTCACTGGCTCGCCATGTTTTTCCATCGAGGTGACAAAGGCGAAAACCCCGAGCATCGCCAGCATATAGGTCACCATATAAAGCAGCATCGCCTGCACGCCAAAGACGGTGCCGGTGGCCAGCCCCGTCAGGGCAAAGCCGATCTGTGAAATCGCCAGATAGGCCGTCATCCGTTTGATGTTTTGCTGATGGATCGCCGCCAGCGCCCCCAACAGCATCGAGGCCGCCGCCAGCAGCGCAACCATTGGCCCCCACTGGGCCACCGAGGTGCCGAAGGCATCCTGCAACAGCCGCGCCAGCAGCGCGATGGCCGCCAGCTTGGGCGCGGTGGCGAAAAAGACCGCGATGGAGGGCGGTGTGGTCTGATACACATCCGCCACCCAGCTGTGAAACGGCACCGCCGCCAGTTTGAACGCCAGCCCGGCCATGACCAGCACCAGCCCAAACAGAACCCCCGTCGGCATCGGCCCCGGGATCTGCATGATCGCGGCAAAAGCGGTGCTGCCGGTCAGGGCATAGATCAGCGAGGCTCCGTAAAGCAAAATGCCCGAGCTGAGCGCGCCCAGCATGAAAAAGCTCAGCGCCGTTTGCTGCCCGCCCGGGCGGTCGCGCTGCATGGCGACCATGATATAGAGCACCATCGCCAGCAGCTCTCCCCCCAGATAGAGCGCCATCAGATCGCCCGCCGACACCATCACCATCATCCCGACCGAGGCCAGCGCCAACAGCACCGGGAATTCGGCGCGCAACAGGTCTGCGCGTTGTCTGTCATGCTGGCTGATCATCAGCACCGCCGCGCCGGTCAGCAAAAGGATCACTTTGGCAAAGCGGGAAAAGCCATCATCGACAAATGAGCCCTCAAACACCATACGCGCCGCCGCCGGCAGTGAGGCCAGCCACAGCGCAATCATCACCATCACCACCACCAGCCCCCACAGGATCTTGCGCGGGGTTTTGTCGTTCGGGCTGAGGGCTGCGAAGGTCAGAGCAGCGATGGCGGCGGCGGCCAGGCTGGCTTCGGGCAGCAGGATGGAATAATCGGCTGACATCATGCGTCCCCTATTCCACGACCGTAACGGGCAGCGGATCGGGCACCGCAACCGCCGCATGATAGTTGTCAAGCAGGGCCACGACCGAAGGGCCGATCAGATCCAGCACCCATGCCGGGTAAACCCCCAGCAGCAGGATCATCACCGCGAGCGGTACGAAAACCGCGGTTTCGCGGGCGCTCATATCGGCGATGGTCTTCAGGCTCTCCCGGATCAGATCGCCAAACATCACCCGGCGATGCATCCCCAGCACCGCAGCAGCGGCAAGGACCATACCAAATGCGGCAATGACTGCGGCCGCGCTGCTGACCTGAAAGGCTCCGACCAACGTCAAAAACAGCCCGACAAATCCCGAAGTGCCGGGCACCCCGATCACCGCCATGCCAAAGAACATGAACACAAACGCATAGCGCGGCATCCGCACCGCCAGCCCGCCATAAGCGTCGATCTGGCTGCTGTGCATCCGGTCATGGATCACCCCGACGCACAAAAACAGCGCCGTCAGGATGAAACCGTGGCTGATCATCTGAAACATCGCCCCTTCCACCCCTTGCGGGTTCAGGGCAAACAACCCCATGGTGACATAGCCCATATGCGCAATTGAAATAAAGGCCAGCAGTTTCTTCATATCCTCCTGCACCAGCGCCACCAAAAGGGCATAGATCACCGCAATGGCCGAGACCCACAACATCAGCGGGGCCATGCTCTGGGTCGCCACCGGGAACATCGGGATCAGGAAGCGTAAAAACCCATAGCCTCCGATGTTCAGCAACAGTGCCGCCAGCACCACCGCACCGGCGGTCGGGGCCTGAGCCTGCGCCTGAGGGGCCCAAATATGCAGCGGCCAGATCGGCATTTTCACCGCCAATGCGATGAAAAACGCCAACCACAGCAGGGTTTGCAGACCGCCGGTGATCGGGACGCCCAACAGCAACCGGGACTCGGCGGCGAATTCGTGGTTGAGCAAAGTGGTGACGTCGGTGGTGCCGGTATTGCGATAGATCACGATGATCGCCACCAGCATCAGCACCGAACCCAGCAGCGAAAACAGAAAGAACCGAAACGCCGCGGCAATCCGCTCGGCCCCGCCCCAGATACCGATGAGCAGGAACACCGGGATCAGGCTGGCTTCGAAAAACGCATAGAATAGGACCAGATCCAGCGCCATGAACGCGCCCAGAATCAGGCTTTGCAGCAGCAACAGCGCGATCATGTAGTCTTTGACCCGCTCGGTGATGTTCCAACTGGCGGCGATGATGATCGGCATCAGGAATGTGGTCAGCATTACGAACAGCACCGAGGCTCCGTCCACCCCCATTTTATAGGTCAGCCCCATGACCCATTTATGCTGCTCGGCAAATTGAAAATCGCTTTGTGCGGGGTCAAAGCCCGAGATGATGAACAGCGACAGCAAAAAGGTGGCGGCGGTGGCCAAAATGGCCAGCCATTTGGCGTTGGTTTGCGCCGCGGGCGCGTTGCCCCGCAGGAACAGTGCCAAAATCAGCGCCGCAAGGGCCGGGATGAAGGTGATGATCGACAGAAGATTATCCATGAGCGCCCTCCCCGATGAGCGCCGCCCAGATGATCAGCCCGACCACGCCCAGCACCATCAGCAGCGCATAGCCCAGCAAAGCGCCACCGTGACGCGGGCCAAGCTGTTTGCCCAGAAACGGGATCAGGCCCAGCCCGATGCCATCGGCTCCGCCGCCCAGAATCCGGTCCTCTCCGCGTTGCCACAGCATGTTGCCGACAAAGATCACCGGGCGGACCAGCAGCAGGTTATAGAGCGCCTCGAAATACCATTGTTTCAGCAGGAAGCGATGCACACCGGGCAAGCGTTTGGCCAGCTTTTTGGGCAGGGTGGGACGGCGGATGTAAAACACCCACGCCAGCAGCCCCCCCAGCAGCGGCATCGCAAAGGGCGCGGCCATCGCCCATCCGGTCAGCAAGCTGAGGGCCGGAGACACCAGCACTATCGGCACCGCGATCACCGCCAGCGCCAGAGCGATCATGGGGAGTTGCATGGTCAGTGGACTTTCACGGGCGGGCTCATGCAGTTTGGCCTCGCCACGCGGTTTGCCGAAAAAGGTCAGGAATACCAGACGCCAGCTGTAATAACTGCTCATTCCCGCGACCAGCAGCGTGCCGATCAGCGTGCCGATCAGCGTCATCGCCAGAGTCAGCGGCATTTTGCGGCGCAAGCCTCCGAAATGGCGTATATCCTGCTGGTGTTGCATCGCGCGAATGACTGAACCGGCGGACAGAAACAGCAGCGCATTGAACAGCGTCTGGGCCAGCAGCAAGTTCAGCGCAGCCGGGTAGACTCCTAGCCCCAGCACAACGAACACATAGCCCAGCTGCACGCAGAGCCCATAGGCCAGCGCCCGCTTGATGTCGTTCTGCACCTGAGCAATGCTGGCCGCGAACAACGCGGTGCTGGCCCCCATGACCAGCATCACCGTTTTCACCTGCGGCGCAAAGTCGATCAGCGGGGCCAGACGCAGCAGCAGGAACACGCCGGCGGTGCCCATGCTGGTGGCACAGATCAGCGCGGCGGCGGGTGTCGGAGCCTGCATCGCATCTGGCAGCCAGATATGCAAAAACAACTGTGCGGCTTTGCTGAGCGCGGCGATCAGCAGCAAAGCGCCGATCAGACCGGCCGCGTTCCACTCCAGCGCCAAAAAGCGCAACGTCGTGCGGGCCAGATCAGGGGCGGCCAGGGTGATGTCATCCAGATTGAGGCTTTCGATCTCTAGCAACAGCAGGATCATTGCCAGCAACAAGGTGAAATCTCCGACCCGGTTGGTGACAAACACCCTGCTCGCCGCCACGCCGGTGCCCGGTTTGCGATAGTAAAATCCGGTCAGCAGATAGGCCCCGATGCCCAGCGCCTGCCAGCCCAGCAGCATCTGCAGCAGATTATCCGCCGTCACCAGCACCAGCATGGCAAAGGTGGCAAAGGACAGGTAGGCAAAAAAGCGGGCCTTGTAGGGCTGGTGCTTTTTCCAATGCGGAGCGTTCGGCATATAGCCAAAGCTGTAAAGATGCACCAAGGCGGAAATCGAACTGACCAGCACCAACATCACAGCCGTCAGCCGGTCCAGCCTGAGGCCCCAATCCAGCGTCAAGTAACCACTTTCAACGAAGCGCACCAGGAAAATATGCTGCACCGTTTCCTCAGAGCCCCAAAGCAGCACCCAGCTGAGCCCCGAGACCACAAACATCACGCTTGTGGTCAGGATCTGTGCCGGTTTTTCGCCCATCAAAGACGCACCAAACCCGGCGATCACAGCGGCCAAAAGCGGAGCGCAAAGGATGATCTGAAGCATCACCGGACTAGCCCTTCATCCTGTCTGGGCGGATCATCCCCCGGCTGCGGTAAAACCCGATCAGGATCACCATCCCGATCACCGCCTGCGCCGCCGCCACTGTCATCGCAAAGACGCTGAACACCTGCCCGTTCAGATCACCCGAGGCTGCCGAAAAGCCGACCAGATTGATCGTGGCCGCCAGCAGCAGCAATTCGATCGACATTAGCATCGTCACCAAATTGTGGCGGTTCAGGAAAATCCCAGCCACGCCCAGAACGAACAGCGCAGCGCTCAGGGTCAAATAGCTCTCAAAACTCACCATGTTCTACCCCCTGCCCCGGTTTCACCGTGATGCGCTCCACGGGGCCGATTTCCAGACCCGGACCGACCAACGCGCCACCCCGGCCAGCGGGCTGGGGCGTTTTGCGCCGGTTCTGCGCCATGCCAGCACGATGGCCCCGATCAGCGCCACCAGCACAATCAGACCGGCCATTTGGAACAAATAGATGTATTGCTGGTAAATCACCAGACCCAGCATCACTTCTGCGCCCGCGGACTGCGGGGGTGCGCCCCACCACATGCCGAACATCATACCGCATTCAAGTATCAGGATCGCCGCCACCAGCAGCGCCATCGGGGCGTATCGGGTCATATGCGTTCGCCATTTTTCGGCGGGCAGAATGCTCAGCCACAGCACAAAGCCAAACAATGCTGCCACCGCGCACACATAAACCGCAATCAACAAAATGGCGATGGATTTGGCCGCCAGCAGCGCAAACAGGCCGGTTGCTGACAAAAATGACAGCACCATCCACATCAGCGCATGCACCGGATCGCGCGAAACCACTGTAAAGGTGCCGCCGATCAAGGTGCAAAAGGCAAAAAGGTTGAACGCCCAATCTGTCACACCCATGCTGCCCTTCCCTGTGCTGTGGCTCTGATGCTCAAGCGAATCGGCGCGACATGGCCCCGGTGACGGCGCTTTTAGCACAGATCGGCCCGCATCCGCCACCGCTTGGGACAACACCGGCATCGCTTTGGTCGCGGGGCCTATATTCGGGGGATATGGTTTTCAACGCAACTGGCCACGGTGACTTCGGCATCAATGGTTTCCACCCCGCGCGGCAAAGCGGCCGAGATGATAAACACCGCATCCGCATGCCACACCCCGGCCCTTTTATCGACCTGAGTGCGCAGATGCCGGGCAAAGCCATAGCCACGGATCAGGGCATATTGCGCCGCCGCGCAACGGGTGTATTGCACCACGTCATCATTGTTGCGGGCCCCACGCATGGCGACGAAGAAATTGACCAGATCTCCGTCCAGCAGCCGGGTTTTCACGCCCAGATATTCGGGCTTGAACGGCTCTTGCCCGGCCGGTTTATCCGCCTGACATGCTGTCAGCATCGCGGCCAGCGCCGCAACGCAAGTGATTTTATGGGCAAAATTTACCATCTTCATTCCGCTGCCATATGTGGTTGACCAAACACCCGCGAGCCAGCCGGTTGGCCGGGCCGCGCTACCGGCACTTGATACAAAGCCTGACAGCCCCATACAAGAGCCTGATTGCTAACCCACGCGCGATCGGGCACGCCATTGGCTACCTCGCCCGCAGCAATTGGCCCACCAGCGTTTTTTTCGCAATTTCTGCCCGCCCGACCTGGCAATAGCTGGCCACATCACCGGGCACCGCGCCGCGATTTTTCAGATAGTTAGCCGCCAACCCTTTGACACGGGCCTTTTCAGCGGGGTCTTTCAGAAACGCCCGCACCTCGGCTTCGGTATAGCCTTTTTTGCGGGCATAGGATTTCAGAGCATAGGCCTTGCCCAGCACCACAAACATCCGCGCCGAAATCGACGGGCAAGTTTTACGGATCACATCCCCCGCCACCGCCGCCATCAGCGAATAGTTGATATGGTTTTCCTTGGACAGAGGAGTCAGGGCATCAGCGCGGACGGCGGATGCGGTGCCAAATGCGACCAATAGCAGGGGCAGAGTCAGTTTGCGAACAGAATACATATGGGGTCTCCTTAACTTTCGCAAAAGAGATGGCGATAAGACCGGTTGATATGCAATAGCAATCTTCACCCCCACACCCTGTCGCGTGAAAATGTGCCTGTTTTTCATCTGGTTACAGCTTTTTCGTCTTTTTACGCAGTGCCCGGCGGGTGCGCCGGATCTGATAGCTGACGATCATGCACCAGAAAAACGCGGCCAACAGGATCAGGTTCAAAAGGGTGTTGGTCACCGGCATCGCCTGATAGCTGATGCCCGCCAGCCGGGCCACAACCCACAAGCCCAAAGCAGAGCAGATCACTACGAAAAGCCGCCGTGATCTGCTCGCCAGCGCCCGCTCCGGATCGGAACCCGACTGCGCCTTATCCGACATCGGGCTTAGCTTTTGTCCTGATCATAGACGCCACCTTCTTCCACCCGTCTGGAAAACTCGGTGGTGCCGCCCTCGGCCAGAACCTTGGCCTGTTTCACCCATTCATCCCGCGACACGCGACCTTTGAAACCCGTCAGATTTTCATCGACCCATTTGACTTCGTCCGAAGTCCAAGCTGCGACCTGATCAAAGTGAAATACGCCCAAGCCATGCAGCACGCCTTCCAGTTTGGGTCCGACACCTTTGATCTGCTTCAGATCATCGGCCCCGCCGGCCCGGGGCTCGGTCAGCATTTCGGGCTTGCTGATATCAGCGGCAGGGATGTCGTCGGCCTCAGGGCTCTGCGCAGCCTCGTCGGCTTTGGGCGTTTCTTCGGCCAGAGGCTTCGCCTCGGCTGGTGCCGCCTTTTCAGCCGGTTTCTGAGCCGCGCCGGGATCAATTTCAGCACTCGTCACCGGTTTGGCCGCAGCCGGAACCGCAGCAGGCATCGCGCCGTTGCTGTCCGCCGCCAGAATGGACGAGGCAGAGGCCGCAATCTCATGCTCGCGGCGGGCCGGATGCGGGTGATAATCGCCGGTCTTTTTGCAAAACAGACGGCACAACAAAAGCGCCAGCGCCACCAGCACCACCAGCCCGATGATGATGGCAACAAACATATTCACCCCATAGCGCCCCGTGGCGATCAGATAGGTGGCAACCCCCATCAAAACGCCGATCAGCCAGCACATATTCGGGCAGGAAAAGAACCCTTCTGTGTTTTCATTACTCATTGTCAAAACTCCCATCCGCTTTGTTCGTTATTGGCCGGAAACACGGGGCCTGGCTGACCCGTTCGGGGGTGCTGCTGATCTGTGCTACGGTCTGGCCTTTGTTATGTTCATGCGCGTGTGCGCATCAGCGCAGCATAAAACGTCCCGGGGCCTTCGTAAACCTCACAACGCCCCGGGCGGGCGAAGCCCCCCTATTCCTCGAGTAAATGCTCGTAACGGGCATCGGTCAGGGTCTTGAGAAACGCCACCAGCGCATCCACCCGCCGATCATCCAGCGCCGGGCCGTGGGTCAGCTTTTCGACTTCGAGCGTGTCGGCATATTCCGGCGCACGCCAAGGCTTGCCGGTTTCGGGATTGATCTGGCGGGCTTTGGCCGTCGAGTTATACTTGTTGTAAAACAGAACCACCGTGCGCAGATCCTTAAAGACTCCGTTATGCATATAAGGCCCGGTCACCGCGACATTGCGCAAGGTCGAGGTGCGGAACTTGCCCTTTTGCGCCGGATCGCCCACCGCAGGGTTGCCCATCAAGCCGGTGTCGATGGTCTCGACCGGCACCCCGTTGGCCTGACGCCCGGCGACATTGGTCGGCACACCGAGATTGTAGAAATGATAATCGCTGAAGGTTTCTTTTTCGGCAATCGGCGATGTGTGCAGCTGGTGGCACATATTGCAGTTGGTGAATTGCTCAGAAAAGAACAGCACCTTGCCCAGCTCTTCCTGTCTGGTCATCTTGTATTCGCCGCGCAGATAGCGGTCATATTTGCTGTCAAAGGGGGCGAATTCGGGGGTCATTTCAAAAGCAGCGATGCTTTCGGTCATGGCCCGGTAGGCGGCATCGGTGTCGGAAAACAGATCATCACCGAAAAAGGCTTTCAGGGCGGCGACATAATCCTCGTTTTCCTTGAGTCGCGCCACCACGCTGGCCTTATCGGGCATCCCCATCTCAATCGGGTTCAACGGAGGGCCACCGGCCTGCCCCGCCAGATCGGGCTCGCCGCCATGCAGGAACTGGCCGCCGACATAATCGCCATCCTTGCTTTTGTGAAAGCGCGGAGAGAACATGGCATAGGCTGCCGTGGGCGCGTTGCGATCCCCCAGCGAATGCCCATCATCGCCCAGCGAAAACGCCCCGTTCGACGCATTCATCCGCGCATCGACAAAACCATGCCCCGGATCATGGCAGGTGGAACAGGATTGCGTGCGGTTTTTAGACAAATTGACGTCAAAAAACAGCGTTTCGCCCAGTTCTTCGAGGCTGGAAAAGGCGGGCTCATCCGCCCGAGCCCCCGGCTGCATCCCCGCGGCCACCGTTACAACAGCCGCACCGGCCATCACAGCCACCCATTTGAAATTGCTTAGCATATCACGCCTTTCGCTACAAAATTAATCCTTGGCCGCGCGCCACTCACCATCGCTTTTTTCTGCCTTGACCGTAGCCGAATTCAGGGGCTGATTTCAAGCGCTGCGGTTGTGCCAACTCATCTAACCTTAACAAAAATCTATCTTTTGCAACGGGCTTTAACGTAGTAGTGGTCTGATAGGGCATATGCGAACGCAGAAGGGGCTTTATCGTGGAAAGTGATCGGATATTCATCGGCGGCGGCGGGCCGGATTATCAGCTGCCCCAAGAGTTGCTGCTGAAATACGCCAACCGCCACGGGTTGATCGCCGGGGCCACCGGCACCGGTAAAACCGTGACCCTGCAAATTCTGGCCGAAGCGCTCTCGGCCTCTGGCGTGCCGGTGTTCCTGTCGGATGTCAAAGGCGATCTGTCCGGGCTGGCCGTTGCCGGGTCGGATACATTCAAACTGCATGAGGCATTCCAAAGCCGCGCCGACAGCATCGGCCTGACCGATTACCACTATCAACCCTTCCCGGTCACTTTCTGGGATCTGTTCGGCAAAGCCGGCCATCCGGTGCGCACCACCGTGGCCGAGATGGGCCCGCTGCTGATGTCGCGGCTTCTGGAGCTGACCGAGGCGCAGGAAGGCGTTTTGAACATCGCCTTTCGGGTGGCCGATGAACAGGGGCTGGGGCTGCTCGATCTGTCGGATTTGCAGGCGCTGCTGGTGTGGATCGGGCAAAACAGCAAAGAGCTGAGCCTGCGCTACGGCAATGTCTCAACCGCTTCGGTCGGGGCGATCCAGCGCAATCTGTTGGTGCTGGAAAATCAGGGCGGGCTGAACCTGTTTGGCGAACCGGCGCTGGAGCTGGCCGATATGATGCAGCGTGATGCCGATGGCCGCGGGCGGATCAACATTCTGGCGGCTGATACGCTGATGGCCTCGCCCAAGCTGTATGCCACCTTTCTGATCTGGCTGCTCAGCGAATTATTCGAAGAGCTGCCCGAAGTCGGGGACCCGGACAAACCCAAACTGGTGCTGTTCTTTGACGAAGCGCATCTGCTGTTCGAAGGTGCCCCCAAAGCGCTGGTGGACAAGATCGAGCAGGTCGCCCGGCTGATCCGCTCCAAAGGCGTTGGAATTTATTTCATCACCCAGCATCCGCGCGACATCCCCGAGGACATTCTGGGCCAGCTGGGCAACCGCATCCAGCACGCTTTGCGCGCCTATACCGCCCGCGACCGCAAACAGCTGCAACAGGCCGCCGAGACCTATCGCGACAATCCGCGTTTTGACACCGAAGAAGCCATCCGCGAGGTCGGGGTGGGCGAGGCCGTGACCTCTTTGTTGCAGAAAAAAGGTATCCCCGGCATGGTCGAGCGCACCTTGATCCGCCCGCCCAGCACACAGCTTGGTCCGATCAGCGCGGATCAAAGGCGCGCGGTGATGCAAGACTCGCCTTTGGTTGGAAAATATGACACAAGGCTTGATCGGGAATCAGCCTTTGAGATTTTGCAAAAGCGCAGTCAGGATGCCGCCAAAGCAGCACAAGCGGCGGAACAGGCCGAGGCCAGCCCCCGCTCAGTCGGGCGCCGATATAGCGGCGATCATGTCGGGCGGGCCGCCCCGCGCAAAAAAGCAAAAGATGACAGCTGGAGCAGCGCGATTGGCGGCGCAATCTTGAAAGAGCTCAAAGGCACTACCGGACGGCGTATTGTGCGTGGGATATTAGGAGGGCTGTTCAAAGGCCGTTAAAGAAAACAATTTATTTTTTTTCAATAGGAACTGAAAAATGTCCAAAGCAAAACAATTCAAAGCCTTGCATAAACAGGCAAACCCCCTGATTTTATTTAACATTTGGGATGCTGGCACTGCAAAAATGGCACAATCGGCTGGGGCCAAAGCGATTGCCACCGGCAGCCATTCGGTTGCAGCAGCGCATGGTTTTGAGGATGGTGAAAACATCCCTCTGGATCTGGTGCTGGACAATTTGCGGCGGATTGTGTCGGCTGTCGATCTGCCGGTGTCTTGCGATATCGAGAGCGGCTATGGTGAAGACGCCACCATGGTGCATGACACCGTTGCCCAAGTAGTCGAAACTGGTGCCGTCGGCATCAATCTGGAAGACCAGATTATCGGCGGGCACGGATTATATGATATGGCCACGCAGGCCGGCCGCATCCTGGCCGCCCGCAAAGCGGCCGATCGCAGCGACAAAAACTTTTTCATCAACGCTCGCACCGATTTGTTTTTAAAGGTAAAACCCAAAGATCACGCCGATATTCTGCAACAAGCCATAAACCGTGCGATCGCTTGTGCCACCGCTGGGGCGAATGGTTTTTTTGCACCGGGGCTGACGGATGAAACACTGATCCGGCAGCTGTGCGACAACTGCCCGCTTGCAGTCAACATTCTGGCCATACCCGAAGGCCCAACGGCTGCGACCCTAGCAAATCTGGGCGTATCCCGGGTCAGTCACGGCCCCTGGCCCTATCGCAACATGGCCGTCTGGTTTACCGAACAGGCCCGCGCCGCCCTGAATGATTGCTAAGCCCGCCCCCACGGACAGAACCACCCGGATACGCCGGGAAACGGCCTGAAAGGCAGAAACCGCAAAAAATCCACTTTTGTGCGGTTCTCTTCAGCAATTGTTAAGACCTATCGCCGATAGTAAATCCATGCCCGGACGTCTTGTCCTCTCTCGTCCGGGCGTATTTTTCCCTGTTAGACTGGCCGCGCGCATTTGCAGCGCGGCCTTTTTTTGCCTTGTTTCCCCAATGCCCTTTTCTGACAAAGGCCAGCAGCGCCAAAAATAATGTTGACCCATCAAAAAAAACATCCTAACGTTGCCGGCAATGATAAGTCGGCCAGTCCGACAGGGAGAGATGTTTTAAAAGAGCCCGCCCCCGGGCTCTTTTTTTGTGCAAGCCATCCGATCCGCCCCCAAGCCAAAGCTGCGAGCCACCTATACAGTCGGACCCGTTTGAGGGATATAAGACTCATATCATTCCGGCTCTGATTCCTCTGGCAGGGGATCTGGTCTGGATCGGCAAGCATTATCTGAGAGGCTTCAGGATGGATCGGGCTGACATTGTCCATAACAACTTCATTCGCCGGGTAAGCGCTGGCGATTTCCCCACCCCCACCAGCACCCTTTCAATGCAGCAAGCCGGGCTGGACTCCGCCGCCCTGATCCAGCTGTTTCATGCGCAGGTGATGTGCCGTCAGCTGGATCGGACCTCGCGCAAGATGCAGGCCAAAGGTGAGGGCTATTACACCATCGGCTCCTCCGGCCATGAGGGCAACGCCGCCATCGCCGCCGCCTTGCGGGTGACCGACCCGGCGTTTTTGCACTATCGGGATGCGGCGTTTCAGATCCAGCGGGCGCAGCAGCTGCCCGGCCAGACGCCGATCTGGGACATGCTGCTCAGCTTTGCCACCTCGACCGAAGACCCGATTTCTGGCGGGCGGCACAAGGTTCTGGGCTCGAAACCGCTAAACATCCCGCCGCAGACCTCGACTATTGCCTCGCATCTGCCCAAAGCAATCGGCGCCGCCTATTCGATCGGCCTGAACCGGCGCATCCGGCCCGAACATCAGGTCTGGCCAAAGGATGCCATCGTGCTGTGCAGCTTTGGCGATGCATCGCTGAACCACTCGACCGCGCAAGGCGCGTTCAACACCGCCGGCTGGACCGCCTATCAGGGCGTGCCTCTGCCGCTGATCTTTCTGTGCGAAGATAACGGCATCGGCATTTCCACCAAAACCCCGGCGGATTGGGTCCATCAAAGCATGGCCCAGCGCCCAGGGATCAAGTATTTCCAGTGCAGCGGGCTGGACCTATTCGACGCTTTCGCCACCGCCCAAGAGGCCGCGCAATGGGTGCGCAAGCGGCGCAAACCGGCGTTTTTACATATGCAAACCGTGCGGCTTTACGGCCATGCCGGGGCGGATGCGCAGCAGGCTTATCTGTCAAAATCCGAGATCGAAGCCGATGAGGCCAACGACCCGCTGCTGCACAGCGCCCGACGAATGATTGAGGCCGGTGTGGCCGATGCCGAGGGCATTTTGCAGATTTACAACCGGGTCGAAGCCCAAACCACCCATACCGCCGATCAGGTCGCCAAACGCCCGCGGCTGCAAACGGCCGAACAGGTGATGCACAGCATCATCCCTGCCAGGCGCGACTGTCAGCCCAGCAATTTCCCTCCGCCCGCCAACCGCCAGCAGGTGTTTGGCAAAAGCGATATGGCGGCGATGGACAAGCCACAGCACATGGCCAAGCTGATCAACTTCGCCCTGACCGATCTGATGCTCGAGCATCGCGAGATCATCATCGCCGGCGAAGATGTCGGGCCCAAGGGCGGGGTTTACGGGGTGACTCAGAAACTCCATGCCCGCTTTGGGGCGCATCGGACGATCAACACCCTGCTGGATGAGCAATCCATCCTCGGCCTTGCCATTGGTCTGGCCCATAACGGCCTGCTGCCAATGCCGGAAATTCAGTTTCTGGCCTATCTGCACAATGCCGAAGACCAGATTCGGGGCGAGGCCGCAACGCTCAGCTTTTTCTCAAACCGGCAATACAGCAATCCGATGGTGCTGCGCATTGCTGGGCTGGGCTATCAACGCGGCTTTGGCGGGCATTTTCACAATGACAACTCGATTGCCGTGCTGCGCGATATCCCCGGGGTGATCATCGCCTGCCCCAGCAACGGCCATGACGCGGCGCTGATGCTGCGCGAAGCGGTGCGGCTGGCGCGTGAGGAACAGCGCATTGTGGTGTTTTTAGAGCCCATCGCGCTCTACATGACCCGCGATCTGCACACGGAAAAGGACGCTGGCTGGAGCTTTGACTACCCGCAGCCCGCGCGGAGCAGCCCGATCCGGCTGGGTGAAATCGGCAGCTATGGCAACGGCAAGGATCTGGCGATTGTCAGCTATGCCAATGGCTATTACCTGTCGCGGCAGGCGGAAAAAATCCTGCGGGAACAGCATGATATTCACAGCACACTCATTGATCTGCGCTGGCTTGCGCCCCTGCCCGAAGCCGCGTTGCTCAAGGCACTCAAGGGGTATCGCACCATTCTGATCGTCGATGAATGCCGCCAAACGGGCTCGCAAAGCGAAGCCTTGATGGCCCTGTTTGCCGAAAAACTGCCCGCCGGCACCCGGCTGTCACGCCTGTGCGCCGAGGATTGCTTTATCGCCACCGGCCCGGCCTATGGGGCCACTCTGCCTTCACGCGACAGCATCGTCGCGGCAGCGCTGGTGGCTGTCGGAAAAGATTAAGGAAACCACATGAGCAAGAAACGCGCCCTTGTGATCTGCCCCGGGCGGGGCACTTATAACAAAGAAGAACTGGGCTATTTCGGCCGCAATCACCCCGATCAGCAGGCGATGCTGGCGGCGTTTGACGATAAAAGGCGGGCGCTGGGGCAAACGCCGCTGGCAGAGCTGGATCAGGCGGCGCGTTATGCGCTGTCCAGCCATAGCCGCGGGGATAATGCTTCGGCGCTGATCTATGCCTGTGCGCTGGCGGATTACCGGGCGATCAACCGCGATCAATACGACATTACGGCGATTACCGGCAATTCGATGGGCTGGTATATCGCGCTGGCCTGTGCCGGGGCGTGTGATGCCGAAACCGGGTTTGACATCGTTAACACCATGGGAACCATGATGCAGCAGAGCCTGATCGGCGGGCAGCTGCTTTACCCGTTTGTGGATGAAAACTGGGTCGAAATCCCCGGCAAGCGGGCGGAATTGCTGGCGCTGACCGAGCAGATCGAGGGGCTTTATGTCTCGATTCATCTGGGCGGTATGGTGGTGTTTGCCGGGCTGGATCAGGCTCTGCGTCAGGCCGAACAAGCCCTGCCACCGGTGCAGGGGCGGTTTCCGATGCGGCTGCAAAACCATGCCGGGTTTCATTCGGTGCTGCAACAGCCCAATTCGCAAAAGGCGCTGGCCGAAATTCCTACCGACTGGCTGACGCCCCCTCAGCACCCGATGATCGACGGGCGTGGGCATATCTGGTATCCCGGAGCCAATCGCCAGGAAGATATACACCGCTATACTTTTGGCACTCAGGTGGTGGAGACTTACGATTTCACCAGGGCGGTGCAAAACAGCCTCAAGGAATTTGCCCCCGAGGTGGTGATCGTGCTGGGGCCGGGCAATACGCTGGGTGGGGCCGTGGCGCAGGCGATGATTGATCTGAATTGGCAGGGAATGAGTTGCAAGGCGGATTTTCAAAAGCGGCAACAGGCCGCGCCGCTGCTTTTGGCGATGGGTTTGCCCGAGCAACGTGCAATGGTGCTGTGAGCTGAAACCCTCTGCTTTACGTGATGGAACTTCTTAAAGCAGGCGTTACTTTGTGCAACGCCCGCCCCGGATACCTCACATCCCCAGCGCTTCTTTATACATCTCCAGAACCGCCTCTTCCTCGGCCAGATCCTGCGCATCACGTTTGCGCAGCGCGATCAGCTTGCGGATCACCCTGATATCATAGCCCCGGCCCTTGGCTTCGGCAAACACCTCTTTTCGTCTGCGGTGACCCGGTAGCTCATATCAGAGGATGTATCGTTCATGTCATCTGCCCTTTATAAAATCTGATTTTGCCTTGCCCGGTTCCTAGCGCCCGGCCGGAATTTGTGCAAGGGCTTGTCCTGTCTGTCCCCATGCTTTAGGCGCTGACAGGCAGAGAAAGCGGAGTAAGAGTCATGGACTATCTAATCTGGGCAGGGGCGGCGGTTTCGGTTGTCGGGCTGTTTGGGATTTTTTATTGCATCTGGCTGGCCCTGAAAGCCAAACGCGCCAACCTGCCCGAAGATCAGATGCGTATGCGTCTGCAACAGGTCGTAGTGTTGAACATGGCGGCGCTGTTGATTTCAAGCGTCGGGCTGATGATGGTGGTGGTCGGAATCGTGATGGCGTGAAGTCAGCTCTTTGACTTCGCCCCGAATTCCTCTTCCAGAGCGACCTCGAATTCCAGAATATCATCCGGCACCGGCAGGCCCATGGTTTTCAGCTCGGAAATTTTTTCGCGCAGCTGTTCCTGCAAGACATGCGCATCTTCCGGCTTTTCGGCGATTTCATCCATCATCATGGTGATCGCCACTTTCAACTGTTCAAATGCCATTTTCGGCCTCCTTACCATCGCTGACCCGCACGAACCAAAGCCCTGATCCTAATCGCCAGAGCCCCCTCACGCTGCCAGACACAGCTTATTCGTGTTTCGCAGCGCAAACCCGGCAAAACGGTGTGAAGGGCAACACATCCAGACGCTCGGGCGAGATGTCATCGCCGCATTCAACGCAATAGCCATATTCATCGGCATCCATTCGTGCCAAAGCCGCCTTGATCATGCGAATCTCGGCCTGACCGGACAGCCCCATGCCCTCAAGAACCTCGTCTTCTTCGCGTTCGGTGGCCATGTCCTCCCAATCCTTGGCGTTATGCGCATCCAACTCTTCATCAATCTGCTGCAACCGCTTTTCCAGCTCTTCCAAGCGTTCCAGCAATGCGGCGCGGCGTTTTTGCAAATCCAACATAGAAGCCCTCCTTTTTCTTGTTCAGCATGAAAGATCATGCGACCTTTTTCATTGATATAGATCAGGACGTTGCAAGGGAAGCCTATTCTGACAGTGGGTTAACCGGATGATCCGCCACCCCCTCCTGCAACCGGAGCTGTTCGGCTTCATTCGCAGCATCCGATGCAACCAATTCGGGTGAGTCATCCGTTGATATGGGCTGCTCGGTCATGTGAGGCTCGGGCGGCATTGGGGGCGCTTGCTGCGGCGCCCCATCCGGCAGGCCGGAAATGCGCAGCGCCCGATAGCCATGTTGCTGCCCCAACCGGGCATGGCCGATGATGCGCCCATCAACACCCTCGATCACCACATCGCCAATCGTGGTCACAGGGACCGGCACCAGATCGCCGGGTTTCAGGGCCAGCACCTGTTTCAACGCCATCTGGGTGCGGTAAAGCACCGCGTCCAGCTCGATCCGGCTGGCCTGCAATGTTTCGCGCAACTCTTTGGACCAGTTTTGCCCGCCCCCTTCGGCATCCGGCACCGCCCGGAGCCCAACCGCAGGCAGCCCCATCATCAGCTTGCCCCGCTTGGCCCCATCGGCCAGTTCCAGATCGGCGCAAAACAGCCGGTATTGCACATCTTTCAGGCGCAAGCCCAACAGGCGGGCATTTTCCACCCAGCCGCCAAACTCATACCCGGTGGCCCAGCTTTCATCCGGGCTGCCCTTCAGGTATTTCACCAATCCCTGCACCACACCATCAATCAGCGGTTTGACCATAGCCGCATCGGTGCGGGTTGGCTGGCGTTCTTGCGCTGGGGTCGCGCTGACCCGACCCATGGTCTGCACCTCGATCACCGACGCCAGCGTTTGCAGATCAACCGCGACAAAGCCATGCGCCCCCGGCGGCCCATCCAGCAGCACCAGCAACGCGTCCGGTTCAATCTGCGCCAACAGATCCGCCTGACGCAGCCGGTCCTGTGTTAGATTGGTGGCCCGCAATGCCAAAGAAAACTGCGCCTGAGCCGCCCGGGCCATGGCCAGACGCAAAGCTTTCAGCGGAGTCATCCCCACCCCGCCCAACGGATCGCGGCCGACTCCTGCCTTGCGCTGTAATGTCGAAAGTTCAGATTGCTGGGTCATCGCCTTTGCTTTTTCGCTCTTCTGACACCAGCATGTGCCGCAGTTTGGTTGAGATTTGGTTTACACCGCTCAGAAAATCGCAAAATCCGGCCCCACCCGCATTATCATTGAACAAAACGCCATTCCTGCTCTAACATGGCCCGACAGGGGGCATCTCAGCCCCCACCATAAAAATAATGCGCCGCAAAGCCGCGCCAAAAAACCAACCGGGAGACCCACTGAAATGAGCGACAAAACCTACCCCCCTTCCCCTCACTTCGCAGCTCAGGCCAATGTCAATGCGGCGCAGTATAACGAGATGTATCAGGCTTCGATGGACGACCCCGAAGCCTTTTGGGGCCGGGAAGGCAGGCGGCTGGACTGGATCAAGCCCTACACAAAGGTGAAAAACACCAATTTCACTCTGGGCAAGGTGAAAATCCAATGGTTTGGCGACGGCACCCTGAATGTGGCGGTCAACTGTATCGACCGGCATCTGGCCAGCCGGGGCGATCAGACCGCGATCATTTTCGAACCCGACGACCCAAATACCCCATCCCGCCACATCACCTATCGTGAATTGCATGACAAGGTGAACCGCATGGCCAATGTGCTGCTCTCGCAAGGGGTGATGCGCGGCGAGCGCGTGGTGATTTACATGCCGATGATCCCCGAAGCCGCCTATGCCATGCTGGCCTGTGCGCGGATCGGGGCGATCCATTCGGTGGTGTTTGCTGGTTTTTCGGCGGATGCTCTGGCCAACCGGATCAATGATTGTCAGGCCCGGGTGCTGATCACCGCCGACGAAGCCCCCCGGGGTGGGCGCAAGACCCGACTGAAATCCAATGCCGATGCGGCGCTGCTGCATTGCTCGGACAAGGTGCGCTGCATGGTGGTCAAACATACCGGCGGCCAGACCACATGGATTCAGGACCGCGATGTTGACGTGCTGGAGCTGATGAAAACCGCCAGCCCCGATTGCCCACCGCGCGAAATGCAGGCCGAGGATCCGTTGTTTATCCTTTATACCTCGGGCTCGACCGGCAAGCCCAAGGGGGTACAGCATTGCTCGGGCGGGTATCTGGCCTATGCCGCGATCACGCATCACTACACCTTTGACTATCACGATGGCGATGTGTTCTGGTGTACCGCCGATGTCGGCTGGGTGACGGGGCACAGCTATGCGATCTATGGCCCTCTGGCCAATGGAGCCACCACGGTGATGTTCGAGGGCGTGCCCACATACCCGGATGCCTCGCGGTTCTGGCAGATTTGCGAAAAGCACAAGGTCAATCAGTTTTACACCGCCCCCACCGCCATTCGGGCACTGATGGCGTTTGGCGATGATCCGGTCGAAAAATGCGATCTGTCCGATCTGCGGATTCTGGGAACGGTGGGCGAGCCGATCAACCCTGAGGCCTGGAACTGGTATCACGAGGTCGTCGGCAAGGGGCAGTTGCCGATTGTCGATACATGGTGGCAGACCGAAACCGGCGGGCATATGCTCACCCCGCTGCCCGGGGCCACCACCACCAAGCCCGGCTCGGCCACGTTGCCGTTTTTTGGCGTTAAACCGGTGGTGTTGGACAGCCATTCCGGGGCCGAGATCACCGAAACCGAGGCCGAGGGCGTGTTGGCGATTGCAGATAGCTGGCCCGGGCAGATGCGCACAATTTACGGCGATCACGAGCGCTTTGAGCAAACCTATTTCTCGCAATATAAGGGGTATTTTTTCTCGGGCGATGGCTGTCGGCGGGATGCGGATGGCTATTACTGGATCACAGGCCGGGTGGATGATGTGATTAATGTCTCGGGGCATCGCATGGGCACTGCGGAAATCGAAAGCGCGCTGGTGGCGCATCTGGATGTGGCCGAGGCCGCGGTGGTGGGGTATCACCATGATGTCAAGGGTCAGGGGATTTATGCCTATGTCACGCTGATGAATGACGTCGAGCCCTCGGAAGAGCTGCGCAAGGATCTGATCAAATGGGTGCGCACCGAGATCGGGCCGATTGCCAAGCCGGACCTGATCCAATGGGCGCCGGGGCTGCCGAAAACCCGTTCGGGCAAGATCATGCGGCGGATTTTGCGCAAGATTGCCGAGAATGATTTTGCGGCTTTGGGGGATACCTCGACTCTGGCGGAACCGGGTGTGGTGGATGATCTGATCGAGCATCGCTCGAACCGGGGCTGATCGCCCCCCTGTATCACACCGTCTGATATAAAGAACGAAGGGCTGCGCCTGCCGGGGGGCAGGCAGGCGCAGCCCGGCCTAACGGCCGGGCGGGACAGTGCGATAGGGCGCGAGGTTTAACAAAGGTCTTTTCTCACACGCGGCCTAAAACATCCAACGCAACATAGCCTCCGCCCCATACAGCAGCAAAAACACCGGGATCGCCAACAGGATTGCCAACAGCAAAAATCCCCGCCAATCCGGTCGTGCCGCGGGGGCAAAAATGCCCAGAACGGTTTTATTCAACTTTTCCATAACCGCATTAACCACGAATTAGGTTTTCAATGCGTTAACAGAGCCATGGAAATTTATTGGGATCAGCTGACTCAACGAAAATGGCAGGCTCTGGCCGATCAGGCTCTGGCCCCGATGCAACAGCGCTGGACCTATGGCGCAGTGTGCAGCGCATTGGGCAGCGCGGCGCATCGGGCGGTGATTTATCAATGCGGTCAGCCGGTGGCGATCTGCCAGATGATCCGGCGCAAAATCGCCGGGGTTTTACCGACCACCCTGATCAGCCGTGGCCCGCTCTGGCTGGCCAACTGCGACAGGGACAAAGCCCTGCGCCTGATCCGCCGCAGCGCCCCGGCCCCACGCCCGCATCTGCGGCTGATCACTCTGGCGGAGGCGGGCAAGCATTTTGGCATGATCCCGATGATGACCCCGGCCACACAGGCGATCCTGCCCCTGCCCGCAAGGATGCAGGATTTGCATGGCAAATGGCGCAACAGTCTCAGAAAGGCTGAAAAATCCGGGTTGGTGTATCGGCATGGTGCCTGTTCCGAAACGCAGCTGCTGGAGCTTTTGGCCGAGGATCAGCAACAGCAGCTGCGCAAATCCTATCGGGCTTTGCCAGCCGGGTTTGCGCTGCAATGGCATCGCCTTGCGCCCAAGGATTTGCGCTTGGTCCGGGTCAGCAAAAACGGGCAGATCATCGCCAGCGCCCTGTTCATTATCCACGGCAACACCGCCAGCTATCACATCGCCCATAGCACCGCGCTGGGGCGGCAATATGATGCGCAGCGGCTGGGGTTGTGGCGCGGTTGCGCCGATTTGGCCGCGCGCGGGGTGCGGCAGCTTGATCTGGGGGCGATTGATACGGTGCGCAGCCCCGGGCTGGCGCGTTTCAAACTGGGCACCGGTGCCCGGGCGACACAGCAGGGGCCGAGCCTTTTGGGAATCTAACAGCCTTTTTCCAGCAGGATCAACTGCGTGCGCTTGATCTCGCGCAACAGGCGCTCGGTCTGGATTTGCGGCATCAGGCTCAGTTTCAGTTGTAAGGCCAGAACGATCATCACTGCTGCGGGCAGGCCCCATTTCAACGCGCTCAGAACCTCTCGGGCGGCGAAAAACTGCACGGCGCAATAGATGCCGGCGATGAACAGCACAAGCTGCGCCACAATAATCACCCACAGAACCCAGCTGAGCCTGTTATGGAACTGATCCAGCACCAGCCCGAACCAACCGCGTTCTTTGGTCAGTGACAATATCTCGGGGTTTTGTTGGCTGAGTGCGGTTACGATCCGCTCATCCATTCTGTGCATGACGCCCTCCTGCGCATTGTCCGAACGGGGAGAGAATAGCACAAAACCACAAATCTGGCGATGCCAAGGTGCCGGCCCGCCACCAGATCAGGCAGCGGGCCGGAGTATTGCTTATTTATTCAGGATTTTGGACAGGATCAGATAGGCGATCCCAGCCACAAACAACCCGACAAACCACGCATAGGTGTAGATCATCGCAAAGAATGGCGAGACGCTTTCGCTCAGACCAACCCCATGCAAAAAGCCGGGAACATTGGGGATGATGCCGATGACCAACGCCAGCAGCCCGGCCCAGTTATAGCCGTTGCTGGCGGTGTAAATCCCGTTGTGACGGAACAGGTCGCCGACATTCAGCTGCTGTTTGCGCAGCAGGTAGTAATCCGCCAGCATGATGCCCGCAATCGGACCCAGCAGCGCTGAATAGGCGATCAGCCAGCCAATGATGTAGTTGACCAGAATCCAAGGGAACATCACCATACCAATAACGGCAGTGATATAGCCGCCCATGCGCAGATTGATCTTGTTCGGGGCCAGATTCGAGAACCCATGCGCCGGAGCCACAACATTCGCCGCCAGGTTGGTGGTCAGCGTGGCAACGATCAGGGCAAACAGCGCGATGATCACCGCAAAGCCGCCCATTTTTTCGGTCAGCGCAATCGGATCCCAGATCGGCTCGCCAAAGATCACCACCGTGGCCGAGGTCACAGCCGACGCGATGAAGGCAAACAGCGCCATCGGGATGGGCAGGCCAATCGCCTGACCTTTAAGCTGATCACCTTGGGTTTTGGCGTAGCGGGTAAAGTCAGGGATGTTCAGCGCCAGAGTGGCCCAGAACCCGACCATGCCCGTCAGGCTTGGCCAGAACACGCTCCAGAATTGGCCCTCTTTGGGTTGACCCTCAGCAAACTGGCTTGGAGTCGAAAGCATGTTGCCAAAACCGTCCGCGCTGATATAGGCCCAAGCCAGCAGCGCAAAGCCCATCGCCAGCAGGAACGGTGCGGCATAGGTTTCCAACCAGCGGATCGATTCCGTGCCGTGGGTGATGAAATACAAATGCAGTGTCCAGAACACCAAAAAGCTGATGAACTGGCCGGTATTGATACCCAAAAAGCCGATGACATCACCGGCAATCGCGCCGCCGGTCAGCTTGTTGACGATCACATAAATCGCCGAGCCCCCGACCCATGTCTGAATCCCAAACCAGCCACAGGCCACAATCCCCCGGGCAACCGCCGGGATCTTGGCCCCGGACGGACCGAAGGACGAGCGCAGCAGCACCGGAAACGGCACCCCGTATTTGGTGCCGGCATGACCGATCAGAACCATTGGAATCAACACGATCACATTGGCCAGCAGGATGGTGATGACGGCTTCATCCCAGCTCATCCCCGCAGTCCCAACTGCGCTGCTCCTTGGTGGTTGGCAGCTGATCTTCGTTATAAAGATCCCCGTCAATGTTATTGAGTGAGGCGTAATATACCCCATTCTCCTCTTTGTAAGTATCTTCCATTAGGTCCCTCCTTATTGGTCTTTATTTATCATCTTAAATTCCGGCTTTGATCGTCCGGTTTTGGTGTTGACGGGTGCAACTTTGGTTGCGTTTCCCTGCGCTGGCGGGCCGAATTGGCCCGGCTGGCGGTGTTGTAATCGGTGGCCCGATGCAACCCCAAGGTCATCCCTCAGGGCCACCGGGCCACGCGCCTTGTCTATACCCCGGTGGCCGGAATGCCACTGCGCTCAACCGGGCGCGGGGCAGTCAGGTCTTTCCATTTGCTCAGGGCTTTGTTGACCGTGGCGTTCGGATCACGGGCGACAAACTCGCCATGGCCTTCCTGCGTGTTAATCTCGCCATCCATCACCGCAACCTGCCCGCGGGTCAAGGTGTAGCGGGGCAAGCCCTTGACCTTGTGGCCTTCGAACACGTTGTAATCAATCGCTGATTGCTGGCTGTCGGCGGTGATGGTTTTTTCCTTTTCAGGATCCCAAACCACCAGATCAGCATCCGCCCCGACCAGAACCGCGCCCTTTTTCGGGTAGCAGTTCAAAATCTTGGCGATGTTGGTTGATGTCACGGCAACAAATTCATTCATCGTCAGCCGCCCGGTATTAACGCCATGCGTCCAGAGCATCGGCATCCGGTCCTCAAGCCCGCCAGTGCCGTTGGGAATTTTCGAGAAATCCCCGACCCCGTAGCGTTTCTGCTCGGTGGTGAAGGCGCAATGATCGGTCGCCACCACGCTGAGCGAGCCGCTCTGCAACCCGGCCCACAGGCTGTCCTGATGGTGCTTGTTGCGGAAAGGCGGGCTCATCACCCGGCGGGCGGCGTGGTCCCAATCCTTGTTGAAATACTCGGACTCATCCAGTGTCAGATGCTGGATCAGAGGCTCGCCCCACACCCGTTTGCCCAACATGCGCGCCCGGCGAATGGCCTCGTGGCTTTCCTCGCAAGAGGTATGCACCACATAAAGCGGCGCGCCGGCCATATCGGCGATCATGATCGCGCGGTTGGTGGCTTCGCCCTCGACCTGCGGCGGGCGGGAATAGGCGTGGGCTTCGGGGCCGTTATTGCCCTCGGCCAGCAGCTGAGCCGTCAGCTCGGCCACTACATCACCGTTTTCAGCATGAACCAGTGGGGTCGCGCCCAGCTCGGCGCAGCGCTTGAACGAGGCGTAAAGCTCGTCATCATTGACCATCAGCGCGCCCTTATAGGCCAAAAAATGCTTGAACGTGTTGATGCCGCGATCCTGAACCACGGTTTTCATATCGTCAAACACCTGCTCGCCCCACCAGGTCACGGCCATATGGAATGAATAATCGCAGTTGGCGCGGGTGGATTTGTTATCCCAGCGTTTCAGCGCATCCAGCAGGCTTTCGCCCGGATTGGGCAGGGCAAAATCCACCACCATGGTGGTGCCCCCGGCCAGCCCGGCGCGGGTGCCGCTTTCGAAATCATCCGAGGAATAAGTGCCCATGAACGGCATTTCCAGATGGGTATGCGGATCAATCCCGCCGGGCATAATATAGCAGCCGGTGGCGTCCAGCACCTCATCCGCGCCACTCAGATCGGGGCCGATTTCAACAATTTTGCCGCCGTCGATTTTGACATCCGCCTTATAGGTCAGATCTGCGGTGACGACCGTGCCGCCTTTGATAATTTTGGTCATGACAACCTCCCGTTTAAATTTGCCCTTTTTTCAGGGGCATATATGTCGTTTTTTGCTCAGCGCCCGGTCCTTCAGGATCATGGAAATGCCTGATTTTTCTGCATATTTGCAGGCGCGTTTCCAGTTGATCGGACGATCAGTATATTCAGCGTCAAACACCGGCTTGCCGGCCTTCAGATAAGGGCGCATCTGCCTACACCAGCCATCCTGATAACAGCTTTCGGTGATGGCAAAATCCATCACTCCGACCAGCTGCGGCGTCAGCTCGGGCAGGTTTTTCTGCCCAATCTCAAGCCCCAGTTGATGCGCCATCTTTGCCAGCAATTTGATGTAACGCAACCCATCGGCACGGCTCAGATCAAAGCCTGAGTCATTCTCAAACACATCCATATTGTCGGCTTCGATCGCGTCAAACCCCATCTGCTGACAGCGCTTGAAACGCCGCTGCATCAGCTGCGGCAGGCTCTGCCGGTCGCGAATATCCAGAAAACGCTCATCCGGCCAATCGCCATAGGTTTTGCCGACCAGACGGGCGGGGAATTTCCCCTTATCATCGCGGAAATCCTCAACCGTTCCCGCCGAGACATAACAGATCGTATAAACCCCGGCCCGGTTCAGCGCCGCAATCTGCGCCCGGCTGACATTGTCAGGGTCGGTATCAAACACGGCGATGCCCTCGGGCGGCCTGACATGTTCATCAAGCTGCCAATCCCAAGCCACAGCCGGGACCGGAGCGCCATGGGCGGCAAACGCCCATAGCATCATCGCCGTTATGATAAGCCGTCCGATCACCCTATTCGACGATCCCGGCCGTTTCGACCACCGCATGCATCAGCACATTGGCCCCGGCGGTGGCCCATTCTTTCGAGATCTCTTCGGCCTCGTTATGGCTGAGCCCATCCACACAGGGGCACATCACCATCGAGGTCGGAGCCACCCGGTTGATCCAGCAGGCATCATGCCCAGCGCCGGAAATCAGGTTGCGATGCGAATAGCCCAAACGCTCGGCAGCATTGCGCACGGCCTCGACATTGGCGTCGGCAAATTTCACCGGATCAAAGCCACCGACCTTTTCGATCTCAACCCCAAGGCCCATTTCAGCGCAAATTTCACGCGCGCCCTTGTCCAGCCGGGCTTCCATATCCTGAATCACTTCCAACTCGGGCGAGCGGAAATCGACAGTGAACACCGCCTTGCCGGGGATCACATTGCGCGAGTTGGGATAGATATCAATATGACCGGCCGCACCCACCGCATCCGGGGCGTGGGACAGGGCAATTTCATCCACCAGCTGCAAAATCCGCGCCATGCCCAGACCGGCATTTTTGCGCATCGGCATCGGAGTCGACCCTGTATGGGCCTCCTTGCCCGTCACGGTAACTTGAGTCCAACTCAGCCCCTGACCATGGGTCACAACCCCGATATCTTTGCCCTCGGCTTCCAAAATCGGGCCTTGTTCGATATGCAGCTCAAAGAAAGCGTGCATCTTGCGTGCGCCAACCTCTTCGTCGCCCTTCCAGCCGATGCGCTCCAGCTCATCGCCGAATTTCAGCCCTTCGGCATCTTCGATCTGATAGGCCCAGTCCTGATCCAGAACCCCGGCGAACACGCCAGAGGCCAGCATGGCCGGGGCAAAGCGGGTGCCTTCTTCGTTGGTCCAGTTGGTGACGACGATCGGGTGCTTGGTCTTGACGCCCAGATCATTGAGCGTGCGCACCGCCTCAAGACCGCCCAGCACCCCCAGAATCCCGTCATATTTACCGCCGGTGGGCTGGGTATCCAGATGGCTACCGACATAAACCGGCAGCGCATCCGGGTCGGTGCCTTCGCGCCGGGCAAACATATTGCCCATCTGATCAACGCCCATGGTCATGCCGGCGGCCTCGCACCAGCTCTGGAACAGGCGGCGGCCTTCGCCATCTTCGTCAGTCAGGGTCTGGCGGTTGTTGCCCCCGGCCACTCCGGGGCCAACCTTGGCCATCTCCATCAGGCTTTCCCACAAGCGATCGCCGTTCACCTTCATATTTGCAGCAGGTGCTGACATATCTATTCTCCCTATTGTTATTTTTATCTTTTTATTATGGTCGCCCCTCTTTTATTCGAGCTTTTTCAGCACATTGGTGAGGGTGTCGAACAGTTGGTCAATCTGCGCCTTGTTGATGATCAACGGTGGTGACAGCGCGATGATATCGCCAGTGGTGCGGATCAACAGCCCCTGATCATACGCCGCCAGGAACGCATCAAAAGCGCGCTTGGTCGGGGCGCCGGGGATGGGCTCGAGCTCAATCGCGCCGATCAGACCTTCGTTGCGGATGTCGATCACATGCGGCAACCCTTTCAGATTGTGCAGCGCGTCTTCCCAATAGCCAGCCAGAGAAGCGGCATTTTCAAACAGCCCATCCTCGCGATAGGTTTGCAGAGTCGCCAGCCCGCAGGCGCAGGCAATCGGGTTGCCGGAATAGGTATAGCCGTGGAACAGCTCGATCGCTTCTTCCGGGCCGGTCATAAAGGCATCATGGATCGCGCCAGTGGTCAGCACGGCACCCATCGGGATCACGCCATTGGTCAGACCCTTGGCGGTGGTGATCATGTCGGGCATCACGCCGAAATGATCCGCCGCAAAATTGCTGCCCAAACGGCCAAAGCCGGTGATGACCTCGTCAAAGATCAGCAAAATGCCGTGCTTGGTGCAGATATCGCGCAGCTTTTGCAGATACCCCTTAGGCGGAATCAGAACGCCGGTCGAACCCGCAATCGGCTCGACAATCACGGCAGCGATGTTTTCCGCGCCATGCAGGGTCACGATGTTTTCCAGATTATCGGCCAGATAAGCGCCATGTTCGGGCTGGCCGCGGGTAAAGGCGTTTTGCTCGGGCATATGGGTGTGGGGCATATGATCAACCCCAGTCAGCAGAGAGCCAAAGAATTTGCGGTTGTTCACAATCCCGCCCACCGAGATCCCACCGAAATTCACCCCATGATACCCACGCTCGCGCCCGATCAGCCGGGTGCGGGTGCCTTCACCCCGGGCCCGGTGATAGGCCAGCGCAATTTTCAACGCGGTTTCAACACTTTCGGAACCGGAATTGGTGAAAAACACATGCTCCATCGGATCGGGGGCCAGATCGCGCAGCACGGTCGCCAGCTCGAACGCTTTGGGGTGGCCCATCTGGAAGGCCGGCGCATAATCCAGCTCAGCCGCCTGCTTGGCAATCGCTTCGACAATCAGCGGGCTTTTGTGGCCTGCATTCACGCACCACAGCCCGGCCGAACCATCCATCACATCGCGGCCATCGGCGGTCTTGTAATACATGCCCTCGGCCGAAACAAACATCCGTGGGTTTTTCTTGAACTGACGGTTGGATGTAAACGGCATCCAGAAGGCAGACAGATCATTGGGGGCATTCGCAGTATCATGTGTCATGGCCATTTCCTCATCTCTATAATTTACCATTTGGTCAGAATAACGCTATCAGAGCCGCCTTATCAGTCAAGCAATTCGTGACATTTCGCCAAATCCGGGCCAAAAAACTGCACCATTGCACAATTTATGGTGGCCCTCAGCCCTGTAGCCGTTAAAATAGTGACCCGAGCAGCACGGGCTTTTGCCCCAAAGGATGGGTTATGACCAAGCCACCCAAGCAGACACGCATTCAGAAAAAGAATCGGGAAACCATTTTAAACGCGGCCTTAGACGTGTTTTCGCAGTTCGGGTTTCGCGGATCAACCCTGGATCAGATCGCCAAAGCGGCCAATCTGTCCAAACCGAATCTGCTCTATTATTTCCCCTCGAAAGAAGCGATTCATGTCGAGCTGCTCTCACGACATATGAGCATCTGGCTCGACCCGCTGCGTGATCTCAACCCCGATGGCGAGCCCAGGGCCGAGATTTTGGCCTATGTCAAACGCAAGCTGGAAATGAGCCGGGTCTCGCCGCGCGAAAGCCGGTTGTTTGCCAATGAAGTCTTGCAGGGCGCACCGCGGATCATGGATGTGATCAAAGGCGAGTTGAAACAGCTGACCGATAAGAAAGCCGCGCTGATTGCTGGCTGGATGCAGCAGGGCAAAATAGCCCGGGTTGACCCCTATCATCTGCTGTTTTCGATCTGGTCCCTCACCCAGCATTATGCCGATTTCGAAGTCCAGGTGCGCACCATCCTGCCGAACAAAAGCGACCCCTTCCCCGAGGCTGAACATTACCTGAACATCCTGTTCGACAAGTTGCTTAAGGTTTAACTCAAATCCATTGCATTTTGTTGCGGATGTTTACCCATAGGTGGTGAAGTTCCTGTATAATGAACCCACGTCGGTGGGGGCGCTGATTCACGGAGCAGCGATATGCTTATCTTACCAGGAACCATGCCTGTGGCCCCGGCACCGGAACACAGCCTTGCCGCTGTTGACACCGCATCGCCTGTGAAAACCGTCACAGCCGCCACGGCACCGACCAAAATCCGTAACGAAACCAGAGGCGATACCGGCCCCGGGGGCGATGCCCAAAACGAGTCCAAAGAATTCAAACGGCCTCCAACGCCGCCCGACCCGGATAAACCCACCGGGCCGCCTCCGGCCTTCGATGCCAATCTGCTGGAGGCCGAGCGCCAAAAGCAGCTGGCAGGCGCGGTGTTTGAGGCCGAGACCGACCCGGCGCAAGAGACCCCGAAAGCCGAGGACGGGCATCGGGCGCCTCTCTACGACACCCCTTATACCGAAGCCGAAAAGCCCGAAGCGCATCAGGTCGATCTGGCCTTATAGCCCGGCCTCACCACCATATAGCGAACAGCACGGGGGCTTTTGCGGCCCCCAACAGCCACGGGCCACACAATGGGCGGCCTGTTCAGGGCGTTTGCCGCAATGACCGGCGGCCAAACCGGGCAGCCCCGGACACGCCGCAAATCGCAATATCCACGGCATTTTCCCTCTATAGATGCGATTTCTTGCAAATTCCCCCTCAATAATCTGCCCGCAACCGCTTTTCACCCCGGCACGGCTGGCGTATAAACGATCAAAATCATTGGGCAAAAACAGACCCCAAATGCGGGTCCATAGGGATAGCAACAGACCATGACCAAAAAACCGAACACCGCCGATGTGGCTTTTATCGAGGCGCTGGCCGCCATTCTCGACGACAAAGACATGACCGAAATTCAGGTCAAACGCATCTATGGCGAAAATGACAGCATGAATGTGCGGGTCAGCCGCAAGGTCGAAACCATCGCTGCCCCGGCGATCGCGGCTCCGGTTGCACCGGCGGCACCTGCGGCTGCCCCCGCTGCCGCACCCGCCGAAACCGAAGACCCCGCCAACCTGCCCGGTGCCGTCACCTCGCCCATGGTGGGCACGGCTTATCTGCAACCAGAGCCCAGCGCACCCACTTTCGTTTCCGTTGGCTCTTCGGTGAACGAAGGCGATACGATCCTGATCGTCGAAGCCATGAAAACCATGAACCACATCCCCGCCCCCAAAGCCGGCACGGTCAAGCGCATTCTGGTGGCCGATGGTGATGCGGTTGAATTTGGCACCCCTTTGATGATCATCGAATAGGAGGCCCCGGCCATGTTCGACAAAATCCTGATCGCCAATCGCGGCGAAATTGCCCTGCGTGTGATCCGCGCCTGTCGTGAAATGGGCATCAAATCGGTGGCGGTGCATTCCACCGCCGATTCGGACGCCATGCACGTGCGCATGGCTGATGAGGCCGTTTGCATCGGCCCCCCTGCCGGCAGCGACAGCTATCTGCGCATCCCCTCAATCATTGCCGCCTGCGAAGTCACCGGCGCTCAGGCAATCCATCCGGGCTATGGCTTTCTGTCGGAAAATGCCGGGTTTGTGCAAATTATCGAAGATCACGACCTGACCTTTATCGGCCCCACCGCCGAGCATATCCGCGTCATGGGCGACAAGATCACCGCCAAAGACACCATGAAAAAGCTGGGCGTGCCTTGTGTGCCGGGGTCCGATGGCGGAGTTGATGATGTAGAAACCGCCAAAAAGATCGGGGCCGAGCTGGGCTATCCGGTGATCGTCAAGGCCACGGCCGGCGGCGGCGGGCGCGGCATGAAGCTGGCGCTGACCGAGGCGGATATGGAAAGCGCCTTTCACACCGCCCGCGCCGAAGCGCTGTCCGGTTTTGGCAATGACGAGGTCTATATCGAAAAATATCTGACCAAGCCGCGCCACATCGAAATTCAGGTCTTCGGCGATGGCAAGGGCCATGCGGTGCATCTGGGCGAGCGCGATTGTTCGTTGCAGCGTCGTCACCAAAAGGTGTTCGAAGAGGCTCCGGGCCCCTGCATCACCCCCGAAATGCGCGCCGAAATCGGTGAGGTCTGCGCCAAGGCGGTGGCAGGCATCAACTATATCGGTGCTGGCACCGTCGAGTTTCTGTATGAGGATGGCGAGTTTTATTTCATCGAAATGAACACCCGCCTTCAGGTCGAACATCCGGTGACCGAAGCCATTTTCGGAGTTGATCTGGTGCGCGAACAGATCCGGGTAGCCGAAGGGCTGCCGATGTCGTTCACTCAGGATGATCTCGAAGTTCAGGGTCATGCGATCGAAGTGCGGATCAACGCCGAAAAACTGCCCAATTTTACCCCTTGCCCGGGCACGATCAGCCAGTTTCACGCTCCGGGTGGTCTGGGGGTGCGGATGGATTCGGCGCTTTATGACGGCTACAAAATCCCACCTTACTACGACAGCCTGATCGGCAAGCTGATCGTGCATGGCCGCGACCGGGGCGAGGCTCTGGCTAGGCTGCACCGCGCACTTGGCGAGTTGATTATTGACGGAGTGGATACCTCTTTGCCGCTGTTCCACGCGCTGCTGAACGAACCTGACATTCTGAACGGCGAATACAACATCCATTGGCTGGAAAAATGGTTGGAGCATAACCTGACCTAAAGCAGTTTTTCCTCTGCCGGACATCAAGCCGGCCAGATCCGTGTGGGTCTGGCTGGTTTCTTTTGCGCGGATCGCAGGGAAACTTACGGTTTTCCGCACGTTTTCGGGCTTGTTTTTACAATGCTTTAACATCTCGCGGCGATGTTCGCCGCATGTTCTACTTTTTGCGAAAAATCATAGAGGGGCTGCTGTCGCCATTTGCAAGCGCGCCATCGCATCCCCCACCCCACCGCTCCGGGCTTGGGGAGCAACTGCTCTTGAGCAATACGCTGCCCCATGCGCTTGGCGCGCAATGGATCAATCGTGGCTTCAATCCACATGAGTCACCCCCACGGCATCATCCCCCTTGGCCCGGCTAGGTTAAAAACCCGCCGCCATATCTGGCCCAAGGCCAAACAGAGCCCGCCCAACGCCGGACGGGCGGCCTGAACGCTGCGCCTTATGCAATATAGCGGAGAATGCCATTGGGATTCGACCAAAGCCTACCGGAACTCTTGAAAACGTTTCAACGCCTTCAAAACGCTGACCGGGCTATGCAGATGCCGTTTTTGGCAGAGAGCAGCAACCGGGCAAAAGCCCAAGGTTCACCTATGCGTTGCGGATGATTTTGCTGAACTTTTCAAACACCGGCTCGTTCGAGCAGATGATCTCGCCATCGCCCAGAATATCGCCCCCAAGATTCAGCGGCTCGACAAGGCCACCGGCTTCCCGCACGATCACCAGACCGGCGGCCAAATCCCAGGCATTGAGGTTGCGCTCCCAAAAGCCGTCAAAGCGCCCGGCCGCGACATAGGCCAGATCCAGCGCCGCCGCCCCCCAGCGCCGCACACCGGCACAAGCGGGCAAAATCCGCGCCAGATCCTGCAAAGTCTCGGGCAAATCGGCGCGGCCGCTATGAGGCAATCCGGTGGCAAACACAGATTCGATTAGCCGCTGACGCCCCGAAACCCGCAGCCGGCTTTCATTGACCCAGGCCCCCTGCCCTTTTTCGGCAAAGAACATCTCATCCTTGACCGGATCGTAAACTACGCCAGAGACAATCTCGCCCTTATGTTCCAATGCAATGGATACCGCCCAATGGGGCAGGCCATGCAGGAAATTGGTGGTGCCATCCAGAGGGTCGACAATCCAGCGGCGGGTGGGATCCTTGCCCTCGATCGGAGCGCTTTCTTCACCTGACCAACCATAAGTAGGCCGAGCCTCGATCAGTTGCTGGTGGATAATGGCCTCAGCAGAGATATCCGCCTTGGAGACAAAATCACCCGCCCCTTTCATCGAAACCTGCAGGTTCTCAACCTCGCGGAAATCTTTCAGCAATGACCGCCCAGCCGCGCGGGCGGCTTTCTGCATCAGGTTCATATTGGCACTCATCGGCATATCCGGGGGCTCCTTTCAGGGATCGTAAGGGATCAGGCATTGGCATATACGCCGATGTGGCCGCCTTGCCAAGCCTAACCGCGTTGTAATTTCACCGGCTCGGTGCGCGCCAGACGGATAAAATGCGCCATGAAGGGCTTGGTCAGATCATCACGGCGCACTGCGGCAAACATCCGGCGGGTCAGGCCGTCTTTGGTCAGGCGCCGGGTGACGTAATCCGAGTTGTATTTCACCTCGCGCAACACCCAATCCGGCAGCACCGCGACCCCGCGATTGGACGCCACCAGCAGCAGGATCACTGCGGTCAGTTCCACCGTGCGCAGCCCCGCCGGTTCGACTTTGGCCGGGCCGAGCAATTCGGTAAACGCATCCAGCTTGCTGCGCTCGACCGGATAGCTGATCAGGGTTTGCCCTTTGAAATCGGCGGCCTCGATGAACGGTTTAGCCGCCAGCGGGTTTTTCGCCGATGCGATAAACAGCGGCTCGTAATCAAACAGCGGCGCAAATTCCACGCCATCCAACTTTTCTGGGTCCGATGAGATCACCAGATCGACCTGTTCCTTGCGCAACGCTTCCAGCGCATCAAAGGACAACCCGGCGCGGATATCCACATCCACATCCGGCCAAGCCTGCCGAAACCCCTCAAGCACCGGAAACAGCCATTCAAAGCAGGCGTGGCATTCAATGGCAATATGCAGCCGCCCAGCCCGCCCGGCATTGAGCCCGGCAAAATCCTGCTCGACCGCGGCAATTTCCGGCAGCACTTTGTCCGCCAACAGCAACAGGCGCATCCCTGCAGCCGACAGTTTCAGCGGCTTGGAACGGCGCACGAACAGCTCAACCTGGGTCTGTTCCTCCAACCCCTTGATCTGGTGGCTGAGCGCGGATTGCGTGATGTGCATCATCTCGGCCGCTTTGGCCAGACCGCCGGCCTGATGAATGGCTTTGATGGCGCGTAAATGCCGTAATTCCAGATGCATCCCGAACAAACCTCATATTAATCTTGAGAATTATGAAATTGTTTCATCTTTACCCCCATGCGACAACCGAAGCCATAGAGAAAAGGATAGAACAATGGCCAGTGACCGCCGCGGCTCCGCCCCACGCGTCAGTTTTGAATTTTTCCCGCCGCAATCGCTGGATGCATCGTTTCGGCTGTGGGATACGGTGCGCGCACTGGCCCCGCTGAACCCCGAATTTGTCTCGGTGACCTATGGTGCCGGCGGCACCACCCGCGATCTGACCCATGACGCAGTGGCCATCATCCACAAGAATTACGGGGTCAAGGTGGCGGCGCATCTGACCTGTGTCAGTTCCACCCGCGACGAGGTGTTGCAAATCGCCGATGGCTATGCCGAGGTCGGCGTGACCGATATCGTCGCCCTGCGTGGCGATGCGCCCAAGGGGCTGGAGCGCTTCACCGCCCATGAAGACGGCTTTGCCAATTCGATCGAGCTGGTGGAAACCCTGGCGCAAACCGGCAAGTTCAACATCCGGGTCGGTGCCTACCCTGAGCCCCACCCCGACAGCCCCGACACCGCCGCCGATGTTAACTGGCTGAAACGCAAGGTCGATGCCGGGGCCAGCAGCGCGATAACGCAGTTCTTCTTTGAGGCCGATACGTTTTTCAGATTCCGCGATGCCTGTGAAAAAGCCGGGATTGATGTGCCGATCATCCCCGGAATCATGCCCATCACCAGTTGGAACGGCATCAAGCGCTTTGCCTCTGGCTGCGGCGCGTCGATCCCGGTCTGGATGCATGACGCGTATGAAAAGGCGATTCGCGATGATCGGAGTGAGCTGCTCTCGACCGCGATCTGCACCGAGTTATGTTCCGACCTGCTGGAAGGCGGGGTGGAGGATCTGCATTTCTACACCCTGAACCGCCCGGCGCTGACCCGCGATGTCTGTCATGCGCTGGGGGTTTTACCCGAAAAAGCCCTGCTGGAAGTCGCCTGATTCGCCCCGGCTTGCCTTGCCCGCCGTCAGGCGTTACCCATCGGCCATTCACAGATCTTAACAACAGGTGCGACATGGCCAACCCCGTTTCTGCTGACTTTTTGCACTCGGTTTCCGGGCTGGAACATCTGCGGCTGATGCTGACCGGAGATGTCGCCCCCAGCCCGATTTCGCAGTTGCTCAATTACCGTTTGCACAGCGCCGAAAAGGGCAAAGTGTGTTTCATCGGTGCCCCGCTCAAAGATCACACAAACCAGATCGGTATTCTGCATGGCGGCTGGTATAGCACATTGCTGGACAGCGCCATGGCCTGTGCGATCATGTCAGAGCTGCCGGCGGGCCGGGTGCAGAACACTCTGGAATTCAAGGTGAACCTGCTTAAAACCATCCCCAAGGGAATGCAGGTTGCCGCCACAGGCACCACCCTGCATGTGGGGCGCTCAACCGGGGTGGCAACCGGAGAGATTCGCGGGGTCGAAAATGGCATTCTCTACGCCAGCAGCTCGACCACCTGCCTGATTTTGGACGCGAAATAGGCGGCGCTTTTCAGGAGGTCTTTTCACAACAAACCCTCTTTCCCCAAAAACCGCCGAACCAGCCCCACAAGATCACCCGGTTTCGCCCCTAAGGGCTTTGCAACCGGGCGGCGGCGCGTTACATAGCCCAAACCAAACCGACTGCAACAAAGGATCAGCCCGATGGCGATGGAAAAGACATTCAACGCAACCAATGCCGAAGCCCGCATTCTGAAGGCCTGGGAGCAGGAAAATGCCTTTGCCGCCGGAGCCAATGCCAAAGACGGGGCACCCCGGTTTTCGGTGATGATCCCGCCGCCCAATGTCACCGGCGCTCTGCATGTCGGGCACGCTTTTAACAACACCTTGCAGGATATTCTGGTGCGCTGGCACCGGATGCGCGGCCATGACACGCTGTGGCAACCGGGGCAGGATCACGCTGGCATTGCCACGCAGTTGCAGGTGGAAAAAATGCTGGCCGAGCAACAACTGCCCAGCCGCGCCGAAATGGGGCGCGAAGCCTTCACCAAAAAGGTGTGGGAATGGAAAGAGAAATACGGCTCGACCATTGTCAGCCAGCTCAAACGGCTGGGGGCCAGCTGTGACTGGAGCCGCAATGCCTTTACTATGGATGAGAATTTCCATGATGCGGTGCTCAAGGTCTTTGTCGATCTCTACCACAAGGGGCTGATTTACCGCGGCAAGCGGCTGGTCAACTGGGATCCGCATTTTGAAACCGCGATTTCGGATCTCGAGGTCGAGAATATCGAGATTGACGGCCATATGTGGCATTTCAAATACCCTCTGGCCGATGGGGCCGAGTATGAATATGTCGAGAAAGACGAAGACGGCAACGTCACCCTGCGCGAGATGCGCAACTATATTTCGATCGCCACCACCCGCCCGGAAACCATGCTGGGTGATGGCGCGGTGGCGGTGCATCCTGATGACGAGCGCTATGCGCCGATTGTCGGCCAGCTCTGTGAAATTCCGGTGGGCCCCAAGGAACATCGCCGTTTGATCCCGATCATCACCGATGATTACCCGGATATGAATTTCGGCTCGGGCGCGGTGAAAATCACCGGGGCGCATGATGAAAACGACTATGGTGTGGCCAAGCGCAACCACATTCCAATGTATCGCCTGATGGACAGCAAAGCCCGGATGCGCAGCGATGGGGCCGATTACCAGACCGCCGCCGCCCGCGCCAAACAGATTTCGCAAGGCGCTGATTGGGAAGAGGGCGAGATCGACGCCCTCAATCTGGTGCCCGATGCCTATCGCGGTCTGGACCGGTTCGAAGCCCGCAAGGCGGTGATCGCCGATATTGATGCCGAAGGTCTGATGATTCAGATCGAAAACAAAAAGATCATGCAGCCCTTCTGTGACCGCTCCAAAGTGGTGATGGAGCCGATGCTGACCGATCAATGGTATGTGGATGCGGCCAAGCTGGCGGGTCCGGCGCGGGATGCAGTTTCGGATGGGCGGGTCAAGATCATCCCGGAATCCGGCGAAAAGGTCTATTTCCACTGGATGAACAATATCGAGCCTTGGTGCATTTCGCGTCAGCTGTGGTGGGGGCATCAGATTCCGGTCTGGTATGATGAAGAGGGCAACGAGTACTGCGCCGCCTCTGAGGCCGAAGCGCAGCAAATGGCCGGTGGCAAGCCCCTGACACGCGACCCGGATGTGCTGGACACCTGGTTTTCGTCGGGGCTGTGGCCGATTGGCACGCTGGGCTGGCCGGAAAAAACGCCCGAGATGGAAAAATACTTCCCGACTTCGACCCTGATCACCGGGCAGGACATCCTGTTTTTCTGGGTTGCCCGGATGATGATGATGCAGCTTGAGGTGGTCGGCGATATTCCGTTCAGTACCGTTTATCTGCACCAGCTGGTGCGTGATGAAAAGGGTGTGAAAATGTCCAAGACTCTGGGCAATGTGATTGACCCTCTGGACATGATCAACGAATTCGGCGCCGATGCCACGCGCTTTGCCATGGCGGCGATGGCTTCGATCGGCGGCACGCTGAAATTGTCGACCGAGCGGGTCAAGGGGTATCGCAATTTCGGCACCAAGCTATGGAACGCCGCCCGCTTTGCCGAGATGAATGGCTGTGTACCGCAGGCCGATTTTGACCCCACCGCCTGCACCCAGACCGCCAATAAGTGGATCATCGGTGAAACCATGCGCGCCGGGGCCAACCTTGATGCCGCGCTCGAGGCGTATCGGTTCAACGATGCCGCCAGCGGGCTTTACGCTTTTGTCTGGGGCAAGGTCTGTGATTGGTATGTCGAATTTTCCAAACCACTGCTGCAATCGGATGATCCGGCGATTGTCGCCGAAACCCGCGCCACCATGGCTTGGGTGATTGATCAATGTCTGATCCTGCTGCATCCGCTCATGCCGTTCATCACCGAAGAGCTGTGGAGCAGCATTGCGCCGCGCGACAACATGCTGGTGCATCAGGATTGGCCGCACTACGCCTATGCGGATGCCGATGCTGATCGCGAGATGAACTGGGTGATTGCGCTGATTGACGCGATCCGTTCGGTGCGCACGGAAATGCGGGTGCCGGCCGGGGCGAAAATCCCGATGCTGTTGCAGGATCTGGACGCCGCCGGGCGCACCGCCTGGGATAATAACCAAGCGCTGATCAAACGTCTGGCCCGCATTGACAGCCTGAGCGAAGCCGCCACCCTGCCCAAAGGCGCGGTGACGATCCCGGTGCCGGGCGGGGTGTTTGCGCTGCCATTGGCGGATATCATTGATGTCTCGGCCGAAAAGGCGCGGCTGGAAAAGGCGCTGGACAAGCTGAGCAAAGAGCTGGGCGGATTACAGGGGCGTCTGAACAATCCGAAATTCGTCGCCAGCGCGCCCGAGGCCGTGGTGACCGAAAGCCGCGCTTTGCTGGCCGAAAAGCAGGCGCAGCAGGACAAGATCAAGCTGGCGATGCAGCGTTTGCAGGATATGGCGTAGCCAGAGCCCGGAACGACCAAATACGCCATATTCCCCGACAACACGCTGAAGCGTTATCGGGGAATATGGTGCAGCCTTATCAGGACCGCACCACGTTCAGGATCTGGTCTTTTGTTGCACGGAGGGCTCGGGATCCATGATCGCGATACGCTGATGATTTGTGGGATTTGATCCCAAAAGGCACAATCATAATTATGTCGTTTGGCTGGATGACTGAGCAGATCACCGGTTTCTGCGCCCCTTAACGGGACAAAAGCCACCCCACCGTGTCATCAGACAACGCCTCAGCCGCGCGCAACTCTTCAATCCAGGCATCCAGTTGGGGAAGGGTTCTGATCTCGCTGTCGAGCGCCTTTAAGTCGGCCAGATTACCGGCGATTGCCAATCGGAAAAAAGCACGTTTGAGAGCATCTTCATTGCCTTCACTTCGCGCGATCTTCATCCGCAACAGCTTAAGCTGCGGGTTCTCAGGAAAATAGCTCTCCAACGCATCCAGAAGCGTGGTGATATATGCGACATGCTCAGGGTCTGGGGTGGCCAGAAATGCTTTGGCATGGGGGACAACAATACGCTCAATCGCATCGTCAGGGGTGTTGATGATATAGTTTTCAATGATGTCATGGATGGCAAATTCATACCAATCCTCAAGCACCCTTTGGCTAAAGCTTTCTGTAAAATGCGCTAGGCCCGCGCTGTGATCCTCAATCGCCTGAGTCTGCCCGACTTTTTCCATCAAGGCCGTCGGGTTGTATAGCCGAGCGCCAATCTGCTGGGCCGCCTGTGTGACGGTTTTGATCAATGCATCGCGGCCCGTCAGCACGTTGCCATTGCCATCGCGGGCGTTCACATGGGTGACGAACAGAACCTCGCCCAGCCCGTCCTGAAGGCGCACCATATCATCGCGCACCATATCCAGATTGGCCTGACGGACGCGCAATTGCCGCAAAATACTGCTGTCTTTATGTTGGGTTTCATTGGCCGACCAGACCTCATCCAACCAAGTGCCAAGCGCCTCTTCATCCGCGCCCGCGGCCAGACGGAAACACATTCTGTCGCGCTCCGGGTCCGAGAAAAAGTCGCGATAGCGGCGTTTGAGATAGTTGAGCTGCACCGACTGACCATCAATCGTCGCCTGCTTGGCCGAGCAAATCTCAACCACATAGACATCAGAGGGCGTATGCTCATCATTTTGCTGATTCAGCTCCTGCCAGCGTGGCGAAATCAGGGGCAGTAAATCCTCATTGGGTTTGAATGTGCCGTGCAGGAAATTCATCTGTTGCACCGCTTCGGCCGATGTATGCGAATAACCATAGACCCGCTTCATATTCATACGAAACCCATGGCTTTCCCGGCACAAGCGTAAGGGCGTGGCAATGCGGCATGATCCTATGGGAGTAATTGTCAACATGAAGCTGGTCCTGAAGCTGGGCTGAATACGTTACTTATCTGAATGGGGCGTCACCTGATAAAAGCTTTTCAGAGTCCCGATCATAGTCGCAAGGCTGAATCTGTCAAACACCACCTGCGTTGCAGCGGCTTTCATCTGGTCCATCGTGGCATCATCGGCAAGGGCTGCAAGCAGGTGATCCGCCAATTCATCTGGCGTTGCCTCATCCAGCACAATGCCCGAGCGCCCATCCTCCAGCGCCTCAGGTGCGCCCCCCACACGCATGGTGGCCACGGGAACGCCTAGCGCCTGCGCTTCGATCAGAACATTGGGCAAGCCTTCGGTCACCGAGGACAAAAACAGCATATCCATGGCGCACATCCAGGGCTCAACCGGAGTTTGGCGACCTGCGAAATGGATACGATCAGCCAGACCCTGCGCGGCGACTTGCTCGACCATGCTTTCACGCATCGGCCCCTCGCCCACAATCAGCCCATACAGATCAGGATCTTTGCGGGCGGCCTCGATCACGGTGGCCACCCACAGATCAGGGCGTTTTTCCGCCGAAAAGCGCATCACGCCGCCGATCACCTTGGCGCTGCCCGGAATCGAGAACCGGGCCCGGATATCGGTGCGGTCCTGAGGTTTTGCCCGGGCGCAAAGAGCGTCGAAATCATAGCCATTATAGAAAACGTCGATGCTGCCGGCCTCAAGCCCCAGCCATTCTTCGTAATTCCGGGCACCATTGGCCGAGTTGTTAACGATCTTCAGCGTGCCGGCATAATCGAGCAAAGCCAGATAGCCTTCGTGCAGATACCGCCGATAGCGCCGAATTTCGACCGGGCGCGTCGAACGTGTGCACAACACGATTTGCGGCACACCGGCGGCCACAGCCGCGATCCCGCCTGCGATATTGATCGCATCCTGCCACAGATGGACAACCCTTGGTTTGGTGCGCACCAGATAGGCAAAGAAGGGCAAAGCCATCCGGCTAAGCTCGGCCGGCATCGAGGCCAGAGCCCGAATCTGGTCGCCATATTCCGGGTGGTTCGACAGCACTTCGCGAATCTCGGAGGTCTGGCGCGCATGGTCCAGATCAATGACCTCGCAGCCGCTGCGATTGACTTCGGGCAGAAAGAAATCATTGGCGTTGTTGGCGTCCAGCGAGTTCACAGCCAGAACGCAGCGATCATTGGGCAGAGGATCGGCCATGATCCCCTGCATCACATAAGCGACCTGCCGCTCCGCCCCACCCGAGCCCAGATTCGAGCTGAATTGCACAATGCCACTGCGTTCGCTGTCAAGATCAGGTTGCGCATTGGCGGCAATACTGCGCAACAACACTTCGGGGAACAGGCCTTGCACGGGCTCGATATGCCCGTCACACCCTGCAGGTATCTTGTTGTCCCGCTTGGGCGAATGGGCTGCAACCGCACGGAAAGCGGCCATACATCTGGCCGCGCTATGTGCGATTTTGGCATCGCGGCGGGGGAAATGCAGGCTGTCAAGGTGCTGAATATGCGCCCATGCCTTGGCGAACTCACCCGCTGACATCAGCAGGTCCACCGCCGTTTCCAAGGCCTTGACCGAATTCGGATCCTTGTCCAGCGCACTTGTGATATAAGACAGCGCTTCCTGTTCCAGACCCGCCGCCTGCATGATCCAAGCGGCATTGGTCAGATCAATCGCCTCCTTGGTGCCCAACATCGCAACACCCCGACGGGCAAATTCAGCCGCCTCTTCCAGACGGTTATCCATGGCCAGATGATAAGCCCCATTGCGCCACAACACTGCCGCATCAGGCACCTTTTCAACGGCAGCCTTATAATGCACCGTGGCCTCTGCGCGCCGGTTGCAACGTGCCAAAAGCCCCCCAACCGTATTCAACAGCGCCACATCCAGAGGCATCAGGGCCAGCGTGATCTGTGCCTGCTCCAGCTGAGTCTCAAAACTGGCCTGAGTCACTTGCAGCAAGCGCAGCTTGAGCTTGTTGGCCTCAATGCTGTTCGGCTGGCATGTCAGGCAGGTCTGCAATTCGGTCCCGGCCTCTTCATACTGGCCGGTATCCAGCAAAAACCCGGCATAGCTCAGCCGCAGACCCGTATGATCGGGCAACCTGGACAATTCCTGGCGATAAATTTCCAAGCCTTGTTCGGGATCCGTTGCCGCAAGAGCGCGCGCCTTGAAGTTCACACGACGCACCGCGTTCAGACTGTCCCAATTGCTGTCGAGCAACTCAAGGGCTTTTTCATAATTGTAATCCGCCAAAGCGTTGCGGATAAAATAATTCAGAGCCTCTTCGTATCGGGGGTTGTCTTGCAGAACCAAACGATAGCGAGACTCGGCCACTTCTACATTATTTTGCCCCGCCGCGATCCGCGCCAGAAAAATCCGGGCCGCTTTCACCGCAGCTTCATCGCCTTGGCTGGCAATGTCAGAGAAAACCGCATCGGCCTTTTCCCAGAGCTTTTGCGCATAATAAATACGCGCCCGCAGCATGGCCGCTTGTCCAGCCAGAGGGCTGTCTGCTGCGATTTTATCAACCCAGCGCAACGCCGCATTATATGATTTATGCTCAAAGAACCCCCGGGCATATTCCAATGCCGCCTTGTCATCCGATTGCGCATCATAGCTGGTTTCGGCCAGTTCCTGCGCTTCCGAGAGCTTGCCGCTGGCCAGATAGATACGGATCAACATTGAATCACGCTGCGCTTTCAAAGCATCTTCCTGAAGCGCAGGATGGGTTTTGGCAAATGCCTCGGCCGTTTCAAAATCGCGATCTTTGATCAAGGCATTCATATATTGCGCAATCGGCCCGGCGCGGCGCGGGGTTTGTTCGATAATCAGCCGCCACAGTCTGGCGGCATTGGCCCATTTTTCAGCCCGCACCGCAATATAGGCGGTGGCCTGAATGACCGGCTGGCTTTCCTCCCCGGTCCGCAAACATTTTTCGAACTTCTTAAGCGCCTTGTTGTAGTCGCCACCGTGATAGGCATCCAGACCCTGCGTCATCAGTGTGTCAATCAATCGCGTGTCATCAGAAGAAAGAGTATGGGTCATAGGAACACTCGGGATAATTATAATCTTAATAAAATGGGCGCAGCAAACAGCACCTAACCAACCATCGCCTGCGACGCAGCGCGGGATCCGATTGAAATAGGCATCGGACCCGGATCGCGGCGTTCCAGAAATGTCTGATGCCACAGCTCCAGACAAAGCAGGTTCCAGATACGGGTACCATGATCTTCGCGCCCCGAGAAGTGCCTATCCAACATCCAGGTGACAAATTCAGGACGCAGATAGCCGCGTTCAAGGAAAGATTTTGATGTCAGCAAATCACCTGTCAGTTCGCGGATCTCGTTACGCAGCCAATGTTTGACCGGAACCGAGAAGCCCTGCTTCTTGCGATACAGGATATTGTGACTCAGCTGCGGCTCCATCGCGTATTTCAGCAAAGCCTTCATCTCCAATTTGCCATGGCGCTCAAACACCCGCAGATGCTGGGGAAGAGAGGCGCACCAATCGGCAAGCTCATGGTCCAGAAAGGGGCTGCGCCCCTCAATGCTGGCCGCCATGGTGGCAATGTCGGTTTTGATCAGCAAATCATCCGGCAGATAGGTCTGCACCTCTGCACGGGCAGCATGGTCAATGGCGTTATCAGCTTCGACATCTTCAAGGAAACTGGGCAGGCGATCGGCTGATGGCGTCAGATAGTAATCCATCAGGGCCGGGCCATACCCCCATTGTTTGTGCAGATCGCGGAAAGTAGCAATATATCTGAAATAACGATCCCGGATCGTGCCGGGGCCAAAGGCAGAATCGCTATGCGGTGCCGGGGCATTGGACATATTGCCGGCCCGGAGCTGCTCTACCTCGTGCAAAAAGCGCTGATACCGCGAATAGCCCAACAGGATTTCATCCCCCCCATCGCCGCTGACAGCCACGGTGACATGTTCGCGGATCTTGTGGGACAGGGCCGTGCTGACCATCGAAGAGGAATCAGAATAGGGCTCTCCGTAATGCCAGATGATCTCGGGCAGGGTTTCGATCAGACTGTAATCCATCTTGAACGAACGATGTTCAGTTTGATACTGCTCGGCGACTTCGCGAGCATATTCGGTTTCGTCAAAACCGCCAATATCAAAGCCAACGGAAAATGTCTTGATCGGCTCCTGAATAATACCCGCCATCCGGGCGACAACGGCGGAACTGTCGACGCCGCCGGACAAAAATGCCCCCAAAGGCACATCCGCGATCAAACGCAGGCGCAGAGCCTCGTCAAAGCGCTCCAGAAATTCGGCCGCCGCCTGATCACGGGTCATATTGGCCTTGTCCGGATCGATCTTGGCCAGCGACCAATAGCGTTTGGGCTGTGGAGGGTTGTCCGGCCCATGTTCGGGACGCAGCAGCATCTGATGCGCAGGTTGCAGCCGGCGCATCCCCATAAAGGCGGTGTGTTCGCCGGGTGTATAACCAAATGACATATAGTCATGGATCACCGAGAGGTCGGCCTGACGCTCAAAACCGGGCCATTCCAGCAGCGATTTGGCCTCGGAGCCGAAAACCAGCGTATCGCCACACCAGGCATAGACCAGAGGTTTTTTACCAAAGCGATCACGGGCCATGAACAATTCCTGCCGGACCCGATCCCAGATTGCAAAAGCAAACATGCCACGCAGGCGCGATGGCAAATCCTGACCCCATTGGCGATAGCCATGCAGCAATACCTCGGTATCGCTTTCGGTGCGGAAAACATGGCCATGATCCTGCAACTGGCGGCGTAGATCCTGAAAATTGTAAATCTCGCCATTGAACGTCACCACCAGCGCACGGTCCTCGGTATGCATCGGCTGGGCAGCGCGCTCGTTCAGGTCAATGATGGCCAGACGGCGATGGGCAAAGCCAACCTTGCCTTCGACCCAAATGCCTGACCCGTCAGGCCCGCGATGCAGGATCTGATCTGACATCTGCTTTAAAGCAAGCTCCATTTTGCGTTCAGAGACTGCTTCGCTTCGGGTATATACGCCAACAATTCCGCACATGCTGTGCCGTCCTTCTCAGAGTTTGCAAGCCACCAAAAGATGGGGCTCAGTGGATCTTTTGTTACCGGGCCTCAGACGTCAAGCACATCCTGCATTTGAATACCCTCGGGATGATCCGGGTCCAGCTTTAGCAGCATCTCGATCGCATCCCTTGCATTTTTAACGTCTTTGCCGCGGAAATAGGCGCGGGCAAGGTTGAGGTGGAATTCAACCGATTCAGGTGATTCCTGGCACAGCTCGCGCCAGAATATGGCCGCCTCTTCGTAATCGCGGTGATTAAGCAAAAGCCGCCCAGCAACGCGTTTGGCATAGTCGCGCTCGGGGGCAAAACGGGCCAGAGATCTGGCGAACTCAATCGCCCCGGGCGCACCGGTATCATAAGCCTCGCGCAGACCACGCTGAGCGTGATTGGCAATATGCTCGCGCAATGCTGCGAAAGACTCTTCGTCAAAAAAGCCTTCATCCGCTAGGGATTGTGTGATCGCAATCGCCTCCTGATGATGCCCCTCTTCGGCCTTTTTGCGCAATGATGAGACAATACGGCTCGGCAGGCGATCAAATGAACGCTGCGCCTCGTCCCGATATTTTTCGGCCTCCTCATCTTTGCTTTCGAGGATATCCTTGAAGGCGATATAGGCCCGGTGGAACGCACCGCTGCGCTCTGCGGCGCGGGCAAAGTTGATGCTCAGCCAGATCGAAGGCTCACAATTATCCATGCCGCGGGCAAGGTATCTAAACGCAGCCGCTTCGTCACCGCTGCGAGCGGCTGCACGACCTGCGATCAAATAGGGCTCGGCCTCTTGCGGTTCTATGTCGATGCAGTTTTGCGCATATTTGATGGCCTGAGCATCATCATGATCCTGATAGGCCGTGCGGGCACGCAACAGAAAAGGTTTGCGCAAACGCGCTAGGCTGGTGGTCGCATAATCTGTGTCCGGGTCCAGAAACCGCATCGTACGATAGCTTTGCGCCGCCAGATCAAGGGCTTTCTGAATTTCAAAACCCAGTCCGGCCATACGTTCTTCGCGTGCCTGGTTGCGGCACAGAACGATCGCATTCTCATCACCCGCATCGGCCAAAGCGCGCAAATTCGGGGCGATTGTGGCACCCATGCCACGCGCACAAATCTTACGCCCGATAATGGCCGCCTCACGAGGGCGCAAAAGGGCCAGCGACTTAAAGCTTTCCCCTATTTTCTTGTCCATTTTCAGATTCAAATGGCACTCGACCCGAATGGCCACGGCTTCCGGGTGCTTGGGCGAGAACTCAAGATAATTGTCGATATACTCCAAGCACTCTGCCCAGCGTTTCTGCTGGCGCATAATACGCGCCATTTGCAGATAAGGCTCGGGGGCGGCGGGAGTCACCTCAATCAGACGCGCCCATTGTCTCTGTGCATTTCTCTGGTCTTTTCGGTTGGTATAAATACGCGCCGCATATCGCAGGGCATCAATATCGTCACTGTTTATTTCCAAAATGGCCTCGGCCGTTTCCAGGCACGTGTCCATATCACTCTGTTGGTAAGATTCCGCCATCTTTGCACTGAGAGTGTCTAAATTCGCTGTCATAACTATCCCTATTTCATTTGCGTGCATACCTAACAGACACATGACTGACATGTCAAAACCACATGTCACACAACCCTGATATGCCTGCAAGATCAGCCATAGCGTTTGACGAAATACCTGATACAAAAAGCGCATCACCTAACCCGTTGAAATCTATGATTTCAGGCAGCGTTAGGTGATTCAGGTTTTTCGCATAACGCTCTAAACCAGACCATTCAACTATTCAAACAAGATGGCAAGGCTAAATGAAGCCGTTTGCAATATCCAGCCGCGTGAATTCCACAAGGCAACCCGAGCATCGTGCTTTCAGGCTCTGCCCCTCAACAGGCTGACCCACGACGTTTATGCGTTTATGACTTCATTTTGCCCCTGTCTGTTTATTGTTTTTTGGGGGTTTGGTTTTGTTTTAAACGCAAAACCCCGCCGATGGCGGGGTTATTGGCGGTAGATTTGGTTGCGGGGGTAGGATTTGAACCTACGACCTTCAGGTTATGAGCCTGA
>PDSA01000013.1 GCA_002748285.1 Rhodobacterales bacterium
GCTTCACACCTTTGACGCGGCGCGCCCGCCTTTTGGCCCTGAATGAGGCCAGCTCTTCCGGCGAAAAGAAGGGTTCTATTGATCTGTCAGCCATCACGCAGCCTCCTTCTTACTGGGGGTGGGACGGGGGATGTCGGCAGGCCATTCGATTTCTTGATCCGGCCAGTGATCAGAGAACCACTGGAATACCTTTTGCGCTGTTTTTAGCGTGCAACCGCCGCCCCTATTCAGACGGTCAAAAAATTTGCCATCTCCGCGCACCAAATAGGATACCCGCCAATGGGTGCGGTTTGTGTGCTGGGCATACATATCGGCCAGGGCTATCAGGGCATTTTTCTGGTCTACCTCAGGTGATTGATTGACGGCCAAGGCTAGGACCGCACCCCGCAAGGCTTCAACTGCCTGCAATGTCGCGTCAATTTCTGACTGGATTTCAGGACGGATCATTACGCTACCTCCCTTTCGTTTACTGGAGGGCGTTCAATTTCTTTCGGCCAAGCAAGATCAGCGGGCCAGTTGTTGCTAAACCAGCTAATGATTGCTTCGGCGCGATTAACGGTAATGTTCCCACCATTATCGAGCTGATCAAAGAACCCCCCACGTTTTGCCGCTCTCAGACTGACAGTCTTGCGAGAGTGGTTTCGATGCTGACCGTATATTTCTGCCAGACGCAGGATTTGATATGTGTAATTGGCTTTCATGCCAATACTTATATTTGGCACATATGCCAATATCAAGACTAAAGTTGCGCGAATCAAACTTTGTTGGCAATTATGCCAACATGAATAAAGAAGAACTCTTATCCACAATCAAAAAGCGGTTGAAAGAAAAAGGACTTTCAGCAGCGGAGGCGTCCTTGGCAGCCACTGGTAGTCGTCACTTCATCGCAAACATGGGGCGAAGTCGATATGGGATGCCTTCACTTGAGGGGCTCGACAGTTTGGCGCAGGTTCTTGATCTTCAGTTGTATTTCGGCCCCCCGCGCAATATCCCCCCAGCCCCGGAAGTCGAAGTGGATGATCGCCGTTTCGCCACCATCGCCCGCCATGACGCATCCGCTGCGGCAGGAGGGGGGATGGTCAACTTTGATGCCCCGCCCATCGACCATCTGGCATTCTCAAAAAGCTGGTTGAAGCAGAACGGCATTCAGGCCGGGTCTTGCTCGCTCATCAATGCCACCGGGAAAAGCATGGAGCCGAGTATCTGGGACGGTGATCTGATCATGATCGACCGCCGCAAAACCGAAATCAGAAACCAACGGGTGTATGTTTACAACGACCCCAATGACGGCACCCGCGTAAAGCGGCTTGAGGTTGTGCCTGGTCACACCATCATCGTGCGCAGCGACAATCCTGATCAGAAACAGTTCCCCCCTGAATACCATACCGGCGAGGCCATGAATGCGATCTCGCAAAATATCATTGGCGAAGTGGTCTGGTCAGGGCATAAGTGGACTTGAAACACGTTTAAGGAGATTCTTTATGGCGACTGTCCCCTGCCCATCCTGTGGCAAAGAAATTTCTGATAAAGCTTTCGATTGCCCGGGTTGCGGGCATCCCATCCGAAAGCCGAAACGCGGTCTGTTTGGCAAACTGTTCAAGTGGAGCTTCATCCTCTTCAACATCTTCATGGTGTGGTGGCTCGTCGCTGGCACGAATGCCGCGATGGATGGTCAGGAACAATTACATGGCGCTGAGCTTGCAGGCGCTCAGATTGGCACCGGAATTGGCGTCATGATGATCCTGACATTCTGGGTGATTGGTGATATCATCCTTGGTCTTCTCGTTCTTTTCACACGCCCCAGCAAGTAAGGAGTTTTCATGTTTAGATTAAGTCTCATCTCTGCCCTGTGTGTTTTACCACTATCTTTGTCGGCCCAATCCTTGGACAGTATGCGTGTTGCTCAGGAACTGGGGACGCTTTTGGCGGCTGAAAAATTCTGCGGTCTTTCTTACAATCAAGCCGCGATAGGCAAATGGATAGATGAAAACACGGATCCATCTGACATGGGCTTTTCCAGCACGCTAACCATGATGATCGAGGGTTCCTCGTTAATGCAAGGTGACATGAGCGAGAGCAGCAAAACGGCACACTGTCGCTCGATTGAGCGCACTGCGCACCATTACGGTTTCATTGAATAGTGGCAAAATCAGTTCCATGTTATGGGTGGGTAATAGCCACGTTAGCATTCCCTTAACGCTTTTATTTCATTGGATTTTTTGCAACATGGAACTGATTTTCCAAACATGGTAGGGGATTTCCATGTTCGGAGAATCGCCCGGCACCCCAAAACACCCCTAAAACGCCGTTAATCCCTTTATAAAACAGGTGTTTAAGCACTATTTGCAAATCACCCGACCAGCCCTCACAAAACGCCCCTTGTGTCAACTAACACTTGTGTAGCGGATTGCGTTGCAAAATGTGTAGCAAATCAGAGCAAAATGACGGACAACCCAAGGTCATATTCCTGTTAACCTGTTGAATTTACGTCAAAAGATAGGGCTGGGCTTCAAGAAAATCTGGCGGACAGACAGGGATTCGAACCCTGGAGACGGTCTCCCGCCTACACACTTTCCAGGCGTGCGCCTTCGACCACTCGGCCACCTGTCCGTGGGCGTTTTCTAACCTGACTGCCCAGGGCTTGCAAGGCTTGTCTTGTGGTTTTCATATTCCATTTTCCCGCAGCCAGGATTTGGCCGCAGTAAGCGCCTGTATTTGATCTGTGGCGTTTCGATAATCTTGCGCCGACTCGGCTATGGCTCTGCCGCGATTCCACTCCGAGAAGCGGTGCTGTTTGCGATGGGATGCTATAGATGTAAAAAGTGGATTTTGTTTCCAATGCTGCAGAGAATCAACTTAAAGAATAGTTATGCCTACCGCGGTTTGATGCCAAAACGATTCAGGCCGAGATGGCCAAAGCCGACGTAGATTTCGCCGCTATACGCCCGGGCATGTGCGCAGGGTCATTGCGGACTGATCCCCGCACGACCAAGCTGCAAATCGCCATCCCGTGCCGCAGTCATGCCGCGTCGCGGCTGTAACTTGTGATGATGCCGCCAGATTGGCGTCGACGGCGGATCGGGCCGTCAGGGGCGGGCCGGAAATCGACCTGCAGTACGTTGTCTCGAATGTCCCGTCCGCGGGGCGGGCGCTCGACATTATATAGCTGACGGGAGTGGATTTTGATCTCAAAATCCATGAAGCATCAGCTTAAAATAAGAGACTTATAGCCAAAAGGCACAATCAGAATTGTATCGTTTGGCCATATTGCGGGCCTGCTGCGTAACCCACGCCGAGTCAGGGGCATAGGTCGGAGCGCTGCAGAATACGCGGCGGCTGCCGAGATGGATGTCCGCCCAATGGCTGGGGGTGTATAGCCAAACGCTATAATCAGCTGATTAACGGGATTTCCGGCCCCGCCCGGCCGATCAGCTTCCATCTCAGCTCGAAGCCAACCGGATGAACGAAGCCAAGGTTGCGACGATCACCATCATTCGCTTTATTGATGAGATGCCCCAGCACCCCCCCACGACACCGCCGACGATGCAAACGGCGGGATTGGACTGACAATAGGGGGAAGCGCAACCATAAATTGTTGCGCTGCGGTCAAAAAAACGGCCCCGAATGCATCGGGCCCGTTCCTATCTCTGCAAAAACCATCGGCCTGTTTTTCAGGCCTCGGTGGCGTTTATTCAACCAAAGTGGCCTCGGTGGCTTCGGCCATTTGCTCGGCGGTGACACCGGGGGCCAGCTCGACCACCTTCAGCCCGCCTTCGACCACATCCAGAACACCCAGATTGGTGATGACCCGATCCACCACCCCTTTGCCGGTCAGCGGCAGGGTGCATTCCTTCAGTAGCTTGGAATCGCCATGCTTGTTGGTGTGATCCATGATTACCACCACACGTTTCACACCAGCCACCAGATCCATCGCGCCGCCCATGCCCTTGACCAGCTTGCCGGGGATCATCCAGTTGGCCAGATCACCGTTTTCGGCCACCTCCATTGCGCCCAAAATCGCCATCGCGATCTTGCCGCCACGGATCATGGCAAAGGATTCGGCGCTGTCAAAATAGGCGGTCTGGGGCAGCTCGGTGATGGTCTGCTTGCCGGCATTGATCAAATCGGCATCCAGATTTTCTTCGGTCGGGAACGGCCCCATGCCCAGCATACCGTTTTCCGATTGCAGCGTCACATTGACGCCTTCGGGGATGTGATTGGAAACCATGGTTGGAATGCCGATACCCAAATTGACATACCAGCCATCTTGTAATTCTTGCGCCGCGCGGGCGGCCATTTGATTGCGATCCCACATATTTCTAACTCCAGGAGGGGTTTTCCAGGGCGACACGAATATCATCTACCGTGAAGCTTATCAGGTCCAGTTTGTGCATCAGCATCATCGCTTTTGCAGTCTCAATGATCAGCGCATTATGCGCCGAAGCGCTTTCATTCGGAAAATGCGCTTCCACCAGAGAACGGGCCTCGGCCACCCAATGGTAAAACTCCTTTGAGATGCTGGCCCGGTGCTTTTCATAAGCGTCATTCTGGTCGGAAGTTTTGCTCATCCCGCCACCTTACGCAGCACTAATGGTGCGTTGTTCGATGCGCTTTTCATGCTCACCCTGAATCAGGCGATGGACATAAATGCCCGGCAGGTGGATGCTGTCAGGATCAAGGCTGCCGGTGGGCACGATCTCTTCGACTTCGGCCACACAGATCTTGCCGCATTTTGCCGCGGGCGGGTTAAAGTTGCGTGCGGTTTTACGGAAAATCAGATTGCCGGTCTCATCGGCCTTCCACGCCTTGATGATCGACAGATCGGCAAAAATCCCGTTTTCCAGAATATAGGTTTCGCCGTTGAAATCCTTATGCTCTTTGCCCTCGGCCACAACGGTGCCAACCCCGGTTCTGGTGTAAAAGCCCGGAATGCCCGCGCCACCGGCGCGCATCCGTTCGGCCAGAGTGCCCTGAGGGGTGAACTCCAGCTCCAGCTCGCCCGAGAGATATTGACGCATGAATTCAGCATTTTCCCCGACATAAGAGGAAATCATCTTTTTGACCTGCTTGGTTTGCAGCAAAATACCAATACCAAAATCGTCAACCCCGGCATTGTTCGAGGCGAATGTCAGATCCTTGGTGCCCGCCTGCCGGATTGCATCCAGCAGCAACTCGGGGATACCGCACAGGCCAAAGCCGCCGGCGGCGATAAACATGCCATCTTTCAGCAGACCATCCAGCGCCTCGGCCGCTGACCCATAAATTTTACTCACTGATTCATCCTTCCGATTTGGGTTTATGCGCCCGACAAGTGTGCCTTGAGACGCGAAATAAGTCAATCAGGCGGTGCCTCCATCCCCCTTGTTTTTCGCGGTTTTCCGGGGGGCGGTTTTCTTGGCCGCTGGTTTTTTACGCGCGGCCGGCTTTTTCTTGGGCGCGGCTTTGCGCTTGCCTTTGGTGGCCTTGGCGATGATCAGTTCGACCGCCTGTTCCATGGTCACATCCTCTGGTTCCACCTCTTTGGGCAGGGTGGCGTTGATCTTGCCCCATTTCACATAGGGGCCATAGCGCCCATTCATCACATTGACCGGCCCGCCCTCATCGGGATGCTCGCCCAGCTCTTTGAGCGGCTTGGCCGCCACACGCCCGCGCCCGCCGCCATTGGCACGCTTTTCGGCGATCAGTTCGACCGCGCGGTTCATGCCCAAGGTAAAGACCTCTTCCACATCCGAGATATTGGCATAAAGCTTGAATTCCTTACCTGCCTCATCCACCGTGGTGTGCATGACATAAGGCCCGTAGCGGCCCAGATTGGTATGCACCAGCCCCCCATCGGGATGCTCGCCGATCAGCCGGGGCAGGCTGAGCAGGGTCAGGGCTTTTTCAAGCGTCATATCCTCGGGCTTCCAGCCCTTTGGCAGGCTGGCGCGGGGCGGTTTCTTGACCTCCTCGGTTGGCTCGCCGCGCTGCACATAGGGGCCAAACCGCCCGGAACGCAGCGAAATTTCATCGCCATCATCAATGCCCAGCACCCGGTCGCCATTTTCGCTCTCGCCGCCAATCGGGCGGGTATAGCGGCATTCCGGGTAGTTGCCACAGCCCACGAACCCGCCGGATTTCGAGGTTTTCAGATGCAGCTTGCCGGTGCCACAGAGCGGACAGATACGCGGATCAGAGCCATCCTCGCGCGGGGGATACAGCGTTGGGGCCAGCACGTCATCCAGCGTGTCCAGCACTTCGGAAATCCGCAATTCGCTGATTTCGGCAATCGCGGCAGAGAAATCTTTCCAGAATCGCTGCAACAGGTTCTTGTAATCGCGCTGCCCGGCGGACACATCGTCCAGCTCTTCTTCCAGATCGGCGGTGAATTCGTAGCCGACATATTGCTGAAAATAATTCAGCAGGAACACCGTGACCATGCGCCCCTTATCCTCAGGGAACAGCCGGTTCTTTTCCTTGCGGACATATTCGCGATCCTGAATCGTGGTGATCACCGAAGCGTAGGTGGAGGGGCGTCCGATCCCCAGCTCTTCCATGCGTTTGACCAGCGTGGCTTCGGTAAAGCGGGGCGGAGGCTGGGTGAAATGCTGCTCGGGCGCGATGCTGTTCTTGTCCAGCCGATCGCCCTGGGCCAGCTGCGGCAGGCGCTTGTCGGATTCATCGCTGCTGCGATCATCGCGGCCCTCTTCATAAACTTTCAGGAAGCCTTCGAACAACACCACCTGCCCCGTGGCCCGCAGCACCACCTGCCCATCATCCGAGCCCAGATCAACAGTGGTGCGCTCCAGCCTGGCCTGCTCCATCTGGCTGGCCAGAGTGCGCTTCCAGATCAGATCGTAGAGCTTGCGCTGATCCGCCGCCAACCGCGACAGTTTGGATGCATCCACGGACATATCGGTGGGGCGGATACATTCATGCGCTTCCTGAGCGTTCTTGGCCTTGTTTTTATACATGCGCGGGCTGGAGGGCACGAACTCCTTGCCATAGCGGTTGCCGATTTCCTCACGCGCGGCCATCACGGCCTCGGGGGCCATGTCGATGCCGTCGGTTCGCATATAGGTGATGTAGCCGGCCTCATACAGACGCTGGGCGGTGCTCATGGTCTGGCGGGCGCCAAAGCCGAATTTGCGGCTGGCCTCCTGTTGCAGGGTCGAGGTCATGAACGGAGCCGAAGGGTTGCGATTGGCCGGTTTGGCCTCGACCTTTTGCACGCTCAGATCGCGGCTGCTGATCGCTTGTGCGGCCATTTCGGCGGCGGTGGCGTTTTCCAGATCGAACTTGTCCAGCTTGTTGCCGGCCAGATGGGTCAGACGGGCCTCAAACGCCTGACCGCGCGGGCTGTTCAGGCTGGCCTTGACGCTCCAGTATTCACGAGGATTGAAGGCTTCGATCTCCATCTCGCGCTCGACGATCAGTCGCAAGCACACCGATTGCACCCGGCCGGCGGATTTGGCCCCGGGCAGTTTGCGCCACAGCACCGGAGACAGATTGAACCCCACCAGATAATCCAGCGCCCGGCGGGCCAGATAGGCCTCGACCAGCGGCATATCCACCTGACGCGGAGATTTCATCGCCTCGGTGATGGCGCTTTTGGTGATGGCGTTGAACACCACCCGGCTGACCGGAGTGTCTTTTTTCAGGGTCCGGCGCTTGCGCAGCGCCTCTTGCAGATGCCAGCTGATCGCCTCACCCTCGCGATCGGGGTCAGTGGCCAGAATCAGTTCGTTGTCGTCTTGCAGCGCATCGGCGATGGCTTTGACATGCTTGCGGGAATCATAGCTGACCTCCCATTTCATGGCAAAATCATGATCGGTGTCGACCGAACCATCCTTGGGCGGCAAATCCCGCACATGCCCGTAAGAGGCCAGCACAGTATAGTCATCCCCCAGATATTTATTGATCGTTTTTGCTTTGGCCGGGGATTCTACGACGACAACGGGCATGAATTTCCTCTCGAAATTTTACAAATCTTTTAGCGGCGAAAAAGAGAGGGGATTTGCCTGAATGTCAATGGGGCATGAAAAACGGGGCTGCTCTGCGATGGGGAATGGGGCTGGGATGGGCGTTTTGATCAGATCACAGGCGGCATTTCATACACCCAGAGTTCGAAAAACCGCAATAGGTGGGGAAATCTGAAAAAACGATACGCAAGGCATCCGTTACCCCGCTCAGGCGGGAACAGCCAGCCAGGTTAGAACGTGGTCGGGGTCTGATCTGTGGTGGATCTCAAATATCTGGCCCGCCCGATAGTCACCGTTTAGATCATCCAGCAGGGTCAGGCGTAGGGTTTGCGGCCCCGGCAGGGCGCTCAGCCTGGCGGCGTCAAAGCCGAAAAAGCGCTGAACATTTGGGTAGAGCGCTTTGAACAGGGTCTCTTTGGCCGAGAACGCCAACGTAGCCAGATGGTCGGGCCGGGGCGTGTTGGCGATCAGGGCGCGTTCGGGGGCATCCAGCACCCTTTCGCGGATCGCTTGCAATGAGGCTCCGCTGGCGATTTTTTCCACATCAACGCCCAGAGTCTGCCCGGTATTGCCGCTCAACACACACACCACCCACCCGCGGCTGTGGCTGATCGCGCCGCATTGATCCCCCGGCCAGATTGGGGCGCGGTTTTCACCGATGACGATCGTGTCCTGGGCCACGCCCAGCATCTGTTGCGCGGTTTTGATCAACAGCCGGCCGGCCAGAAAATCAACCTTGCGCGGCACGGCGGCGGTTTTCAGATGCGGTGGGAAAAAGATGCCAGCGTCCTGAAAGAGCTGATCAGAATACAACCCGTGATTGACCCGAGCCTGCAGTAATGTGACGCCGTTTATCCCGGACTCCATTTGGTTCAGATCAAAGAGGAAGTCGTTTGTCGTTTGTCGTGCCATGGCGCAGCTCGTTTCAGGGGGGGGCACATTTCATGGCGCATCAATATATGCCCTCATTTTAATCTTATTTGTGCCATATTTCCGGGGTTCTACTGGCAGTCTGTAAATCGTAGGCCGCCCGGTGGCAAACTGTAAATAGAACCATGCGAGGTCGATTCATATGCCGAACTATACATTAGACTGGAGCAATGCGGGGGCCAACGGGACTTACGCAACCGGTTCAGGTAATGTTGAAATCACCAGCACAACCAATGCTTCGGGGCGCACGGCAAGTGTCGGTGTTAATGGCAACCCGTCAACCGAGGCCCTTTGGGTCAGCAGCCTGCGTGAACCTGTCAGCACGACCATTACCTTTGAGTCTCCGGTCACAAATCTGAATTTTGAGCTGTTTGATGTGGATTCAAATGGCAGTGGCTGGGATGACCGGATCACGGTTATTGCAATGGATGCGGATGGCAATCAGGTGCCAATCACGGTTTCTGATCTGGACGGTTTGCACTCCGTTGCGAACGGCAACGTCATCAATGCCGATGGCAATGCGTCCGGCGGGGTTGAAACCACGGGCGCAGATGATTCCGTTACGGTCGATATTGCCGGCCCGATCACCAGCCTAACCATTATTTTTGACAATGGCGAGAGCGCGCAAAACACGGGCATAATTGGTTTAAGCGACATCAGCTACGATCTGCCCCCTGACTATATCGTTGAAGGCACCAGCGGCGATGATGTGATCGACGCCAGCTATACCGGTGATCCCGAAGGCGATATGGTCGATAACAATGACGCCGAGGATGGATCAAACGATGATGTGATCCAGGCCGGGGCCGGCAATGATCAGATTATTGCAGGGCAAGGCAATGACACGATTTACGGCGGTGATGGAGATGACACCATTAACGCCGGAGATGGCGATGACACCATCCATGGCGGCGCGGGGGTCGATACGGTCGAGGCCGGGGCCGGCAATGATACCTTTTACGGTGGTGACGGCAATGACTGGATCAATGGCGATTACGGTGATGACATTCTCTATGGCGGAGCCGGAGATGACTATCTGCGGGGCAGCTATGGCAATGACACCATCTATAGCGGCGAAGGTGATGACTATCTCTGGGGCGGCTGGGGGGATGATACCTTTATCATCGAAAACGGTTTTGGCAATGATACGATCGACGCCGAGGATCAGGACCAGACCAACGGCGACACCCTTGATCTGAGCGCCGTCACCGATGATCTGACCATTGACCTGACCAATGGCGCAACCGGCCATGGCAGCTTTAGCGATGGCACCAGCACCTCGACCTATACCGCGATTGAGCATATCATTTTATCGGGCGGAAAAGATACTCTGGTGATGGCCGATGGTTCGGGCAATGACACGGTGAGGGATTTTACCGGCCCCACCGATAATGGCGATGGCAGCTTTACCGGCCATGATATGCTGGATGTCACCAATCTGACCAATGATGGCGGCACCACGCCGGTTGATGTGCATGATGTGGTGGTCAGTGATGATGGCAGCGGCAATGCGGTTCTCACCTTTCCCGGTGGCGAAACCCTGACCTTGATCGGGGTGGCTCCGGCTGATTTGTCCACGCCGGCGTCGCTGGTGGCGATTGGCATTCCGCCGGGCTCGGATGGGATTGTCAGCGGCACTTCCGGCGATGATTTCATCAATAATGGCTATGCCGGCGACAATGACGGAGACTCCATCGACCATGGCGATGCCGTGCTGCCCGGAGAAACCGGCGATGATGACATCGTGCAGGCCGGTGACGGCAATGATACGGTCTACTCCGGCCAGGGCAATGACGAAGTCCACGGCGGCACCGGCGATGATACTGTGTTCGGCGGCACCGGAAATGATGAGATTTTCGGCGAGGGCGGTTACGACGAGCTGTATGGCGAAGATGGTGACGACACCATCAGCGGCGGCGCGGGCGATGATACCATCACCGGCGGGGCCGGGGCGGATACGCTCAGCGGTGGCGATGGCGCGGACGGTTTTCTGGGCGGCACGGCCGGCGATGTGATCGATGGTGGCGAAGGCGGCATCGACAATGACACGCTCGATCTGACCGGTGCCGGGCCGCTGCATATTATCTATGACCCCAACAACCCGGAAAACGGCACAGTCGAATTCCGCGATGATCAGGGCAATGTCACCGGCACGATGACATTTGAGAACATCGAAAATGTGATCCCCTGTTTCACGCCGGGCACTCTGATCGCCACGGCGAATGGCCAGCGCCAGGTTGAAGAGCTGCGCCCCGGTGACAGAGTCATCACCCGCGATAATGGCATTCAGGAAATCTGTTGGGCGGGTAGCAGACGTCTGAGCGGGCAAGATCTGTGGAAACAACGCACGCATCGCCCAATTCTGGTGCCAAAAGGGGCGCTGGGCAACAACATGCCGGAACGTGATATGCTGGTCAGCCCCAACCACCGCTTTCTGGTGGCCAATGAGCGCACGTCGCTGCTGCTGGGCGAGGCCGAGGTCTTTGTCGCCGCCAAGCATCTCTTGAACCGCGAGGGTGTGCAACGGGTTGACAGCAAAGGGGTGGATTACATCCATTGCATGTTTGAACAGCACGAGGTTGTGCTATCGGATGGCTGCTGGACTGAAAGCTTCCAGCCCGGCAACCAGTCGCTGCAGGGGGTGGATAAGGCGCAGCGCTCGGAAATCTTCAGTCTGTTCCCCGAATTGCAGAATTCAGAGGGTCTGGCCGCCTATAAAACATCGCGTATCACGCTGAAACCCCACGAAGCGCAGCTGGTTGTGGGGTAGGTGGAAAGAGAGATCGGGCCAAGCGCGACTCCGTTTGGCCACCCTTCTGCCCCCACAGCCTTGCCTGCGAGCATGGGCACTGACCGGGGGCAGGCCGGTTTCAGGATGGCGATGCCGACAGGCGGACCTGCGTTTGGCAGAGGCCTTGCCCCATCAAACCAGTCCTGCCAGATGAGGGCGCTTCAGCCCTGCTCTGGCGGCTGCTCGCCCCAATTCTGATCCTGCATTTCGCGCAACCGCGAGGCGGTGCGTTCGAATTCAAATGCGCCGTCCCCTTCCAGATAGAGCTGCTCCGGCCCCGCCGCCGCGCTGCAAATCAGCTTGACTCCGGCCTCGTAAAGCGCATCGACCAGGGTGACAAAGCGCTTGGCTTCGTTGAAATTGTCCCGCCCCAGCAGCGGGATATCCTCAAGGATCACAACCCGCGCCGCGCCCGCCAGCGCCAGATAATCTTGATCCGCAAGGTCAGAGACTGGCTCTGCCCCCCACTTAGATCTTGCCAAATCTGGTCAATCTGGGCACGGGCCTCAGCGTCAACCGGAGTGAAATAAACCGGCGATCCGGCCAGACGATCCTGCCGATAATCGGTGGGGCTGACCATTTCATGCACCACCATTTCCGCTTTGATCTGCTCGATAAAGGGCAAGAACAACTGCCGGTTCAGCCCGTCTTTGTAGAGGTCATCCGGCACCCGGTTCGAAGTGGTCACAATCACCACCCCGGCGGCAAACAGCGCCTCGAACAACCGCCCGACAATCATCGCATCGGTGATGTCGGTGATCTGCATTTCGTCAAACGCCAGCAGCCGCACCTTGCGGGCCACATCGGCGGCGACCGGCGCAATCGCATCCGTCACCCCGCCCTTGCGGGCCTCATGCATGGCGCTGTGGATTTCCTGCATGAAGGCATGGAAATGCACCCGGCGTTTTTCCGGGAAATTGAGGCTGTCGACGAACAGATCCATCAGCATGGATTTGCCACGCCCCACGCCGCCCCATAGGTAAAGCCCCTGCGGCACTTCTTCGGGTTTGTGAAACAGCCCCCCCAGAATGCCGCGTTTCTTGCCCTTCTGGCCATGCAGATGCTGGCGGATGTCCTCAAAGAGCGGCAACACCAGTTCCTGAGCCGGATCGGCGTTCAATTCGCCCGCAGCAACCTTGCGGCGATAGATTTCCTGAATGGAGTCGACCATATCACACCCCTGAAGATCGGAAAAAAATGGCACTGCCCGCGCCCCTCGCGTGATAGGCCCGGGCAGCTGCGCTTATTTCTGGCTGAGGATACGGTTTGCGTAGACCTCGGCAATCTGCACCGCATTCAGCGCCGCGCCTTTGCGCAGATTGTCCGACACGCACCACAGATTCAGCCCGTTTTCCACCGTGCTGTCCTGACGGATGCGCGAAATGAAAGTGGCAAAATCGCCCACACATTCCACCGGCGAGACATAGCCGCCATCCTCGCGCTTATCAATCACCATGATACCCGGTGCCTGACGCAGGATGTCACGGGCTTCGTCTTCGTCGAGGAAGTCTTCGAACTCGATATTGATGGCCTCGGAGTGGCCGACAAACACCGGCACCCGCACGCAGGTTGCGGTGACCTTGATCGCCGGATCAACAATCTTTTTGGTCTCGGCCACCATTTTCCATTCTTCCTTGGTGGTGCCGTCCTCCATGAACACGTCGATATGCGGGATCACGTTGAAGGCAATCTGCTTGGTGAATTTCTGCGGCGCGACCTCCTGACCCGGCACATAGATGCCCTTGGTCTGGTTCCACAGCTCATCCACAGCCTCTTTGCCGCCGCCGGACACCGACTGATAGGTCGATACCACAACCCGCTTGATTTTGGCCCGGTCATGCAGCGGTTTCAGCGCCACCACCATTTGCGCGGTCGAGCAATTCGGGTTGGCGATGATCATCTTGTTCTTGTAGCCCTCAATCGCATCGGCGTTGACCTCGGGCACGATCAGAGGGATCTCGGGGTCGTAACGATAGAGCGACGAATTGTCGATCACCAGACAACCGGCCTTGGCGGCGATGGGCGCGTATTTTTTGGTGGCTTCTGAGCCCACGGCGAACAGCGCAATATCCCAACCGGTGAAATCGAACGTATCCAGATCCTCGGTTTTCAGGGTTGTGTCGCCAAAGCTGACTTCGGTGCCCAAAGACCGGCGCGATGCCAGCACGGCAATCTTGGCCACGTCGAATTTGCGCTCGTCCAGAATATTCAGCATTTCGCGGCCCACATTCCCGGTGGCCCCCACGACGACGACATTATAGCCCATAAGTTGGGTCTCCTTTTGCGGTGTTCTTTTGTTTAACCGGATCGCTGATAGCGCAGTCGCGGATATAGAGCAATCATCAATGCGGCCTGAAACAGTGCGCGGCAGGGGAAAATCAATCACTTTTCAACCTGCCCGCCAGCGCCTATAGATACGGTGTAGGACAACGCAGTTAGGGGCAATGGGGACATAGAATGGCGCATATCATCGTCGTTGGAAATGAAAAGGGCGGGTCGGGAAAGTCGACCACCGCGATGCATGTGGCAACCGCTCTGGCGCGGATGGGGCATAACGTCGGGGCGCTGGATCTGGATTTGCGCCAGCGTAGCTTGGGCCGTTATGTGGAAAACCGGCGGCTGTTTTGCAAACGCCATGACCTTGATCTGCCCCGTCTGGATTTCCACGACCTGCCCGAGATCGACCGCGCCAAGCTCCCCCCCGGGGAAAATGTCTACGATCATCGCCTGTCTGCCGCAGTGGCCACGCTGGAGCCCGATAGCGATTTCATCGTGATCGACTGCCCCGGCTCGCATACCCGGCTGTCGCAGGTGGCGCATTCGCTGGCCGATACGCTGATCACGCCGCTCAATGACAGCTTTGTCGATTTTGATCTGCTGGCTTATATTGACCCTGAAACGCAGGAAATTCTGGGCCCGTCGGTTTATGCCGAGATGGTCTGGAATGCGCGTCAGCTGCGGGCGCAGGCCGGGTTGCCGCCGATGGATTGGGTGGTGGTGCGCAACCGGCTGGCGGCGCAGCGGATGCATAACAAGGAAAAGATGCAGCGTGCGATTGCGGCTTTGGCCAAGCGGATCGGGTTTCGCACCGCGCCCGGTTTTGGCGATCGGGTGATTTTCCGCGAATTGTTCCCACGCGGGCTAACCCTGCTGGATTTGAAAGACATTGGGGTCAAGGGGCAGATGAACATCTCAAACGTCGCCGCCCGGCAGGAGTTGCGCGAGTTGATCAAAGCGCTCGACCTACCCGGCGTCGAGGTGGATTTTTAGCCCTTCCCTTCGCCCTTTGTGACGGGCGCCCTGATGACAGCCTATGCCCAGGTCGGATGAAACAGCCCGGCCGGAGACAGGGTGAAAATGTCGCAGCCATCCGCCGTCACCCCAAGCGAGTGTTCAAACTGTGCTGACAGGGTTTTGTCCCGGGTGATGGCTGTCCAGTCATCGGCCAGAATTTTGGTCTCGGGGCGGCCCAGATTGACCATGGGCTCGATGGTAAAGAACATGCCCTCTTCCAGCACCGGCCCCGTGCCGGCGCGCCCGTAATGCAACACATTGGGCGGCGCGTGAAACACCCGGCCCAGACCGTGACCGCAGAAATCCCGCACCACGGACATGCGCTGCGCTTCGACATAGCTCTGAATCGCGTGGCCGATATCGCCAAAAGTGTTGCCCGGTTTGACCGCCTCGATGCCTTTCATCAGCGAATCATGGGTGACCTGAATCAGCTTTTCGGCAAAGGGTTTGATCTTGCCCACCTTATACATCCGGCTGGTATCGCCAAACCAGCCATCCAGAATCACGGTGACGTCGATATTCAGAATGTCGCCATCGGCCAGCACGTCATTATGGCGGGCTTTGCGCTCGTATTTGCTTTTGGGGATGGGCGAGCCGGGGATGCCGTGACAAACCACATGGTTCACCGAAATGCAGCTGGCATGTTTATAGCCCTTATAGCCGATGGTGGCCGAGGTTGCCTCAGAGGCCGCGACCCGATCAGTGATGTATTTGTCCAGCGCGGCGGTGGTGACGCCAGGGGCGATCATGGGGGCGAGCTCGTCCAGAAGCTCGGCGGCCAGCTTGCCGGCGGCGAACATGCCGGCGTGATCCTGAGGTTGATAAATCCGAATGCCGTCTTTGGTGACGCGGCCCTTGCTGTTGCTCAAAGCATTCCTCCCTGCATGTTGCGCCCTAGATAGTATAGCCCGGCCAGAAGTTCCAGCGCCGCTTTGCATAATAACGTTAAATCGAGCGGGTCAGTCGGATGCCTTCGGGCGAAATATCACAGCCATAACACAGCACCTCAACCCCGGCGCGGCGGGCTTGCTCGTGGGCGGCGGCATAGCCCGGATCGAGATCAGCGGCCACCTGAAAGCGGTCGCAATCCATGCGTTGCAGCAGATAGAGCAAAACCGCCCGATGGCCCAGACGCGCCATTTCGGCAAGCTCGGCCAGATGCCGGGCGCCGCGGGCGGTGACGCAATCGGGGAACTCGGCCAGACCGGGCGTGCGGCACAGGGTCACCGATTTGACCTCGACATAAGCATCAGGCAATCCCGGCTGGCTGAGCAGAAAATCAACGCGGCTGTTCTGGCCATATCTGACTTCGGGGCGCAGGGTTTCATAGGTCGCCAACCCGGCCACCGCGCCCGCCTGCAACGCCTGACGCACCACGCGATTGGGCAGCGAAGTGTCAATATTCACCAGATGCCCAGCCGGAGCCTCAACCAGCCGCCAGCCATATTTCAGCTTTTTCTTCGGGTCGTCATTGGGCTCGATCCAGACCCGCGCACCGGGATCGCACAGCCCGGTCATCGCGCCGGGATTGGGGCAATGGGCGGTGATTTCGCGGCCGTCGGGCAGACGCATATCGGCCAGAAAGCGTTTATAGCGCCGCAGCAGGGTGGCGGCGATCAGGGGGGTTTGAAAGCGCATGGCACAGCCCTATACTATGGCCGGGACGGTAACAAGGAATCGGACATGATGAACCCAACAGCGGCGATGCTGGTGATCGGTGATGAAATCCTTTCGGGGCGCACGCAGGACACCAACAGCCATTTTCTGGCCGGAGAGCTGACCAAACACGGCATCGACCTGACGGAAATCCGCGTGGTGCGGGATGATACCGGGGCGATTATCGAAGCCGTGCAGCGTCTGGCCGAAAATCACACGCATCTGTTTACCTCGGGCGGCATTGGTCCGACCCACGATGACATCACCGCCGATGCGGTGGCGGCGGCATTTGGCACTCCGATTGGGATACGCGACGATGCGCGGGCGCTGCTGGAGGCCCATTATACCAAAATCGGGGCCGAGCTGAACGCCGCCCGGCTGCGCATGGCCCGTATCCCGGAAAATGCCACCCTGATCGACAACCCGATCTCGGCTGCGCCCGGGTTCAGCCTGCATAATGTGCATGTAATGGCCGGCGTGCCGATGATCTTTAAGGTGATGGTCACATCGCTGCTGCCCGGTTTGGTCGGCGGCACGCCCTTGATCAGCAAAACCCTGCGCCTGAATTGCCCCGAAGGCGTGATTGCCGAGCCTCTGGGCCAACTCAGCCGCGATTTCCCGGATGTGTCGTTTGGCTCTTATCCGTTTTACAGTGACGGGGTTTATGGCACCAATATCGTGCTGCGGGGCGATGATGCGGTGATCATTGACGCCGCCATCACCAATCTCAGCGCCGTCGTCCCAGCGGAGTGCAAATGACCCTTTATCAAACTCTCGACGCCACGTGGCCAGCGGCTGAATTCGTAACGGTTGGCAACTGGACCATCCGCAAAGGGGCCGGCGGCGGCCAGCGCGTGTCCGCCGCCACCGCCAACGGGCCGGTGACCAGCGCCGATATCAACGCCGCGGCGCAGGCAATGCTGGCGCTGGGGCAGCCGGCTCTGTTTATGATCCGCGAGGGCGATGAGGCGCTGGATGATCTGCTGGCGGCCAAGGGCTATCGGTTACATGATCCGGTGAATGCCTATGCCTGTCCGATTGAAACGCTGGCACAAATTGCGCCGGATCGGATGTCGGCTTTTGCAGTCTGGCCGCCTCTGGCGATCATTGGCGAAATCTGGACCCGCCAAGGCATCAATGCGGCCCGTCAGGCGGTGATGCATCGCGCCAAGGGGCCGAAATCGGCCATTCTGGCACGTCAAAATGACCGCCCCGCCGGGGCCGCCTATGTCGCCATGCACCGGAAAACCGCCATGCTGCACGCGCTGGAAGTCATCGCCGAACATCGTCGGCAAGGAGTCGCCCGCAACATCTTGGGCCGTGCTGCGATTTGGGCACAAAATAACGGGGCAATTGACTTTATGGCGGTCTGCACCCGGGAAAATGAGGCGGCCAATGCGCTCTATACTTCCCTAGGGATGAAAAATGTAGGACAGTACCACTACAGAATAAAAAGCCCAGAAGGGGACTAACAGGATGACCGACCACAAAACCCAACCCACCGCGCTTGATTTGCCGATGGCCGACCCGCTGCCCCCGGAGACTCAGACGTTTTTTGACATCTGCGACGACAAGCTGGGGCTGGTGCCCAATGTGCTGAAGGCCTATGCGTTTGATATTGACAAACTCAACGCCTTCACCGCCTTTTACAACAACCTGATGCTGGGCGATAGCGGGCTAAGCAAGCTCGAGCGCGAGATGATCGCGGTGGTGGTGTCGTCGATCAACAAGTGCTTTTACTGCCTGACCGCCCATGGGGCTGCGGTGCGTGAATTGTCCGGCGACCCGGAACTGGGCGAGCTGATGGTGATGAATTACCGCGCCGCCGATTTGTCCGAGCGCCACAAGGCGATGCTGGATTTTACCACCAAGCTGACCGAGGCCAGCGCCACCATCGAACAGGCCGACCGCGACCAGCTGCGCCAAGCCGGGTTCAGTGATCGCGACATTTGGGATATTGCGGCAGTGGTCGGGTTTTTTAACATGACCAACCGCATCGCTTCGGCGACCGAAATGCGCCCCAACCCCGAATATCACGCGAGCCATCGCTAAATGCTGATCCGCTGCGTTTTGCTGATCGCCAGTCTGGTGTTCGCCCTGCCCGGCGCGGTGGGGGCGGTGCCGTTGACTTTTCCGGCCAATGCGACCCTGATGCGGGAAAACAGCGTGGCTGCAGACAGCTATCGGCTGCCGGTCAGCACTTGGGAAAATGGCCAAATGCAGACCCTTGTGGCCAAGGGGCACATCACAGTGCAGGCGTGGAAACTCTCGGCCACCGGCCTAACCAGCCTGCAAATTCTTGAGCCTTTGAAACGGCAGCTTCGGGATGCCAAATTTCAGATCATGCTAGAATGTGAAACTGCGGCCTGTGGCGGTTTTGATTTTCGCTATGGCATCGAAGTGATCCCCGAACCGGATATGCATGTTGATCTGGGCGATTTCCGGTTTCTGTCGGCCAAACGGGCGGGGGCACATGGCGATGAATTCGTCGCGCTTTTGATCAGCCGCAGCAAAAATGCCGGCTATGTGCAGCTGACTCAGATCGGAACAGCGGATTTGCCCCCTCCGGGCGACACACAGGCCGATGGGCCTCCCCCCGAGGCAACAGGGCACACTTTGCCCAATGATCTGCCCTTTGCCGAAACGCTGGAGCAACAGGGGTTTTTCATCCTTGCGGATCTGGTGTTTGAAACCGGCTCATCGCGGCTGGGGACCGGGCCGTTTGCCTCTCTGAAGGATCTGGCGAATTATCTGAGCGCCCATCCAAACCGAACCGTAGCGCTGGTGGGGCATACCGATTCTCAGGGGTCTTTGGCCAACAATATTGCCCTGTCGAAGAAACGGGCTCAGGCCGTGGTCAAGCGCCTGATCCGCGAATTCGGCGCAAACAAAAAGCAACTGAGCGCCGAGGGCAACGGCTATTTGTCGCCCATCGCTTCGAACCTGACCGAAGCCGGACGGGCCAAAAACAGAAGGGTCGAAGTGATCATCACCTCGACCCAACCTTAATCTACCACCCAACCCCGGCGGGGCTATCAAACCTCGACGAAATCGCCCTGCTCGGCATCATAATGCAGCAAACCGCCTTCGCCGGTATCCGTCCACAACCCATGCAGGGTCAGATCTTCGTTTTCCACGGCTTCTTTGACAAACGGGAAGGTCATCAGATTTTCCAGTGACACCAGAACCGCCTCTTTTTCCAGACGCGCGCGGGCCTGGGTTTCGTCCGCGATCTCCATCGTCTTCACACGATCAAAACCGGGACGCAGAATGTCCATCCAGCGCCCGACAAAGCTGGACTTGTCCTCAAGCTCGGGCGCATGGCCGGTGCACATATCGTAACAGCCATTGACCCCGCCGCAATTGGAATGGCCGATCACGATCAGATGCGCCACTTTCAACGCCGTGACCGCAAATTCAACCGTGGCAGATGTGCCGTGATGATCGCCATCGGGTTGGTAAGGCGGCACCAGATTGGCAATGTTGCGGTGGATAAAGAACTCGCCCTGATCCGCCCCAAAGATAGAGGTCACATGCACCCGGCTATCGCAGCACGAAATCACCATAGCACGCGGATTTTGCCCCTCGGACGCCAAATGCCGATACCACGCCTTGTTTTCCTCATAGGCGGTCGCCTTCCAGCCGCGATAACGTTGAACAAGGTATTTCGGCAAAAGTCTTGCGTGCTTCATATTGGGGGCTCCGTATAAACTGGCTGGTTCTGCTTGGCTATGGATAGACCGAATTTGAAGGAAATTCGAGAGTTTTCTGTGGCTTACATCAACCTTTTTTAAGGAACCTTGCGCGATGCTGACGCCGAAGATGGGGCACCAAAAGATAGGGTGATGATGTGGTGAACTTTGAAATACTGGAACTGAACGAAGATATCCGCCTGAATTCCGAACGGCTGGTTGAACTTTATGTGCAGCTGGGTCAAGCCGGGGCGCAGGATGTGGTCTGCCGCGCGATGGAGGAACTGGCCGTGCGGTTCAAACAGCTTGCAATGGATTATAACAATCAGGATTATAAAGCCGTGCGCAAATGCGCCAAAAGCATGGTGGGCATTGCCGAACAGGTCGGGATGCAATGCCTGGCCGATGTGGCGCAGGATGTGCGCCGCTGTGCTGAAAACTATGACACAGTGGCACTGGCCGCCACATTGGCGCGGTTGCTGCGCATTGGCGACAAATCCCTGACAGCGATCTGGGACAGTCAGGATTTATCGGTTTGAATTTACCGGCAATCCCCCTTGCCGTGCAGGTCATAACGGTTAGGGTAGTGTCGAACAATTAACCAAACAAGGCGCGACCATGTCCATGATTTTTGCACCGGCTGATGCTGACTCCCTTCCTCTGTTTATTCTGGAGCCCGATGGGTTGCAGGGCTGGCTGGCGGATCAGCCCGATCATGTGGGGCGTTGGCTGAACAGCATGGGGTTTGAGGCCAGTCTGGGCCAGACCTGTCTGGTGCCGGATGCCGATGGAGCGGCCCAGCTGGCGGTGTTTGGCTTTGGCGACGCCAAATCCCGGGCGCGCGGGCGGTTTCATCTGGCCATGGCGGCCAAGGCTCTGCCTGAGGGGGTTTACCACATTCAAACCCCGCTCGCGCCTGATGATCTGCAAGAGGCCGCGCTGGGTTGGCTGTTGGCCGGCTATCAGTTTGACCGGTATCGCAGCCAGAAACCGGTGCTGGCACAACTCAAAGCGCCCGAAGGAATCGACGCGGATCGCTTGCAGGTGATTGCCGCGGGCGAAGAGCTCAGCCGTGATCTGATCAACATCCCGGCCTCGGATATGGGGCCGCAGCAGTTGGAGGAGGCCTTTCTAGAGCTGGCCAAAACGCACGGAGCCCGCACAAATGTGATTTCCGGCGATGAACTGCTGGCGCAAAACCTGCCGATAATCCATGCGGTGGGCCGTGCTTCGGATCAGGCACCTCGGCTGTTGGATATGCGTTGGGGTGATAGCGGCCCGACACTGACGCTGGTCGGCAAAGGGGTGTGTTTTGACACTGGCGGGCTAAACATCAAACCCGGCATCTCGATGGGGTTGATGAAAAAGGATATGGGCGGCGCGGCCACTGCAATGGGGCTGGCGCATATGATCATGTCGCTGGGGTTAAAGCTGCAACTGCGGGTGCTGGTGCCGGCGGTGGAGAACTCGATCTCGGCCGGGGCCATGCGCCCGCAAGACATCCTGACCTCGCGCAAAGGGCTGACGGTTGAGGTCAACAACACCGATGCCGAAGGGCGGCTTGTGTTGGCGGATGCTCTGGCGCTGGCCGATGAGGAAAGCCCGGATATGCTGATCTCGATCGCCACGCTGACCGGCGCGGCGCGGGTGGCGGTGGGCCCGGATGTGGTGCCGTTTTACTGCGACGATCCAGAGGCCGCGAGGCAGGTCTTTGCCGCCGGAACGCTGGTGCGCGACCCGGTCTGGCAGTTGCCGTTCTGGACACCCTATGAATCCATGCTCGAACCCGGCATCGCCGATTTGGACAACTCACCCAAGGGCGGCTTTGCTGGCTCGATCATGGCGGCTCTGTTCCTGCGCCGCTTTGTCGAACAGGCCGGGAATTATCTGCATTTTGACATGTATGGCTGGCAACCCACCGCCGCCCCGGCGCGGCCCAAGGGCGGGGTAGGTCAGGCCTCACGCGCGATCTTGGAGGCTCTGCCCAAGATGCTGGACCTATGACAGATCGCCGCCTGCCCCCTGCCGATATTGCCCATCAGGGCGAGGTCAGAACCGTTGCGGTTGCGGTGACAGATTTGCGCCGTGAACCGGGCGGTGCCCGCGATCGCCAGTTGATTTATGGCGATGATTTCCGGGTGCTGCACAGCGATCAGAGCTGGGCTTATGGTGCGCGCGAAACGGACGGCTATATGGGATATCTGCGCAGCGATCACCTGACCGGGCAATGCCCGGCCACCCATTTCGTCAGCGCCCGCAGCAGCCACCTCTACCCTGAGGCCGATTTCAAATCCGAAGCCAGCGTCGCGCTCAGTTTCGGTGCGCGCCTGACGGTCATCGCGGAAACGGACAAATTTGCACAGCTGCAAACCGGGCAGTTCATCCCCCGCCCGCATATCCGCCCGATCAATCAGCGCTTTACCGACCCGGTTGACGTGGCCGAGCTGTTTCTCGGCACGCCTTATCTGTGGGGGGGCAACAGTATCTGGGGGATAGATTGCTCGGGGCTGGCGCAGATCGCGCTGCTGGCTTGCGGACTGGATTGCCCGGGGGATGCGGATTTGCAAGAGGCCAGCATTGGCCGCCCTGTGCCGCCAAATGAACCGCCACAGCGCGGCGATGTGTTGTTCTGGAAGGGCCATGTTGGCCTGCTCCGCGATCCAAACACCCTACTGCACGCCAATGCGTATCACATGGCGGTGGTGAGCGAACCGCTTGATGCCGCCGTCGCCCGAATCAAAGCTCAGGGAGATGGTGATGTAACCCAACATAAACGCCTCTGACCCCGCGCCAAAGCATTGTAAATTCGGGGCTTTTGCCCCATCCTGTAGATAAGCGCACAACCCGCTATTCCGACCAAATGACAGGCCAGTCAACATGCAGCTTTCACAAATTCAACAGAATGCATTTCGTATCCTGGAACGCTCGGGGCGGCGGCACCGGCTGAGTCGGATCGTTGAGATCTGTCTGATCCTGTTGATTGCCGCCAATGTTGTGGCCATCACACTGGAAACGGTTGACAGCATCCACCAAAAATACGCCCATGCCTTTCGGGTTTTCGAATGGCTCTCCATCATGATCTTTTCCGTGGAATATCTGCTCCGGGCCTGGGCCTGTGTGCTAAACCCGAAATACCGGGGCCGCAAATACCCGCGCCTGTTCTACCTGTTCACACCGCTGGCCTTGATTGATCTGCTGGCGATTTTGCCCTTTTTCCTGGGCTTTTTCTTTGCGCTGGATTTGCGGGTCTTGCGGGTCTTGCGGCTGTTGCGGATTTTCAAACTGGCCCGCTATTCCAGCGCCATGACCATGCTGTTCGAAGTCTTCCGGGAAGAAGCCAGCACGTTTATTGCCAGTTTCTTTATCCTGTCCGTGCTCCTGACGCTGGCCGCCAGCGGCGCCTATCTGGTCGAACATATGGCCCAGCCCGACAAATTCGGCTCAATCCCACAGGCGATGTGGTGGGCCGTGGTGACGCTGACAACGGTGGGCTATGGCGATGTAACGCCGGTGACCGCAGTGGGTAAAATGTTTGGGGCGATGATTGCCGTGATTGGGGTCTGTATGGCGGCGCTTCCGGCGGGTATTCTGGCCAGCGGTCTGGCCGAGCAGCTGCGCGAAAAACGTCTGAAAATGCGCAACGAATTCAGACATGCTTTGATTGATGGTACTGTAGACGCCAACGAGCAACAAAAGCTGGAAGAGCTGCGCAAAAAGCTGGGGCTGAGCCGGCGCATCATGGCCGCCATTCAGGAAGAACACCGCAACGATGCCGAGTTGCTCCAATGGGTTCAGTGCCCTCATTGCGGCCATGATCACGCATTGCCCACAAATCGAACAAGAACACAGAGCAAATCGTCCGCACAACCAAAATCAGGTTAAAGTTAATGACCAAAGAGCTGCTACGATCACATCGGGCGCTCTGCCCGTGTGGGTGCGTTTTGGTATGCTGGGTCTCATAAGGACATGCCTTAAGAAAAGACCTCTGCATCATGCCGCGCATCTCCAAGCTGCCCCCCGGCAGGCGCACGCCGGTGAAGAAAACCGACCACCCCAATGCCCGTGCGCTGGGCGATTTCCTGTCTGGGGCAGTGTATGGGAAACAGGCCGAGGGCCGACACACTCTAATAGCCGAATAACACAATTATGATTGTGCTTTTTGGCTATAACCTTTTGATTTTACGATGATGATTCGTAGATTTTGGGATCAAAATCCACTCCCGTTAGCTATATTTGCGCCGCCGCTTAGGCTTGGGTTTGGGCTCTTGCCCCGGCTTGGCGTCCAGCCCTAGCTGATCGCGCACCACCCGCGCCTTGACCTCCTCAACCGCGCCCGGTTTCAGATCGTTCAGACGGAACGGGCCATAGCTGATGCGGATCAGCCGGTTCACCGCCAGCCCCAGCTGCTCCATTGCGCGACGAATCTCACGGTTTTTGCCCTCGCGCAGCGCCACCGTCAGCCAGGCATTCGCCCCCTGTTGCCGGTCCAGAGTCACCTCCATCGGCTGAAATTTCTCACCCTCGACCACGATCCCCTTGCGCAGCGGATCGAACAGCTCATCCCTGGGTCGCCCATTGACCCGCACCCGGTAGCGGCGCAGCCAGCCGGTGCTGGGCAGCTCCAGCCGGCGTTTGACCTCGCCATCATTGGTCAGCAGCAGCAAGCCTTCGGAATTGATGTCCAGCCGCCCGACACTCATCACACGCGGCAGATCGTCGGGCAGGGCGTCAAAGACGGTCTCGCGGCCCTTGTCGTCGCGCTCGGTGGTGATCAGGCCGATGGGTTTGTAATAGAGCCACAGCCGGGTCTGATCCGGGGCGCTCAGCACTTTGCCATCCACCACGATCTTGTCGGCCGGGGTGACATTCAGGGCGGGGCTGTCGATGGTCTTGCCATTGACGGAAACGCGCCCGGCGGAGATCATGCGTTCGGCCTCGCGGCGCGAGGCGATCCCGGCGCGGGCGATGACTTTGGCGATGCGGTCGCCTTTTGGAGTTTGATGTGTCATAAGCTGCATCTATCGCGCCTTGGGGCAAATGAAAAGGCGCTTGGCGAATCCGTTTTCACAGGGCAAACCGCAGCCATGGATCAGTTTACCAGCCATATGGATGCCGCGCTGAGCGAAGCGCGCGCCGCCGCCGGGCGCGGAGAAGTGCCGGTGGGCGCGGTGGTGGTGGCCCCCGATGGCGCGATCATTGCCCGGGCGGGCAATCGTGGACGCGAGTTGAACGATCCGACGGCTCATGCCGAGATTTTGGCCATCCGCGCCGCGTGTGATCTGTTGCAGAGCGAACGGCTGAGCGGCCATGACCTCTATGTCACGCTTGAGCCCTGCCCGATGTGCGCCATGGCGATTTCTGCGGCCCGCATCCGGCGGCTTTATTACGGCGCGGCCGACCCCAAATCAGGCGGCATTGCGCAGGGGCCGCGTATTTTTGCGCATCCGCAGGCGCATCATGTGCCCGAGATTTATGACTCAATCAATCCACGCCCGTCCGAAGAATTGCTCAAAGCATTTTTCAAATCGCGGCGCGGGTAAGAGCATGGTGTGATGGCGGCAATCGCCAGAATTTATCTAACCCACTGATATTTAATCCTAAAGCGAGATAAGCGTCACCCCCGGCATCTGCTGAATATGGGCAACGTCATCCTCATAAATATCGGTCAAATGATCCACCAACTGCTCGGTCCAGCCGGGCAGGTCGATTTCATCCTCCACGGCCTCTTCCAAGGCAAAGCGCTCGAGAAAAATCATCCGAATCTGCTGGCGTTGTTTTTCTGACAGGTCGGGGCGCTCGGCCAGATATTTGATCAACAGTTCAACATTGTCATCCGACATCAGCCCGCGCAAAATGTCCAGTTCGCCCTTTAGGCGCACATCCGGCCCCAGCCCGGCAAAGCTACGCAAAACCTTGGGCCAGATGATCGGCGTATCTTCGTTGCACCACACTGTCACCGGGCAGCCCGGATTGGCCCGCTGAATGCTGTGAATCACCTCGGACCAGCGCAGCTTAGAAAGATCAACCCCTTCGACAAACTGCTCATAACGCCGCTTGGTCTGATCCTTGAACGCGGTGGGCACAAAGCTGGCCGGGTTGGAAATGCCGAGGTAAAATTCACAAGGGTTTTGGGGAAACAGATTGCGGATCGCGGCGGTGTTCTTGCCCGCATTGGGGTAAAAATCACCACCAAAAAACATCCAGACCGGAGACCCCATGAAAGTAGGATCGCTCATGATAATCCGGCGCACATCCTGTTTGCGGATGATGGATTGCAGCAGCTTTTCCTGATCGGCCACACTGGGCGCGGTGCCTCGCAGTTTGTCCAACAGCGCTTTGATGGCGATGCGGTATTCTTTGGGGCGGCGGATCAGCACCCCGTTGTCAATCATCAGCTGGTTGTCCTGCCGCAGCGACCAGGTCAGCTGATCATCATCGGTAAAGGGCGCCCCCAGATGGTAAATGATGGAAATATCAGTGTTCATTTCGTTTGTCCCATTTGTGTCAGTTGCGTCACATTCTATCGGCCTGGCCATAACAAACCCTTAATTCTCGCCCTATTGCTGCGCGGCGATGATCCGCCCCACTTGCGCCCGCGCCAGCGCCCGGCCGGGGGGCTCGCTGCCGGCTGCAAGCGCCAGATGCCAGAACAGCTGGATATGGTCGCGGTCCTGCATCATCCGGTCGAATTGCTGTTGATGATGGGCAAAGGCCGTCTGATGCAGCGCTTCCAGTTCCGGGATCAGCCGCAGTTGATCCAGCTTGCGTTGGGTCTGGACCGAGAACCGCTGGATGCTGGTATCCTGCACCGTGTTGAAATTGCGCTCAACCCAATAGCCCAGACCAATTTCGCGCTGGGTGTGGTTGGGCAAGCCGCGTGTGCGTTTGATCAGGAAGCTTTCGGCCGAACGCAGCGAATAATGGTTCAGCTGCACCAGCTCCGAGCCATGAGGCAAGCCGAACAGATTGATCCGGCCATCCTGTTTAGCAAAGCCTTCGGGCAGGCGGTTGCCGCTGCCATCCACCCAAAGCGGCAGCCTGTCTTTGTGCCGTTTGGGCCGATGCACGCCGGGTTGGCGAAAGGCCGAAGGGCGAAACAGGGTTTTGAAAAAATGCGCCAGCGGCAACGCGATATCGGTCGGAGCCGCCATGGTGAAGCGATCTGTGGTCAGTTGGTCGCGCATTTTCAGATGGCCCGCATTGCCAAACAGCCGCCAAGCCATGGCCACCGCATCCGCCTCTTGTGGCAAAGCCGCGATCAGATCGGCCAGCGTGGCCAGCGGCGGGCGCAGATTGATGAATTCGTCACAATCCGAAATCAAAACCCAATCGGCCCCGGTGACTTTGGGGTGCCCCCAGGCCTGCTTCAGAGATTGCCACTGCACCGGGCTTTTGCCCTTTTGCCGGGTCCTGAAATGGCTAACGATCCCAGCTTCGGCCAGCACATCCATGATCTGATCGGTGCCATCGCTGCAATCATTGGTATAGACCAGAAAATGATCGACCCCGATCGCCAGATGATGGGCGATCCATTCCAGACAATGCGGGCCTTCGTCGCGCATCGAGGTTATGGCGGTGATCTGCACGGCTCAGCCCTCGGGGTGGTTGATCATATCCTTGCGCCCGACCGAGACATAAGCCTCAAACCCGGCGCGTTTGGCATCCCGCGGGTTGTAGATGTTGCGCAAATCCGCCATCCGGGCCGAGGCCATCTTGCGGGCGATTTTTTTCAGATCCAGCGCACGAAACTCGTTCCATTCGGTCAGCAAAACCAGCACATCGGCGTTATGCGCGGCCTTATAGGCATCCTGAACCCAGTGAATTCCGGCCAACAGCTTATCGGCCTCGGCCCGGCCCTGAGGGTCGACCACCCGCACCTTGGCCCCACCGCCAATCAGCGCCGGGATGATGGTCAGCGCCGGGGCATCGCGCATGTCATCGGTGTTGGGCTTGAACGTCACGCCCAAAATCGCGATGGTCTTATCCTTGACCACCCCGTCACACAAATCCATCACCTTATCCACCATCCGGCGTTTGATGTCGTCATTGACCTTGATCACGGTTTCGGTGATGTGCATGGGCACCGCATGTTCCTGCCCCATACGCGCTAGGGCACTGGTATCCTTGGGAAAACAAGAGCCGCCATAGCCCGGGCCGGCCTGCAGGAATTTGTTACCGATGCGCACATCCATGCCCATGCCCTTGGCGACTTCTTTGATGTCGGCCCCGGTGCGCTCGCACAGGGCAGCGATTTCGTTGATGAAGGTGATCTTGGTGGCCAGAAAGGCATTGGCGGCGTATTTGATCATCTCGGCCGATTCCAGATCGGTGTTGACCACCGGATAATCGCGCAAAGACAGCGGGCGGTAAATATCGCCCATCACATCTCGGGCGCGTTCGGTTTGCACCCCGACAAACACCCGATCCGGGCTCATGAAATCATCAATCGCCGCGCCTTCCCGCAGGAATTCGGGGTTTGAGGCCACGTCAAAATCAGCCTCGGGGTTGGCTTTGCGGATGGTCTGTTTGATCTGCCGGTTGGTGCCGACCGGAACGGTGGATTTGGTGACGATCACGGTATAGCCGGTGATAGCGTGGGCGATTTCTTCGGCGGCGGCAAAGACATGGGTCAGATCGGCATGGCCATCCTCGCGCCGGGTCGGCGTGCCAACGGCGATGAACACCGCATCGGCATCGGCCACCGCATCGGCCAGATTTTCGGTGAAGGTCAGGCGGCCATTTCTGACGTTTTTGGCCATCAGCACATCCAGCCCCGGCTCGTAAATCGGCACTTCGCCGCGTTCCAGCATAGCAATTTTATCGGGATCGCGGTCGACGCAGATCACCTCATGGCCGAAATCTGAAAAACAGACCCCGGACACCAGCCCGACATAGCCCGTGCCGATCATCGCAATGCGCATGGATGCTCTCCCAATAACATGATTATTTTTCCCTTTGGGATGTCGTAGCCCCGGGCAAAAGTCAATGCCAAGCCCGGTTTTTCAGCCAGATGTGACGGGCAGGACTCTACAGCCCCAACAGCTGGCGTTTATGATGCAGCCGGTTCATCACCGAAACCAGCTCGGCGGTGATTTCGACGTCAGACAGCGCATGACCGGCCATGACCATCTTCAGCTCGGATTTGGGCAGGGCGCGGGCCACCTTCCAGGCCGAAACTGGCGGGCAGATCATGTCATAGCGGCCCTGAACAATGCTGGCCGGGATGTGGGCGATCCGGTGCAGATTGGCCTCAATCCAGCCATCCTGCTGCAAAAAACCGCCATTGACAAAATAATGGTTCTCAAGCCGGGCAAAGGCCAGAGTCGCATCCGGCGGCGCGCTGCCCACCACCCCAGTGCTTTCGATCGACGCCAGAGCGTTCTCCCACTGTGACCAGGCACGGGCGAATTGCAGCCGGATGCGGCCGTCCGCGCCGAACAGCCGCTTGTGATAAGCCGCCAGCAGATCGTCGCGCTCGTCCAGCGGCACCGGGTCGATGAAATCCTGCCATTGATCAGGCCAAAAGGCTCCGGCGCCGCCGTCATAGAACCAGTCCAGCTCGGCCTTTGTCATCAGGAACACGCCGCGCAACACCAGATAGGCGGTGCATTCGGGCTGCGCAATCGCATAAATCAGCGCCAGAGTCGCGCCCCAGCTGCCGCCAAACACAATCCAGCGCTCAATGCCCAGCGTCCGGCGGATATGCTCGATATCGGAAATCAGATGCCATGTGGTGTTGGCCTCGACCTCGGCCATGGGCCGCGAGCGCCCGCAGCCGCGTTGATCAAACAGGATGATCCGGTAAATCTTGGGGTCAAAATAGCGCCGCATCGCCGGGCTGCTGCCGCCACCCGGGCCGCCATGGAACACCACAACCGGGATGCCATCGGGGTTGCCGGATTGCTCGACATAAATGCTGTGCCCCTCGCCGACTTCAAGTATATCGGTCTGAAACGGGGCAGTCGGCGCAAAAAGACGACGGATTGAGTTTATTTGGCCTGCGTTCTTGTCCATAAATCACCTATATGGGATAATGACGCCTCTTAATTGAACGCATGGAGTTCGGAATGCAAGCCGACAAAACAACCATCGACCCCGAAGAAGTCGCCAAATTCGAGGCCATGGCCGCCGAATGGTGGGACGAGACCGGCAAATTCAAGCCCCTGCACATGATGAACCCCTGTCGGCTGGGCTATATCACCAACCAGATCGCCACCCATTTTGACCGCGATCTGACCGCAGCGCAGCCTTTTGCGGGCTTGCGCCTGCTGGATATCGGCTGTGGCGGCGGGCTGTTGTCTGAGCCCATGGCGCGGTTGGGGGCCGATGTGGTCGGGGCCGATGCGGCTGAGGGCAACATTCCCGTGGCGCGCATCCATGCCGAGCAACAGGGTCTGGAGATTGATTACCGCCACAGCACGGCCGAGGCTCTGGCCGAAGCGGGCGAGCAATTTGACGTGGTGCTGAATATGGAAGTGATCGAGCATGTCGCCGATCCGCAGAGCTATCTGAACGCCTGTCAGCAGCTGTTGAAACCGGGTGGATTGATGCTGTGTTCCACGATCAACCGCAATCTGAAAAGCTATGCGGTGGCGATTGTCGGAGCCGAGCATATCATGCGTTGGCTGCCCAAAGGCACCCATGAATGGCACAAATTCATCACCCCGGACGAGTTGCTGGACCTGATCCGCCTCGCCGGGTTAGAGCCGGTCTCGAAATCTGGCTTCGTGTTCAATCCGCTGTGCTGGTCGTGGTCGGTGTCGGATCGCGATCTTTCGGTGAACTATACCACCGCCAGCGTCAAGCCGGCGGCTTAATCGCGGCTCTTATCCATCTGATCGCGAAACGCACGCAACACGGGCAACACGCTGCGCAGATTGTCGGCTCCGATTTGCTCAACCACCTTGGCAATGATCGGCGTCATCGCATTCAGCGCCACATCACGCGCCACCCGCCCCGAAGGGCTGATGGTGACATATTTGCGCCGCGCATCATCCCAATCGGGCCGGATATGGATATGCCCGGCCCATTCCAGCTTGTTCAGTGTATTGGTCATTGCCCCGCGGGTCACATGAAAAGCCCGGGCCAGCTGCGCCGGAGAGCGCTCGGTGTTGGAATGGGCCAGATGGTTCAGCACCGAGAAATGCGAAATTTCCATCCCCTTGGGCAGCGCCTTGGACAGGCGGTTGCGGGCCAGCTGATCGGCCATGAAAATCTCACCAAACAGGGCAACCGCAAGGGCTTCGGTTTCAGTGTTCATCAGGGGCCCTCATAGCTGCGATCATGGTATAAAGACGGGATCCTGCGCCGCGCCTGATCCACTTTGGTCAGATCAAGGTCAACCACAGTCACCCCAGGCTGCTCGCCACCATCGGCCAGCACCTCGCCCCAGGGCGAGACCGCCAGCGAATGGCCATAGGTGCTGCGGGGCCGGCCTTGGCTGGCCGGGTGGGTGCCGCATTGGGCCGGGGCCAGAACGAAACAGCCGGTTTCAATGGCGCGTGCCTTGAGCAGCGTGTGCCAATGCGCCGCCCCCGAGACCGGCGAAAACGCGGCCGGAGCGCTGATGATCTGCGCCCCATTCTGGGCCAGTTTCCGGTGCAGATGGGCAAAGCGCAGATCATAGCAGATTGTCATCCCGACCTTGGCAAAATCTGTTTTTGCGATCACCGCCCGGGTGCCGGGGCGATAGCCCTCGGATTCCTGATAGGTTTCGGTTTCGCTGATCTGCACATCAAACATGTGAATTTTGTCGTATTGCGCCACGATCTCTCCGCCCGGGGACAGCATGAATGAGCGATTGGCAAACCGCCCATCCGCGTCACCGGTTTTCAACGCCAGCGAGCCGATCAGAACCCAGACATTCAACGCTTTGGCCTCGGCCCGCAGCGCCTGCAAGCTGGGGTCATCGGCCTGATGGTGCAGAACCTGCTGCTGATGGCTGCGGCTGTTGGAAATGCAGTTGGTGGCCTCGGGGGTCAGCAGAAAATTAGCACCTTTTTCAGCCGCCAAACGCATGAAAGCCAGCGTTTGTTCGATATTGTCCTCTGGCTGATCCGAGGCATTCAGCTGCAGCAGCGCGGCTTTCATGGCGATGCGTCTGCCAGCATGTCGTCCAGTTTCCCGGCCCGATCCAGCGCATACAGGTCATCACAGCCGCCCACATGCTGACCGCCTATGAAAATCTGCGGCACCGTATGCGCCCCATTGGCCCGCGCCATCATCTCCTGACGTTTTTCACCGCTGCGGCCGACGCTGTATTCGGTAAACTCAACACCTTTTTTCTTGAGCAACCGTTTGGCGGCAATGCAAAAGCCGCAAAAGGTCGATGTGTAAATCTCAACAGTTTTCATATTTCAAATCCTATAGTCTGGCTGGACTATAGCGATTTAAACATCCTTCGCAACGCGTGCCAGTGTCACAATACAAACTTCGGCCGCGCCGGCCTTGAGGCAGGCTTCGGTGCAGGCGGCAAGGGTGGCGCCTGAGGTCATCACATCATCCACCAGCAAAATCGAGCGCCCGATCAGCCGGTGGCGGCGTTTGGCGTTCACTGCAATCGAATCGGCCAGCATCTGAAAGCGGGCCTCGCGCCCCAAGCCATCCAGACTGCGGGTGCGTTTCGCCAGATCCAGCCGATCGCCATGTTTCAACCCCAGCACCAGCTTGCGACCATTATCCTGATACAACATCGCCGCCCGCCCCCGGGACCATGGCCGCGCGGTTGTCAGGCAATCATCACATAAAACCGCTTCATCATGATCCTGCCCGGGCAGAGGCGTGCCGCATTTGTCACAGACCAGCCCCGAGATAAACCGGGTTTCGGCCCAGCATTTGCCGCACAACGCGTTGTCGTCCTCAACCAATTCGCGGCACGAAATACATTGCGAAGGATAGATCAGTTGAAGCGCCGAATGCATGGGTTTACCCCTTTCGTGAACTTGGCCTGCCCGATGCCCTTGACCACCGCCAGCCGTTGAATGCCGGATTCAGGGAAACCACAACGAAGTTAATGGGGCGTTTAGATCTGCTGCAATTATCACTTATTTTGAAAAAATTTTTCACAATATGCCCGGGCCCGCCAAACTTTGCACGTCCAAGTAAGGAAAGCCGTTTGAAACTGTGGCATAAATCTCTATCTTGGCCGCAACTTCGACAGAGCAGGACACTCCATGACACATGCCGCGCCCCCCACCGCCTCAAAGGTTGGGATTCTGATCGCAAATCTCGGCACCCCGGATGGCTATGGTTATTGGCCGATGCGCCGCTATCTCAGCGAATTCCTCTCGGATCAGCGGGTGATTGATTACCCAAAATGGAAATGGCAACCGCTGTTGCAAATGGTTATCCTGAAGGTGCGGCCCTTTACCTCGGGCAAAGCGTATCAATCCATCTGGAACATGCAGGATAATGAAAGCCCGATCCTGACCATCACCAAGGCCCAGACGGCCAAGCTGCAAGACGCCCTGCACGCGCGTTATGGTGATCAGGTGATGGTGGATTTTTCCATGCGCTATGGCAACCCATCGACCCAATCCAAGGTGGATCAAATGGTGCAGGCCGGGTGCGACAAAATCCTGTTCTTCCCGCTTTATCCGCAATATGCCGGCCCCACCACCGCCACCGCCAATGATGCGTTTTTCAAGGCGCTGAGCCAGGAAAAAATCCAGCCCACCGCCCGCACTGTGGCGGCTTATTATCAGGAACCGCTTTTTATCGAAGCCTTGGCGCAGTCCATTGAGCGCGCCTATGCCGAAATGGACACCCGGCCCGATCTGCTGGTGGCCTCATATCACGGGATGCCCAAGCGCTACATCGCCGAAGGTGATCCCTATCTGGAGCATTGCCAGCAAACCACCCAGCTGCTGCGCGAGCGTCTGGGGTGGGGTGAGAATCAGCTGGTGATGACGTTTCAGTCTCAGTTCGGCCCTGAGGACTGGCTGCGCCCCTACACGGTGGAAGAGGTCGCGCGTCTGGCTGAACAGGGCAAAAAGAACATTGCCGTATTTGCCCCTGCCTTTTCCGCCGATTGCATCGAAACGCTGGAAGAGATCAACGAAGAGATCAAGGACAGCTTTGAAGAGGCCGGCGGCGAAAAATTCACCTATATCCCCTGCCTGAATGATGATCCGGCCCATATCGCGGCGCTGGCGAAAATCATTGAGGATAATCTGGGCGGCTGGCTGGATTAAGGCGCATAGAAAAAGGCGGTGCAATGACACCGCCTTTCACAAATTGGGTTTCTGGTTCAAGACCTCAGATCAACAGCACCTGCGTGCCAACCCGGACCAGCTTGAACAATTCCTGAATGTGTTCGTTATAAAGCCCGATGCAGCCATTGGACGAGCGCCGCCCGATCTTGCGCGTATCATGGGTGCCGTGGATGCGGTAATACTGCCACGACAGGTAAAGCGCATGTGTCCCCAAGGGATTATCCGGCCCCGGCGCGATATAGCGCGGCCATTCCGGGTTGCGTCTGAGCATCGACGCGGTGGGGCGCCAGCTGGGCCCTTCGACCTTGCGGACGATTCTGGTGCGGCCGCGACGGGTCAGATCGTCGGTCATGGGCACACTGGTTGGGTAGAGTTTGTAAATACTTTGATCCTCTGACCAGAAATGCAGCGCGCGCGAGGTAGTATCCACCAGAATTGCTCCGCCATTGAGGGACGAGAAATAAGGCCGCCATTCCAGCGAACGAAAGCTGGATGCATTGCGGCGACCCATCTTATTCCCTTGGGGGTGCAGCGCCTGTGCACCACTTTGCGCCAATACCGGCGATGCCGCTGCCCCCATGGCTGCGGCACCGGCGCTCAGAAACAACCGGCGGCTTAATTTGCCTGTTACTCTATCACTCATTGATTGGGACTCCTGCAGCTGATCCGTTGATTCACCTCGATTTAACACCCTATATATGGCGAGAAAGCCGCAGTTACAAATCAAACACGTGTGATCCGGCCATTTGGTGGCAAACTGGGTTTGCGAGCCGCGGTCGTTCCCTGTAGATGGATAGGCAAAGTTAACAATAGATGGCCTGACCCATGACAAGACTGATCACCCTCGTTTTTTCGGCGCTTTTCATTTTATCAGCTTGCGAGCCCCAGAGCCCGACGCTTGATCCTGACGGCCAGCTTTTACAGCGTGTGTATCGAATCAAAAGCGCCGATACTGGTAAAATCCAGCTGCGGATGCGCGATTCGATCAACGCGCTGCGCAGTGCGGGCGGCGTGGCCCCACTGAGCCTAGATGCCAAGCTGACCGCCGCTGCCGCCACCCACTCGCGTGATATGTCGGTGCAAAACCGGGCCTGGCATTTTGGTTCGGACGGATCGTCGCCGCTGGATCGGGTGGCGCGCACCAAATATGCGGGCAAAATGCTGGGCGAGAATATTTCGGAAACCTATGAAGCAGAGCTTGAGACTCTGGCCGCCTGGATGGACAAAGCCGGCACCCGCGCCGTGATCATGGACCCCAAAGCGGTGAATATGGGCTTTTCCTGGCATCAGGATAAGAACGGAAAGATCTGGTGGACTCTGGTCACCGGCAGCTAAGACGTTTCAGGGTTAGCGTGAAACCGAGGCAGGCTTGCCGTTTGCTGTAGCCTGCCGTTCAGAAGCCAGGCTGGGGAAAATGCGTGTGCCAACGGGGTTTGCGCTCCCCCTCAGATCTTGGCCTTTGGGGTTTTGTGTGTCGTGTCGTAATCCATCGACAGGTACGACCTGAGGGCTTCAGGCCGGTGACGATCCAGCTCTTGCAGGGACTCCATCATCCGGAGCCGCTTGGTGCATTTTCCGAACACGGCATCGGTCGGGATGTCCAGCGCGGCAATCAGAGATGCCGGTTGTGTTCTGGGCGCTGATCCAAAGACCGGACACACCATACCCGATGTCGCAACAGCGAAATGCGCAGCAAGGTTTTTGCCGGGCTGACCCACAAGCAAATCCGGCGCAGCGAGTATCCCTCCATCACGGAATTCGGGGCTGATTGAGCCAAGCGAGACAGCTTCGAGTGTGCCTTTTGGCTATAATTCTCTGACTTTACGCTGATGCTTTGTGGACTTTGGGATCAAAATCCACTTCCGTCAGCTATAGCACTGGCTGCACATCTGTGGGGGCAAGTTCGGTGATTTTGCCGCAAATCGCTGCTTTGCGCAGCGGTTTGGTCAGATAATGATCCAGCCCCGCCGCCAGAATTTCCGTGTCGTCCCCGGTCATCGCATGCGCCGTCAGCGCCACCACCGGCACATGCCCCAGATTGTGGCTCTGTTCCAATTCGCGAATGGTGCGGGTGGCTTCTTTGCCGTCCATTTCGGGCATCGAGATATCCATAAAGATCATATCGGGCTTGAAGCTCTGGAATTTTTCCACCGCTTGCAGGCCGTTATGGGCGAATTCCAGCTCGATGTTCAGATCCTTGACCATTTTGCCAAAAACCAGCCGATTGGTTTTGTTATCCTCGGCCGCCAGCACTTTCATCTTGCGCAGACCCGGTGATGCGGCAACCGGAGGGGCAGCGGTTGGGGCCGCAGGTTGAGCGGGCTGCGAAACCATTGCGGCGGGTTCGGTCGGTGTGGCGGGTTGAGGTGGTGGTGGTGCGGCGACCGGCCCCATGACCATACCGGATTGGACAGGCGGCATATCCGAGGCGGCAGGCTGGGGCGCTTCGGGATGCGGCGCTGCCATTGCAACGGGTTCGGGTTGCGCGACAGGGGCCGCGGGCACCACGGGTTCGACCACCGTGGCGGGCTGGGCAGTCAAAGTCGCGCCAGGCGCGATTGGCTCTGCGGCCTGAGGCGACGGAGCCACCATCGCCATGGGTTCAGCAACCGCATTTGGTTGAGGCATGGGCGCGACTGTTGCAGACGGATCAAAAGTCATGCCGGCGGGTGCAGCGGGTTGGGCTGGGGGCATCATTGGAGCAGAGGGCTCAATGGGTGCGGCGCTTGGTGCAGGCGGTTGCAAGGGCGGAGCGGTCATGGCAGCGGGTTGCACAGGCGCACCCAGTTGGGCCGCCCAAGCCGCCGGGTGGGGCGGCTGCTCAACCGGATTGATCGGCTCTGCAATCGCGCCCGTTGACATGGTTGGCTGAGGAGCCGGGGCACCCATGGTCGCCGGTTGTGCGGTCGCAGCGGCATGTGGGAAAGGAGGCGCAACGGGCGCCGCAGGATCCACAAAAGCCGCCGGCTGTGAGGCTTGCCCAGCAATTGCCGCCGATTCCTGGGCCACAGGCGCGGGTTGAGGGGCAGGCGCACCCATAGCCGTTGGTTGCACAGGAGCCGCCGGAGCAACGGCGGCGGGTGCGGTCTGTGCTGGGGCCAGTGTGGCCGGGTCAGGCGGCGGCGTGCTGTCGATTTTTTGCAGGGTTTTATAAAGCTCGCGCCGGATAACCGGCTGTTTCAGGAAATAGGATGTCGCCCCGTGATGATCCTCATGCGCTTTGGCCCCCAGCCACACAATCGGCAATCCGGGTGATCTGTTTCGCAGCATCTCAAAGATCGTATCACTTTCCCCACCCGCAAGCCGTTGGTCCAGAAAAACCGCGCCCATCTGGCTGAGATCAACCGCATGGACCGCTTGTTGGCTGTTGACGCATTGCGCCTCGATCCCCACCAGCTTGAGCTGTTTGAGCAATATCGTCAGACCTTCATGTGGATCGCCGATCACTAGCACCTGTTTCAGACGGGCAAAGCTGTTCTCGGGCGAGATCAGCGGCGCAGCCGTGGCGGGCAAGGTGATGTGAAAACCGAAACAGGTGCCCTCGCCTTCGACCGAATCCACCCAGATTTCGCCGCCCATCAGTTCGACCAGCTGCTTGGTGATGGCCAGCCCCAGACCGGTGCCGTCATATTTGCGGTTGCGTTCATCCTCGACCTGATTGAACTGGCCGAACACATGATCCAGCATGTTGGCCGGGATGCCGATCCCGGTATCTTCGACACTGATGTGAATGCGTGTCAGCCCCGCCTGATCCACCGGTAGCCCCACCACCCGGATCAGCACATGGCCCTGATTGGTGAATTTCACCGCATTGCCGATCAGATTGGTCAATATCTGCCGCACCCGCCCCGGATCACCCATATATTCAGTGGGCAGGAACATGTCGAAATCCACCAGAATTTCCAGATCCTTGTCCCGTGCCGTGGGTTGCAGCAGCATCACCGTTTCATGGATGCAGCGCTCCAGATCGAAGTTTTCAGAGATCAGCGTCATCTTGTCAGCTTCGATTTTGGAATAATCCAGCACGTCGTTGATGATGGTCAGCAGCGCTTCGCCCGAATTTTTGATGGTTTCGACATAGAGCATCTGTTCTTCGTCCAACCCGGTGTCGCTGAGCAGATCGGCCATGCCAACGACCCCGTTCATCGGCGTGCGAATCTCGTGGCTCATATTGGCCAGAAACGCCGATTTGGCGCGGCTGGCGGCCTCGGCCTTGCTGCGGGCGTCTTTCAGATTGGCCTCGTAACGGATGGTGTCAGTGATGTCGAGCGCCAGCGAAACCGTATCACCATCACTGGCGCGGCGATCCATCAGTTTGATGTATAGCCCATTCCACAACCGGATCACCTTGGGTTCAATCACCGGTGCGTGCCAGCGGGTCAGAATATCCTGACACCATTGCGCGCGGGTCTGATCCTCGATGTCAACAATGCCCTCTTCGGCCATCAGCTGCACGATGCGTTGGTAATGGACCCCGGTCTTGACCTCTTCCAGCCCTTCAAACACCGACAGATAGGCGTGGTTGGCCGACACCATGCAGTCATTCATGTCAAAAACGGCAAACCCATCCTCGATGGTTTCAATCGCATCCCACAGACGCCGCTGCGCAATCCCGGCCTTGTGTTTGGCAACCTTCAGATCCGAGCGCACCCGGTTGTTTTCGCCCTTGAGTTCCTCCGCCACATGGCGTTGCTCGACAATTTCGCCGGACAGGGCAATGGCGTGTTTGCCCAGTTTGGAGTTCGCCTCAAACAGCTCCGCCTGGCGCTGCTCAAGCAAACGCTCGGCTGCCAGACGCCCGCGGCGCTCGCTTTCCAGCTTGTCTATGATAGCCATCGTCGACGGATCCTGTGGTGTCTTGATCTGTCCGAAGATAGGAAGAACACCATGAACAATGCCTTAATAAGCCCGCAAAAAACCCTTTAATCCGGGGATTTAGATGATATTGCGGGTTATTTCGCCAGCGGTTTCGACCTATGCGAGAAACATCTGACCACCCAGATAAACCTACTGAGAATCAGCCCGGGATTTGCGTTGGCGCAAGGCGGCGCGGATGTGGCGGGGCAGAATCGCGAAACAGCGCATATAGCGGCCAAACAGGCGCGCGGGGCTGAGCGCCATTCGCCAGGCCCACTCCATCGCAATGGCCCGCACCCAGCGCGGTGCGCGTTTTTGATGACCGGCCAGAAAATCCAGCCCAGCGCCAATCGAGGCAAACCCGACCTGTGGCGACAATGACCGCCCACGGGCGGCAAACATTTCCTGTTTCGGCGCCCCCAGCGCCAGAAAGCACAGCCCGATTTCATCCTCGTTCAGGGTCTTGAAAATCTGCGCCGCCTGCTCTCCGTTCGGATCAAAGCCAAAAGGAGGTGCGATCACCCGAGTGATTTGCAGCCCCGGAACCTGCCCGACCAGAGCAGCGGCGGCCCTTGTCAAACTGTCCTCGGTGCTGCCCACCAGCGCCACCTTGACCCCCATATCGGCAGCGATTTTCGCCAGAGGCAGAATCAGCTCGGACCCCGGCATCAGTTCAACCGGGCGCTTGGCAAGGTGTGACATCCAGACGATGGGATTGCCATCGGCCACCACCAGATCATGGGCCTGATAGGCGCGGCAAAAATCGGGATCGGTATCAAGTTTCACCAAATGATCCAGATTCAGCGTAGCCAGCGCAAATCCCCGCCCATTTGCAAAGCGCTTTTCAACGTCTTGCCATAAATCCGCCGCTTTGGCAGTATTTACCGTAACCTGTCCCGTGCGAAACTGAAAATCCACGCCTTTAACCTTTCTGATGAGCCCGCCTCTACCATATCTTATGCGCATATCCGACCGAAAATATACAGCCCTCACACACAGCCCAACGCACCGGGGGCTGCTATGAGCCAGATCGCGATCATCGGCTGTGGCTTTGTGGCGGATCTGTATCTGAGATCGTTTCAGCAATTCCCCGATCTGCAGATTGATCTGGTGCATGACCACAACCCCGAGCGGCTGGCGGCGTTTTGCGCCCATTGGAAGCTGCCGGGCGTCGACAGTCTGCAAGAGTTCCTGAACCGGCTCAAACCCGGCAGCATCGTGGTGAACCTGACCAACCCCTCGGCGCATTATGAAATCAACCATGCCTGTCTGAGCGCGGGCCATCACGTCTATTCCGAAAAGCCGCTGGCGCTGGACATGGATCATGCGCAGGCGCTCTATGATCTGGCGCGGGACAAAGGGCTGCTGCTGGCCTCAGCCCCGTGCAGTGTGTTGAGCCAAACGGCGCAGACCCTGGCCAAAGCGGTGCGCGATCAGGTGGCCGGGGTGCCGCGTCTGGTTTATGCCGAGCTGGATGATGGCTTTATCCCGCAAGCGCCCTATCACAAATGGCACAGCGAAAGCGGTGCGCCATGGCCGTTTGAAGACGAATTCCGCACCGGCTGCACGCTGGAACATGCGGGCTATTACCTCAGCTGGCTGGTCGGAATGTTCGGGCCAGTTGCCCGGGTGGTGGCGGCTTCGGCGGCGGTGATCCCGGATAAGGAAATCGCCACGGATACGCCGGATTTTTCGGTGGCGACTCTGTTTTTTGCCAGCGGCATGGTGGCGCGGCTGACCTGTTCGATCGTCGCCCCGCATGACCACCAGATCCGGGTGATCGGTGACAAGGGCGTGCTGTCGGTCAAACGCGCTTGGGATAACGCCGCCCCGGTGCGGTTTCATCGCCGTTATCGGATCCGGCGGCGGCTGATTGATCAGCCGCTTGGCCGCAAGCTGCCTCTGCTGGGTGGCTCGGGCAAGGTCAAACGCCGGGGCGCTGCGTCGATGAATTTCGCGCTGGGTGTGGCCGAGATGGTGGCCGCGCTACGGGACGGGCGCGACTGCCGGATGTCGGCGGAGTTTGCCTTGCATATCAACGAGGTGGTTCTGGCGATTCAGAATGCCCATAGCAGCGATGGCGTGCAGAGAATGCAGACCTCATGCGCGGCACTGCAACCGACGGAGTGGGCTAAATGAGCGCGCGAGTGATCATGATCACCGGAGCGGCCGGTTTTGTCGGGCGCCATACGGTGGCTGCGGCCCGGGCGCGGGGGCATAAGGTGGTGGCGCTGGTGCGGCGCTCTGAAAGTGTGCGGACCGATTGGAACGGGGATACCGGGATCACGCCGGTTGTCTGCGATCTGGCCACGGATCAACCCGCGCTGGATGGGGTCGAAACCGTCATCCACACCGCCGCTTCGCTCACAGGAGATGACGCCACCCAGAAACGCGAAACTCTGGCCGCGACCGGCAATCTTCTGGCCGCGATCAAGGCGCAGAACCGACCGGTTGATCTGGTGCTGGCCAGCTCGATTTCGGTCTATGATACCATGGCGCTGGCTCCGTTCGCCCGGCTGGATGAAACCACTCCGATCGAGCCCAACCCAGAGCAACGCGATGCCTATTGCCGGGCCAAACTGGCGCAGGAACAGCTGTGCCAACAGGCCGAGCTGGCGCATCTGAGCATCCTGCGCATCGGCGCGGTGTTCGGGCCAGGGCAGCTCTGGAACAGCCATCTCGGGGTTGCGGCCGGGCCGGTCTTGCTGCGGATCGGGGCCAAGGGCGAAGTGCCGCTCTGCCATGTCACACATTGCGCCAAGGCGCTGGTTCTGGCTGCCGAAACCCCGGTGGCGCTGGTCAATGTGTTAGATGATGACCGGCCCGAGCGAGCACGATTCGTGGCGGCTCTGCGCCAAAGCGGCTGGCCGAAATGGGTGATCCCGGTGCCGTGGCGGCTCTGGGCTCTGCTCGCCAAAACCGCCAGCCTGTTGCCGATCCGCCTGCCCGGATTGCTGCGCCTGCCCGTGCTGCACGCCCGGCTGAAACCTTTGCGATACAGCAACGCGGCGCTGCATGAACAGCTGGGCTGGACACCCGAGATCAGCTTCAATGCCGCCCTGCAGGAGGCCCGCCCATGACCGGACCCATCGCTTATCTCACCGGAGAATACCCCCGCGCCACCGATACCTTTATCCAACGCGAGGTGTTCGGCCTGCGCAACTGCGGGTTGAAGGTTCTGACCTGCTCGATCCGCAAAACCGGTGCCGAACATATCGTTGGCCCGGAACAACGTCAGGAGGCCGATCAGACCTTTTACATTCTCAACGCCGCCAAAAAACCGCTGCATCTGCTGGGCTGTCATCTGCGCAGTTTAAGGCGCGCTCCCCGGCGTTATCTGCGGGGACTGCGGCTGGCGCTGAAAACCCGGCCTGCGGGGCTCAAGGCGCTGTTCTATCAGCTGTTTTACTTTGCCGAGGCCGTGGTTCTGGCCGATTATATGCTGCAACATCAGGTGAAACAGCTGCATAATCACATCGCCAAATCCAGCTGCACCGTGGCGATGCTGGCCAGCGAAGTCAGCAATATCCCGTTCAGCTTTACCCTGCACGGGCCGGATATTTTCTTTGCCCCGGACACATGGCGGCTGGATGAAAAAATCGCCCGCGCCCGCTTTGTTGCCTGTATCAGCCATTTTTGCCGCAGTCAGGCGATGGCGTTCAGCGCGCCCGAACATTGGCAAAAACTGCATATCGTGCATTGCGGGGTTGAGCCCGAGCGTTACGAAAACCCCGCACCCAAAACCGGCAAGCGGCTGCTGTTTGTGGGCCGTCTGGCGGCGGTCAAGGGGGTGCCGGTGTTGCTGGAGGCCTTGGAAACGGTGCTGCACACCGACCCCGACATCACCCTGACCCTGATCGGCGATGGCCCGGACCGGCAGATTTTGCAGGATCAGGCCAAGGCGCTGGGGGATCGGGTGCAATTCGTTGGCTATAAATCCCAAAGCGAAGTCGCCGACTATCTGCGCCAGACCGATATTCTGGTGCTGCCCAGCTTTGCCGAGGGGGTTCCGGTTGTGTTGATGGAGGCCATGGCCGCGCAAATCCCGGTGCTGACCACCCGCATTGCCGGAGTGCCGGAATTGGTGGCGGATGGGGTCTCGGGCCTGTTGGTGCCGCCGGGGGATCAGCGGACTCTGACCGAAGCGATCCGGGTGCTGACCACAGATGCGCCGCTGCGTGCAAAGATGGGCGCCGCCGGGCGTCAGACTGTTTGCCAGCATTATAATGTCAAAACCGAATCCGCCTGGCTGGCGCAGCTTTTTGCCAGTTACCAAGCCGGCACGCCCGCCGGATTGCGGCCCCAAGAGGAGGTTGCACATGACTGAGTCAGATCTGGCCATCGTCTTTATCGGCCGCAATGAGGGGGCGCGGTTGCAGCGCTGTCTGGCCTCTTTGCAGGGGGTCGCGGCGCGTCTGGTTTATGTCGATTCGGGGTCTTCTGATGACAGCCTTACCCATGCCCGCGCCGCCGGGGCCAAGGTGGTTGAGCTCAGCACCGATCGCCCTTTCACCGCCGCCCGCGCCCGCAATGCGGGCTTTGAAGCGCTGGAGAACCCGCCGGAATTTGTCCAGTTCATCGACGGAGATTGCGCGGTCCAGCCCGGCTGGCTTAAGGCCGGGCGCGCGGCACTAAAGGCCGATCCGGCGCTGGGGATCGTGACCGGCTGGCGCTCGGAAATGCACCGCGACCGCAGCGTTTATAACGCGCTGTGTGATTTTGAATGGCACCGGCCTGCGGGCGAAATTCTGGCCTGTGGCGGTGATATGATGCTGCGCAGCCGTGCTTTTACCCAAACTGGCGGGTTCAATGAAACCGTGATCGCCGCCGAGGATGATGAATTCTGCACCCGGATACGCAAAGCCGGCTGGACCATCCGCCGCCTGCCGCTGAACATGACCCTGCATGACGCCGCCATGACCCGCTTTGGCGAATGGTGGCGGCGGGCGGTGCGCAGTGGGCATGGCTTTGCTCAGGTCGGGGCGCTGCATCCCGAATACTTCCGGCCCGAGCGCAAACGCGTGCTGGTGTTCGGAGCCATCCTGCCGCTGCTGGCGCTGCTCTCGGCACTGTTTTTCCCCTATGGGCTGCTCGTGGTGGCGGCGGCTTATCTGCTGTCTTACATCCGCACGGTGCAAGGGCTGAAACGCGAAAATCTGCCCGGCAAAGAAGCGCTGCATCACGGGCTGTTCCTGCTGTTGTCGAAATTCCCCAATCTGGTCGGAATGGCGATTTTTTACTGGCGCAGGCTGCGCGGCCATAAAATGAACATTATTGAGTATAAGTAACCATGTTAAACCCCAGCGAAGCGAGAATGCCATGACCAACAAAACCATCCGGGCCGGGATTGTCGGAGCGGGCTATATCGCCGATTGGCACGCCGAAGCGATCCAGATGACTCCGGGCGTTCAGCTCTGTGCGGTGTGTGATCCCTCGGCCAGCCGGGCCAAAGCGCTGGCCGATGCGCATGGGGCCAAGGCGTTTGGCTCTCTGCCCGAGCTGATTGACTCAGGCACCGTGGATGCCGTGCATATCCTGACCCCGCCGCAGCTGCACCGTGATCTGGCGATCACCGCGCTGCAAGGCGGGCTGCACTGTCTGGTGGAAAAGCCGGTGGCGTTGTCAGGGACGGAAACCGCCGAAATCGCCGAGGCTGCCAAAGCCAGCGGCAAGCATTTCGCCGCCGGGCATAATTTCATGGGGCTGCGGTCTTATGAACGGCTGAAACAGAAATTCAGCGATGGCACGCTGGGGCGGATCAGCGCCGCAGAGTTCAACTGGAATTTCCCGCTGACCCCGCTGCGCTCGGGCCCGTTTGGGCTGTGGCTGATGCGTCAGCCGGAAAACCTGCTGCTCGAACTGGGGCCGCATCTGTTCGGCTTTGCCGTTGATCTGTTTGGCAGCCCACAGATCGAATATCTCAGCCGCAGCAAACCGATCCGCTTTCCTGATGGCCAGCTGAGGCATCAAAGCTGGCGCATTCTGGCCACCGCCCGCACCAAGGCCGGGGATGTTGATCTGACATTTAACCTGTCACTGACCGAAACCGCCGATGATCGTTCGGTCATCCTGCGGGGATCCTCGGCCACCGCGCGGCTGGACTATGCCGCGGATACGCTGGTGGTGGCGGCCGAGAATGCTTCGGATATCGTGCTGAATCCGTTGAACAAACAGCTGTCGCTCAGCTGGCAGAATTTGCGTGAAGGGCTGGTGAATGCCTCCCGTCAGGTCAGCTCGCTCTATCGCAAAAGCCCCTATGGGCTGAGCTTTCAGGGCACTTTGGCGCAGTTTTACGGGGCGATTCAGCACAATCACCCGATGGAGCCCCGCTTTTGCGCCGATGCCGCAGTCAAGGTGATGGACGCGCTGGACCAAACCCTTGAGCTGATGCCCAAACCCGATGCGCCACCGGCCACGCCTGAAACCCGCCCCACCAAACCCGATGTGCTGGTGATCGGCGGCACCGGCTTTATCGGCCGGCGTCTGACCGAAATGCTGGTCGAGCAAGGCCATGATGTGCGTATCCTCAGCCGGGGCAGCAGCAACCCGTTTGCGCATCTGGGGGCGGCGGTCGAGGTGGTCTCGGCCTCGCTGCACGACCCTGAGGATTTGCGCGCGGCCATGCAGGGAATCAAGGCGGTTTATCATCTGGGCAAATCGCTGGACAGCACTTGGGAAGCCTGCCTGAAAAATGACGTTGGCGTCACCGTTGCGATTGCTCAGGCCGCGCTGGATGCGGGGGTTGAGCGCTTTGTCTATACCGGCACGATTGCGTCTTATGATATGTCCTCACCCAATCAGGTGATCACCGAAAAGACCGGTTTTGGCGATGATATGACCGATCGCAACCTTTATGCTCGTTCTAAAGCGAAATGCGAAGAGCGGTTGCTGGAGATGGCCAGAACCGATGGCTTGCCGCTGACCATCGCCCGGCCCGGTATTGTGGTCGGCGCGGGCGGGCCGCTGCAACATTGGGGCATTGGCCGCTGGCACGGGGCCGGCGCGGTGCGCATTTGGGGCAATGGCAAAAACATCCTGCCCTTCGTGTTGATCGACGATGTCGCCGCTGCTTTGGCCAAGATCATCACCGTTGAGGCCGCGATTGGCCAATCGGTCAACCTGATCGGCGAACCGATGTTAAGCGGGCGCGATTATTTCGACGCGATTCACCAAGAGCTGGGCGCAAGGATCAAGGTCAAGTCGGGCTCGTTGCATATGTTTTATCTGAGCGGGACCATGAAATTCCTGCTGAAAAAATATCTGCTGCGGCGCAAGGGGCTGAACAATGCTTCGCTGAAAGACTGGAAATCCCGCGCCCATTATGCACAATTTGACAACCGATACGCCAAAAAGCTGCTGGATTGGCAGCCCGAAGCAAGCCGGCAGGAATTTGTGCGCCGTGCCATCACTGATGCAAATCTGTTCGGGTTTTAGCACAGCCTGAAAAATTCGGAGCAGGAACATGACAGACGACGAGACCGAAACAGAGTTCGACCCCATCACGCAAAATGCGTTGGTGGCATTGGATGACTGGCATTTTTTCGAAAAGGTCAAGCTGGAGAACCGCACCCTTGAGCGCAATCTGGTGATCAGCGCCACCCGCAAGGATCCGGCGCATCGGGCATTTGATATTCTGCGCACCCGGATGATGCAGGCTCTGGCCAATAAGGGCTGGTATCGCATTGGGGTGACCTCGCCCACCGATGGCTGTGGGAAAACCTTTGTGGCCGCCAATCTGGCCATCAGCCTGGCCCGAAGCGAAACCAACCGGGTGTTGCTGATGGATCTGAACCTGCGCAAACCCGATCTGGCGCGGATCCTGGGGCTTGAGCGCCGCATTTCGATGGCAGAATACCTCTCGGGCATGGTCGAGCCCGCGGATTTTTTCCTGCGTTTGGGGCCGAGCCTTGTGGCCGGGCTGAACAGCATTCCGGCGGACGACCCGGCGGAAATAATGCAAAGTGTTATGGCCAAAGATGTGCTGGACGAAGTGCAAGAGGTTCTGGCCCCCGATGTCACCATTTTCGATTTGCCGCCGATGCTGTCCAGTGACGAAGCGGTTGCCTGTTTGCCGCATCTGGACGCCGCGCTTTTGGTAGTGGGTGGGGGGATGTCCACCGAAAAGGAAATCAAACAGGCCGAAGCGTTGTTGAAAGAACAAGTGCCACTGTTGGGGGTGGTGTTGAATAATTCGGAAGATTAAACGCCCGACCCGAAAAGGCTGCGCCAACCCGGCTCTTAAAGACGTATTGGGGATAATCCGCTCTGTCTTGCCGCCATCCCAACGCAGGCATTTCCCGGCCCGCGTTGGAACAGTTCGGTAAAACTCGGCCAAACGACATAACCATGATTGTATCGTTTGGCTGTAATTCTCTAGAATCCACGCTGATGCATCAATCCTGTTTCAGCTTGGTAATTTTCAGCATCTTCATGACCATGTTTTCATACCAAGGGTCCGAGACACCTTTTTTGATCTTGCGAATGAAATACCATTCAAAGCCCAGCTTGGCCCAATGCACCCAACGCCCGCTGGATGTCCAGTTCTTGTTGCGTGGCGGGTTTTGCGGCATCGCCAGAAACGCAAAGCCGCGATTGCCAAAATCGGCCAAGCAAAAAGCGTTCCATGTTGGCATCTCATCGGGCTCCCCCCCGGCAATGACTTTGGGCAGGTTGTTGGCGGTTGCCGTCACCATGCTTTCAATCATAAACCCGGTCTTGGGCACACCCGTTGGCACCGGAGTCGCCACCGGTGGCGCAATCGCGATGCAAACCCCAATGGCAAAAATGTTCTGATATTTCGGGTTGCGCTGGAATTCGTCCGTAATCACAAAACCACGCGGGTTCACCAAGCCTTCGATCCCCATCAGGGCCGGAATGCCGCGGAACGCAGGCAGGAACATGGAATAGCCGAACTCCAACTCATGCTTGGCCTTTTCGCTGCCATCATCATTGACCTCGGTGAAAAATACTTTGTCTTTTTCGAATTTATCAACCTTGGCGTTGGTCACCCATTTGATGTCACGATCCCGCAAGGCCGATTCCAGCATCCCCTTGGTATCGCCCACCCCGCCAAGACCCAGATGGCCGACATAGGGTTCTGAGGTTACGAATGTCATCGGCACCTTATGGCGGATTTTGCGCCGCCGCAGATCGGTTTCAATGGTCAGCAGATATTCATAGGCCGGACCAAAGCAGGATGCCCCCTGCGCCGCACCAATCACAATCGGCCCCGGATTGGCGCAGAAATCCTCCCAGTTATTGCCGGAAATTTCGGCATGTTCCACATGGCACACCGAGGCAGTATGCGCATCCGGGCCGAAGCCTTCGATTTCGTCAAATGCCAGATCAGGGCCGGTGGCGATCACCAGATAGTCATAGGAAACGCTCTGGCCGCTCTCCAGCTCAATTCTGTTTTCGTCAGGGTGCAGCTTTTTGGCCCCATCGCAGATAAATTCGATACCACGCTTTTTCATGACCGGGGCAAGCTCGACAATCAGGTCTTTTTTCTTACGCCAACCAACGCCAGCCCATGGGTTAGACGGAGTAAACTGAAAATACGGTTTGTTGGAAATCACCGTGACCGTGTCTGATTGGCTCAGATTCTGCCGCAGCTCAAACGCCTGAATTGTGCCGCCAAGACCGGCCCCCAGTACAACCACATGCGTCATGCTATTCTCCTTATAAGCCGATTTTATTGTTGCAATTCTTTTGCATACTACAAAACGTTTCCAACCCATTCAACATTCCAAATGCGAAATATTCCTTTACACCCCATAAGGATTTTTTCACCTCGGGCCTTTCCTTTTTAAATCCGCCCCCATATAGTTTCCCCGATGACAAAGCACCAACATATCGCCCATGCTTATGCCAATGCCGCCCCAAACGGTGCGCTTGCTTTGTCGATCCTACTTCTTAGCCGCCTCTGAGCGTGCCTGATGGCGCGAACGCTCAGGGGGGTTGTCAGCGCCATGTCATTATTTACATCTCATGCAACGATCAGGCCGATTTATCAGGCTAAGCTAATCAGAAGGTTTCCAACATGACCGATACCACCCAACAAGACCGCGTCATCATTTATGAGATGGGCGTGGATGTGATCGAAGCCGGGTTTCCGATTGCCTCGGAAGGCGATTTCGCCGCAGTTTCCGAGATTGCCAAAAACAGCGTCAATTCGGTGATTTGCGGGCTGTCCCGCGCCAAAGAGGGCGATATTGATCGCGCCTGGGAGGCGGTGAAATTCGCCCGGCAGCCGCGCATTCATACTTTTATCGGCACATCGCCGCTGCACCGGGCCATTCCGAATTTGAATATGGATGAAATGGCGGATGTGATTCACCAGACTATCAGCCATGCCCGCAATCTGTGCGAAGATGTGCAATGGTCGCCAATGGACGCCACCCGCACCGAGGCCGATTATCTGTGCCGTGTGGTGGAAATCGCCATCAAGGCCGGCGCCACCACCATCAACATCCCCGACACGGTGGGCTATACCGCCCCGGCCGAGAGCGCCGATCTGATCAGAATGCTGCTGGAACGGGTGCCCGGGGCCGATGAGATCATTTTTGCCACCCATTGCCACAATGATCTGGGCATGGCGACAGCCAACGCTTTGGCCGCGGTCGATGCCGGAGCCCGCCAGATTGAATGCACCATCAACGGGCTGGGCGAGCGCGCGGGCAACACCGCTCTGGAAGAGGTGGTGATGGCCATGAAGGTGCGAAACGATATCATGCCCTATCAGACCCGCATCGACACCACCAAGATCATGAATCTGTCGCGCATGGTGTCCACGGTTTCGGGCTTTCCGGTGCAGTATAACAAGGCGATTGTCGGCAAAAACGCGTTTGCCCATGAAAGCGGCATCCACCAAGACGGGATGCTGAAAAATGCCGAAACCTTTGAAATCATGCGCCCCGAGGATGTGGGGTTGAAAGAAACCAATCTGGTGATGGGCAAACATTCGGGTCGCGCAGCTCTGCGCTCGAAATTGCAAGAGTTGGGCTATGATCTGGCAGACAATCAGCTCAAGGATGTGTTTGTGCGCTTCAAGGCACTGGCGGATCGCAAAAAGGAAATCTTTGAAGATGACTTGCTGGCGCTGATGCGGGATAGTTCATCCGATGCGCAGCATGATCATATTCAGCTGAAATCCCTGCGGGTGGTCTGTGGCACCGATGGGCCGCAAACGGCTGACATGACGCTGGAGATTGACGGGAAAAACCACGAGACTTCGGCCACTGGTGATGGTCCGGTTGATGCGACCTTTAACGCGATCAAAAAGCTGTTCCCCCATCAGGCGCATTTGCAGCTTTATCAGGTTCATGCGGTGACTGAAGGCACCGATGCGCAGGCCACGGTCAGCGTGCGTATGGAGGAAAACGGCAAAATCGCCACCGGGCAGTCTTCGGATACGGATACCGTTGTGGCCTCAGCCAAGGCGTATATTAATGCGCTGAATAAACTGTTGTTGCGCCGGCAGAAAACCAAACCCGCAGCCGAATGATCGGCTCTTGGGAGATCCCCGAGGGTGCGGCAATCCAAAAGTTTTAGGAAAACTTTTGTCAGGAAATTTTATAAATTTCCTGGGCCGCACCGTCAAACTGGCAAAAAGACGCTGAAACATCCCTTTCAACCCCTTTACCCTGCCTATACACGGCGCATATAAGAAGGCTTGGTTCAAGGTGGCAAGAATCACGGGCCAAATCGGTTATCAAGGCGGGAAAGTTAGCGCATGTTTGGTCTTTCAGGGCTGTTTACTTCTGATATTGCGATTGATCTGGGAACGGCCAACACGCTGGTCTATGTCAAGGGCAAGGGTGTCATTTTGAACGAACCATCGGTGGTTGCTTACCATGTCAAGGATGGGGTGAAAAAGGTGCTGGCCGTTGGCGAAGACGCCAAGCTGATGCTGGGTCGCACCCCCGGCAGCATCGAGGCCATCCGGCCAATGCGCGAGGGCGTGATCGCCGATTTTGACACCGCCGAGGAAATGATTAAGCATTTCATCCGCAAGGTCCACAAACGCTCGACCTTTTCCAAGCCGAAGATCATCGTGTGTGTGCCCCATGGGGCCACCCCGGTTGAAAAACGTGCCATTCGTCAATCCGTGCTATCGGCCGGTGCCCGCCGGGCCGGGCTGATTGCCGAACCCATCGCCGCAGCCATCGGGGCCGGAATGCCGATCACCGATCCAACCGGCAATATGGTGGTCGATATTGGCGGCGGCACCACCGAGGTGGCGGTTCTGTCCTTGGGCGACATCGTCTATGCTCGCTCGGTCCGGGTGGGCGGAGACCGCATGGATGAGGCCATCATCAGCTATCTGCGCCGCCAGCATAACCTGCTGATCGGTGATGCCACCGCCGAACGGATCAAGACTTCGATCGGCACCGCCCGGATGCCCGATGACGGGCGCGGCTCTTCGATGCAGATCCGCGGGCGCGACCTGCTGAATGGCGTGCCCAAAGAAACCGAAGTCAACCAGGCCCAGATCGCCGAAGCGCTGGCCGAACCCGTGCAGCAAGTCTGCGAAGCGGTGATGACCGCGCTTGAGGCCACTCCGCCCGATCTGGCCGCTGATATTGTCGATCGCGGCGTGATGCTGACCGGCGGCGGGGCGCTGCTGGGTGAACTTGATCTGGCGTTGCGTGAGCAGACCGGTCTGGCGATCTCAATCGCTGATGAATCACTGAATTGTGTGGCTCTGGGCACCGGCAAGGCTCTTGAATATGAAAAACAGCTGCGCCATGTGATAGACTACGACAGCTAGGCCGTTTCGGGCCACGGAAACGGAGGCCAGTTTGGCAAAGAACCGCAACAGACAAACCGATTACACCCGCCCGGTGCGGCGGATCTTGGTGGGCCTGTTGGTGTTTGTCCTGCTGGTCCTGTTCTTCTTCTGGCGAATCGACAGCCCGCGGGTCGAGCGGTTTCGCGCCGCTTTGGTCGACAAGGTCGTGCCCAGCTTTGAATGGGTTCTGGTGCCGGTGACCGCAGCGGCGGGCATGATCGAAGATTTCCGTTCTTACCAGCAGATTTACCAGCAAAACCAAGAGCTTCGCCGCGAGTTGCAACGGCTGAAGTCCTGGAAAGAAGCCGCCGTGCAGCTGGAGCAGCAAAACGCCAAGCTGCTGGCGCTGAACGCCATGCATCTGGACCCGAAACTGACTTCGGTCTCTGGCGTGGTGCTGGCCGATAGTGGCTCGCCTTTTCGGCAGTCGGTGTTGCTGAATGTCGGCGAGCGTGACGGGATCAAGGATGGCTGGGCGACGATGGATGGGCTTGGTCTGGTGGGACGAATATCGGGGGTGGGCAAGAATTCATCCCGGGTGATTCTGCTCACCGATTCCCACAGCCGTATTCCGATCACCATCCAGCCCTCGGGGCAACGCGCTTTGCTGGTGGGCGATAACTCCAGCCGCCCGCCGATCGAATTTCTGGAAAAACCCGAACAGGTCAAACCCGGCGATCAGATTGTGACTTCGGGCGATGGTCTGGTGTTTCCGGCTGGCGTTTTGGTCGGGCAAGTCGCCAAAGGCACCGATAAACGCCTACGCGCCCAGTTGGCGGCGGATTATGAGCGGCTGGATTTTCTGCGGGTGCTGCGCAATCTGACCAGCGAAGCCATCACCGATCCCGGTTCCCTACTGGTTGCGCCTCAACCCGTCCCTGATAAGGATCAGGAGGCCAGCAGTGATTGATGTGATCCATGGCAGAAAATGGTTTTATTGGGCCTTGTTTGCCACGCTGGCGGGCTTGATCCTGTTCGTGCAACTAATCCCGCTGCAAACCACCCCCAGCAACTGGGCGATGCCAGATCTGCTGATCTGCCTGATCTATGCCTGGGTGTTGCGACGCAACGATTACGCCCCGCTATTGCTGATCGCCGCGACCCTGTTGATTGCCGACATGCTGCTGATGCGCCCGCCCGGCCTGATGGCGGCGCTGACTATTCTGGGGGCCGAATTCCTGCGCGCCCGCACCCGGCTGCTGCGCGAGCTGCCGTTTTTGCTGGAATGGGCGATGGTGGCCGGGGTGTTGCTGGCGATTTTGGCCTGTTACCGCTTTGCGCTGATCATGGTGCTGCAACCGCGCCCTTCGCTGTGGCTGTCGCTGACTCAACTAGTCACTACCATTGCAGCCTATCCGCTGGTCGTGGCCTTTAGCCGCTACATTCTGGGCGTGCGTAAAATCGCCCCCGGAGAGGTAGACGCATTGGGGCACAAAATATGAAACGAGACCCCCGCGATACCGCCGCCAGCCAGCAAAAGATCAGCCGCCGAGGGCTGATTCTGGGGGCGTCGCAGCTGGCATTTGTTGGCCTGTTGGCTGGTCGAATGCAATATTTGCAGGTCAAACAGGCCGATAAATTCCGGCTGTTGGCCGATGAAAACCGGATCAATATCCGCCTGATCCCCCCGGCCCGCGGGCTGATTTACGACCGCAACGGCATAGCCCTGGCAATCAATAAACCGATTTACCGGATTTCCATGGTGCGCGAGGATGCCGGGGATGTGGATCAGATCATCCAACGGCTCAGGGCGCTGATGCCGCTGGATCAGGCCGAGCTGGAGCGCGCTCTGGACATCATGAACCGGCGTAGCCCTTATGTGCCGGTGACCATCGCCAGCGATGTGCAATGGGACGACATCGCCAAAGTCGCCGTCAACGCCCCCGCCCTGCCCGGCGTTAACCCCGAGCTGGGCCTGAACCGGGTCTATCCGCTGGCCGATGATTTTGCCCATATTGTGGGCTATGTCGGGGCAGTGAATGACCGTGATCTGCAACGGGTGGATGATCAGGATCCGCTGCTGCAAATCCCACATTTCAAGATTGGCAAATACGGGGCCGAGGCCCGGCTGGAAAAGCGTCTGCGCGGCAAGGCGGGGACCAAGCGGATCGAGGTGAACTCGGTCGGGCGGGTGATGCGCGAGCTGGACCGTCAGGAGGGCAATAGCGGCGATAACATCCAGTTGAGCGTTGACAGCAAGCTGCAAAACTATGTGCAGGCGCGGCTAGCTGGGGAAAGCGCGGCGGCAGTGGTGATTGACGTAACGAATGGCGATCTGCTGGCGGTTGGCTCAACCCCCGCCTATGATCCGAACAAATTTGTCAACGGCATTTCCCACGCCGAATTTGCCGCCCTGAACGAAAACAAATACCGCCCGCTGCCCTGCAAGGCGGTTCAGGGCACGTATCCGCCGGGCTCGACCTTTAAAATGGTCACGGCGCTGGCAGCGCTCAAGGCCGGGGTGGTGGGCTCAAAAGACACCGTTAAATGCAATGGCCATGTCGAAACCGGTGGGCGCCGGTTTCACTGCTGGAAGCGTTCGGGCCATGGCAACATGAATCTGATCAACTCGTTGAAACGATCCTGTGACGTTTACTATTACGAAATGGCCGAGCGCACCGGGATCAAGAACATTTCCGCCATGGCCCGCCGGCTGGGATTGGGCGAAAAATACGACCTGCCGATGACCTCGGTGAAAAAGGGGCTGACCCCGACCAAGGAATGGAAAAGGCAGACAAAGGGCGCCGATTGGGTGATTGGCGACAGTCTGAATGCCTCGATCGGGCAGGGTTTCGTGCTGTCTTCGCCGCTGCAACTGGCGGTGATGACCGCCCGCATTGCCACCGGCAAAAAGGTCCTGCCCCGGTTGGTCAAGTCGATCAACGGGCAAGAGCAACCGGTGAAAGGCGGCGAAGATCTGGAGCTGAACGAAAACCATCTGCGCCTGATCCGCAAGGGCATGTTTGCCGTCACCAACAATTTGGGCGGCACCGGTTACAAGTCACGCGTTTTGGGTGATGATTATCTGTTGGCGGGGAAAACCGGCACCAGTCAGGTCGGCAACAAGGTGGTGCGCAACAGCGATGTGGCTTGGGAAAAACGCGATCACGCGCTGTTTGTGTGCTTTGCGCCTTATGACAATCCACGCATTGCGGTTTCGGTGATTGTGGAGCATGGCGGCGGGGGATCGACCGCGGCGGCTCCGATTGCCCGCGACATTGTGCTGCAAGCCCTTTATGGCAAGCTGCCCCCGCTATCGGCCTACCCCAAAGCCGATCGTGCCCGGATCAAACGCGAGCAAAAAGCGCTGAAACTGCGTGACCCCAGCGCCGCCACAGGGAAGAGCGATCAGGCATGAGCTATCTTGAATATAACGTCAGAACCGTTCCCAGCGGGGCGCATAAGATCCTCAACCTGAACTGGCCGATTATCCTGTTGCTGACCGCGATCAGCTGCATCGGGTTCCTGATGCTCTATTCCGTCGCCGAAGGGTCAATGCAACCCTGGGCCGCAGCGCAAATGAAACGCTTTGCTCTGGGGATGGGATTGCTGTTTTTCATGGCGATGGTGCCGATCTGGTTCTGGCGCAATATGTCGGTGCTGGCCTATGCGCTGGCGGTGGTGCTGCTGTTGGGGGTCGAATTTTACGGCACCACCCAAAAGGGGGCGACCCGGTGGATTGATCTGGGGTTTATGAAGCTCCAGCCCTCGGAACTGGCCAAAATCGCCCTGATCATGGTGCTGGCCGCCTATTATGACTGGCTGGACATCCGCAAAACCTCGCACCCCTTTTGGGTGCTGGTGCCGGTGCTGATCATCCTGCTGCCCACCGCGCTGATCCTGCACCAGCCCGATCTGGGCACCGCGATTTTGCTGGTGGCCGGGGGCGGTATCATCATGTTTGCCGCCGGAGTCAGCTGGTATTATTTCGCCGCCGTCATTGCCGCTGCCGCTGCCACCATCACTGCCGTCTTTCAGCTGCGCGGCACGGCGTGGCAGTTTCTGAAAGATTACCAATACCGGCGCATTGATACCTTTCTGAACCCGGAATCCGATCCGTTGGGCGATGGCTATCACATCACCCAATCCAAAATCGCGCTGGGGTCGGGCGGCTGGACCGGGCGGGGCTATATGCAGGGCACGCAGGCGCGGCTGAACTTTCTGCCCGAAAAGCACACCGATTTCATTTTTACCACCCTGGCCGAAGAATTCGGCTTTCTGGGCGCGGTTTCACTGCTGGGGCTTTATGCGCTGGTGCTTGTTTTCTGCGTTGCATCGGCCATGAAAAACCCTGATCGCTTTGCCGCCCTGATCACGCTTGGGGTCGGGGCAACGCTGTTCCTGTTCTTTGCGGTGAATATGTCGATGGTGATGGGGCTGGCGCCGGTGGTGGGGGTGCCGTTGCCGCTGGTGTCTTATGGGGGCTCGTCCATGCTGGTGTTGCTGATCGCCTTTGGCCTGATGCAGAGCGCCCATGTCCACCGCCCCCGCAAGAAACGCTGACCTGCCAAGGAGCCCGCCGATGATCAACATCCTGTTCGCCGCCAAAGCCGCAAGCTGGCGTGATTACGAAACCCCTTTGCGGCGGGCTCTGGACAGCAAGGGGCTGGACTATCGGCTGAGCTGTGAGGTGTCTGATCCGGCCAGCGTCGATTATCTGATTTACGCGCCGCATGGGCCGGTTGACGATTTCACCCCCTTCACCCGCGCCAAAGCGGTTCTGAGCCTCTGGGCCGGGGTGGAAAGCATCGTGACAAATCCCAGCCTGACCCAACCGCTGACCCGGATGGTGGATCACGGGCTGAGCCAAGGCATGACGGAATGGGTCTGCGGCCATGTGCTGCGTTATCATCTGGGGATGGATGCGCAGATTCTGCATCAGGATGGGCGCTGGGTGCAGACCGTGCCGCCGCTGGCCCAGAACCGCAACGTCACCGTTTTGGGGCTGGGCGCGTTGGGGCAAGCCGCTGCGCAGGCGTTGTGTGGGCTTGGTTTTCAGGTCACCGGCTGGAGCCGCCGCCCCAAGCAGATCGAAGGCATCACCTGCCTGTCCGGCGCTGAGGGCCTGCAACAGGCGCTGCGCCGGGCCGAGATTCTGGTGCTGCTGCTGCCCCTGACCCCGGACACCGAAAACCTGCTGGGGGCGGAACAATTTGCACAGATGCCTAAAGGGGCCAAATTGCTCAATCCGGGCCGAGGTGCCCTGATCGACGATCCGGCGCTGCTGGCGGCTCTGGACAGCGGCCAGATTGGCCACGCCACGCTGGATGTGTTCCGAACCGAACCCCTGCCGGCAGAGCATCCCTTCTGGCAGCATCCGAACGTCACCGTCACGCCGCATATCGCCTCGGAAACCCGGCCTGAAACGGCGGCGCAGGTGATTGCGGAAAACATTGACCGGGCCGAGACTGGGCAAGAGCTGCTCTATCAGGTCAACCGCGCGGCGGGGTATTAGCAGAAGGCACCCGGAGCAGGCCAGCTCACTCCGCCGCCAAAGGCACCCGCCCCCGGCCGATCTCGGCAATCTGGCGGGCGACACCGCTGATCATCTGGCGGAAATCCTCAAAATGCGGATGCGGGCGCAGCGTCTGTTCGTCCATATATAATGATCGGTCGATCTCGATCTGCACCACATGCTGATGATGCGATGGCCGGCCGTAATGCTGCGCGATGAAGGCCCCGGCAAATGGCCGGTTGCGCACCACCACCAGCCCGACCGCGACAAAAGCGGCCTCGATCCTCTCGACAATATCCGCGCAAGCCGCCGCGCCGAACAGATCGCCCAACACAATCTCGGGCCGGGGCGTTCCGGGTCTGGCAAAGCTGTCCAGCGCCTCATGCGGCATCGAATGGCAATCCACCAAAATCGCCTGCCCGAACCGCTGCTGGCTCTGCGCCAACAATCGACGTAGCGCCCCGTGATAAGGGTGCCAATGCTGGTTCAGACGCATCTCGGCCTCGGTTTTCGACATCTTGCCCAGATAAATCGCCCGCCCTTGGGACACCACCCGCGGGATCACCCCCAGCCCCGAAGCAATTCGCGGGTTATGGTTGCGAGGCGATACCCCCTCGATCAGCGCCGGGTCCAGTTCATCATGATCACGGTTCAGATCGACAAAAGCGCGCGGAGTCCGGGCCGTCAGCAGAGGGGCCCCAAATTGCGGCACATCGCTAAACAGCAGATCGACAAACGCATCCTCGCTGGAGCGAATCCGGTCGGCATCCAGCACGGATCTTTGCAAAAACGACGCCGGATAATCGCGCCCGCTATGGGGCGATGCAAAAACCGCACTGGTGGTGCGATCATCCGGCAATTGCAGATCAAATGTGGGTTTTGCCATGTTCCTTCCTTATAAAATTCCTATAACCAATAAATCAGGGCACCAAAAGCCCTTGATCCCCGGTTCGACTCCTTTTATAGACCTCACACCGACGTGGTTCTGCCGCGTCCCTTTTTTATTGGGGCGGTGGAATGTGTCGGGCATATGGGCGCTTAGCTCAGCGGTAGAGCACTTCGTTGACATCGAAGGGGCCACTGGTTCGATCCCAGTAGTGCCCACCATGTGCCCCGCCCCCTTTTGGAAGTTGGGGGAACACCGGGGGAAATTGAAACAATGGCGCCCGGCGCGCCGCGAGAAAAGGACAAGGTTATGAAAATTCGCAATTCCTTGCGTTCACTCAAAGGCCGCCACCGTGATTGCCGTATCGTGCGTCGCAAGGGCCGTGTTTATGTGATCAACAAGACAAACCCACGTTTCAAGGCCCGTCAGGGTTAAGTGAAGCAACCTTATCGGGTGAAAATGCAAAAGGCCGCTGGGATATCCCGGCGGCCTTTTGCGTGTGGGGGAGGCAAGGGGGATGATGAATAAGAGCGGTGCATAAGAACGCCGGGCTGCGCCTGCCTGGGTAGGCGCTTGTGCCGAGCGTGGAAGCAAGTGCTGTTTGTGAGTAAACCGCGATATGTCAGTGTGTGGAAAGGTTGATTGCGCCTGCCGGGGGGCAGGCAGGCGCAGCCCGGCCTAACGGCCGGGCGGGGCATTGAAAGATGCAGGGGTCTTTAAAAACAAAAAAATCCCCCAACCCGGTCAGACACGGCGTTGGGGGATTTCTGTTTTTGACGAAAATGCCTTAATCGTATTTGCGGCAATCCTCGATCACCAGACCATCATTGGGCAAGCTGCCCACCTTGACGATCTCAACCCGGCCTTTCAGCTTGAGCGTATCGACAATGCTGGCGCTATAACGATCCGCATCACCGCTGTCGGTTTCGATCTGCACCGTCATCACATCCATCTCGCCATCACGGCTGGCAACCACACGGGCGCGGGCCACCTCGTCATGTTTGGCAACGAAATCGGCGACTTGCTCAGGGCGCACGAACATGCCCTTGATCTTGGCGGTCTGATCGGCGCGGCCCATCCAGCCCTTGATGCGCATATTGGTGCGGCCACAGGGGCTGACTCCGCTCATCACCGCCGACAGATCACCGGTGGCAAAGCGCACCAGCGGATAGTCGGGGTTCAGCGTGGTCACGACGACTTCGCCCACCTCGCCTTCGGCCACCGGGTTGCCGGTGCCGGGGGTGACGATTTCGACAATCACGCCCTCATCAACGATCATCCCCTCCTGCGCCTGGCTTTCATAGGCGATGTTGCCCAGATCCGCCGTGGCGTAGTTTTGCAGACACAGAATACCACGATCAGCATATTCCGCCCGCAAAGACGGGAACAACGCCCCACCGCCAACAACGGCGCGCGAGATATTCAGCTTCAGGCCCATGGAATCGGCCTTGTCCAGAATGATCTTGAGGTAATCCGGCGTGCCGGCATAGGCGGTGCTGCCAATATCATGCGCAGCGCGGACCTGAAGCTCGGTCTGGCCGGTGCCGGCGGGCAGAACGGCGGCGCCAACGGCACGCGCACCGGATTCAAAGATCATCCCCGCAGGCGTCAGATGATAGCCAAAGCAGTTCTGGATGATGTCGCCTTTGCCAATGCCGCAAGCGTGCAGAAAACGGCCAACCCGCCACCAATCGCCTGACAGGCGGCCGGGCTCGTAAATCGGGCCCGGAGACTGGTGGATATGCTCGAATTCATGCACATCGCAGCTGGTGAACCCGCCAAAGGGCGGCTTTTGCGCCTGGGCCGAGACCAGCTCGGATTTGCGGATCACCGGCAGTTTGGCCAGATCAGCCACCGATGTGATCGAGGCAGGGGCCACATCTTTTAGAAGATCAGCGACCCCCGGGGCTGTTTTGGCACGGGCGATCTGGGCCGGCAGGGCGCGGGATAGATCGCTGTTGCGCTCATCAGCTGAGCGCGTTTCCAGCTTATCAAAAAAACTCACAATTCTGTCCCCGTCCCTTATGACAACCAACGCTTACGACGACGATAGCTGCGCACATCGCGGAACGATTTGCGGCCCTCGTCGGAAATACCCAGATAAAACTCTTTCACATCCGGGTTTTCGCGCAAATCAGCTGCAGGGCCATCCATCACAACCCGGCCGGATTCCAGAATATAGCCGTAATCCGAGTATTTCAGAGCCATATTGGTGTTTTGCTCGGCCAGCAGGAAGGATACGCCTTCGTTTTCGTTAATGGTTTTGACGATCTCAAAAATCTGTTCCACCAGCTGCGGCGCCAGACCCATCGAAGGTTCGTCCAGCAGCACGGTTTCGGGGCGGCTCATCAAAGCGCGGCCCATGGCGACCATCTGTTGCTCACCGCCGGATGTGTAACCGGCCTGACTTTTGCGACGCTCTTTCAGGCGGGGGAAATAGTTGTAAACCATTTCCAGATCCGCATTCACCGCCCCTTTGCCATCGCGGCGGGTATAGGCACCGGTCATCAGGTTTTCTTCGACGGTCAGGTGTTCGAAACAATGACGGCCTTCCATCACCTGAATAACGCCGCGTTTCACCATATCCGAGGGGTTCATCTCGGAAATGTCCTGACCATGATAGGTGATGCGGCCCTTGGTGACCTCGCCGCGTTCTGAGCGCAGCAGGTTTGAAATGGCCTTCAAAGTGGTGGTTTTGCCAGCGCCGTTACCGCCCATCAGTGCGGTAATCTTGCCCTTGGCAACCGAAAGGCTGACACCCTTCAGCACAAGGATCACGTGGTTATAGATCACCTCGATATTGTTGACTTCTAGAACGGTCTCTTTTGATTGGGCAGCGTCCAGCATATTGTTCATCCTGAATGTTCAAACGAATTGCCCGGGCCACTTGGGCGCGGCCCGGGCAAGTTGGATTATTTACAGCCGAGTTCGATTTTGTTCTCTTTGGCGTAGGCCAGAGAATCTTCTTCGATCAGCGCGTTGATGACTTCGGAGTCAGATTCGCCAAAATCGGTGATCAGGCTCCAGGTCTTGGTGTCGGCGTCCCATTCGGAAACAGCAGCGCGGCCCGGGCCACCGTGATTGGCACAAGAGACCTCAAAGGATGGACCAAAGTTGGGCATACCTGCCGCAGCCATGATTTCCTCGGTGATCACAAGTGCTTCCATACCGTCGCGCATCTCTGCAGGGGTGATGTTGGCGTGACCGGACAGTTCCTGAGCCTTCTTGGTGGCTTCGGCAGCCAACATGGCAGCATACATACCACGGTTATACAGCACACGACCGGCCTGGTCGCCTGCACCAGCGGCTTTGCCAGCGTCATAGACGTATTTCTTCAGGTCATCATAAACCGGGTAGTCCATACCCACATTGTGCATGGCCAGCGCTTTGTAGCCATCAGCAGCCGCACCGGCAGGCAGCACGTCATGCTCGGCACCCGACCACCATGCGCCAATGAAGTTTTCCATTGGGAAGTTGATGTTGGCGGCCTCTTGAATGGCAACCTGGTTCATCACGCCCCAGCCCCACATCAGAACATAGTCCGGACGCTGACGACGAATTTGCAGCCACTGGGATTTCTGCTCTTGACCGGGGTGGTCAACGGCCAGCTTGATCAGCTCGTAGCCGTATTTTTTCGCCAGCTCTTCCAGGGTGCGGATTGGCTCTTTGCCATAGGCCGAGTTGTGATACACAAGTGCAATTTTCTTGCCCTTCAGATCATCGCCATTTTGCGACAACAGATAGTTGATCGCAATCGAAGCACTATCCCAGTAGTTGGCAGGGTAGTTGAACACATGGCTGAACACAGCGCCATTGGCAGCCGAGGTCCGGCCATAACCCATGGTGTGCAGCGGAATGCCAGCCACGGTGACTTTGGGGATCAGCTGGTAGGTGATGCCGGTAGACAGAGGCTGATACACCAGCGCGCCGGCGTCTTTGGTTGCCTCAAAGCATTCCACACCCTTTTCGGTGGAATAGCCGGTTTCGCACTCAGGAACCGAAGTTTTTACACCACCGATGCCGCCATCGCGCTCGTTCAGCAGGGTAAAGTAATCGGCATAGCCATCTGCAAACGGGATACCACCGGCTGCATATGGGCCTGTGCGGTAAGACAGCGACGGGTAGACCAGATCGGCCATCACCGGCGCCGCAGCCATTACGGCAGCTACCGCCATTGTTACAAGTTTCAATTTCATTTCAGATTCTCCTCCGTTGGGATTCTTCTTCGTTATAAGTCGTCGGGGTTTGCCCGATCTTTGGTTTTGGCCCGCCCCTGAATGTGGGAAGGGCCATCATTTTTGTTTAATGTGGGAAAGGCCACAATCTCAGTTTCTCTTTGGCGATGCGCCACAGCTGGGCCATACCATGTGGCTCCACGATCAGCACCACAACGATCAGGGCACCAACGATCACGAACTCCAGATGCGCTGCCAGATCGGTCGGCCAGCCGAGACCGCCCACCAATACGTTTTTCAGCAGCACCGGCAGCAACACCATGAAGGCCGCGCCGGCAAAAGAGCCAAAGATCGAGCCCAGACCGCCGATGATCACCATGAACAGGATCAGGAAGGATTTCGAGATGCCAAAGGCTTCGCCCCCTTCTGCTGCGCCCAGATAAACGGTAAACAGCAATGCGCCGGAGATCCCGATAAAGAACGAGGACACACCAAAGGCCGATAGCTTGGCTCTCAGCGGGTTCACCCCGATGATTTCCGCCGCAATATCCATATCACGGATCGCCATCCAGCTGCGGCCCACTGTGCCGCGGGTCAGGTTGCGTGCCAGCCAGGCACAGGCAACCACGAACACCAGGCAGATCATGTATTTCGCCCAAGCCTCGACATTGGGGCCGGTCACATTGACCCCGAGCACGCTGCGCTCTGGCGCGGCAATGGTGCCCGAAGCCGAGTAGTTATAGAACCACGGCACCCGGTTGAACAGCCAGATCAGGAAGAACTGCGAGGCCAGTGTGGCCACCGCCAGATAGAACCCTTTGATGCGCAGCGAAGGCAGGCCGAACAGCATCCCGACAGCTGCGGTGATCACACCGGCCAGCAAGATATGCACGACGATCGAGATATCCGGGAAGGTGGTCATCAGCTTATAGGCCGAATAAGCCCCCACAGCCATGAACCCACCGGTCCCCAGCGACAGCTGGCCGCAATATCCAATCAGGATGTTCAGCCCCAGCGCTGCGATCACATAAACCAGCACCGGCACCAGAACCGCAGTGGCCCAGTAGTCGTTGATGATAAAGGGCACGACACAAAAGGCAAACACCATCAGGATGTAATACGCCACACGGTCGAACTTAATCGGGAATGTTTGGTTGTCCTTTACATAGGACGTCTTGAAGTCACCGGCTTCACGATAAAGCATCTATTAAACCCTTTCGATAATTTTTTCGCCGAACAGACCTTGTGGTCTGAAGACAAGGAACACCAGAGCCAGAACATAGGCAAACCAGTTCTCCGTCGCACCACCCAGATAAGGGCCGCCAATCAGGAATTCGAACATCTTTTCACCGACACCGATGATCAGACCGCCGACAATCGCCCCAGGGATCGAGGTAAAGCCGCCCAGCATCAGCACTGGCAGCGCCTTCAGCGCGATCAGCGACAGCGAGAACTGCACGCCCGATTTCGAGCCCCACATGATGCCCGCAACCAGCGCCACAAAGCCGGCAATCGACCAAACGATCACCCAGATCGCCCGCAGCGAGATCCCGACAGACAGAGCCGCTTGGTGGTCATCCGCCACCGCCCGCAGCGCACGCCCGGTTTTGGTATATTGCGAGAACACCACCAGCGAGGCCACCAGCAGGCCAGCCACAACAGCAGCGACAATATCCAGAGTGTCGATATAGAACCCGTAGAAATCATCTCCGCCCAGAAACGCGGTGGTTTGTTCAACCCACATATTACCACCCTGAGGAATGCCCACATCCAGCTTCTTGATCTCAGAGCCCCACATCAGGTCTCCGAAACCCTCCATGAAGTAAGCCAGACCAATGGTGGCCATGAACAGGATGATCGGTTCCTGATTGACCAGATGTTTCAGGACCAGCTTTTCCACCAACATCGCGAACAAGATCATCACCCCGACCGAAAGCACAATCGCCAGTAACGCCGGGACATGCCAGCCGAAATGGTGCAGATTTGTGCCAAAGATCGCGTTAATCAGATGCGAAAACGGCACCTGGCCGCTCTGCAGACCCACCAGAGTAAGCGCCGCAAACAGCGCCATCACACCCTGAGCATAGTTAAACACGCCAGAAGATTTAAAGATCAGAACAAAGCCCAGCGCCACCAGTGAATACATCACCCCGGCCATCAGCCCGTTCAGGAAAACCTCGACGCCATAATAAAATTCTGCCGACATTATGCACGCCCCCGTGTTTTAGTGCTTGTTGCTAAATCAGTCATCGCTCACCCCCAAATAGGCATCAATCACTTCCTGGTTGGCCAACACTTCTGCGGGCTTACCATCACCGATCTTTTTGCCATAATCCATGACCACCACGCGGTCAGAAATATCCATGACCACGCCCATATCATGCTCGATCAGCGCGATCGTGGTGCCGTACTCCTCGTTCACCGACAGGATAAAGCGACTCATGTCCTCTTTTTCCTCGACGTTCATACCGGCCATTGGTTCGTCCAACAGCAACAGCTTGGGTTCAGCCGCCAAAGCGCGGCCCAGCTCAACCCGCTTTTGCATCCCATAAGGCAAACGCCCGACCGGAGTCTTGCGGATCGCCTGAATTTCAAGGAAATCAATGATCTCCTCAACCTTCTCGCGATGCTCTTCTTCCTCTTTGGTCGCCTTGCCCCACCAGATCGCCTGATCCAGCATGTTGGTTTTCACCTTGGTCAGACGGCCAGTCATCATGTTGTCGAGCGTGCTCATCCCCTTGAACAAAGCGATGTTCTGGAAGGTACGGGCGATGCCCTGCTCGGCCACCTGATAAGGCTTCATCACCGGGCGCTTCTTACCGTGGAACCAGACTTCACCCTCTTGCGGATGGTAAAAGCCGCTGATCACGTTCAGCATCGACGATTTCCCAGCCCCGTTCGGGCCGATGATCGCACGAATTTCACCTTCGTGGATGTCGAAACTGATGTTCTCAATCGCGATCACACCGCCAAAGCGCAGGGTGATGTTTTTCATCTCCATCACGGTGCCGCCGATTTTGCGGCCATCTTCTGTGGTATAGCCCACAGCGGAGTTTTCAGTTGCTTGGTTCATTCTGCCGCCACCTTCTGATTGACCGGTTGCACTTTGGCATCGCGTATTTCCAATGTGGCCGAAATGGATCCTTTGCGGCCATCTTCATAAGTTACCTCGGTTTCGGTATAAACCTGGTCCTTACCCCCATAAAGCGCATCCAGCAGATCGCTGAATTTCTCGGCCACAATCTTGCGGCGCACTTTGCGGGTGCGGGTCATTTCACCGTCATCAGCGTCCAACTCCTTGTGCAGGATCAGGAAGCGATGCACCTGACAACCAGACAGCATTTCATCCTGTGCTACCGACTTGTTGACCTCTTCGACAAAGCCCTGAATGGTGTCGTAAACCTGACTGTGACCGGCCAGCTCCTGATACGAGGAATAGGCCACGTTATTACGCTCGGCCCAGTTGCCGACCGCAGTCAGGTCGATATTGATGAAGGCAGTGCACATGTCGCGCCCATCCCCAAACACCACGGCTTCCAGAATGTCGGGATAGAATTTCAGCTTGTTCTCGACATATTTGGGCGCAAACATTCTGCCATCGGCCATTTTGCCAACATCCTTGGCGCGGTCGATGATCCGCAGATGGCCGCTCTGCTTTTCGATAAAGCCAGCGTCACCGGTAGCCACCCAGCCTTCGGCATCCTTGGTGTCAGCGGTGCTGTCGGGATTGTTGTAGTATTCAACAAACACACCCGGCGAGCGGTAAAAGATTTCGCTGTTGTCGTCGATCTTGATCTCGACATCCGGCGAAGGCACCCCGACCGTGTCGGCACGCACCTCACCATCGGGCTGCTGGGTGATAAACACGGTGGCTTCGGTCTGACCGTAAAGCTGCTTCAGGTTGATACCCAAGGAACGATAGAAGTCAAACAGCTCAGGCCCGATCGCTTCACCAGCGGTGTAACCCACCCGCACGCGGCTCATGCCCAGCGTGTTTTTCAGCGGACCATAGACCAGAATATTGCCCATGAAATAACGGAATTTATCCATCGCACTGACAGGCTTGCCATCCAGAATGGCTGGACCCACCTTGCGGGCCACATCCATATATTTCTTGAACAACCAGCGCTTGAAGCGGCCGGCGTCTTCCATGCGGATCATCACGCTGGTCAGCTGACCTTCAAAGAAACGTGGCGGCGCAAAGTAATAGGTGGGCCCGATTTCGCGCATATCGGTCATCATGGTGTCGGCGCTTTCGGGGCAGTTCACGCAGAACCCGGTCCAATACGCCTGACCGACCGAAAAGATAAAGTCGCCGACCCACGCCATCGGCAGATAAGCCAAAACTTCTTCGCCGGGCTGCAAATGGTCAAACTCGCAGCTGTTTTGCGCGGTCTGGATCACATTGCGGTTGGACAGAACCACACCCTTGGGTTTGCCGGTGGTGCCCGAAGTATAGAGCATCACGCAGGTGCTATCCATATCCAGCTTGGCGGAGCGCTCTTTCAAGGTGGCGATATATTCTTCACGGGACGCGCGGCCCTGCTCCTGAACATGCGAATACTGATGCAGGCGGCTGTGGTCGTATTTGCGCAGACCTCTTGGGTCGATGTAAATCATATGCTCGAACTGGTGCAGGCTCTCTTGGATTTCGATAACTTTATCGACCTGCTCCTGGTCCTCGACCACGATGAAACGGGCGCCGCAATGGCCAAGAACATATTCCATTTCTTCGGCATTGGCATCCTGATAGAGCGGCACCGGAACGGCGCCCACAGATTGCGCCGCGACCATGGCCCAGTAGAAATACGGCCGGTTGCGGCCGATAATGGCGACAAAGTCACCTTCCTCCATGCCCATATTCAGAAAACCCAGCGCCAGGTCTTCCACCTCTTGGGCAACCTGCGCCCAGCTCCATTGCTGCCAAATACCGTATTCTTTTTCACGATAGGCGGCTTTATCACCATATTTCTCTGCGTTACGCGCAAGCAAAGCCGGAATTGAATTCATTGCATCCCCTGATTTCGCCAAGTTTTGTCCTCCCCATTTCCGCCGTCATTTATGCGGATCACCCATGTTGGGCGATTCTATTCTGCCCCAGCGTGACCAGATTTGGCTAAAGGTCAACTTATTCCTAACTTTTGCGCAATCCTTACAAATTGTAACAACGGCACTTTCACTGGCCAGCTTCAGGTGATAGCGATGAGCCAAAGAGGGGACTTGCCGATGCCAGCTTCGAGCGCCATATCTGAAAACCTGACCCGTGCTGGGCTGAACCTGATCCAGCAAGCGCTGTCGATTTACGACATCAATCTGCGCTGCGTGCGGGTCAACCGGCCCTTTCAGGAGATGTTTGATCTGCCGGAAATCTACTGCCAGCCGGGGGCGTGTTTTTCCGACACCATCCGTTTTTTGGCCGAACGTGGTGAATATGGCGATCTTGACGACATTGACGGCTTTGTGAACAGCCGGGTCGAGCAGGCCCGCAATTTCCAACCCCATTACATCGAACGCACCCGCGCCAATGGCCGGGTCATTTCGGTTGAGGGCTCGCCCCTGCCCGGGGGTGGCTGGGTGGCGGTTTATACCGATATTACCGCGATCAAGGATCAGGAAAAGCTGCTGCACGCCCGCACCGATGAACTGAACGATCAGCTGCTGACCCATGCCGAACGCCTAAGCCAGACCAACCGCGAACTGGCCGCCACCAACACCGCCCTGCAGGAAACCCAACACCAGCTGACCGAGATGGAGGCCCGCGCCCGCATCACCACCGAAATGATGCCCGCCCATATCGCCCATGTCGACCGGGACGGGTATTATACCTATTCCAACCGCAAGCTCAGCTCGGTGATCCCCTCACGCCCGTCCGATATCCTGGGGCTGCATATCAGCGAATCTCTGGGCCACAGCGCCTTTGGCAAAATCAAACCCTATTACGAAAAAGCCTGCGAGGGCACCGCCAGCGTGTTCGAGTTCACCGATGATGACTCCAGCCGCCGCATCCGGGTGGCGTTTACCCCGGATCCGCATGGGGTCTACATTCTGTCGATGGACATCACCGAAGAAACCCAGACCCGCAATGCGCTGGAACAAACCCATAAGCGCGAGCTGGCGGCGCAGCTGACCAGCGGCATGGCGCATGATTTCGCCAATCTGCTGACGATCATTTTGGGGATGCAAAGCCGGCTGGCCAAAATGGTGCAAGACCCCGAAGCCGCCAAACTGATCGCCGCCACCCAATCGGCGGCCAATCGCGGGGGCAGTCTGCTGAACCGGATTGCCTCGATGTCCGGCGCACGCGAAATGCACCCGGCTCCGGTCAATCTGACCCAGTTCATCAATGATCTGAAAACCATCGCCACCCCCACCCTGCCCCCTGACGTGGTGCTGACATGCAACTGCAGCACAATCGGGCGCAGCTTGCTGCTGGATGCCGGATCGTTACAGGATTCGTTGCTGAACCTGATCCTGAACGCCAAGGACGCCATCGGCGCTGGCGGCGGCGAAATCCATCTGATCTGTAAGACCGTGCGCGACACCTGGCTTGAGATCAGCGTCAGCGACACCGGCAGCGGCTTTAGCGACGAAGCGCTGGAACATGCCATCGACCCGTTCTTTTCCACCAAAGGCGGCGAAGGCACCGGGTTGGGCCTGTCGATGGTGTTCGATCTGACCAAACTGGCCGGGGGCGATATGACCATCGCCAACACCGAACAGGGCGCGCTGATCACGCTGCGCCTGCCCTTGCGCTTTGCCAGTCAGGAACCGGATGCCAAGCTGGTGCTGCTGGTTGAAGATTCCGACGAGATCCGCGCCAATGTGCGGGAAATGCTCACCGATATGGGGCATCAGGTGATCGAAGCCTCCTCGGCCGAGGAAGGTAACAATCTGGCGATGTTGGCGGAAGTCAGCTTCGTTCTGTCCGATATTACTCTGGTCGGCGGGGTCAGCGGGGTCCAGATGCTGGACGCGCTCAAGGCCCGTGGGTTGCAGGCGCCGACCTGTCTGATGACGTCGCTGCCCACCAATAATCCGCAACGTATTGATGCCGCCAAACGCTACCCTATAATATCCAAACCGTTCACGGCCACCGATCTGGCCCGCTATCTGATGATGGAGCCCAAATAGATGACGCAACCGCTGGTCACGATCCTTGATGACGAACCGGAAATCCGGCAGATGCTGTCGGATGCCTTGCAGGAGGCCGGCTTTCGCACCGCCTCCTATGGCCGCGCCACCGAGTTCGAGGCCTCGTTGAACCACACCACCCCGGATGTGTGCCTAGTGGATCTGGGGCTGCCGGATAAGGACGGGCTGGCGCTGGTGCATCGTCTGGCGCTGGAATCGGGGGCGTCGATCATTATCATTTCCGGGCGGGCTCAGGTGCAGGATCGCGTCACGGGGCTGGAACTGGGGGCGGATGATTACATCATCAAACCGTTTGACCCGGCAGAAGTGGTCGCCCGTGTGCGGGTGCGGCTGCGCAGTCTGAAAAGCGGCGAAAAGGCCACCAACCGCGCCCATTTCGAAGGCTGGACGGCGCTGTTTGACAGCTATGTTTTACGCGACAAAGACGGCGGGCAAACCCCGTTCAGCCATGCCGAAGGCGAAGTTCTGCGGCTGTTTCTGGAAAGCCCCAAGCGCCTGATTTCGCGGGCTCAGATGCAGGAAACTTTGGGCGGCACGGCCGGGGATAGCTTTGACCGGGCGATGGATGTGCGCATTTCCCGGCTGCGCACCAAGCTGAAAGAAGACCCCAAAAACCCGCGCCTGATCAAAACCATTTACGGCGCGGGGTATATTTTTCTGGGGGATGTGCGCTGGGATTAAACATAAAACCCGCGGCGAAATGCCGGCTGGTATTGGCACGTGTTCTTCAATAGGCTTTCGCCAGATGGTAAGCCGCTGGTGGACAAAAGGGAATGCGAACAGATGCGGATGCTCTTGCACGGATTGATCCTGACGCTGGCTCTGCTGGCCCTGCCTCAGATCGCGCTGGCCGAGGCCGCCCCGGAAAAGCGGGTGCGGGAAATCCATGTGCTGATCTCGGACGAAGGCGACACCCGCCTGATCATGCGCTTCCCCCTGCGGCTGGCCTATGCCAATGAGCTGGCCAAAACCCCGGCCAATACGCCGCTCAATGCTCCCTTCATCGTCAACCACGACAAAGACGGCCAGATCACCCACCACCTGAACAGCACCGCCCTGCTGGATGATTACGGCGCCTTCGGCGATTTCCTGCTGCGGGATTATCGCTTTTCGGTAAACGGGCGCATCATCACGCCGGACACCCCGGAATATGTGGTGGTCGAGGCCGAGGATTTGGACAATGCCGATATCAATGTGGGCCTTGGTCTGACCGCGTCGGCTTCGATGCTGTCGCTTTGCGCGGCGCAATACCCGGATGATCCAAATATCGACGATACTCTGATCGTCATCTCGCTGTTTCTGGGGGGTGTGATGCCCGATGACCCGGTGAAAATCGAGCTTCTCTCAACCGCGTTGCCCGGGGCGCAACAGGCCGGGTTCGAGACCCGGATCATGGATTATCGCGGGGATCGGCTGTTGCAAACCTCTTTCAAGGGCAACACATTTGCGCCGCTGGTCTTAAAGCCGGCCCCGGCGGGTTTGTTCGCCAGTTGGCACGTCTATGCGGTGGGGCTGATTGTTGTGGTTGGGCTGGGGCTGGTTCTGTGGCGGCGCAGGCTGTCGTAGAGCTTAAAGAGTGGATCAAGGCCAGGTGAGCGGGGCGGCATTTCACGGGTGATCTCATCAAGATCGAGCCTCTCGACCGCTGCGCTGCGCCGAAGGGCCAAGTGCGCGGGTGTCGCCGATCAGTTCGATTGAGGTGTAAGCACTGGAACATCTTTCAGGACTTCTGCAGCGATGGCAGCAGGGTTATCCTCCAGAAAGAGTTTTTCGAGCGGATTTAGAACAAATTTCTTCAGATCGCGTTCATTTCTGAGCGTGAAAATCGGTAGGGCGTAACAATATTCATTGTCCTGTTCGTCCTTTTTCCGTGCCCAAGGGCCGTGCCCTTTATGATCAATTTCATCCGGCTCACTTGGATCAAATCAACCTATATATAGCCAAACGACACACTTCTGATTATGCCTTTTGGCTATAAGTCTCTGATTTTACGCTGATGCTTCGTGGATTTTGAGATCAAAATCCATTCCTGTGATCTATATCTTCACCCTCTTTAAACCCGGCGGCGGTAAAGCAATCACCCCCAACCATCACTTTGATGGCCTCGCGCCGGTCTTCAGGAGACATCAATCGGATCGAACCAAACACGGCAGAGGTCACCATATCCTCTTGCAGGCGTCTTTTACCGATAAAAGCGCTGTCACTTCCGATGTTAAAAAGCCAGTGGGCTTTCTTTCTGGCAACGGCTTGCATCATGGCTTTAGTCTTTCGTTTTTTGAAAAGGTTGCCAAAATCCGGGGCGGATGCAAGTATTTCCGTGGGCTTGAGCCTCATCCCTTAAGGCGGCCAGAATATCTGCTTTAGACTGATTGCCAAAACCCGATCCTCACCCCGATGTTTCTGATCGCTCAACATAAGCGGACAGCCGCGCCAGACGCCGGGCAGACCATGCTTCAACACGAGTATTCCCCTGCACCAGCGCATTCCTTCATGGGGCAAGGTTCCTTGACGGCTCGGTTCAATGTGCGCTGGACATGGTGAGCCGGAAGCGCTTGAGGGCGATGAAGAAGAACAGCGCGCTCAACCCCGCCATGACCAGCATGTTCACCGCCACCGTTTCCAACCCCGCCCCACGATAGAGGATCGCCTGAGCGAAGGCGACGAAATGGGTCGAGGGCACCGCCTGCATTGCGGTTTGCAGCCAGTCTGGCATACTTTCCAGTGGCGTGGTGCTGCCGGACAGCAGGTTCATGATCACCAGCACCGGCAGAGCCAACAGGCCGAATTGCGGCATCGAGGTGGTGAAGGTGGCCAGCAGGATACCAAGGCCGGTGACAGAGATCAGATAGATCACCGCGCCGCTGACAAACAGCAGGGTCGAGCCGGCAATCGGCACACCCAGCAGCCCGTCGACCACCAGCCACAGCGACAGGATCGCGGCGGCGATGATCGCCAGCCCGTTGGCCCAGATCTTGGCGGCCATGATCTCGGACGGGGTGACGGGCATCACCAGCAGGTGCTCGATCGTGCCATGTTCGCGCTCACGGATCAGCGCAGCACCCGTCAGCAGCACCGACAGAATGGTGATGTTGTTGATCACCTGCATCACCGACGAGAACCAGCTGGAGTTCAGGTTCGGATTGAACCTTGCCCGCACCACCAGATCAATCGGCAGGGGCCGGGCTTCGTCATGACCGGCCAGGAATTTCGCCACCTCGGTGTGAATGATCCGTTGCAAAAACACCGCGCCATTGCCCGCCTGTGCCATGGCCGTGGCATCGACGTTCAGCTGGATCTGCGGGGTGCGCCCGGCCAGAAGGTCGGCCTCCAGCCCGTGCGGAAAGTTCAGCACAAAGACAAACTGGCCGTTGTCCATCACCTCGCTGACCTCACTGGCGGCGATTTCCTGCGGGGGTTCGAACTCGGGCGGCAGGATCGCGCCAAGGATGCGCCCGCTCAGGGCCGAGCGGTCCTGATCCACATAGGCGACCGAGGCATTGGCGACCTCCAGCTTG